>NZ_JBQFQV010000003.1:0-295655 GCF_056537065.1 Ruegeria sp. CH2
ACGTGCCCCTCGCAGCCTTCAACACCATGTTTTATAAGCAAAATATCTCATTCAGAACAGCAAAATCAGCGGATTACTTGGGGAATGTGGGAAAAAAATCTTGCGGGAATGGAATTCTGACATCGAGAGCTTCGGGTGGGTGTTCTTCGCAAACCCGAAGCATATCCCCGTCTAAGTCTATATGGTATTAGCCATCTGCTCGTCGGTCAGCCAGAAAAGGTCGCTCATGTCACCACTCCATTTTCGAAGCCGTGAATCATGCCGCGCAGTGAATATCAATGCGTCCTGAGCCTAGAACGCTTTTTCGAAGGTTAATCCGATGGTTTCGCGTGATGCGCCGCCGATGTTTTCATGTCTGATGCGGAGCGAGAACAGTTGCAGCGCGTCGTTTGAGCTTGCGTTCCATTCCAGTTCGAGACCGCCACCACAATCCTTACTGGAGGTGTTGGTTTTGAGGTATTCGCAGGTCAGGCTGGGGGTTAGGCGCAGCGTCGTATCGTCGTAGACCCGACTGTTGGTTGCAATGGGGAACAGGAATTCCGGCTCAAAGCTCAGCCGGCCCAGGGATACGCTCCCGGCGTCCAGAGCCTCCTGCAAGGTGCTGGTGGTGGTCACGTTCAGCGGCACGCTGCCGATCTCGGTATGGCCATAGGCAAGGCTGAGTTCGGGGCGCAGATCAAAGGCCCGGTACACCCGGTACCCCGAGACAGCAAGGCCAACCTGATAGGAATAGGTGTCATAGTCGCTGTCGACCTGTGTGGTCGCATCGCTAATATCCAGATTGTTCCGCCCGGCGCTGACCGCCGCGAACCCGTCCCAGAACAGGTTCTCACTCAGCTGATCGACAAAATAGGCCCCCGCGGTCAGGCCATAACCTGTGCCATCGCCCGAGAACGACCCGTCGATGTTGGAATGCGAGGCGTTTGCGCCAATAAAATAGCCGAACAGAGCATCTTCAGACACCAGACGCTCCCACGCAACCCTTGCGGTCAGAAAGGCGGTGACATCACCACCGTCAAAGTGGGTCACATCGAAATCCGCAAAGAAATAGCGACTGCGGGCGTCACCAAGACCACGCGTGCCAGAGATCTGGCCCGCCAGATTGGCCATCTCTGCGGTGGCATTCAGGTCCCCGGCAAGGCCCAGCGGGGCCTGGTTCCGGCTTGCGGTCTGACATTCCGTTTCCAATTCGGCCAAGGCGGAAGGTGACAGGTCATCCCGTTCGCGCAGGTTGCGACACCGGGAATACTCTGCAAACCGGTCCCGCGCATTCCGGGTGATCCGCCGGTTTGTCTGCAACTCGGCCCTCAGATCCCGCACAGCCTGCTGCACGATGATGTTGCGGATCTCTTCGCGCTGCGCCTCGGTCAGGGCACCTCCCGCGATCGTCAACACCGCCGAGGCTGCGTTCATCGCCCCCGATGCGGCCGTCGCTACATTGGCGGGCAAGGACACGGTGACTTCGGCACCAGGGGTCGAGGGCGTCACCAGGATCGTGTAGACACGCGGACTGACCATCACCAACCGCGACGCCGTCCCGTTGCCAATCACAAAATCCCCAACCGAAACCCCCGAAACCGCCTCGGAAAACCGGGCCGTAACCGTGAAAGGACCAGCCTGAACACCGTCAGGGCCCGACAACTCAACCGTCGGACCCACGGCAGGCGGAAGCGCATAGCGTACAATAACTATGCCTGAACCGCCGTCGCCGCCATTGGTTGTGCGGGCGCCGCCGCCGCCACCACCGGTGCTAGCTAGCCCGTCCGTTGGAGGGATTTGAAGCGCAGTAGTTGGTGCACCAGACGGGTTCCCGGACATTGTTCCACCCGTTCCACCTCCTCCAGATCCACCATTGCCCCCTACGTTTCCACAAACCGCCCGTCGACCGGCGCTAGCTCCACCACCGCCGCCGCCAAAAATCCGCAATGAACCAGTAATGCTGGATGATCGTCCTGGTCCTCCATCTCCGCCATCCGTTACCAAACCGTTGTTACAGGCTTGAGTTGTCGGATCAGGCGTTTGCAAACCGGGTCCACCAGCCCCTCCTCCTCCGCCTCCAGAGCCACCCCCACCAATCGCAGAGTTAGGGTTGTTGCCTCCACCAAAACCCTGACCAGCGGTACCTGTCCCAGCAACACCAGCGAAAGACCCTCCACCGCCGCCGGAACCTCCCGCCAGACCGTTGTTTGCAACTCCACCGAAACTGGCACCGCCACCGCCGCCACCGCCTATTCCCGTAACAGTTCCAAGTGTTGAAGCTAAAACACTGTCTTGGCCATTCTGACCTGTCATCCCAGTGGTAGCGCCATTCCCACCCATCCCAACGGTCACTGTGATTGATTGCGCGGTTACGTTTGCGAATGCGCCCTCTAGAACGCCGCCACCGCCGCCACCGCCGCCGCCAAAATTGAAGGGACCAAGGTTACGGCCACCGCCACCTCCACCGCCAACGACCAAATATTCCAAGTTGGGAATCCTACCCGTGACATTGAGGGTTCCATTGGTTGTGAAGGTATGAACACGGAATTGCTGGCCAGCGACGGAGATGTCGCTCACCGTACCGCCGGTTGCAGAATAGCTTTGTGCAAATGCAGCGTGCGCAGAAATCAGAGTTACGACTGCACCCATAGCCACGAAAAAGGTTCGGGGAGCAAGTCCACTGAACGAGTTGGTGCGGCGCACTACGTGGGCACCATTTCTAATGGTCTCCAACAATCCCCCGATCATACCGCTCTCCCTCATGCACGAAATACTTCTTAGCCGACATTCCCCAAGTAGAACGCCGTTCGTTCCATGTTGCAGCCGTTCCTCGCACCGATCAAGGTTCTTGGGCCCATTGTGCCGTAGTTCTGGCAACGGACGCAGGAACTGAGCATGATTTATGGCCTCGACGGCCGGATTGATCCAGGTTTGGTACGGATTGGCACCCCATTGAACAGACCAGTCCAGCCGCTTTCCGGTGGGTTTTGCCGCTGACGTCATCATGATGGAACCGGTGGCGGACGCAACTGCTGAATGGCCGCGAAAATACGTCGGAACACGCCGCCGCTGACGGCAACCTCGGCAAGCTGGAAGGTGATCTTGCGGGCGTGTCGGACAACCCTTGCGCCAATCTTGATGAGCCGGGCCTGCAGGCTGGTCAGAGACCAGTCGGCCATCTCCTCTGGCAAGTCGGCACGCTGCAGGAAGCTGCCGAGATTGTAGGCCAAGGCGTGCAACTGAAGCCTGACCTCATTGTCGCGGAACCGCTTGCAGGACAGCCGTGTCCAGTTGATCGCCTGCTTGCCCTCCTTAATGTGCTGCTCGGCGGTACCGCGCTGATTGTAGAACTGGATGATCCACTCTGGATCCATCGGCAGATTGGTGACATAGAAATACCCTTCCGCTTCCAGCATCTCGTATAGCTCCGGAATGGCAAAGGCAGCGTCGGCCCGGAAGAAACGCAGCAGGTCACGGGGCTTGTACCGGGCAATGACGGGAGCCAGAACGTCTTTCCAGCCGTCGGCGCTGTGCACATTACCGGGCCGAAGGGCACAGCGCTCAAGGTGACCAAACTGATTAAAAACAAAGAGCGGGTGATAGCACATGCAGCCGAAATGACCGTTCCATGCGGTGCCCTCCTGAGCGCCGTGGGTCGGGCTGACCGAACTGTCCATGTCCAGTGTGATCCATTTGGGCGGCACCGCGGCATGAACCCGGTCGATCCAGTGCCCCGACAGATCAGCCAACGCAGCGCGATTGCCGGGTGTCGCCAGCACCTCGGTCTCGAACCGTCCCATCTGGCTGGCGGAGGCGGCATTGGCGTCAACGGCCCGTCCTCCCACCACCTGCCGCATCACAGGGTCAACCGCCAGCCGATCTGCGTCATTCACATCCTCGTATCCGGCCAACCGACCGAAGACGGACTGACGCAACAGGCCAACCAGAGAATGCAGTAGGTTATGCCCTGTCCGCGTGTCGCGCAACACACCGCCCGCAAGGTCATGCAGGCCGAGCACCTCATCCAGTTCCCGGAACAGCAGCAGGCCGCCGTCCGAACTGATCTTCGAGCCATGAAATTCCAACCGCACCCGACGGTCAAAACCAAGCCGAACAGCGCCCAGTTCGTCTGCACCCTTCAGGTGATCCATGAAGCCCCGCTCCCGACCGCTTTAACATGCTGAAAAATAACACGTTACCGAGCATTAGGGGCGAAAAAGTGTCAGGTTACTTGGGGAATGCGGGCCAAAAAATATCAAAAAATAACGGAAAATCCGCTATTTGCGAAAGCGCAACACAATTTGATAAATGTAGTTTTCTTAATTGGGCCATCTTGACAAATAACGCACTTGGAAGCGTTCAGATGTGATGTCTTGAAAACCCAATACGCTTTCAAACAGTTGGTCGTAGTGTGGGGCAACGCGGCGGGCGCTATTTTGGTCTGTGGACACAGCGTTGGGCCTGATTGTGGGGGGGATAGAGCGGAGCTGCTATTCGACCCGCATCTTGTGTGATCTACGCATCCGGATTTTGGTCAAACGTCCACTCGTGTTCATCAGTCTCAAAAAGGTGCCAGCATCGTAACATCGGTCGACCGAAAAGACACACAGCTCGGGCAGGCAATAAGTATGAACCTGATCGAACAACTAATAGTCGAAATTCTAACCCGATGTGGATTTCTTGGTAGGCCGTATTTCGGGGGGAAGAGGGGAAAATTAGGAATGTCGGTGTTGGATTCGTAGGACAACGTGACACTCAACAACCGCTAGGGTAACCTTTGCGCACATAAAGGTTTCCGATACACATGTGAAAGTGGGATTAAATGGTACGGAAATGGTACAATTGGCGCCACTGAGGTGCGTGCGAACCTACGGCATCTTCAAAGACTGTGTTCTTAAGGGGGAAATGGTAGCGGAGGAGGGACTTGAACCCCCGACACGCGGATTATGATTCCGCTGCTCTAACCAACTGAGCTACTCCGCCGTGAGTGAGAGGCGATGTAAGCGAGGGGCCGGGGAGGGTCAAGAGGGAAATCGCCCTAACCGGGGAATTCTTTCACGGGCTCTTTCACCGGGTCCTGCAAGGGCGTCTGACGGAATATCGTGGTGTCCACCGTTCTGCGGATAAACGCGGCGCATATCTCCGGTTCTGTGATCAGGATCATATGACCCAGACCGTCAAGCTCTTCATAGCTCAGACCATATTCGGTCATCGGCGGCCCGTGAAGGGCAGGGGACAGAAGCGCATCCTGACTTCCATACAATATCCCGCCGGGGACCGACAGCTCGGGGTATCTGGCCACCAGCGCATCGCAACTGGCATCCAACCCGATAACGTCCTGCGAGGCCGTGACAAAGGCCGACGGGCGCAGCCCGAGTGCACCACCCGCACGGTCCAGAAAGTCATTTGGTGGGGTTTCAGGATCAAATGCCACGCCCAGACTGTGCGGCGCCGTTATTGAGGCCATGGGCACTGCAATCGTGTTGGCAATCAGGCTGCGCAGCCATTTGGTCCGGATCTCGAGCGGTTTGAAGATCACCGGTGTTTCAGGCACCCTGTGCGTTACTGGTGCCAACAGAGCGAGGCCGGATACCCGCTCGGGGTGGTCTAAAGCCAGCGCCAGCGACACCGCACCTCCCAAAGAATGCCCCACCAGCACAACCTGATCCATACCCTTGGTTTCAAGAAACTCAGCAATCATCGCGGCCTGCTGCGGCAATTGTGCGAGCTCTGCCGTATCCCGGGTTGAATATCCGCAACCGGGGCGATCCAGCGCGATGACGTGGAAATCCTGGGCCAGTTGATCCGCCAACGCATAGGTAAAATGCTGTAACTGCCCAGCCAGACCGTGAATCAGAACGACCGTCTGCGCGTCCGGATTGCCCTTTTCCACATAGTGGATGCTGCCGCCCCGTACGGGCACGATCTGGCCCATCTGCGGCACGGTTTTTAGCCCCTGACGGGTTATCCGCCGGGTCCACAGAGCCATGGCCAGAAGAAAGACGGCAAAGGCCGCAATCAGGCTAAGAAAAAATGTCATCTAGCTGTCTCCGGTCCTTACGGGGTTGTATTGCTCCAATCCCGAATGTGACATGCGTTTCTGAAATTCGGCAACTGTTCCGGGCCAAAGCGTCGTGTTTTTCCCGTCCGCATCAATGTACCAGGATGTGCAGCCTCCGGTCTGCCAGACACTGTCCGCGTGACGGTCCTGCATTTCCTGTGTAAAGGCCGCCTGTTTCGCCGCATCGGGGGCGATCACCGACAGTTCCTTGCGTTGCATCTCGCTCAGAACCCGGCCGATATGCCCGACCTGGGCTTCGATCATCAACACGACCGAATTATGCCCAAGCCCGGTATGAGGCCCCAGAAGGATGAAGAAGTTGGGAAAACCGGCTATCGCCGTGCCCAGATGAGCAGACATCCCGTTTGTCCAGGCCGACCGCAGCGTTAGCCCATCTGTGCCAGTAATATCCAACCTCTCTACGACATTGGTAACCTGAAACCCGGTGCCCCAGATCAGCGAGTCTGCCTCTGCCCTGGTGCCATCTGACGCGAGGATGCTGTTGCCATCGATACTGGCCACGCCGTGCGGAATGACGCTGACATTGTCGCGGGCCAGCGCCGGGTACCAGTCATTTGAACTGAGAATGCGTTTGCACCCAATTCGATAGTCCGGGGTCAGAATGCGCCGTTCTTCGGGGTCGGCAATCGCGCCTTCCAACGATTTTCGCCACATCTTCAGAGCAAAGTTCATCGCGCGTTCCTCGCCCCTGAACACGCGGTGACGAAACTCGAAGAACATGAAAATCAGTTTGCGCCGGATGCGCGGAAGCAGGGGAAGGTAGGCATATAGTTTGCGCACCCAAGGTGCGATCGGGCCGTCAGGGCGCGGCATGACGTAAGGCGCGCTGCGCTGAAAAACGGTGACGTGGCCCGCAACCTTGGCAATCTCGGGCACGAACTGAACGGCTGACGCCCCGGTGCCGACAACAGCCACATGCTTTCCGGTCAGATCGACGGTGTGATCCCATTCGGCCGAATGAAAACAGGGGCCGGGAAAACTGCCCGCGCCAGGAATGTCCGGAATGCTGGGATGATGCAGCGCGCCGATGGCCGAGACCAGAAACCGGGCCGACCAGAACTGGCCATCCATGGTTTCGACCTGCCAAAGCGTGCCATCCCATTTTGCCGATTTCAGCGCCTGCCCAAAGTGGCAAAGATCATACAACCCTTCCTGATGCGCGACATTTTGCAGATATTTCTGTATCTCTGCGCCACCGGCATAGGCGCGGCTCCAGTGCGGATTAGGGTGGGTCGCCATGGAATACAGATGCGAAGGAACATCGCAGGCGACGCCAGGATAGGTGTTCTCGCGCCACGTGCCACCGATATCTTCGGCCTTTTCCAGAATGGCGATATCTTTGATGCCACGCTTGCGCGCCTCAAGCGCCATCGTCAGCCCCGAGAACCCGGCACCGATGATCAGCATCTCTGTCGTGTGGTGCATTGAAGCGCCCCTCCTGAAACAACTTTATGGATATCTGTTGCAGATGTCTGCACGTGATTGGCAGTGAAGTAGGTCACACAAGGTAAATTGACCGAACGACCTTACGTGAACAGACATGGCGAAAAACCGTCATCAGGGCGGTGTCGCTTCCTGCAAACACATATCGCAATCAGAGAGGTGAACGCGGCGTAATTCCGCCAGTCTGATTCAAAACAGGAGGATTGCCCCTTGTCGACCCGTACTCTTACACGCGCTGGTGGGCGTTCCGCGCGCCGCGCTCTTCGCACTGCGCCGAATTTTGACATGCTGCCGGGGCTGACACGCGGCATCCCGCATTGCGAAGTTATGGACGGAAGTCAGGTTGAGCTTATCGACAAGGCCGCCATGGATATTCTGGAGAACGTCGGTGTCCAGTTCCGCGACCCGACCGCAGTGGAAGACTGGAAGAAAGCGGGGGCAAAGGTCGAAGAAGAGCTGGTCTTTCTGGACCGCAACATGGTGCGCGAGCTGATCGCGACCATTCCGGCGCAATTCACCTATCACGCGCGCGATCCGCAAAAGAACCTCGCTCTCGGCGGCAAGCACTCGATCTTCGTGCCGATGACCGGCGCGCCGTTTCTTCGTGATCTTGACGACGTGCGCCGGAACCCGACGCTGGACGATCTGGCGATGTTTCACAAACTGTCGCACATGATGCCCGCATTGCACAGCTCGGCCCATCATATCGTCGAACCTTACGACCACCCGATCAGCCAGCGGCACCTGCGCATCACTTATTCGTCGATGAAATACTCGGACAAAACGTTCATGGGCATGACCACCTCGCCCCGGAATGCCGAAGACGTGATGGACATGTGCGATATCCTTTTCGGCCAAGGGTTCATTGATGACCACCCGGTTACAACGGGCAACTGCAATGGCAACAGCCCGCTGGTCTGGGATGAAACCATGCTGGGTGCAATGCGCGCCTTCTGCCGCCGGAATCAGCCGGTTTTGTGCTCGCCCTTCGTTCTGGGCGGTGCCAATACGCCCGCATCGGTACCCGCAACCGTGGCACAGCTAACCGCCGAGGCGCTTTCGGCACTGGCTTATACGCAGGTGATCCGCAAGGGCTGTCCGGCGATTTGGGGGCATTATCTGTCAACCGTTTCGATGAAATCCGGTGCGCCGATGGCAGGGACGCCTGAAATCAGTCTGATGAATTTCATGATTGGTCAGATGGCGCGCTTTTACGATGTGCCATGGCGCACCTCGAACACGCTGGGCGGGGCCAAGACGTTTGACGCGCAGGCCGGGTACGAATCCGCCACAACTCTGGGCGCTGTTCTGCATGCAGGGGCCCACTACATCTGGCATTCGGCAGGCTGGAACGAGGCGGGGATGCATTGTTCGGTCGCCAAGTTTGTTGTGGACGCGGAACAATGCGCGATGGCCTATCGGATGGCGGAGGGGCCTAAATGGCATGATTTTGACGAAGGCTTGGCCGCAATTCCGGATGTGGGTCCCGGCGGGCACTATTTGGGGCATCCGCACACCCAGGAGAATTTTCAGACGGCTTTTTTCATGCCCGAACTGTTTGACAACAACTCGATCGAACAATGGGTGGCGGAAGGTGAAGTTGAAATCACCGAACGCGCTCTGAAATACGCGAGGAAGCTTTTAGCCGAGTATCAGGAACCAAAGTTGGACGAGGCCAAGAACGACGCCCTTCTGGACTATATCGCCCGCCGTGAGAGGGAAATTCCGGCAGCAGATGAGCTAAACCAGACATACTGATGCAAACTCCCCGTGCTGGCCTGCCCGAAACACCGGGCGGGTTCTTTTTCGTTCAAGACCAAGAGACCAAAATGAAGATCGCCGAATTGCACATCTACAGCCACGACCTGTCGGTCAAAAACGGACCCTACACCATGGCCAATGCACAGGTCTGGTCCTTGGATACCACGCTGGTGAAAGTTGTGGCGGACAACGGTCTGGTTGGCTGGGGGGAAACCTGCCCAGTTGGGCCAACATATGCCGAGGCGCACGCAGCAGGTGCCCGCGCAGCGCTTGCCGAAATGGCCCCTGGCTTGATCGGGGTCGAGGTGCTGCCCCTGTCCCTGCATCGCCGGATGGATAGGCTGCTGAACGGGCATGCCTATGCTAAGGCGGCCATCGATATCGCGGTGCATGACCTGCTGGGCAAGCATCTGGGCGTTCCGGTCTGTGACCTGCTGGGCGGTGCGACCACGAACAAGGTACCATCCTACTACGCCACTGGCGTCGGCGCGCCCGATGACATTGCCCGGCTGGCAGGCGAAAAGCTGGCAGAAGGCTACCCCCGTCTGCAGATCAAAGTTGGGGGTCGCCCGGTCGAGATCGACATCGAAACCATCCGAAAAGTCTGGGATGTGGTCAAAGGAACAGGCATGCGACTTGCCGTCGACGGCAACCGGGGCTGGACCACGCGCGACGCCCTGCGTGTTAGCCGCGAATGCCCCGAAATCCCGTTCATCATGGAACAGCCCTGCAACACCATCGAAGACTTGCAGAAGATCCGGCCTCAGGTCGCACACGGTATATACATGGATGAAAACAGCACCAGCTTGAACATCGTGATTTCGGCAGCGGGCACCGGTTTGGTCGATGGGTTCGGCATGAAGGTCACCCGCATCGGCGGTCTGCATCCGATGCGCGCTTTCCGCGACATCTGCGAGGCGCGCAACCTGCCACACACCTGCGATGACAGCTGGGGAGGAGACATCATCGCTGCCGCCAGTACTCATATCGGTGCCACCGTTCGGCCCGACCTGCTGGAAGGTGTCTGGCTGGCTGCGCCTTATATCGAGGGAAACTACGACCCTGAAAACGGCATCCGGATCAAAGGTGGGCATATTGAACTGCCAACCGGGCCGGGGTTGGGCGTGGTTCCTGATGAAGGCCAATTCGGTGCTCCGGTTGCATCATTCTAACAATGGATGACTTTATGAACCTGAATGGAAAATCGGCTCTGGTCACTGGCGCAGCCGGTGGTATCGGGGCGTCAATCGTTCAACGCCTGCGCAAGGCGGGGGCGCGGGTCGCCGTCGCAGACCGGTCGGTCGGTGGCATCGAGGCTGAGGCACATCTGCCCGGCGATTTACTTGATCCCGCCTATTCTGATTGCTTACCTCAGGCTGCGGCTTCGGCGCTGGGTGGGCTCGATATCGTGATCAACAATGCAGGCGTCATCACGCGCGGGTCGGTCACGGAAACGTCTGATGCGGATTGGTCTCTGTCACTGGGGGTCAACGTTGAAGCGCCCTTTCGTATCTGCCGTGCCGCGATTCCAATCATGGCCGAAGCAGGGAGTGGGGCCATCGTCAACACCGCGTCCTGCTGGGGGTTGCGTCCGGGCCCTAACCACGCCGTGTATTGTATGACCAAAGCGGCCATTGCGTCCTTGACCCAGTGCATGGGCATGGACCACGCCCATCAGGGCATTCGCATCAACGCAGTATGCCCGAACGAAGTGAATACTCCGATGCTGCGCTCGGGCTTTGAAAAGCGGGGTTTTGATCCCGATTCCGCGGTGGCTTCTCTGGGCCAAACCGTACCGCTGGGCCGGATCGCCGAACCGGAAGACATCGCCGACGTGATCATGTTCCTTGTCTCGGACGCATCGCGCTATGTTTGCGGTACGTTGGTCGAGGTCAACGGAGGGAAGCCCGTTTCATGAGGCGTTTCGATGGAAAAGTAGCGCTGGTCACCGGCGGGCGTAGCGGCATCGGTCAGGCCATCGCCCGACGTTTGCAAGACGAAGGTGCACAGGTCTTTACCGCCCAACGCGGCGAGGACAGCGAATTCCATGGAATCGCTGCTGATTTCACCAATCCCAACAGCCCCGAGCAGGTGGTCGGCAATGTGATCGCTGAAGCCAAGCGTCTGGACGTGTTGGTCAACAACGCCGGCATGATGCAGGAAGCCTCGGTCGAGGAAATGAGCCATGAGGACTGGCAGCGTATCCTGACGGTCAACCTCACCGCACCGTTCCTGATGATCAAGGCCGCACTGCCCTACTTGCGCAAAACCAAAGGCACCATCGTCAATACCGGATCCATCGAAGGTTTGGGCAGCAATCCCGGCCACGCCGCCTACTGCGCGTCCAAAGCAGGGTTGCACGGCCTGACCCGCGCCGTTGCCGTGGATCACGGGGCCGAAGGCATCCGATGCAATGCGGTTGCGCCGGGATGGGTCGATACCGAGCTGAATGAGGATTTCATTGAATCCATGCCCGACCCGGCTGCATTCCGTCGCGACATTGCCAAAATCCACCCTGTCACCCGGACGGGACGTCCTGAAGAAGTTGCGGCGCTCGTCGCGTTTCTGGCATCAAAGGATGCAGCTTTTGTCACCGGGCAGGTCTATACGGTGGATGGAGGGCGCATGGCGAAGCTCAGCTTGCCTTGACCTCATTCCTTGCCTGACCGCCATTCTTTCCAGATCAGATAGCTGTTTACTCCAAACGAGGCGAACGGCTCGGGTGGCAAACGCGGCAAGTCCGGTTGCGCCAGAAAATGATCGGCGATGTCAGACTGCTGGTCCAACAACAGTTCAGCGATGCCCATGCCTTGCAGTGTTCCCCGTGCAATGCCCAGACCGTTCTGACAACAGGCTGAGTAGACACCGTCCTCAAGCTCGCCGAACGCAGCCGATCCATTGCGGCTGAGGCAAAGCATCCCGGCCCAGCGATGTTCCATCTGCACATCCGGCAGATGCGGGAAGCGTTCCCTAAACTTTCGGTCATGCACCCAGCCTGCATTGCGCAGTCGCATTGGACTGGTCTCGATTGTTGGATGAAAGCTGGAGCAGGTGCGGATCAGGATGCGATCCCCATAGCTGCCGGAAATGCGCCGTACTGACGTCCCCATCGGGTTCGCTGGCGTCACCGACCAGCGCGACTTCCCGCCTAGTGTCTTGATCTGCGCCTCGTTCAGCGGGGCTGTGAGCGAGGCGTAAAGGCAAATGTGCATCAATTGCCGCTGGTAGAACCCAAAGCTCTCCAGGTGGCCGTTATTGGCCAGAATTATCCGCCCGGTGCTCACCTTGGCCTTGTTGGTGCTGACCACCCAGCCTGCGCCTTGTTGTTCCAAACCGGTGACGGGTGAATGCTCGAACACTTCGATCTGCCCGGCCAGACGGGCGGATAGCGCACGCACATAAGCCGCAGGCTGAATCATCACTGTCCCCGGCGCATAAAGTCCCGAGGTATAGTGCGGGCTGCCCGTGACCTCTTGCATCTGCTGCTGATCTAAAAGCTTATGCGGCTCGCCCAGTTTGGTCAGGTGCGCGGCAAAGGCGCGGTTTTGCGCGTCGCCCGCTTTGGTGGCGGCGGCATTGTATT
This sequence comes from Ruegeria sp. CH2, assembly GCF_056537065.1. Taxonomy (NCBI): domain Bacteria; kingdom Pseudomonadati; phylum Pseudomonadota; class Alphaproteobacteria; order Rhodobacterales; family Roseobacteraceae; genus Ruegeria; species Ruegeria sp. CH2. The sequence goes on from NZ_JBQFQV010000003.1 coordinate 12,849, forward strand.
TGCCGCAAGGGTCGAACATTTCCTGTGGCAGCCCGCAATCGGAGGCCACTTCGGTCGCAAAGGCAATGGCCTTGCGGTTCAGCGCAATGGTGGCGCGATCTGCCTCTGATCCCTTGCCTGCGTAGTTGTCCGAGGCCAAGTCATGGGGCAGGTCGATCATAAACCCGGAATTTCGGCCTGCCGAGCTGTCCGCGAAGCGGCCGGCTTCCAGCAGAACGATTTTCAGGGAAGGATCCAATTGATGCAGCCGCCGTGCCGCGCTGAGCCCGGCAAACCCGCCGCCAACTATTGTGATATCCGCGGTAAGGTTCCGTTCCAGCACCGCCAGAGGTGTTTGGGGCGGCAGAATCGCGTTCCATCCCGACGGACCTGTCTGCCGGGGTAGCCTTTTGGCGTCATGTCGGCTCAACCGACAGCCTCATCCGCGTCATCGGCCAGATCGATCCAGATGGTTTTCAACTGGGTGTACTGATCATGCGCGTGTATCGAGTTATCACGACCCCCAAAGCCCGATTGCTTGTAACCACCGAAGGGTGTCGTGATGTCACCTTCGCCGAAGCTGTTCACTGTCACGGTGCCTGCGCGGATCATCCGCGCACCTCGAATGGCGCGTTTGACATTGGCCGTGAAGATCGAGGCACATAAGCCATAGTCGGTGTCGTTCGCGATCTGGATCGCTTCATCGAAGCCCGAGACTTCAATTACCGACAAGACAGGGCCAAAGATTTCCTCGCGCGCCAATGCAGCGTCGTTGCCGGGCACTTCGACCACGGTGGCCTCGACAAACCCGTTGTCTGCCTTGCCACCGATCACCACGTTCTCGGCCTGATCCAGATAGCCACAAACCTTGGTGTAGTGGTCTTCGCTCACCAGTGCGCCCATGCGGGTTTCGGGGTCGAGCGGGTCGCCGGTGTTCCATTGTTTGGCGTGATGCGCGATGCGCTCCAGCAGCTCGGCCTTCACTTTCTTATGCACGATCAGGCGTGACGAGGCCGAGCAGTTTTCACCCATGTTCCAGAATGCGCCATTGACGATATGCGCCGCCACCCTGTCCAGGTTTTCGGCATCGTCCATCACGATGGCTGGGTTCTTGCCGCCCATCTCCAAGACCACCTCTTTGGCGTTGCTTTCCGCCGAATAGGTCAGAAAGCGTTTGCCGGTCACGGTTGAGCCTGTGAAGGATACCATGTCGATATCCATGTGCCGCCCAATGGGTTCGCCCACCTCGGCCCCGCCACCGGGAACGATGTTCAATACTCCGCGTGGCAAACCTGCCTCCATCGCCAATTCAGCAAGGCGCAGGGCCGTCAAAGTGGTTTCAATCGCCGGTTTCACAACAACAGAACAGCCTGCCGCCAGTGCTGGCCCTATCTTCCATGCCAGCATCAGCAGCGGAAAGTTCCACGGCAGCACCAGACCGACGACGCCGATTGGCTCGCGCACCACCATAGCGATGTGATCGTCGCTGGCCGGCGAAACCTGATCGTAAATTTTGTCAATAGCCTCGGCGTGCCACTTCAGGCAGTGGATCGTCTCGGGCACATCAACAGTTTCGCAGTCAAAGATGGTCTTGCCGCTGTCGATGCTCTCCATCACGGCCAGTTCACGGGCGTTGCGGGTTATCAGCTTGCACAACCTGATCAATATATCCTTGCGATCAGACGGATGCAGCTTGCTCCAGCGGCCATCGTCAAACGCCTCACGAGCTTTCGCGACCGCAAAATCCACATCCGCCCCATCGCAGGATGCGATATCGGTCAGCTTTTCACCGGTTGCAGGGTTCTCTGTCGCAAAGGTCTGGCCCGAGAACGACGGACGGAATGCGCCGTCGATAAAGGCGCCTGTCGGCAGGTTCAGACCTGCGGCGATGGATTTGTATTCGTCCTGTGTCAGCAGATCCATGTTTGTCACCCCTCAGCCACGATGTCAGCGATTGTCTTCCTCAGCACGCGCGTCACCTGTTCCAGCGCGCGCTTGTCATCTTTGTTCAGGCCCTTCAGTGGAGGCCGCATGATACCCGCGTCGATCCCGTTCATGGTGACGCCATGCTTGATGGTCTGGATGAACTTGCCACCCTGTTCCAGCACCCGCATCAGCGGCATCATCGCAGACATGATCCGGCGCCCTTTGGCAAAGTTGCCTTCGATCACGCAGGCCTGATACAATGCCACATGTTCTGCTGGCAGGAAGTTCGAACCGCCGCAGACCCAGAATGGTGCGCCCCAGGCGAAAAACTCCAGTGCCTGATCGTCCATGCCACAGCCCAGCTGGATATGCGGATAATCCCGCGCCAACAGATGCACCCGGTTGATATCGCCCGAGCTTTCCTTGATGCCGCAGAAATTTCGGCTCCGACCTACGCGGTCAAGGAACTCTTCCCCCATCATTGTGCCGGTACGGTGCGGATAGTTGTAAAGCATCACCGGCAGGTCGGCGGCCTTGTCGATGGCCAGCGCGTTCAGCGCGTTTTCGCGATCCGTCGGTACCGAATAGGGCGGGCTGGCCAACAGGATGGCGTCCGCGCCGATGTCGCGCGCGCCCGCGGCCAACGCAATCGAGTCCGAAGTCAGCATCGCGCCCGTGCCAACCACCAAGGGCAACCGCCCTTTCAGGCGCTGATGCGTGAATTTGGCCAGTTCCAGCCGCTCCGCCACGGTCTGGGAATAATTCTCACCCGTGGATCCGCCGGAAATCAGGCCGTGCACACCATTTTCGATCAGGTATTCGATCACGTCGGACAGGGCGTCCCAGTTCACGCTTCCATCGTCGTGATAGGGGGTGACCACAGGGGTATATATCCCTTCAAACTTGAAAATCGGGTTCATTCCGTCCTCATGCGGGTTTCGAAAATGGTGGGATACCCATCGGCACATCCAGCGCGTCAGGCATCACGAACATCCCGATCTGATCCCGGGACAGGTTCCAGTGATCCTCGGCCAGTTTCGCCGCCGCGGCTTCATCGCGTGCCTCGATGGCTGCGATGATCGCGTCATGCTGTTGGCTGGCCAGCGACAGGTTTTCGGACATTTCAACTGTCTGTGGCCGGTAGAACGTCATGCCAATCCGTGCATGATCGATCAGCAGCCGGTTGAATGACGGCAGCAGGTAGACATTGCCGGACATCTCTCCGGTCACGTCATGAAAACGGTTGTTGGCAAGTGCACGATCTTCGGCCGACCCTGAACGAAGGGCAGCTTTGAATGCTTGCTGAGCCGCTTTCAGTTCTTCGATTTGCGCGTTAGTCGCGTTCACTGCCGCCAGACGCAGGATGGCCCCGTAAACCATCGGCGCGGCAAGGAAGAAATCTCGCAGCGTGGTGTAGGACATTTCCGAAACACGGGCGCTGCGGTTTTTCCGTAGATCCAGATAGCCTTCGCCAGCCAGTTGACGAAACACTTCGCGCAGAGGCGTGCGCGACAGGCCGAATTCATCGGACAAATGCGCCTCATCCAGATCGTCACCTGGACGAAGGCGCAGCGTCAGGATGGACATCTTCAGGTGTTCTCTGAGCGCATTTTTGCGCGACTTGGCTTCGTCTTTCATCCTTTGGCCTCACTATGTCCTGTGGCCGCTGCGTTCGAATCGCGGAGGTCACAGTTTTGTATTTCTAAAAAATACAACTTGTATACAAAAAAATCTCGTGCAGCATGGGTGTCTGCAAAATAGACTCACGTTCGGGCGTCGGCCCAGTTTGGAAATGGTCCTGCTCATGCCTCAGACGCAGCACTTCGCCTTCATTCTGGTCGAGGAGTTTTCGCACCTCGCCTTTTCCTGTGCGGTCGAGCCGCTGAGAATCGCCAACCTTGTAAGTGGCGAAGAGCTGTATCGCTGGTCATTTGTATCCGAACAGGGCGAGCAGGCCGTGTCTTCCAATGGGTCCGTCACCCTCGTGCATTCCGGACTTGAGGAACTGTCCAAGTGCGATCAGCTCTTTGTTTTGTCGGGCATTCACATGCGTGACCACGTGACCCGTTCCCTTCTGGCCACACTGCGGCGCGAACGAGCGCGTGGAACGCGGATCGGGGCATTGTGTTCCGGCGCGTGGCTGCTGGCCGAGGCCGGGTTCCTCAATGGTATGCAGGCGGCGATCCATTGGGAATACCACGACGCGTTCATGGAAGCCTTTCCGGATATCAATCTGGTGCGCAGCGTCTTTGTCGCCGACGAAAAACACATTACCGCATCAGGTGGGACCGCGACCGCAGACCTGATGCTGCATCTGATTGAACGCGACCATGGCGAAGAGCTGGCCACCGATGTTGCGGATCAAATGGTCTATAACACGGTGCGTAATGCGACCGCCAAGCAGCGCGTTTCGCTGCAATCGCGCAATGGAATGCGCAATGCCCATCTGGCAAAGGCGATAGACATTATGCAGGACAGCCTGGAAACCCCAGTTTCCCCATCCTTCATTGCAGACAAATTGGGTATTTCCACCCGTCAACTTGAACGGTTGTTTGGCAAATACTTAAACACTTCCCCTAAAAGGTACTTTATGGAAATGCGGCTGGAACGGGCCCGGAAGCTGCTTTTGCAAACCGAGGCGTCGGTCACCGAAGTCGCCGTGGCCTGCGGCTTCGAAAATCCGGGTCATTTCTCTAGGGTGTACAGATCCAGTTTCGGCATCACGCCGCACGCGCAACGCAACAAGATCAACTGAAAAAGATGGGTTGCTGGTTCGCGCTTACCGGCGGGGGTGCCGCGATCTGTTGGCCTCGAACTGGCCTGATCTGGCACCCCCTGATCCTGCCGGGATACCCCCTCGTTAAAAACTGGACTAGTCAACAGACCGGCAGGATTACCCACCAATAAATCTCGATATAGGCATAAGTATATCAAGAACTTGTCATCCAGAGATTTGTTGTGCCCTGTTTCGTTAATCTACCGTTAATTTAAGGCTCAGATTGAGGCTTTGATTGTGGGTAATCTGCAATATCGACATGCGGTCGCCGCAATCTGTTCAACCTGATGGCGTGTCGTGATTTGTGTCAGGCCTCAGAGGTTTCTAAAAGGAATCTGTTTCACGGTTCAAAACAAGTAGTGAACATATCACTGAGGTTTGGTCGACCCACGCTCGGACAACGCGCCTGCCGATCATCTTTGAAGGCAAAAAACGAACGAATCCAATCCAGGTCAGAATCAAGACAGCATTCGACGGGCAACTTGACGGGTTGTGAGGAAACCCAGGTCAAGATTGCGCGCCGTTGGAATATGGCTTTGAGGCCGTAGATTGTACGTATCTGGCATGCTGCGCTGACGACACTGATATCCAGTACGACCAGAAGCGATCGGAAGCCGTCAGTCCAGATGATAGGACAGAAACCGTTCTGTCCCGCCGGTACTATACCCCCACTGTGCTTTGACACCGAAAACTTCTGAAACGGTTTCCAAAGACAGGGCATGTTCGGGCGGGCCAAGAGAGACCAGCCGCCCTTTTGACAAAACAGCCACCCGGTCACAGGCCATCGCCTGATTCAGATCGTGCAGCGCCATCACTGTCGTCACTTTTAGAATTCGAACACAGTTCAGGATCGACAGTTGGTGATGAATGTCCAGATGGTTGGTCGGTTCGTCCAAAAGCAAGAGTCCCGGTTGCTGAGCCAAAGCGCGTGCGATGTGCAGTCGCTGGCGCTCTCCTCCCGACAATGTCGCCCATTCTCTGTGTGCCATATCGGCCATTTCCACGGTTTGCAGGGCTTTGTCGACTTGCCAGGTGTCCTCGGCGCGCCACGGCCGTAAGGCCGACAGCCAGGGCGTGCGGCCCAGTTCGACCACGGATCGTGCAGTCACGCGTTCGGCCGTATCAGCCTGTTGTTCAACGATGGCAATCCGTTGGGCAATTTGTCTGCGCGACAAATGCGAAACGGGATGACCCGCTATGACGACTTTTCCTGAAACCGGACGTACCAACCCCGCCAGCAGGCGCATCAGCGTTGATTTCCCTGAACCGTTAGGTCCGACCAAAGCAAGTGTTTCGCCGGGCTCCACGACAAAGGATACGTCTGACAGCAAAGTCTTGCCGCGAACGGAATATGTCAGGTTTTGCGCCTCGATCTTCATCGGGCGCTCCTCTGGCCGCGCACCAAAATTACGGCAAAGGCAGGCGCACCGATCAGAGCGGTGACCACCCCAATCGGCAGAACCTGACCCGGGATGATGATGCGCGACACGATATCTGCGCCGATCAGGAAGACCGCTCCGATCAAGGCGGAGGTTGGGATAAGCCTGCGATGCCCCGGTCCCACAAGGAACCGGGCAGCATGAGGGATGACCAGCCCGACAAAGCCAATGGATCCGACGATAGAAACCATGACAGCTGTCGTGAGCGCGGTCGCAAAGATCAGGGTTGCCTGCACCCGACGTACCGATATGCCCAGCGAGGCCGCTGAATCAGAGCCGAAAATAAAGGCGTCCAGTGCTCTGGCGTGAAAGCGGCAAATGAGCCAACCGACAAGGGCCACCGGAATGGCCAGATACACATCCGGCCAGCGCACGCCGCTGAGGTTTCCCATCAGCCAGAACATGATCCCGCGCGCCTGATCGGCATTGGCGGATTTGGCGATGATGAAGGCCGTCAGCGCATTGAACAACTGAGACCCGGCAATTCCCGCCAGGACGATCTGTGCCGTCGCAACCCGTCCGCCCCCTGCGCCAGCGGCTCGGGCCAGCAACGCGACAAAACCAAAAGCCAAAAGCGCGCCATTGAACGCGCCAAAAGACAGCGACAAAGCCCCCCCACCCAAACCAGCGATGGTTACAGCCACGGCACCCGTCGAGGCCCCGGCAGAAATGCCCAAAATGTAAGGGTCGGCCAACGGGTTTCGCAGCAAAGCCTGCAACACGACCCCTGCGACAGCCAGACCGGCACCGCAGGACGCAGCGACCAGAGCGCGAGGAATCCGGTAGCTCCAGATAATACCCTGATCAATTGGGTCGACAGGAAAGTCCGCTCCGGCCAGCTTGTTGGCCAGAACGGAGAGAACCAAATCGGGCGACAGAGAGGTTTCCCCGATCATCGCGCCCGCAAGAACCGCCGCAATCAACAATGGCACGGTAAGGCACGCAGCCTTGAAACCCTGCCGTAAGATTGCGGCGACCTCGTTCACAGGTTGTTTCCGATGGTATCCAGCTTCTCGGCCAGATCCTCCAGCGCCGGGATTGCGCGGATGGTGGCGTCCATGGCCTGCGCATCCATAATGACGATCCGGTCATTCTTGACCGCATCCATCTGGCTGGTCACCGGATCAGTGCGCAGGAACTCCAGCTTTTTCAGGTAGTCGTCCGCAGCAAAGCGACGGCGGTCCATCTTGGCGATAACAATCACCGTCGGATTGGCCTTGGCAATGGTTTCCCAGCCCACTGTTGGCCATTCTTCATCCGTCTCGACGACGTTGCGGATACCCAATTTACTCATCATGTATCCCGGTGCGCCTTTCTGTCCGGCCACAAACGGGTCGCTTTCCATTTCAGGAGAGGAAAACCAGAATACGGCTGACACATCGTCCAGCTTCACGGTTTGCGCCTTGGCGACGGCTGCGGCTTCGCGGGCCTTGTACTCGGCAACCAAGTCCGTGCCGCGTTCGGATACATCAAAGGCTGCCGCCAGTTCTTCGATACCCTGATACAGCGTATCGGTCGAGAACGCTTGCAGGCGGGTGCCATCGCCGCCGACTGTATTGTCTTTGCCGATGCAATCTGCAGGCATTACGTACGTTGGAATGCCCAGTTCGTGAAATTGCTCACGCGTGGCGACGATGCCCTCGGGTCCGACATGCCACTCATATTGCGCTGCGACCAGTCCCGGCCGCTTGGCAACAACGCTTTCAAAGCTGGGATCATTGTCTGCCAGACGCTCTACCTTGGCATTCACCTCGGCATATTCAGGCAGCACCTCGTTGAACCAGACCGAGGTTCCAAGAACCTGCTCGCCCAGACCCAGCGCATAAAGCACCTCGGTCGCGGCTTGGCCGACCGTGACTGACGACGTCACTGGCGCGTCAAACGTGACCGAGTGACCGCAGTTTTCGATAGTTAGGGGAAAGTTTCCTTCGGCGGCAGCGCTGGTAGCCAGCAAGGAAAGGCCAATCAGGCCAGTGCGTAGAAACATGACAATCGATCTCCATGTGTCAATGACCAGAGAACGGGTGAATGGGCATTTACCGAAGCAACAGACGCTTTACTGCCTGCCGTGAGCGCAGGGTAGAAAATAGACCGCCCGGCGCGTTTCTTCGGCAACCTCCCCGGACAACCCCGCCCGGTGTGTTTCGGTTTCATACCGGCAGGTCTCCTGACTGACGGGTCTTTGTCTGTCCTGTCTTCCCAGACCAAAATGGCCCAGTGACGGAAATGGACAGCGCTCGCCGCCTACAGTTGCGGGGGCAGTTCCGGTTGGCACCAAAAGGCACCTCGGATTCCCTCTTAGCCACATCGGGACCGGTAAAACGCGGGTACCTTAACACTTACCCTGCGGCAAGAAAAAACTCCGGGGTCTTTCCTATTTTCTCGCAAGAGCATGCACCTGCGCGTCTCAACATGGCGCTGATATCAGAAAAGCCGCTGAGAACGCGCCAAAATCCGGACCTAGATTCATAGTGTGTGATATTAGGGAAAATCATGGCTGGGGTGGTAGGATTCGAACCTACGATACACGGTACCAAAAACCGCTGCCTTACCACTTGGCTACACCCCAACGGTGAGCGGCTATCTACGATTGTTGATGGCAGGGTTCAAGAGCGTTTTGCAAAAAAAACGAGCGCCGTAAAATTTTTTTGAGGGCCTCTCATTTGGTGTCGATCAACACCGCTCCGGTACGGTTGCCTTCCTGTACCATCGCATGGGCGGCAGCGCATTCTTCCAGTGTAAAGACCTTATGTACGGGGCAGATCAATGCGCCATCAGCCAGTGCCTTGTGGAGTGTCTTTATTGCGGCGGCGCGCAAGTCTACGGGCAGCAGGTAGATCAGGACCGCCTCGAGTGTCACTGCCTTGAACATCATGGGTCCAAAGGGAAAGACGGGTGTCATATTCCGGGCAGATCCATATGCGTTGATACGGCCGTTTTCGGCGATGACGGCAATGTTGGTGTCAAGGTTCTGTCCAAATTCGACATCGACGATTCGACCAATTGCACGTCCATCATTTGCGTCGAGAATCTGATCCGAAAGGTGTTCACCGGAGTAGTCGAGAACGACATCTGCACCAGCTGCCTTGACCCGGTCAAAGCTGCGGGTGCTGGCCGTTGCGATCACTTTGGCTCCGGCCCATTTGGCAAGCTGGACAGCCAGATACCCGACAGTACCCGCCCCACCATGGATCAAAATGGTTTGCCCGCGCGGCGTGCCGCCCGAGAACACTGCGTGGCTTGCGGTAAGGCCCGGAATTCCAAGAATCGCTCCGGTTTCAAGTGACACCGTCTCGGGCAGTTCTACAGCCTGAGATTCAGGCAGGGTGATGTGGCTGGCAGCTGTACCGAACGCGCGTTGCCATTGCCCGTTCCAAATCCACACGCGCTGACCAATCCGCGTCGCGGGTACGCCATCGCCAACCGCTGTGATGACTCCAGCCCCGTCGCTGTGCGGAACGATCAGCGGAAACGGAGGTTCTGTGACACCCGGTCGGGTTCCCGCGCGGGCCTTGACGTCCGAGGGATTTACGCCGGAATAAGACAACTCGACCGTGACTTCACCCGGTCCAGGCGGAACTGGGGGAATATCCTGTATGCGCAAGACATCGACAGCGTCTCCGAAGGCTGAATAGGTGACTGCGCGCATAGGGTCCTCCGTTTAGGTCGAGTTAAGCGGCGATTGGGCCGGTAACTCAAACAGCTTGTCGCGCTTTTTCGGGGCGATGCGCAACCGCGGATACCGGAAATTGTCTTTCGCCTATTCCCGAATTTCGGAAGAATCGACGCCCCAAAGGTTCGATTTCAGTGTCCAGCCACGGTATCCGCCGGCGGTGATCCTGCACCAGTCCAGCGAACAGGCTCCAAGGCGCGCCACCACTCCGGTCTCGAAATGGGCATTCACGGGCGAGGTCGGGTCGGGGCGGGCATAAACAGGCAGCATCTCGGATTCGATCAGCACCGTTCGGACGCCAGACAACAAGGCATAGTGAACCCAGCCACCCGCGCCGTCGCGGTCTTGGACCTTGCGCCAGTTGCCGTATTCGGCAGTGACCTGCAGCGGCATGCCACGCCTTTTGAATACCCAATCGATTCGGTGGGTTAGGGATGGTCCGCGCCGCACGTTCCCTTCGGCTGCCTTCATCGACACATATCGGGGCAGGGGCAGGTTGGTGACCGATCCGCGTTTGACTTCGGCATGTGCGGCGTAGGCACCGAACATGACCAGAAATGCGGAAACTACCGCCAGAAATCGGCGTTTTACCGGTCGAATACCACTCACTGACTGCCCGCTCTTATGCCTGTTGATCCGGTTTTGAAAAAAGGTCGACTCAATGCCATTGGGGTTCTTGTGCCCCGCCTTATCCTGCGCCACGATGCCATGGCGCGCGTCCGTTTGCAAAGCAGTGGGAGAGCCGAGGTGCCAAGAGAACGTTTAAGTGTTGTTGTTACGCGACGGTTGCCTGAGGCAGTAGAAACCCGGTTAAGCGAATTGTTTAACGTGCGCCTGCGCGACGACGACACCCCAATGACGCGTGAGGAATTAGTAGCAGCGGTGCAGGATGCCGATGTGCTGGTGCCCACGGTGACCGATACCATTGATGGCGGGCTATTGGGTCAGGCGGGTGAAAAGTTGCGGCTGATCGCCAATTACGGGGCTGGTGTCGACAATATCGATGTGGCGACGGCGCGGCAGCGCGGCATATTGGTGTCCAACACGCCCGGCGTGCTGACCGACGACACGGCAGATATGACCATGGCCCTGATTCTCGCTGTGACACGGCGCATTCCCGAAGGGTTGAGCGTCATGCAGCAAGGCGACTGGACCGGGTGGGCACCCACCGCGTTTCTGGGTGGTCGCATTGGCGGGCGGCGTTTGGGTATTCTGGGCATGGGCCGGATCGGACAGGCCGTGGCCCGCCGCGCCAAGGCGTTTGGTATGCAGATCCATTATCACAACCGCCGCAGATTGCGCCCAGAGATTGAGCAAGAACTAGAGGCGACCTATTGGGAAAGCCTGGATCAGATGGTGGCGCGTATGGACGTGATATCAATCAACTGCCCATCGACGCCGTCGACCTTCCACCTGATGAACGCGCGCCGCCTAAAGCTGATGAAACCCTCGGCGGTGATCGTGAATACTTCGCGGGGTGAGGTTATTGACGAGAACGCTTTGACCCGGATGATCCGCGCGGGTGAAATTGCGGGCGCGGGGCTGGATGTCTACGAACAGGGAACCGGTGTGAACCCGCGCTTGCGGCAGTTGCCCAACGTGGTTCTGCTGCCGCATATGGGGTCGGCCACGCTGGAGGGCCGGGTTGAGATGGGTGAAAAGGTCATCATCAACATCAAAACCTTCGAAGATGGCCACCGCCCACCGGATCAGGTTGTGCCTGCGATGCTCTGACGCGTCGGAAAGGATCATGGATGGACGTGTTTGAAGGGGGATGCCGTTGTGGAAAACTGCGCGTCACGGCTTCGGGTTGTCCTCTTCGCGTCGGGATTTGCCATTGTCTGGACTGCCGCAAACACCACGGCGCGTTGTTTTATGCGGTGGCTATTTTTCCGGCGGATGCGGTTAAGATCACCGGAAATGTGAAAGGTTATTCCGACCGGTACTTTTGCCCTGATTGCGGATCTCCGGTATTTGCCCGAAGCGGTGCCGAAGTCGAAGTGCATCTGGGCTGTCTTGACGCGCCTGACCAATTCATACCGACATATGAATGCTGGACCAAACGGCGCGAGGCGTGGCTACCCGAATTTGCCGAGACAACCCGCTATGATCAGGATCGTCGCGCCGAAGAAACCGAACCGTAGGGGAAATGGCGAAACTTCGCTGTGATAACACGCTGCCATGCCTGATCGTTGCAGAGGGGGCAAAATCCTTACAGGATTGAAAATAAAGATTGTATTGGAGGGTTAGAACAGATGAGACATGTTTCAGCACTGCTGCTTACTACCGCACTTGCTATTTCGACACCGGGGTTCGCGCAGGAAACAGCCGATGCCGTTGCACCCGAAGCCGCGACAGAAGGGCAGGTTCAGGCGATGACCGACGAGGTTATTGCGGCCCTCGAAGCCAAGCTTGAGGGAGTCCCGGTCACATCCGAAAACTGGATGATAGCTGCGGCCAATCCGCTGGCGGTCGAGGCCGGGGCCAAAGTGCTGCGCGCGGGCGGGTCTGCCGCGGATGCGATGGTTGCCGTGCAGGTCGTGCTGGGGCTGGTCGAGCCGCAATCTTCTGGTCTGGGCGGGGGTGCGTTTCTGGTTTGGTACGACGCGGCCAGCGGGCAGATGACAACGCTGGACGGGCGCGAAACGGCCCCCCTTGCCGCTACCCCGACGCTGTTTCAGGATGAAAACGGCGAGCCGCTGAAATTCTTCGATGCGGTGGTGGGCGGATTGTCGGTGGGTACACCGGGTACGCCTGCACTGCTGGAAGAGGCGCATCGAAGATGGGGGCGCGCGTCTTGGCCCGGACTGTTTGCCGACGGAATCCGATTGGCGGATGAAGGGTTTCTGGTTTCCCCGCGTCTGGCCAGCCTTGTAGAAAACGATGCTGACCGCCTGTCGCGCTTTCCCGAAACAGCCGCATATTTCCTGCCTGACGGTCAGCCGTTGCAGCAGGGACAGCGGTTGATGAACCCGGATTATGCCGAAACATTGCGCATGCTGGCCAGCGATGGCGCTGCCGGTTTTTACGGAGGTGAGATCGCTGCGGATATCGTGCGAACAGTCCGAAACGCCCCCGGAAATCCCGGCGTTCTTGCGGGGGTGGATCTGGCGCTCTACCAGGTGATCGAACGAGAACCGGTTTGTGCCGATTACCGCGCCTACGAGGTTTGCGGCATGGGTCCGCCGTCGTCGGGTGCCCTGACCGTCGGGCAGATTCTGGGGATGTTGAACAGCTATGATCTTGCAGCAATGGGCGCCGAAAGTGCCGAGGCATGGCGCCTGATCGGCGATGCTTCGCGCCTCGCCTTTGCGGACCGTGGGCGGTACATGGCAGATAGCGATTTCATACCCATGCCCACCAAGGGGCTGGTTGATCCGGGTTACTTGTCCCAGCGGGCGGCGTTGCTGGAAAGCGAAGTGGCCTTGTCCGAGGTCGCACCGGGCCAACCGGAATTTGACCATGCTTTGATTTGGGCGGACGACGTGTCGCTGGAACTGCCGTCAACCTCGCATATCTCGATCGTGGACAGCTATGGCAATGTGTTGTCGATGACGACGACGATCGAGAATGGTTTTGGGTCGCGCCTGATGACAAACGGGTTCCTGCTGAACAACGAGCTTACTGATTTCTCGTTCAAGACACACAGCGACGGCGTGCCGATTGCCAACCGGCTGGAGCCGGGCAAGCGTCCGCGCTCATCCATGAGCCCGACCATCGTGTTGCAGGATGGCGAGCCGGTTCTGGCTATCGGGTCTCCGGGCGGCAGCCGGATTATCGGCTATGTCGCCAAGTCCATCATCGCCTGGGCCGATTGGGGAATGGACGTGCAGCAGGCGATTTCCCTGCCTCATCTGGTCAACCGGTTCGGAACATATGATGTCGAGGCAGCGACTTCGGCGGAAGGATTTACAGACGCGCTTGCTCAGTTGGGTTTTGAAGTCAACGCACGCGACCTGACTTCGGGGCTGCACGCCATCGAAATCGGTGACGGGCTGAGCGGTGGTGCCGACCCGCGCCGCGAAGGAATTGCGCTGGGCGAATAGACCCTCGGTATTAGTGGGGATTGCCTGCTTTCAACGGGCCTTTTAGTCATAGGCTGAAAGGCCTGAAGTGCTTTGGGGCAGGGGAGGATGACAATGGTGCAGGCAACCGCATTGCCAAGGAATGAAGCTGGTATTGAAACCGTCATAAGCATTCTCAAGCAGCGCTTTGGCGACAGGTTGCAAACGGGTGCCGCTGTCCGTGAACAACATGGGCACACCACGACCTGGATCGAAAACCAAAGCCCCGATGCCGTGGTTTTCCCGCATTCGACGCAGGATGTTTCGGACATCGTCAAAACCTGCGCGGCGCACCGGGTGCCAGTGATCCCGTTCGGAACAGGAACATCACTGGAAGGGCATGTAAATGCGCCGGCGGGGGGCGTCTCGGTCGATCTGACACAAATGGATAGTGTGCTTGCAGTTCATGCCCAGGATCTGGATTGTGTCGTGCAGCCCGGTGTCACGCGCGAAGCGTTGAATACCCATCTGCGCGATCTGGGCCTGTTCTTTCCGATTGATCCCGGGGCGAATGCGTCGCTGGGTGGAATGGCTGCCACTCGCGCGTCGGGCACCAATGCGGTGCGCTATGGGACGATGAAGGACAACGTTCTCAGCCTTGAAGCCGTGATGCCAGACGGTCAGATCATCCGTACCGGGCACCGGGCCAAGAAATCTTCGGCCGGCTATGATCTGGCCCGTCTTCTGATCGGGGCGGAAGGCACGCTGGGAATCATCACCGAGCTGACATTGCGGTTGCAGGGTATCCCCGAAGCGATCAGTTCGGCCCGGTGTTCCTTTCCGACTGTCGATGCCGCGTGCCGTGCGGTGATGATGACGATTCAGTATGGCATCCCGGTTGCCCGGATCGAGTTGCTGGACGAGTTGTCGGTTCAGGCCGCCAACGCCTATTCCGGGCTGAGTCTGCCGGATACACCGTTGTTGTTGCTGGAGTTTCACGGCTCGGAAAGCGGTGCCACAGAGCAAGCTGAAACCTTTGGTCAGATCGCCGAAGAGTTTGGCGGCACGGATTTTGCAGCGACTTCGACCACCGAAGAACGGAACAAACTTTGGCAGGCACGGCACGATATGTATTGGGCGTGTCTGCAACTGCGCCCCGGTGCGCGGGGCATCTCGACCGATGTCTGCGTACCGATCTCGCGTCTGGCCGAATGTGTGACCGAAACGCAGAAAAAAGCTGCCGGCCTCGGCTTGTTGGCGCCCATCGTGGGCCATGTGGGGGACGGCAATTTCCATACGCTGCTGCTGATCGACATGGAAAACGTTGAAGAAGTTGCCAAGACCGAGGCGTTTGTCGGCTGGCTGAACGACATGGCGATATCCATGGAAGGCACGTGTACCGGTGAACATGGCATCGGGCAGGGAAAGAGACCGTATCTGACCAGGGAACTGGGCGCCGCCACGCGATACATGGCTGCGATCAAGGCCGCGCTGGACCCAGACAATATCATGAATCCCGGCAAGATCTTGTCGGATGACACGTAGCCATATTCACCCCCTGGTCCGTATTTGCGCCCTCAAAACGTCCACATGTCATGGTTTCAAAGGGTTGATGACAGAGGATGGTCGACATGAGCGTAAAATATCTGGCGGGGTTTGTAGCCATCTGCGGGTTGGCCGTTGTAGGGCTGGACTATGTTCAGCAAGCCAAAGCATCGGAAAGTGGTTTGGGCGTGAAAGAATATCTTGCCTCGGTCTCCTCGCGTGTCGGTCTTTCTGACGGCTGGTTCACGGCAGAGGCGCAGCCTTCGCCATCACAGGAACCGGCGGTGAAGAATCCCTCGGAAGAGAGTGGCAAATTAGTTTGCGTCTCGGTCGGAACAAGCAAACGTTGCCGTTCCGGTGGTTGAGGGCAGCGGTCCAACGAATGAATTGCGACCCGCTTTCGATATTCGGGTCGTTTTTTTCATATCACTGGTCGGATGAATGTCGCGCTTTCCCCCTTAAGTGCGCCATATGGTGTCAACTGATTTCAAGGGGAGACGCCCGGTTATGAAAACCCAAGTCAAAGCATTGGTCGTAGGCGGCGGCGCCGTCGGGACCTCGATTGCCTATCATCTGGCCAAAGCGGGCTGGGACGATGTGATGTTGATCGAACGGGACGAACTGACGTCCGGGTCCACCTGGCACGCCGCGGGCCTGTTGCCGCTGTTCAACATGTCCTATGCGACGACCCATATCCACAAGTATTCGGTGGATTTCTACAAGACGCTTGAGGAAGAAACCGGCCTGAATGCAGGCTTCGCGGTTGTGGGCAACCTGCGCATGGCACAGACGCAAGAGCGTATGGACGAATACATGCTCTATGCCTCGACCGCCGAAACCTGTGATGTGAAATACGAATGGCTGACCCCGGACCAGATCAAGGAACGCTGGCCGCTGATCGAGACATCGGATCTGAAGGGCGCGATCTATCACACCGAGGACGGTTATATTAACCCTGCCGACGTGACCCAAGCGATGGCCAAGGGGGCCCGTCAGCGTGGCGTCGAAATCGTGCGCAAGATGCAGGCTGACGCCTTCCATTGGAACGGCACGCACTGGGAAGTGACCTGCACCAAGATGGTCGAAAAGGGCGGCAACCTGGTGCCTTCCGACGAGCAGGTCGTAATCACCGCCGAACATGTTGTGACCGCGTCGGGCAACCACGCGCAGCGCACTGCCAAGATGCTGGGCATCAAAATGCCTGCAATCCCGGTCGAACACACCTTTATCGTCATGGACAAAGACCCCGAGTTGGTCAAATGGCGCGAAGCAGGCAACCCAGAGCACCCCGTTGTCCGCGATGCCGACAACGAATCCTATGCACGTGAAGAACGCGGTGGCTGGATTCTTGGTATCTACGAACACGGCGCCCCTGCGCAGTTCGAATTCGGCGTTCCGGACAGCTTCCGCGCCGACCTGTTCCCGCTGGATCTGGACCGGATCGCCGAGCAGTATATGGCAATGGCCGAGCGCGTGCCGTCCTGTGCCGAATCCGGCCTGAAGGACGATTTCAACGGCCCGATCTGCTATACACCGGATGGCAACCCGCTGGTTGGTCCGGCTCCGGGTTTGCGCAACATGTGGCTGGCCGAGGGTTTCAGCTTTGGCATCACCGCTGCGGGTGGCACCGGCTATTATCTGGCACAGATGATGGTCGATGGCGAAGCCGAGATCGACATGGCATCGCTGGACCCTAAACGTTACAGCAGCAACTGGATGACCACCGAGTTCGCGGCACGCAAGAATGAAGAATGCTACGAGCATGTCTACATCCTGCACCACCCGGATGAAGAGCGTGAAGCCTGCCGTCCGCTACGGACCGTTCCGGCCTATGATCGCCAGAAAGCCCGCGGTGCTCAATTCGGCTGGGTCAATGGCTGGGAACGCCCGAACTATTTCGGCCCGCTGGACGCGCCCGAGAATTTCGACAAGGAAGCACGCTCGTTCCGCCGTGGCGGCTGGTGGCAATATGCCGTCGAAGAGGCCAAGGCGATCCGCGAAGGCGTTGGCCTGATCGACGCATCGGCCTTCACCAAGCATGTCGTCAAAGGCCCCGGTGCCACGCAGTTCCTGGATTGGTTCACCTGCAACAAGCTGCCCAAGGTCGGTCGTATCAACCTGACCTACGCGCTGACCTCGAATGGCACCACCCGCACCGAATACACCATCGTCCGCAATGGCGAGAACAACTACTACATCGTCTCTGCCGGTGCATGGACCGAGTACGACGCCGACTACCTGCGTAAAGCGGCCGAGGACAAGATGGAGGAGTTCGGTTACATCGAAATCCAGGACGTGACTACGCAATGGGGCGTTTTCGCCATCGCCGGACCCAAGTCGCGTGACGTTCTGAAAGAAGTCATCAAGGACGCCGATCCGGAAACCGCGCTGTCCAACAAGCGCTTCCCGTGGTTGTCGGCCCGTCAGATCGAACTGGGCATGTGCCCCGTGAACGCGATCCGCGTGGCCTATACCGGTGAGCTGGGCTGGGAACTGCACCATCCGATCGAGATGCAGAACTACCTGTTCGATTTGCTGGATAAAGCCGGTGAAAAGCACGGCATGAAACTGGTCGGTGCCCGTGCCCAGAACTGGCTGCGTCAGGAGAAATCCTATCGCGCCTTTGGCACCGAACTGGGCCGCGATGCGACCCCGCTGGAAGCCGACCTGCCGCGCTTTGTCGACCTGTCCAAGGACTTCCACGGCAAGGCCAAGCTGGAAGAGACCGGTGTGCGCGTCAAGTGCTGCACCTTGCTGATCGACGGTCCAGCGGATGCTGACCCGTGGGGCCGCGAGGCGCTGTATACGCCGGAAGGCGAGCGTGTAGGTCGACTGACCTCGGGCGGCTATTCTGTCGCGTTCGAGAAGTCGATCGGCATGGGCTATGTGAGGCCTGATCTGGCGGTCGAAGGCACCAAGCTGAAGGTCAAGATGCAGGACAAGTTGTGGGATGCTGTCGTGACATGCGACAGCCCCTATGATCCGAAAAACGAAACCATCCGCAAGGACGGCTGATCAATCTAAGGCCCCGGAATTTCCGGGGCCTTTTCTGTTGGTTACGCGGATAGTTCGTCGAAACATTCCAACGCCTTGGCAGCATACATCATGGCTGGTCCACCACCCATCTGAATAGCCATACCCAAAACGTCGGACACCTCTTCGCGCGTTGCGCCCGCTTTGACCAGCGCATCGGTGTGCAGGGTAATGCAGGGCTCGCAGCGGAGCGACACCGACATGCCCAACGCGATAAATTCCTTGGTTTTATAGTCGAGCGTTCCGCCTTCCTTCACAGCCTTCCCAAGCGCGCCGAATGCGCGCGAAGTGTCGGGAATGGCCCCGTTGAGGTTGCGCAAACTGGTGCGCGTCGCCGAGAGCTTTTCTTGCCAAGCCATATTGAGTGCCTTTTTCATATAAGATAACGGGAATATGTGCAGGCAGTGGTAATTTGACTTTGATCTCGATCAGTTGGCCGGGCGCTCGGAAACAAATGCAAGGTTATTTGCGGGCATGTCGATGGTTTTCAGCACGCGCAACCCTACGTCCTGAAACAGGCCAAGCATATCTTCGTCGTTCTTGTATCCAATGTCTGGATCTTGCCCGATCAGAGCCTCGTGAAACCTTTTGTCCCCGTCGCTTGTCAATTGGCCCGAGCGTTTGAATGGGCCGTACAAAACGAACCTCCCATTTTCAGTCAGGGACTGAGCGATTTCGGCGAAAATGGTTCTGGTGTCCTGCCAACTGATCAAATGTATCAGGTTGATCAAGACGATCAGGTCCTGCGAAGGAAAGCGGGTATGCCAGCCCGAATTCGTTGCGTCCAGATGTTCGGCGCCTGCCACGTTGGGTAAGGCGCTGGCATAGGCGTCGATGCTATTGCGGCGCTCAGGGTCAGGTTCGGTGGGATGCCACGTCAGATCGGGCAACAAATCAGCAAATCCACAGACATGCTGACCGGTTCCGCTTGCAATCTCCAGCGCGTGCCCGCGGCGCGGTGCCCAGTCTTGTAGCAACGCACAAAGCGCATCCAAGTTTCGCGTCGCTGCCGGGGCCACCAGTTTTCCATCCTCACCCGCGTTGGCGACACTCGCAGAGGGCGGTAGATTGCGTTTTATCATCTGTTCAACCTGTTTGGGGTCAGCGACTTAACACTGTCTGGATCCAGCACCGGCGTGTTTCCAACCACCAGATCACACAACAACTGCGAAGCTGCCGGTGCTGTTTGGAAACCATACCCGCCTTGACCCGCAGACCAGATGAACGATGGATCAATCGGGTCAGGCCCAAGCACCAAGGTTCCATCTGGTGCGAAACTGCGCAATCCTGCCCAGTTTGTTTCGACGCGTGTTACTGGTTCGGTCATCAATTCTTCATAGCGCGCCAGACCTTCGGCCAGCACCATATCGTCGGCATAGGCGTCCTGAGGTGGTACCGGGTCGGCTTCGGCAGGCGAAACAAGCAGCTTGCCCGCGTCCGGTTTGGCGTACCATGTTTCACCCGTGCCCAGCATCATGGGCCATCCGGATACATCATGGCCTCCGGGGGCGGGCAGCCGCGCCATGGATCGGCGGCGAGGAGTGATGCCGATAGGTGGTATCCTGGCAAGCATGGCGATCTCGTCCACCCATGCACCGGTCGCATTCACCAAATTGCGGGCTTCGAAGATTTGCCCGGCCTCGACCAGCCAATGCCGCTCTTTTCGAATACCGGTTACTTTGCTTTTCGTTGCAACGGTTCCTCCGTTCTGGCGAATGGCCCGCGCGAAATCCTGCAACAGGCGATCGGTATCGATGTCAAACGCAGCTTCACTGATAGCCGCGAAACCCACCTTGGCCGGGTTCAGGATCGGAACGCTCGAAACCGCCTGATCGATGGGAATTCTTTCCATGTTCAGATCCTTGCGGTCGGCTTCGAAAACCTCGCTTTGGTCAAACGAACCGATCAACATCAGTCCGCGCCGTGTCAGGTACCCACCGTTCTGTGTGTGCAGGAACGCGGCCCCAGCCGTGTTCAGCGCCACCACGGATGGCGGACCATAGCTTTGCTCAAACAGGGCTGCCGAGCGACCCGACGCGTGATACCCCAAGGCGTCTTCGGCCTCCAAAACCATCACGGTTCCATGTTCCGACAAGCGCGCGCCCGCACTCAACCCGGCAATTCCGCCCCCGATGACGAGGAAATCGATCATTATTTGTGTTCCTTCCGCAGCAGGTTCGCCACAAGTTTTCTGGGTTTCATTTAGCTCTCTGGGTCAAGCACTTGGCATTTCGAAGAATCTCCAAAATATATGCAGCCTTGAATTTGGGCTTCAACCCGTTCAAAGAAGTATCAAAACGAACAGGAGGGCAAGGTGACCGCAGCAGATCTTCATCCAATGGCCACTGGGCACATTCCCCGATACGTCGTCGCAGCTGACGGAAGCGATTACCTTTTTTCGGCTATGGTCGTCTTCTTTGTCATTCTCGTGGTGCTGATCGGTGTTGGGTACCTGACGCTTCATTCGGTTCCGGAAAAAATGGCGCACGAGAACAACCATCCGCAATTTCAGTTGGTGGGCATTCTGGCACTGCTGGCCCTGTTTACACATAACGGGATATTCTGGATTGCCGCTGTACTGGTCGCAGGATTCCAGTTTCCGGATTTCGCCTCCCCACTTAGAAACATCGCCGATGCCATTCGTTCTCTTGGAGGTGCAATTGCTCCGGAACCGGTGCCCGAGGCACCTGCTCCAACCCCTGGCGTTTCAGAAGTCACCGACGTGCAGGAGCAAAACACATGATTGAGACTCTGCTTTGCGCCCTGATCACGGTGCTGCCCGATTATCTGTTCCGCCGGTTTGTTCAGGGCAAACGTATCGGTCACGAGATCACCCTTTTCACCATGTGGTACGAATTGCGCTGGGGCCTTACGACCTGTGCCATTCTGGCGCTGACGGTAATCACCACGCTGTTCTATTTTCACCCAGCCAGTAAAACCGCAGCGTCCTATTTTCGAACCGTGACGATCCTGCCGCAACTTGGCGGGCGCGTTTCGGAAATATTCGTCAAGAATAACGAGTTGGTAACCGCTGGTCAGCCGATTTTCAGGATCGAAGATTTCAGCCAGGCAGCGCAGGTTCAGGCGGCAAATGCACAGATTGCACAGGTTCAGGCCTCGCTGCGCGTGGCTGAAACTGATCTGGCCGAGGCTGATGCCGGTATTGCCGGTGCCAAGGCGGCTTTGGCGCAGTCCTTGGACGATCTTGAAAGAAATACGACCCTGCGCGACCAAGGTTCAAGCGCTGTCCGACTGACCGAGATTGAGCGGTTGGAAAACCTTGTTGCCGAGCGTGAGGCGCAGGTTGTTGCGGCCGAATCCAGACGTGCGGCAGTTGAACAGCAGATCGAGGAGCTGATCCCCGCGCAACTGGCCAGTGCCATTGCACAGCTGGACGCCGCGCAGACCGAGTTGGACAAAACACTGATTGTCGCCGGTGTTACCGGACGGGTCGAGCAGTTTAGCCTGCAAGTCGGTGATTACGTGAGCCCCTTGTTGCGCCCTGCTGGCATCCTCGTTCCATCGCATACCGGACATGACCGTTTTCAGGCGGCTTTCAACCAACTGTCTGCTCAGGTGATCAAGCCAGGTATGATCGGTGAGTTGGGCTGCATGACCAAGCCTTTCACCGTTATCCCCACTGTGGTGGTCGAGGTGCAGGATGTCATACCGTCCGGCCAGATCCGTCCATCAGATGAATTGCGGGATGTACAGAACAATACTAATCCCGGATCAATTCTGGTCTTTATGGAGCCGCTGTATAAAGGTATGGCCGATGACATTCCTCCAGGCAGCAACTGTCTGGCCAATGTCTACACCGACAACCATGACCGTCTGGAACACGAGGATTTGGGCTTTTGGCAAGCTGCTTTCCTGCATGTGGTTGACACAATTGGCGTGGTCCATGCGGCAGGTTTGCGTTTGCGCCTGATCCTGATGCCGGTCAACACTCTGGTACTGACCGGGCATTGATCCGGCACCAGTAGAACAGTTCTTAAAGCGCCCGGCAGGTTCCTTGCCGGGCGCTTGTTTTTTTACAGTGCTGCTTTGAACAGCTGTGTCAGGTTTTCTTTGGTCAACTCAATCGGGTTCCCGCCGCATGAAGGGTCGATGATTGCGCCTTCGACGAGGGTTGGGACTGAGGTTTCGGTCACGCCGAGGTCTGCCAGCTTTCGCGGGATACCAAGGCTGTCGTTGAATTCCTGCACAAAGGCGCGGAAGCCATCGAACCCTCCGTTGATGCCCAGATAGGCGGCAGCGTTCTGGAACCGGTCGGCGATGGCGGGGGCGTTAAAGTCCAGCACGGCAGGCATACAGACCGCGTTTGTGGTGCCGTGATGGGTGTTAAAGTGCGCGCCAACCGGGTGGCTCATGGCGTGGATCGCACCCAGTCCCTTCTGGAACGCGGTCGCGCCCATGGCCGCCGCGCTCATCATCTGGGCGCGGGCCTCAATGTCGCTGCCATCTGCGTAGGCGCGCGGAAGATAGTCTTTCACCAAACGCATGCCTTCCAGTGCGATGCCCTGGCTCATCGGGTGATAATGCGGGCTCGAATAGGCTTCGACACAATGCGCGAAGGCGTCCAGGCCGGTGCCTGCGGTGATGAATTTGGGCATCCCAACCGTCAGTTCAGGATCGCAGATCACCACCGTTGGCAGGACCTTGGGGTGGAAGATGATCTTCTTGGCGTGGGTCTCGGAATTGGTGATGACACTGGCACGACCAACCTCGGACCCGGTCCCCGCAGTCGTTGGAACCGCAATGATCGGCGCGATTGCATCCGCGTCGGCGCGGGTCCACCAGTCACCGATATCCTCAAAGTCCCATACCGGGCGCGTCTGGCCGCACATGAAGGCGACCATCTTGCCCAGATCCAGCCCCGAGCCGCCGCCAAAGGCAATCACACCATCGTGCCCACCGGCCTTGTATGCCGCAACGCCCGCGTCGAGGTTTTTCTCATTTGGGTTTGGGTCCACATCACT
This sequence comes from Ruegeria sp. CH2, assembly GCF_056537065.1. Taxonomy (NCBI): domain Bacteria; kingdom Pseudomonadati; phylum Pseudomonadota; class Alphaproteobacteria; order Rhodobacterales; family Roseobacteraceae; genus Ruegeria; species Ruegeria sp. CH2. The sequence continues at coordinate 36,206 of NZ_JBQFQV010000003.1, forward strand.
GAATACACCGCGGCCCAGACCGGCCGCCTCCATGATATCCAGCGTCGCCGATGTGATCGGCAGATCGGCCAACCCTTTGTCCGTGACCAGCAGGGGTTTCTTCATCCCGGCTGCGGCACAGGCTGCGGGCATTTCCTTGATGCGCCCGGCACCAAATTTGATTGCGGTCGGATAGGACCAGTTTCCAACAAGTGACATGTCAGGTTTCCTTTGTGATTTGAGACCTGCTCGGGCGAGGGGGTCAGACCCGAGCAGGCCGTCGTCCTTAGCCCGTGACCTTCTTCAGGTGGTAGGATTTTGGACGGGTGAGATTGTGATAGCCGATGACCGAAAGACCACCGCCGCGTCCGGTATTCTTGCAACCGGTCCAGCACAGGCCAGGATCCAGATAGTCGGCCCGGTTCATGAAGACGGTGCCGGTCTCGATCTGGTCGCCCACACGCGCCGCTCGGTCCACATCGCGGGTCCAAAGGCTGGCAGTCAGGCCAAATTCGCTGTCATTCATCAGCGCGATGGCCTCGGCATCCGAGGACACTTTCATGATGCCCACCACCGGGCCAAAGCTTTCGTCCCGCATCAACCGCATATCATGGGTGACATTGGTCAGGATCTGCGGCGTCAGATACGCGCCGCCATCATCCTCGGGGAAGGGGTCGATATGTGCGACCGCGCCGGCCTCAACCGCTTCGGCAATTTGTGCGCGCACCTCGTCAGCGAAACGCACATTTGCCATTGGGCCTATCGTGGTTTCGGTGTCCAGCGGATTGCCCAGCTTGTATCCCTTCACGATGTCTACGGCCTTGGCGACAAAGTCGTCATAAAGGCTTTCGTGAACGTAAATACGCTCGATCCCACAGCAGCATTGGCCTGAATTGAACATTGCGCCGTCGATCAGCGTGTCAACCGCCGCGTCCAGATCGGCGTCGTCCATAACATAACCCGGATCCTTGCCGCCCAGTTCAGTTCCGACGCCCGTAAAAGTCCCCGCCGCCGCACGCTCCATGGCCTGACCGCCACCAACCGAACCGGTGAAGTTCACAAAGTCGAACGCGTTGCCCGCGATCAGATCATTGGTCACGTCGTGGCTGAGGAACACGTTCTGGAACACGTCTTCAGGCACACCCGCCGAATGGAACGCCTGCGCCATCCGCTCACCAACCAACAAGGTCTGGGTCGCGTGTTTCAGAACAACGGTGTTGCCCGCGATCAAAGCGGGGGCCACCGTGTTGATCGCCGTCATGTAGGGGTAGTTCCAGGGCGCAACTACAAAGACCACCCCATGCGGAATGCGCTTGATATAGCGTTTGAAGGTTTCATCCTCGCCCACGGCAATATCTGCCAGTGACGTCTCGGCGATCTTTGCCATATGGCTGGCGCGTTCGTTGAATCCCCCAAACTCGCCGCCATAGCGCACCGGGCGGCCCATCATATGGGCCAGTTCCGGAACAATCTCATCATTCATCGCGCCGATGGCCGCGACGCCCGCCATCACCAGATCAATCCGCTCCTGCAACGGACGCGCTGCCCATCCGGCCTGCGCCGCCCGCGCACGGTCAGCAATTTCAAACGCAGCATCCCGAGACAGTACTTCTCGTTCGGCAAATACCGATCCATCGATCGGCGAGACACATTGCAACATCTGCCCCATAGTCACTCCATCTCTAAAGAGAGCAGGATCCCTGCTTCATCTGGCCATAAATATCCCGGGGTGCGCGAGGGGCCGGCCCCTCGCTTCCTCCATCTCAAGCCCGCTCAAACCCGCGGGCAATTTCCCAATCGGTTACCACGCGTTCGAATTCCTCGATTTCGACCTCAGCCGCGCGGGTATAGTGATCGACAACGTCATCGCCCATGGCCGCGCGCAGCATCTGTGATCCGTGCAAAGCGTTGCGTGCATCCTTCAAAGTACCCGGGATCTTTCCCGTCTCTCCCTGATAGACATCGCCTTTGGTCGGCGGCTGCAACTCCAGCCCTTCTTCGATCCCCGCGATCCCGGCCGCCAGCATCCCTGCAATCGCCAGATAAGGGTTCATGTCCGATCCCGGAATACGGCACTCGACCCGTATCGCCTTGGTGCCATCCCCGCACAGGCGGTACCCTGCCGTACGGTTGTCTACCGACCAGATGATCCGCGTCGGCGCAAAGGTGCCCTTCATGAACCGCTTGTAGCTGTTGATGTACGGCGCCATGAAATACGTGTAATCAGCGGCGTATTTCAGCAGGCCGGCCATATAGCTTTTCATCAGCGCCGACATGCCCAGTTCATCCCCGGCATCATAGAAGGCAGGTTTGCCATCCGCCCAAAGCGACTGATGCACGTGCGACGAGCTGCCAACCCTTTCATGATGCCATTTCGGCAGGAAGGTCGCCGCATGACCCTGCTGCCAGGCGATCTCTTTCACCGCGTTCTTGGCGATCGAGTGATACTCTGCCGTGTCCATCGCAGGCGCGTATTTGATATTCAGTTCTTCCTGTCCGGCCTCGGCTTCACCTTTGGTGTTCTCGACCGGAATACCCGCATCCCACAGGTGGTTCCGGATCGGACGCATCACATGCTCTTCCTTGGTGGTCTGCAGAATGTGATAATCTTCGTTATACCCCGAGATCGGCTCCAAATCGCGGAACCCTTCCTTGCGGATCGCATCAAAGCTTTTCGCGAACAGGAAGAATTCCAGCTCGGTGGCGCACATCGCCTCATACCCCATCGCCTTCAGGCGGTTCACCTGCTTTTTCAGGATCGAGCGCGGCGCATGTGGCACTTCCTCATGGGTGTGGTGATCCAGCATATCGCACATCACCATCGCGGTGCCCTCCAGCCAGGGCACCGGGCGCAATGTGCTCAGGTCTGGCTTCATCACATAGTCGCCATAACCCCGCTCCCAACTGGTCGAGGCATACCCATCCGGCGTCGCCATCTCGAGATCCGTGGCCAGCAGGTAATTACAGCAATGGGTCTCTTCCCACGCGCCAGCCACAAAATGACCTGCATGAAAACGCTTGCCCATCAACCGACCCTGCATGTCAACCATGCAAACCAATACAGTGTCGATCGCGCCGTCTGCGACAAGCGATTTCAGGGTTTCGAAAGTCAGAGTTGCGGTCATGAAACAAACCTCATGCGTTGAGTAGGGGCGCCGCATGACAGCGCCCCTGTTTTGATATCAATCGAATGTGTAAGGAGCGCCGGCCTGGTTGATGACCGAGTTGTACTCACGGAAGATGCCAACGATCTTCTGGTGAATTTCGCCTTCCTGTGCGACCTCGTCCCAGAATTCGATAGCGGCATTTTCCACTTCTTTCCATTCTGCCGCCGGAACCTGTCGCAGCTGCAGTTTGTCACCATTCGCGCGCAAGGCCGCTTCGCCGCCCCAATACCACTGGTTACGATAGGTGTGGCCTGCTTCGACACCTGCCATCACAACCGATTTCAGGTGGTCAGGCAACTCGGCCCAGCGTTCCTGGTTTGCAAACCAGGACCCGATCCACGCGCCTGAGATGTTGTTGGTCAGGAAATAGTCGGTCACATTGGCCCAGCCAACAGTGTAATCTTCAGTGATGCCCGACCAGGCCATTCCGTCCAACTCACCGGTTTGTACCGCCACTTCCGCGTCTTCGTAAGGGATATTGACCGGCACAACACCAAACTTGGCCAGGAAACGCCCGGCCGTCGGGAAGGTATAGAGCTTCAGCCCATCCAGGTCGCCAAGGCTCTTGATTTCCTTTTTGGTGTTGAAGTTGCAGGGGTCCTGACCCGCTGCCGACAGCCACGTCACGCCAACCTTCTCATATTCCGAGCGCCAGATATCAGCCAGACCGTACTGGTTGAACAGCACCGGAACGTCCAGAATATGCTTGGTGGCGAAGGGGAAATAACCACCGAACTGACGCAGCGGAGTAGGCGAAGCCATGGAATCGTCGTCTGAATGCACACCGTCAATCGTGCCGCGTTGCAGGGCCTGGAACAGTTCACCTGTCGGAACGATCTGGTCCGCATAGAACAGTTCGATCTCAAGTTCGCCATTGGCATTGGCGTTGATGTAATCGATGGCTGGCTTGGTCACATGTTCGCCCAATGCGCCACCGGCATAGGTCTGGAACCGCCACTTGATGGCGGATTGCGCTTTGACGATCGCAGGAGATGCCAGTGTGGCGGCCCCCGCCAGACCGGCGGAACTTAGAAATCTGCGTCTTGTAGTCATTGTCTTTCTCCTCTGTTTAGTCTTGCTGAACTTCGCCCCTTGCCGGGGTCTTGTGACTTAATTTCCATAGACATAATTCGGCAGCCAAAGCGCGATTTCAGGAAAGATGATGATTATGGCCAAGGCGCAGACCATCACCAGAACAAAAGGAACGATCGAACTGTAGATATCGCGCAGCGAAATCTCCGGGGGGGCCATCGCGCGCATCAGGAACAGGTTATAGCCGAATGGCGGCGTCATGTATGCGATCTGCGTGGTGATCGTATAAAGCACGCCGTACCAGATAAGATCAAAACCAAGCGCACCCACCAACGGAACGTAAAGCGGCGCGACGATAACCAGCATGGCAGTATCGTCCAGAAACGTACCCATCAGGATAAAGCTGAGCTGCATGAGAACCAGGATCATCCACGGGGAAAGACCCAGTTTTTCGGTGAACAGGCTTTCGATTGCCTTGACCGCACCCAACCCGTCGAAGACAGCGCCAAAAGCCAGAGCCGCTAGAATGATCCACATGAACATACACGAGATGCCGAGGGTGTGCCGAATTGAATTCTCGAAAACCGTGCGTGTCAGCCGTCCTTTCAGAAAGGCAGCCAGCATGGCCGTGGTGGCGCCGATGGCGGAGGATTCCACCAACGAAGTCCAGCCGTTAACAAAAGGGACCATCATCACCATGAAAATGCCCAAGGGTAACAATCCGGCTTGCAACAGCAGCAGCTTTTCTCGCAACGGAATGTCGCGGTCTTCCGCGGGCAGGACCGGGCCGAGCGACGGGTTGATGCGGCAACGGATGACAATGTAGATGATGAACATGGCCGCCATCATCAGCCCGGGTATCACTCCGGCAAGCCATAGCTGGCCAACGGGTTGCCGCGCGATCATGGCATAAAGAACCAGAACAACGGATGGTGGCACCAGAATCCCAAGGGATGATCCGGCCTGAATGACGCCGGTCACCATGCGCTTGTCATAGTTCCGGCGCAGCAATTCCGGCAAGGCGATCGTAGCGCCGATTGCCATTCCTGCAACGGACAGCCCGTTCATTGCCGAGATCAAAACCATCAGCCCGATGGTTCCGACAGCCAGACCACCGGACAAGCCGCCCATCCAGACATGGAACATCTTGTAAAGGTCATCTGCGATCCGACTTTCGGAAAGGATGTATCCCATGAAGATGAACATGGGCAGTGTCAGCAGCGGGTACCACTTCATGACTTTGATCGCAGCGGCAAAACCCAAGTCGTAGCCGCCCCTATCCCCCCATAGGAACAAGGCTGAAACCACAGCGACACAGCCGATTGCACCAAAGACGCGCTGGCCGGTCAGCATCATAAGCATCATTGATGCGAACATCAGCAAGGCAATCATCTCGTATGACATCAGATTACCTCACGCGGGATATCGTCGCCGCACAGGCGCAAGATATCCTTAAACAACTCGGAAACGGCCTGCAGCAACATCAGGAAGATGCCGATAACCATGATCAGCTTGACCGGCCACAGGTAGGGCCGCCAGATCGTCGCGCTGCGCTCTCCACCATATTGGAATGAATACATCAGGCTGTCCCATCCACCCCACAGCAAGATGAGCAGATAAATGATCAGGAATACAACCGTGAAGGCATCCGTCCAGGCCTTGCGGCGATGAGACCATTCACCATAAAGCAGGTCCATTCGCACGTTCGACCCCATCTGGATCGAATAAGGGCCACCAAGCATGTAGTAGGCCACCATGGCGAACTGAGCCATCTCGAGCGTCCAGAGCGACGGCACGAAAAAAGTTTTCGAGACCGAAGACCAGAACAGAATACCCATCATGACGAATATGCCGTACATGACGACGCGCCCGATCCAGCGGTTCGTTCGGTCAATGACCGCCACGTAGCCCCGCAAGAACTTCATCTCGTTACCTCAACTCTCATTGTTTCGCCTCTGTGTGCGAATACGCATTAATGACCGTTTGCAGGATCGGCGTCAGGATCCCGGCAATGCGGTCTACTCCCGTTGGAGTGTCGATGAGATCGTTTCGAACCTCGACCATGACATTCGGAAGCCCCCGACTGATCGCATGTTCCTGCAACGTATGCGTGACGCCATCCGTGGCAGAGTAAGGTTCGTTCAACGCGGCTTTCAGACCCGAGCCCTTGGCACAGCGCAGCATAAGTTGGGCCGCCCTGTCGTCTTCGTCATGAAGAATGCCCAGTTCGACTGATCGTGTTTTTCCGTTGTAGACGGGCGTGAAGCTGTGCATTGTGACTACGACAGGCGGTCGGTCCCGCGCGTCCAGAGTAGACGACAACAGTTGTTTGAACGGCTCATAAACCTCGCGGATCCTTTGGGCACGTTGAGCGTCCGTCAGGTTTTCGTTGCCGGGAATGGAAAATACTTCGCTTACCTCCGGCATTGCATCTGCACGTTCAGGTGAGCGGTTGCAGTCGTAAACAAGTCGGCTGATGCCGGAATGAACCAGCGGTGCGTCCAAGGCCCTCGTCAGTTCGACCGAAAGCGCCAATGCGCCGATATCCCAAGCGGCATGAGACAATGCGGCGTCCTCAGTCAGGCCCAATCCGTTCAGTGACGCTGGGATGAATCGGCTAGCATGTTCGCATACCAAAACGCATTGTGCCCGACCGTTGGCGTTCTGCACGCGGGCTGCCGGAGCTTCGGTTGGTAGTAGCATTGATGTCTCGGAATCGTGGTGCATAGGTAGCATTTGTTACAGCAACCTCAGACCTGTCAAGAAAATTACTGTAGACAAAATTACAAACGAACATATCCTGTAGAAAATTTGAGAAACGAAGGTGCCGATGGCCACCGTTGCGAAACTTGTCAAACAGCGGATCCAGGAAGAGCTTGACGATCTGACACGGTCAGAACGGCAGCTGGCCTCGGTACTTTTGCAGGATTACCCGATGACCGGCTTGCAATCGATCACCAAGCTGGCCGCTGCGGCGCAGGTCTCGACCCCGACGGTCATACGTATGGCACGCAAGCTGGGTTTCGACGGTTTTCCCGCCCTGCAGGATGCCCTGCGAGAAGAGGTTGCGGCACAGATCAAAAAGCCGATCTCGAAACGGGATGCCTGGGTTGTGGATGACGAGGCGGAACATCCCACAACGCGGTTTGCGCAGGCCGTTTGGACAAATATGCGCCACACGCTGGAACGTCTGGACAAAGAGATGTTCGACACCGTTGCCCAGCTTCTGGCAAACACGGATCGCCATCTTTACGTCGTGGGCGGGCGTATCACACGTTCAAATGCGGACTATCTGTTCAATCACATGCAGATTATTCGACCCAATGTGACGATGCTGGGCAATTCGGCAAACGTTTGGCCGCAGTACCTGCTTGATATGGATGAAACCTCGGTTCTGGTGATTTTTGATATCCGCAGATACGAGGCCTATCTCGAGAAGCTGGCGCAGGTCGCGTCCAACCGCGGTGTGACGGTTATCCTGTTCACCGACCAGTGGGGATCACCGATAGGCAAGACCGCCAATTACACCTTTCACGCACTGGTCGAGGCACCATCCAGCTGGGATTCAACAATTGCATTGCAGCTGATATCGGAAACCCTGATCGCTGAAGTGCAAGAGGCACGGTGGGAAGAAAGCAAGGAACGCATTGAGGAACTTGAGCGGTTTTTCTCCTCGACGCGGATATTCCGCAGTCACGATTGAAGGCCGTACATCCACCGGGAAATATCACGGTTTTGGTCGCGCGAATTTTCACACTTCCCGCTTGACGCGCCCCGGCGCATGACTTAACCAGCGCAAACCATTTGCGGGTATAGCTTAATGGTAAAGCCCCTGCCTTCCAAGCAGGCTATGTCGGTTCGATTCCGTCTACCCGCTCCAATCCCCACTGATTTCTGCGTCAAATGGCCCTTATGGCTGGCTGTTTTTGGCAGGAATGCTTGACCGGAACGACGGCTGAGGCCAAGAAAGCGTTCACTTTGTAGCGTTCAATTCACAAGGGCCGGACATGGCAAGACAGACCGCCAATAAACCAGCACAATCAGCGGCTCCTGGCGCTAGCGAAGAGCGGGCCCGCTCAAGGAAAATCGGGGTGCTGGGGTCGCTCTGGCCCTTTATGAAGCCTTACAGGTTATTGATGATCGGGGCGACACTGGCTCTGATCCTGACGGCCAGCATGACGTTGACCCTGCCATTGGCCGTGCGACGCGTGGTTGACAATTTCCGCATTCAGGACGGTGAATTGCTGGACTGGTACTTTTTGGCAGCGTTGGGCATTGCCGCTGTTCTGGCTGCGGGAACCGGTATCAGATATGCGTTGGTCACACGGTTGGGGGAACGTGTGGTTGCCGATATCCGCAAGGCTGTGTTCGATCGCGTGATCGGCATGAGCCCCGAATTCTACGAACGTATTATGACCGGTGAAGTGCTGAGCAGGATTACCACCGACACGACCCTCATCCAATCGGTTCTTGGCTCATCTGTTTCCATCGCGCTGCGCAATATGCTGATGTTTATCGGCGGGCTGGTTCTGATGCTGTTGACCTCGGCCAAGCTGACCGGGCTTGTCTTGCTGCTTATCCCCGTGGTGGTGGTGCCGATATTGATTCTGGGTCGGCGTCTGCGCGTGATCAGCCGCGAAAACCAGGATTGGATTGCGGCGTCATCCGGAAACGCGGGCGAGGCATTGGGGGCGGTACAGACGGTGCAGGCCTTTACCCACGAACAAGCCAGCCGCCAGCAATTCGATGAGATGACCGAGATGTCCTATACTGTTTCACTGCGTCGGATTCAGACCCGTGCAGTGCTGACGGTGATTGTGATCTTTCTGGTATTTTCAGGTATCGTCGGCGTTCTGTGGATGGGTGCAAATGACGTGCGCAACGGTGTGATGACCGAAGGCGTTTTGATTCAATTCGTGATCTACTCGATCATCATGGCGGGTTCTGTTGCGGCCCTGTCCGAGATTTGGAGCGAGCTTCAGCGCGCAGCCGGAGCCACCGAGCGTCTTGTCGAATTGCTGAATGCCGAAGATACGGTTTCGGACCCCGTTAACCCCGCTCCTTTGCCAAAGGACGTCCGAGGCGAAATCCGGTTCGAAGATGTCAGTTTTCGCTATCCCGCGCGCCCTGATACAATCGCGCTGGATCACTTGTCGCTTCAGGTAAACCCGGGCGAGACCGTTGCCTTTGTCGGACCGTCAGGGGCGGGCAAGACGACGATCATTCAATTGATTCAACGGTTTTATGACCCGAACTCAGGCCGGGTGATGTTGGATGGCCATGATCTGCGGGAATTGGATCGCACAGATTTCCGGAAGTATATGTCTTTGGTGCCGCAGGATCCGGTGATCTTTGCCGCCTCAGCCCGCGAAAACATTCGCTTCGGTCGTCTGGACGCAACGGATGCCGAAGTAGAAGCCGCAGCCCGTGCCGCCATCGCACATGATTTCATTGCCGCCTTGCCCGATGGGTATGACAGTTTTGTCGGCGAACGCGGTGTCATGCTGTCGGGTGGGCAAAAACAGCGTATCGCAATCGCTCGCGCCATTTTACGCGACGCACCTGTGCTGCTGCTGGACGAGGCGACCTCGGCCCTTGATGCGGAGAGTGAGCGTGCGGTGCAGGGCGCCGTGGATCAGATGCGTGCCGGCCGCACGACCCTGATTGTTGCGCACAGATTGGCGACCGTAAAGAAAGCCGACCGTATTGTCGTGCTGGAAGAAGGCCGTATCGTGGCGCAGGGCAGTCATGATGATCTGGTGTCCCAAGATGGGCTATATGCACGCCTTGCACGACTGCAGTTCACAGATGGCGTTGCGGCAGAATAGGAGTGACGCGCGGGCATTTGTCAATTCGCCGTAGCGTCATTCTACATTTTACCCCCTTTGAAGGCTAAGGCCTCGCTTGCGCGAGGGTTGTTTTGCTTCCATCTTGGTTGCGAACAACAAGCTCGTGCAAAAACACGGGAGAAAAACGGGAGGAACCACATGGCCTTTGTGGGATTGGAAGACAAGACGCGCATGGAACAGGAAATGTCGTGGGAGGATCGGGATCTGCCTGTCACCTTCCATCAGCTCCTGTCGCGCACGGCGGGGAAGTTCCCGAACCACAATGCCATCAGTTTTCAGCTTTTTTCTGGCCCCAATGACAAAGCCGAAACCCTGACCTGGTCTGAACTCCTGGGCAAGGTCAATCAGGCGGCAAACCTGTTTCGTTCGCTGGGTGTGGGTGAAAAAGACGTGGTGGCCTATGTGCTGCCAAACTGTAACGAAACACTGATTACCATGATGGGCGGTGCAGTTGCGGGGATTGTGAACCCGATCAATCCGCTGCTGGAGCCCGAGCAGATTGCGGCGATCCTGCGTGAGACAGGCGCCAAAGTGGTTGTTACATTGAAGTCTTTCCCGAAAACGGATGTTGCCCAGAAGGTGGAAGAGGCGGTGCGCCACGCGCCCAAGGTCAACACCATTCTGGAAATTGACCTGAATCGGTACCTGACGCCGCCCAAATCGTGGCTGGTTCCCTTCCTGCGCCCCAAGATGGGCGAAAAGGAAAAACTGGCACATGCGGACTACAAGAGTTTCAACAAGGAACTCGCTAAGCAACCAACGACGCTGACATTCGAGGACAGCAAGGACGATCGCGTTGCTTGTTTCTTCCACACTGGTGGGACCACCGGGATGCCCAAGGTGGCGCAGCATAAATACTCGGGCCTGATCTACAACGGCTGGCTGGGCAAAACACTGTTGTTTGACGAGAATGACGTCATCATGTGCCCGCTGCCGATGTTCCACGTCTTTGCAGTGCATGTGATCGTTATGGCCGCCGTGTCGTCGGGTGCGCATGTGATATTCCCGACACCTGCAGGTTATCGCGGTGACGGTGTATTCGACAATTTCTGGAAGCTGATCGAGCGCTGGAAGGTGAGCTTTATCATCACTGTTCCAACCGCGATATCAGCCAAGATGCAACGCCCGGTGGACGCAGATATTTCAAGTGTGAAAACCGCCTTTTCGGGTTCGGCGCCGCTGCCGGTGGAGTTGTTCCGCCGCTTCGAAGAGGCGACGGGCGTCACCATCGTCGAAGGCTACGGCCTGACCGAGGCCACCTGTCTGGTCTCGTGCAACCCCGTGGATGGCGAGAAAAAGATCGGTTCGATCGGTATTCCGTTCCCCTATACGGATGTCAAAATCCTGCTGGATGGGCCGGATGGGCCGACAGAGTGCGGCACTGATCAGATTGGTGAGATCTGCATCTCGAACCCCGGTGTGTACGCAGGCAACACGTATACTGAGGCCGACAAGAACATTGGTCTTTATCACTTTGACAAATACCTGCGTACGGGCGATCTGGGACGGTTTGACGAAGACGGCTACCTTTGGATCACTGGTCGCGCCAAGGACCTGATCATTCGCGGTGGTCACAATATCGATCCTGCCGAAATCGAAGAGGCGCTGCTGGGTCACAATGCGGTTGCCTTCGCGGGGGCGATCGGCCAGCCGGACGCGCATTCGGGCGAAGTGCCCTGCGCCTATGTCGAATTGGTCGATGGGGCGTCGGTCACTGAAAATGAGCTGCTGGAATATTGCAAGGTTCACGTGCATGAGCGTGCCGCGCAACCCAAGCACATTACCATTCTTGATGAGTTGCCGAAAACAGCCGTCGGCAAGGTGTTCAAGCCGGACCTGCGCAAACAGGCCATCACCCGCATATACAATGGCGCTCTTGAAGCTGCGGGCCTCGCTTCGCGGGTTGTTCTGGTGATCGACGATAAGAAGCGTGGCCTTGTCGCGCAGCTTGACGCGAACGGATCTTCGGAAGACGATGTCGCGAAAGTCCTGGGCGCATATACCCGACCCTGGGAGTGGTCCGAATAAGTTGGAGGAACAATGGACTATGAACGCCTGATCGACGAAGAAACCTGGGCGTTCATACGCCGCACGGCTGAAAGCTATCCCGATGATGCGGTCGATTTGTCCATCGAGGACCAGCGTCGCGTCTATGACGCGATGTGCAAGAAATTTCGCCAACCGCGCCCTGCCGGTGTCGAAACTCAGGACCTGTTCGCCGATGGGGTGCCGGTCCGCCATTATACATCCGGGCAACCGACCCGAACGATCGTCTATTTCCACGGCGGCGGGTTTGTTGTTGGCGGGCTGGACAGCCATGATGATGTCTGTGCCGAGTTCTGTGCCCAAACGGGATACCGCGTCGTTTCAGTTGACTACAGGCTGTGCCCTGAACATGTGCATCCGGCGCAGTTCCGAGATTGCTGGACGGCTGTGAAATGGGCGGTGGCTGAGTATGGCGACCCGCTTGTCCTGGCCGGGGATAGTGCGGGAGGAAATCTGGCAGCAGCTATCGCCCACCATGCGCGCGGGCGGCTGGACAATATACTGGGGCAGGTGCTGATCTACCCCGGTTTTGGCGGAGACCAATCGCGCGGTTCATATCTTGACCACGCCCATGCTCCTTTACTGACACTGGACGATATTAAATTCTACGAAACCGTCCGATACGCAGGTACCCCGCCTCAGGGCGATCCGACTTACGCGCCCTTACAGGACAATGATTTCTCGGAACTGCCGCCTACTGTTGTGATTACCGCTGATTGTGATCCGCTCCGTGATGACGGGAAGGTCTATTGCGAGCGGATCAGTGCAGCTGGTGGTCTGGCCCATTGGATCAACGAACCTGGCCTTGTCCATGGGTACCTGCGCGCGCGAACCTCGGTAAAGCGCGCAGCAGACAGTTTCGAACGGATTTCGATCGCAATCGAAGCGCTTGGGCAAGAAATCTGGCCCTACGACTGACGCCAGCCAGTTACTTCAGGAAAGGCTTAGCCTTCATCGTCTCTGCGAGGGGCGCACCCAAACGGTTCAGAATGGTCGGGGCCAATTGGACCTGATCTATCACGGTTTCAGCGTCAGGCCCGTCGGCATCACCGAAGTAATACAGCGCGGTTTCCTGTTGCAGTGGGCTGCGCCCACCGTGGTGTCCGCGCTCGTCCTGACCGTGATCGGCGGTGACGATCACCTCATACCCTAGTTGGCGCCAGCGTGGGATGAACGGGGCCAGCATCTCGTCTGCAACAAAACAGGCATGATCCATTTCCTCGCAGTCGTGATAGAAACGGTGACCCATGCTGTCCAGTGTGCAGGTGTGCAGGATGCCATAGTCCAACCCAAAGCGCAGACACAGATTGGTCAGGGTCGCAAACAGATCGACGTCGGACGGGGTCATCTGATTGTCTTTGCCGTAACCGGTCATGCTGTGAAAGCGACCGTGATTGATGGTCTGGCTCTCTGGCTCGTCATATTCGACGTCGCGGACATAGTCGAACGGGTGGCGGTTGAAGAACTGCGACCAAAAACTGTGCGTTACTGCCCCTGTCACGCCGCCGGCCTCACGTACCTGGCTAAAGATATCCTTGTGGCTCAGGCGAAAAACGTTGCCGTTTCCGGTGCAGCCGTGTTCTTGCGGGGTTACGCCCGTATGGATCGATGCATAGCAACTGGCCGAAGTTGAAGGCAGCACCGCGCGGTGCTTCCACACCCGAGCTTCGCCGCTGTCGACCCAGCCTTCGAGGTTGCCGAACAGGCGGCGGAAATTCCGGTATGGTACTCCGTCCAGGATGATCAATAGTAGTTTACGGTCCATGGTTCGGCCTTTTGATCTGAGTATTTCATGCGGACGATACGCGAGTTGAAACCATGCGCCTGCCAAATCGCGTCCCAAATAATAAATTCCCGACGTCAACCAAGATGCAAAACGCCGGGAATCCATTTCTTCAAAGTGATGTTACAGGCGCAGAGATCAGTTCCCCGCGCTTTCCATTTTGCGATGGGCAACGACCTCTTCCAGCCAGCCCAGATGCATCTCGGGCACCGAGCTCAGCAGAAGGTCTGTATAGTCGTCGAATGGCGGGCTGAGCACCTGGCTCTTTGGGCCATAGCGCGCCACGCGTCCCTGATACATCACCGCAATGCTGTCGCTGATCGCCCGAACCGTCGCCAGATCGTGGGTGATAAACAGGTAGGCCACATCCTCGATCTTCTGCAAATCCAGCAGCAGCTTGAGGATACCGTCCGCCACAAGCGGGTCGAGTGCCGATGTCACCTCGTCACAAATGATCATCTTGGGCTTGGCCGCCAAAGACCGCGCGATACACACGCGTTGCTTCTGGCCACCGGACAACTCGGCTGGGTAACGGTCGATGAACTTCTCGCCCAACTCGATCTCGTCCAGCAACTCGACAACCCGTTTGCGTTTTTCGGCACCGCGCATGTTGAAGTAGAACTCCAGCGGGCGCCCGATGATCGTGCCGACGGTCTGGCGCGGGTTCATTGCCACGTCAGCCATCTGATAGATCATCTGCAACTCGCGCAGGTCCTCGCGGGATCGTCCGGCAAGATCAGGCGAAAGCTTGCGTCCGGCAAACGTAATCTCGCCATCGCGCGGCGGCAACAGGCCGGTGATCACCCGGGCGAGTGTCGACTTACCAGAACCGGATTCGCCCACAACTGCCAGCGTCTGCCCCGGATGAAGCTCGACATTGACGTTGTGCAGCACGTCGAAATTCAATCCCTTGTAGCGCGCGGTGATACCGTCTACGCTCAGCAGCGGTTCCGCTGTGGGCTGTTTTTCCTCGTGCTCGATCGAACGGACCGAGACCAGAGCTTGCGTGTACTCTTCCTGCGGGTTGTTGATGATCTGATCGGTTGACCCGTATTCAACCGTATTTCCCATCCGCAGAACCATGATTTCGTCGCTGACCTGCGCCACGACCGCAAGGTCGTGCGTGATGTAAAGAGCAGCAACACCGGTATCGCGAATGGCTTCTTTGATCGCCATCAGCACGTCGATCTGCGTGGTCACGTCCAGCGCCGTGGTAGGTTCATCGAACACAACCAGATCGGGTTCGGGGCACAGCGCCAGCGCAGTCATGCATCGCTGCAACTGTCCGCCTGAAACCTGGTGCGGGTAGCGGTCACCGATATTATCCGGGTCGGGTAGGCCTAGTTTGGCGAAAAGTTCCCGCGCGCGGCCTTCGGCCTCTCTTCGCGAAAACTTCTTGTGCTCGACCGCAGCTTCGACAACCTGATCCATGATCTTCTTGGCCGGGTTGAACGACGCGGCAGCGGATTGCGACACATACGCAACCTCACCCCCGCGCAGATTGCGGATATCGCCATGTGACGATTTCAGGATATCGCGCCCATTTACCCAAACCTCGCCGCCGGTGATTTCAACACCACCCCGGCCATAGGCCATGGAAGCGAGGCCGATGGTGGACTTACCGGCACCGGATTCTCCGATCAGCCCCAGCACCTTGCCGCGTTCGAGGTCAAAACTGACCCCGTGCACGATTTCGATGTCATGGGGTTTTTCACCCGGTGGGTAAACGGTTGCACCGATCTTGAGGTCACGGACCTTGAGAAGGGTATCACTCATCCCCGGCCTCCTTTCAGCGATGTGGTTCTGTTCAGGACCCAGTCAGCAACAAGGTTGACCGAGATCGCCAGCGTCGCGATGGCCACAGCCGGGTACAAAGCTGCGCCGATGCCATACACGATGCCGTCCTTGTTTTCCTTCACGATGCCGCCCCAGTCGGCCAGCGGTGGCTGAACGCCCAGCCCCAGAAACGAAAGGGTCGAGATGAAGAGGACCATAAAGATGAACCGCAGCCCAAACTCGGCCACCAGCGGTGACAGGGCGTTCGGCAGGATTTCACGGAAGATGATCCAGGCACGGCCTTCGCCGCGCAATTTGGCGGCCTCGACATAATCCATCACGTTGATGTCGACAGCAACCGATCGCGACAGACGATACGGGCGTGTCGCGTCCAGAAGGCCCATCACCAAGATCAGGATCGGGACCGTCACCGGGACGATGGCCAGAATGACAAGTGCCAGGATCAGCGTCGGGATCGACATGACCAGGTCAACCGCCCGGCTGAGAACCTGATCAGCCCAACCGCCCAGAACCGCAGCCAGCAAACCCAGCGACGTGCCGGTTACAAAGCTGAGGATCGTAGCCGCAGCCGCAATGAAGATCGTCGTGCGCCCGCCGTAGATCATGCGTGTGAGCAGATCCCGTCCAATATTGTCTGTGCCCAACAGATGTTCTGCGCTTGATGGCTCCCACACATCGCCAACCACTTCGGCCATACCGTATGGTGCAATCAAAGGTGCGGCCAAGGCGACAAAGAAATAGAGACCTGTGAAAAACAGACCGATCATCGCCGAAATTGGAATATTCTTCATCATTTCGGATGCCTCAGTCTTGGGTTGGCCAGGATCGATACGATATCGGCCACCATGTTCAGCCCGATATAGACGGCGGCAAAAACCACACCACACGCCAGCACGACCGGCACGTCACGCTTGGTCACCGAGTCCACCAAGTATTGTCCCATGCCGGGATAAACGAACACCACTTCGACCACGACAACACCCACGACCAGATAGGCCAGGTTCAGCATCACCACGTTTACAATGGGTGAGATCGCGTTCGGAAAGGCATGTCGCGCAATGACCTGAAAGTTCGACAACCCCTTCAGTTCCGCCGTTTCGATATAGGCCGACTGCATCAGGTTGAGGATCGCTGCGCGGGTCATGCGCATCATCTGCGCCAGAACCACCAGTGTTAGCACGAATGCGGGCAACGCGATCGCATTGAGTTTTTGCCCGAATGACATCGAGTCATTGATCATCGCAAGCGAGGAAAACCAGCCCAGCTTTACCGAGACATAGTAGATCACCACGTAACCGATCAGAAATTCGGGGATCGAAACCGTCGTCAATGTGATGGCAGAGATCAGCTTGTCTGGCCAGCGGTTGCGGTAGCGGACCGCCAGCAGGCCCAGAAAGATGGCAAGCGGAACCGAAACCACGGCTGCGGCACATGCCAGAAACAATGTGTTGCCCAACCGTTTGCCAATGCTTTCAGCAATGTCGAGCTTGTTGGTCAGGGACTGACCCAGATCACCCTGAACGATACCACCCAGCCATTCGAAATAGCGGGTCAGGGCAGGCCGGTTCAGGCCCATTTCTTCGCGCAGGTTTGCAAGGGCCTCTGGGGTTGCGGACTGCCCCAGGACGGCTTGCGCTGCGTCTCCGGGAAGGGCTTCGGTCAGGCCAAAAATCAGAGCCGAAGCGCCAAACAGCAATAGGAGTCCCAGCGCAAGGCGCTGGGAAACCAGTTTGATGATAGGATGCATGATCCGTGGCCCGTTTTAGACGAACCACATTTTGCGGGACATGTTGCCGTTCATCATCTCTTGGTTCGGGTCTGATTCCCAACCATCCAGCTGATTACTGACGCCTTCAACAAAGTTGTTGAACATCGGGCAAATCAAGCCGCCTTCGTCGCGGACCATACGGCCCATCTGGCTATAGATGCCTTTGCGCTTTTCTGCATCCAACTCTGCACGCGCCGCAAACAGCAAGTCGTCAAAGGCCTGAACTTTGAAACGAGTGTCGTTCCAATCCGCAGTTGACAGGTAAGCTGTAGTATACATCTGGTCCTGTACAGGGCGACCACCCCAGTACGACGCACAGAAGGGCTGGACGTTCCAGACTTCGGACCAGTAGCCATCGTTGGGCTCACGTTTGATTTCCAGTGGAATACCGGCCTGCGCGGCCGTCTGCTGGAACAGGGCAGCGGCGTCCACCGCACCTGGAAACGCGCCATCTGCGACACGAAGGATGATCGGCGAACCATCATGGCCGGACTTCTTGTAGTGCTCGGCTGCTTTTTCGATGCTGAATTCGCGCTGCTCGATTGTTTCGTCAAACAGTGGGTAGGCCGCGTTGATCGGCATATCATTACCGATCGAACCGTAGCCTCGCAGAACCTTGTCTACCAGGTCTGCCCGGTTGATGGCGTATTTCAGCGCGGTGCGCAGTTCATTGTTATCAAACGGTGCCGTGTCGCAATGCATGATGAAGACGTAGTGACCGCGACCAGCGGTTGAATGTACGGTCAGGTTGGGTGCGCGGCCCAACAGGTCGGCAACTTTGGGTTCCACGCGGTTGACCGCATGGACCTGTCCGGATTGCAGGGCAGCGGTACGCGCAGTTGCGTCGTTGATGACGATGACTTCGACACTGTCGAAATTGCCGTAATCGCTGTTCCAGTGGTTTTCGTTCTTTGTAAACAAGTGACGCACACCGGGTTCGTCAACTTCCAATTTGTACGGTCCAGTCCCGATACCTGCCCCCGGATTATCCATACCGCCATCAGGCTGAATGATCAGGTGGTAATCGGCCATCAGATAGGGCAGGTCGGCGTTTGGCTCGGTCAGGGTGACCTGGAAGTTGTCGCCGTCAGCTTTCATTGACTCAATGCCCTTCATGATGCCCAGGGCACCGGACTTGGAGTCTTCGTTCGAGTGGCGCTGCATGGTTTTCAGCACGTCTTCGCTGGTCATAGTCTTGCCGTTGTGGAATTCGACACCCTGACGCAGCTTGAAAGTCCAAACCTTAGCGTCGGCGCTGCCTTCAACGCTTTCCGCCAGACGCGGCTCGATCGAGCCGTCTGGTGCAACTTCAACAAGCTGGTCACCAAACTGTTTGCCGTTCTGGAAGGGAACCGAGCTTGCGTAGGTCGCTGGGTCCAGAGAGTTAGTGGATTCACCACCCTGAAGACCAAATTTCAAATCACCGCCCTTTTTCGGCCCAGCAGCCCGAGCGGCGTCCGCGAACATTGTGCTGGCCATCGCAGCCGAAACACCCAGAGCCGCGGCTTTCCCCATGAATTCGCGGCGGGTCATTTTTCCGGCTGTGACCTGACCGGCCATATGCGTGATTTGTTCGTTCATCGATTATTCTCCCTATCGAGTGGTTTTAACCCTTTTCGGGTTTTTGTTGACGCATGAGTCAACGTTGGCTTATTTCGGCGGACCGGGCAAGGGTATTTCTCCTAGATGCCGAAGGCCGAAGCGCAAGTAACCTTGTTTGGCGCGATGCCCTTTCCACAAGAATACTATGATACAATTCTGTTTCAGGCCAGTTTCCGAGCCTTTGCGGTACGGCGCGGTGCGATATGCGTCAATTCATCCACGTATTGCGACAACCAGGTCCATGACATTGGTGCCGGTTGGCCCGGTTGTCAGCAAGGCTTGGGCTTTTTCCAGAAACGATCCGCTGTCAGCATTTCGAAGGGCGGTTATCCCGCTTTCGCTCCATGTTGCGCCGGTAATGATTCCCCCTGCCGCATTGGTCGGCCCGTCTGTGCCGTCCGTGCCGCCGACAACAACTGTAAGGTTTGGCTGCCCGGCAATCTCCTGCGCCAGTGCAAGTGCCAGCGCCTGGTTTCGCCCACCGCGCCCAGGGTGATCGGGCAAGACCACTGTCGGCTCTCCGCCGAAGACCATCACGCCCTTTTCCATGCCGCGCAGCAGTTGGCCGAGATGTGCGGCAACCTTCAGATAGTCGTCATGCAGCGCCTCTTCATCGGCCCAAACCTTTAGCCCAGCCGCTTCGGCGGCTTGTACAACCGCACTGCGGGCATGGGCGTTCGAGGCCACGATCCGCGTGACGGCCTCAAATGTGTGGCTGGAAGGCAAAGCGCCGACACCCGATCCAATGACATTGAGGTCGTCGCCCGGTACGTCCGAGATGGCCAGAACGGTCGCGCGCGCGCCCGCAAAGTGCGACAGCAACCCCCCGCCTTTGATGCGGGACAGTTTGCGCCGCTCAGCGTTCATAGCGCCGATGTCCATTCCCTCTGACAGTAACTTGCGGTTCAACGCTTCAAGATCGCTCAGCGATTTTCCGGGCAAAAGGTCCTCGGCCAACGAAGACGCGCCACCCGACACCAGAAGCAGCACATGTGATCCGGGTTCCATCTGCTCCAGCGCAGCACGCAGAGCGCGCCCGCCTGCAAGGCTGCGGTTGTCCGGAACCGGGTGCGAGGCTTCGATCACCTCGACAGTGTCCGGCAAGTCACGGCCGTGATCGTCCTTGGTCACAACAAGCGTGGGAATCGTGCCGAACCGCGCCAACGCCGCCCGTGCCATGGCGGCGGCGGGCTTGCCTACGGCCAGAATACGGTCCGGTTTCGGGATGTCGTGCAGGGCGGCCTCGGTGGCGGTGTATCCGTCAACGGCCTCAACCCCGGCGCGCCAAAGTTGAACGGCTTGCTTTTCAGTATCCATCAAGTCTCCACCCAGATTGTGACCGGTCCGTCGTTGACAAGTTCAACGGCCATGTCGGCCCCGAATTGTCCAGTTTCCACCGCTACACCTTGCGCAGCAAGGTAGTTTGCGAAGGTATTATACAGATGCTCGCCAAGTTCGGGCGGTGCTGCAGTTGAAAACCCCGGCCTGTTACCGCTTGTTGTATCTGCCGCCAATGTAAACTGGCTGATCACCAAGGCTGACCCTTTTACATCCAGAAGCGAGCGGTTCATCTTGCCCGCATCGTCCTTGAAAATCCTGAGTCTGGCGGTTTTCCGGGCCAGTTTTTCAGCCTGGGCTTCATCGTCCCCCTGCATGGCGCAGACAAGAATCAAAAGCCCCGGACCGGATGCGCCAATGACATTGCCATCGACCGATACTTTGGCTTGCGAAACTCTTTGCAGCAATGCGCGCACGCGGTTCCCCCCCCTTGGCGATTATCTTGCCTGAGCGATGGTTTAGCCGCGCCAGTCGACAAAGTCACCCAGCGCGGCACGATCTGTGCGAAAGTTATTTGCGGGATGCTTTCTGTCTGAATACCCAAAGGAAATCGCGCACAGGATCAGACGGTCTTTCGGGATCTGAAAATATCTGTGCAGGAACGGGCCATACGCAGCTAATGCGGCCTGAGGAATGGTTGCCACGCCCAACGCCTGCGCTGCCAGCGAGAAAGCCGTAACAAACCCTCCGCAATCCATTGCGCCATATGGCCCAAGTTCCGCCGGGCTTGAGACGATGGCGCAATGCGGTGCATCGAACAGAGCGAAATTGCGCATCATTTGTTGGGCCGATCCTGCCCGGTCCCCGCGTTCCACACCGACTGCTTCATAGAGCGCCCAACCGCACGCGCGGCGGCGGTCTTGATAGACGCCTGAATATGACGCGGGAAACGGAAGATCGGGGGCCGGTGCGCCTGTTTCAGCTTCGTTTTGCATCGCCGCGCGGAACCTGTCGGTCTCTGCGCCGCTTGTGATCACCAATTGCCACGGCTGCGCGTTACACCAGCTTGGGACCCGGGCCGCGCTGGCCACGATTTGTTCGATCTGCTCCTTTGGTACAGGGTCGGGCAGGAAGGCCCGGCAGGATTGGCGTTTCTCCAGAAGGTTATTCAGTTCTGCGAATGACACTAGCGCCTCGTTGTTATGTTCCGACCCTCAGGATGATCATGCCGCGCGAGATGTACAAGCAGTTGCTATTGCTGCCCGTTGGCTGCCAGATACCCGACAACCCCGGCAACAAGCAGGCCCAGAACAACGGCAATCGTGATCTTGATGGCTGACCAGGGACGTTCCCCCTGAACCCGCCCGGTTCGACCGTTCACCACAAATCGATAGGTCTGCCCGCGATATTTGTAAGCCGCCATCCAGATCGGCAGCAGAATATGTTTGAAGGTGACATCGCGCACCTCGGTGTCCACCGCGTGGATACGCTGCTTGTCACCCCCAATATCGAAGCGAACATCCCGTTCGATCACGCGCGCCATATGCGCGCGGGCCTCGGTATAGCCCTCATTTAGTTCAACTGTATATGCCTCGGCGCGAAATCCGGCGAGGTATTCTGGCTGGTAAGGTTCAAGTGCCGGCAGATCCCAAGGCTGCAACGCGTCAGTGTAAGCCTTGGGCAACGACTGCGAAGCCAGCACCAGGACATCGTCAAAAAAACGCGCAACACGACCCGATTTGGGTGACCAGCGCACCTTTGGTACTTGTTGCTGAACCCGTTTACCGTCCCGCATCACAGTGTGGGTTTCATAATAGATCACGCCGCGCTCACCACGGTAGGCGGATTTGGTGTCGGCATCAAAGGTCCAGTACGGCACATAAATGCCCTGCATCTTGCGGCCCTTGCGGGCATAGTCCTTCAACCCGTTGGGCGCGAACCATAACCGCCCCAGCCAATCGCTCATCGCCTTATGCGCCTCGCGCTCGTCGAAAGCAAAAGGCAGAACGCCCTTCGGCTTGATATGCCGGTTCACGCCGGTGTCGGTTACCACCGGCGTGGCACAGAACGGGCATTCCGCAGCGTGCGTGTTTGGGTCGAATTCAACCTGCGCTGCGCAGTTCGGACAGGACAGAACGCGGGTCTGTTCAAGCTCGCTGTCAGGCAGACGGTCCGCAATGGCCGCGTCAAAATCCAGTTCGCGCAGGCTGGCACCTTGCCACGGACCCGATCCGATAGGTTCGGAATGACCACAATGATCACATGTTAGCGTACCATTGCTAGGACTGAACCGGTAATCCGCGCCGCATTGCTGGCAGGGAAAGCGGTGCTCTGCAAAGTCAGGGGCGTGTGTCATACATTACCCACAAGTGTCAGGACAGATGGAGGAGTATCGCGTTTTGGTCAGGCCCCCGGCGGCGGCGGAGGCAGAATGGTGAACAGTTGTGCAAGTTCCTGCACGTCTCCGGCTTTCTTCCAGCCGTCCTGGCCCGCGGTCCATACATAGGTCTCGCGCGTCAGATCGCCTTCGCTGGCCATACGGCCCATTCTGGCCTTGGAAAACGGGCCGCTGGTCTGCCCATCCACGGCAATATGCCAAACATGCTCAACCGGTGGCGGGGGCGGCGGGGCCACATGGGCTGCCGGTCTTGGGGCAGCGGGGGCAGGCGGTCCCCACGGGCCGCTTGGCTGGCCCGCTGCCATGTTCGACATCTGCTGTGCCATCGCCATGCCCATTCCCATGCCAAGACCAGCGCCCATGCCTCCGCCCTGGCTGGGGTTGCTGGCCGCAGCTGTCATTGCCTCTGCTGCGGAATACTGTGTGAATTTGCCCAGGTCTCCCGCCAATCCCATCGAGGTCCGCTTGTCCAATGCGGCCTCGACCGCAGGCGGAAGCGAGATGTTCTCGATGTAGAATTCAGGCATCTCCAGCCCATAGCCTTCCAGCACTGGGGAAACTTCGGCCGCGATCAATTTGCCCAGATCAGCCGTGTTCGCTGCCATGTCCAACACAGGAATGCCAGACCCCGAAATAACGCGGCTGAACTCCTGCACGATGATGTTGCGCACCTGAAAGCTGATCTCGCTCATGGTGAATTCGCCGTCAGTTCCGACGATTTCAACAAGGAATCTGGCCGGGTCTTTGACCCGAACGGTATAGGTGCCATAGGCGCGAATGCGGGTCGGACCAAACTCGGGGTCGCGCAGCATGATCGGGTTCTTGGTCCCCCATTTCAGGTCGTTGAACCGGGTCGTGTTGACAAAGTAGATCTCGGACTTGAACGGCGACTGAAAGCCATGATCCCAGTGCTGTAATGTGGTCAGGATCGGCATGTTGTTGGTCTCAAGCATATAGAGACCTGGCGTGAACACATCTGCCAATTGCCCTTCGTGCACAAATACAGCCGCCTGACCTTCGCGCACCGTCAGCTTGGCACCGTATTTGATTTCATGGCCTTCACGCTCGAACCGCCAGACCATGGTGTCGCGAGTGTCGTCAACCCAATGGATGACGTCAATGAATTCTCCGGTCAGAAAATCGAATATTCCCATTTGGGTTCTCCTGTCCTTGGTGTCAGAGCGGCTGCCCCATCAATTCCCGGGCAATGACATGCACGATGGGGCGGGCCTGATCGACTGTCACGCCGGGCTCAAGCCGCTTGTCATATAGCATTGTCAGCAGTTTTTCGTCATGGCTCGTCAGCAGGGCAAACTCGTCATCATCATTGAAGATCGATGGGCGCGCTGCCGGGCTGTCGTTCGACAATCCCAGCCCCTGTGCGATTTCTTCGTGGATACAGCTGCGGCGGACCAGATCGGTCAGCTCGGCCCGGATCAACGCAACGGCGCGCACATATTTGTACGGAGACGCCGTTGTCGCCGAGGCAAAAACAAAACAATCGAAATTCGATCTCGGATTTGCGACCAGCTCTAGCGAAGCCTGACTGATATTCGGGATCAGCTGTTTCAGTCGTGACACGACATAGGTGCTGTCGTCCTTGCCCGCGAAAAAGACGTGGAAGTTAGCGTTTCGGGAGACCACGGAAATCGGATGATCCGTCACCCTCGCCAGGCGCGTGGCAAAGGATTGAACCCGTTCCGCATCCTGTTCCCGAACAGCGGGCAGCACGGAAGGCCCAAACTCGGTCTGGATGCGCACCGGCCCCGACCACCGGCTGAGTTGCCCGTCTGTCTGGCGCGACCCGATGGAAACGTTTTGGGTCGGATATTCGCTGTAGAACGCAATCGCTTCGAAATTTCGCGCCAGATCCTGGGCGTCATAAGGCGTATCGGGGCCGCCCCCGTCTGTCCGCAATAACCCCCGGACCAGAAGGTCGCGTTCGACACGCTGGTAAAACCGCGCCAGATCCTGACTTGCGGCAGATGGCGGTACATAGGCATTCGCCGCAACAGAAACAGGCGCCGGGCGCGCTTGTGGTGCAATCGAGGATGTCAGTGTTTCTTCGCAATTGGCCAAAGCCAAAAACGCCGCCATCCCCAACCCCAGTTTCAGATATGTAATATCCCGCACGCCCAGTTCAGCCTCAGCCGGGGACAGCGGTTCCAGCGTTGTCGCCGGTCCCGTCTCGTCGCGCCTTGGCGGACGCCAGAGTGTCGCGCAGTTCCGCTTCCATCTTCTGCAACTCGGCCTCGGCGGCAGCACGTTTGGCTTTTCCTTCATCCGCAATGGCAAGGCTTTCGTTGATGGTGCCGATCAGGTCTGCGTTGGCCTTTTTGACAGCTTCGATATCGAACACGCCGCGTTCCATTTCCTCGCGGATCATCTTGTTCGACTGGCGCAGATTGGCAGCATTCGAAGTCAAAAGCTCGTTGGTCAAATCGTTGGCGTCGCGCACCGCGGCGGCAGCTTCGGCGCTGCGCTGAATGGTGACGGCCTGTGCCAGTTGCGTTTCCCACAGCGGCACGGTGTTCACCAGCGTCGAGTTGATCTTTGTGACCAGCGACTTGTCGTTCTCCTGCACCAGCCGGATCGACGGCAGCGACTGCATCGTGACCTGACGGGTCAGTTTCAGATCGTGCACGCGGCGCTCCAGATCGTCACGCGCGGCGCGCATGTCACGCAGTTCCTGCGCTTTCATCACCTGTTCTTCTTCTGGCGCGGCCTGAACGGCGGCTTCCCTTTCGGGGATGTCATGGCTGTCCAACTCGGTCAGCTTTTCTTCACCCGCTGCGATGTACAGCGCCAGTTCATCGTAAAAACCCAGAGTTTTCTCGTACAGCAGGTCCAGCGATTTGATGTCCTTGAGCAGTGTATGTTCATGTCCCAGAAGATCGTCGGTAATGCGGTCGATCTGCTCCTGAACTTCTTCAAACTGAGCGGTAAATTTCGCAAATGGTGCGGCTCTGCCCAGCAGCCTTTCCCACCAGCTGCGCTCGCGGCGCACGTCCAGCTCACTGACCGAAAATCCGCGGATCGTGGTCACGATATTGCGCAGGCTGTCTCCTGCCGGGCCAACATCCTTGTTGCGCACATCCGCAAGCATGGCCTGACTGATTTCCTGCAATTCGGCCTGAGCGGAAGACCCGAAAGCAACAATCGAGTTGGTGTTGCCCATGTCAATCTCGTCCATGCGCTTGCGGATCTCGGCACTCACGGGTTCATCGGCTTCTTCAAGCGAGATAACCTCGGCCTTTGGTTCGGGCAGGGCAACTGCGGTGACTTCCTGCACCAGTGTTTCGGCCTGAGCCGCCTTGTTCTTGATCTCATCGGACATGGGGATGTTCCTCGCTCAAATAATGGCCGGTCAGTCCAACCGGACGCCTTCGCGCTGCAATCTTTCGCGCAGCACGTCGATTTCGACCGTCAGATCACTGCGGTCATCCAATAGCATTTTCCGCGTACGCGCGGCGAAATTCTGTTCCAGATCATCCAGTAGCGCGACGTAGTCTGTCATCGCCTGCGCATCGCGGGTCCGGGCATAGACATCGGCGAACTTGACAGTCGCATCACGCGCGCCCTGTAGATAAACCGTCATGTATTTTCGCGCGCCAGCCAGATCGCGGGGGTCTTCCTCGACCGTTCGAAAAAGGTCACGTGCGGTGTCCTGAAACCGTTCCAAACGGGCTTCGATCCGGCGATCACCCGCGCGTTTGATGGCGTCCGTCATCTCGGAAAGACGGTTTTTCGCATCCTCAACGACCCGGGCAACGCGATCTTGCTGAAAGGTGTCAATTCCTTCCATGCCCTTGTCCTTCATCGGATCAAACCCGAAGGAGGCCGAGTGCAGCACGGTTGCTGCAGCGCCGAACAAGACAGGGGCAAGCAGGCTGACTTGCGACGCCGTTTCCGCATTCAGAAACTCGGTCCGGTAGGACGCAAGAGCGGCGCCCAGACCTGTCAGAAGGCTGGCAAAGATTTTACGGGGAAACGCAGGCCGGCGGGCAGCCTTACGGGCGTTAAACGCGGCTTCGGCCCGCAGACCTTCCCGCAGTAAAAACGCAGCTGCCGTCAGCAGGCCAGCTGCGATCAGACCAATGGTCATGCCTATCGCGCCGTCGTTCAGCGACAGAAACACCAATGGGATGGCCGGTATGAACAGGACATTGGCACGCGCGCCCGCAGGTTCGACCCGCGCGCCATCGAATTGCCCACGGGGCTGAAGAGTGTCGCCGGACGTATCATCCTGAGGGCTGTATTTGCCGCCAAATCGCTTTGCCATGCGTTACAAGCCCCCAAGCACGCCTGTGCACACGCCAAACAAAAGCACCAGCAATACGGCGTAGGCGAATTTTTGCACTCCGCTTCCGGACATCACGCTCCCCAAATAGCAGCAATCACAGAAAATTTAGGGGATACGCAGGCTTGGCGCTAGGGGGAAGGTTGCCGAACCTGCATCACTTGCGGGGATTCTTGCCGATGGGCGGGCGTTTTCTTTGTGGTCGCGTCGGACGTTTGGGGGCCGCTTCGGTTTTGGCATCCGAATCCAGCCCAAGTTGATCGCGCATAACGCGGCGGCGGATTTCTTCGACTTCTCCCGGCTTCAGATTGCCCAATTGGAACGGGCCGTAAGAAACCCGCAACAAACGGTTCACATTAAAACCGATATCTTCCATGGCCCGACGGATTTCTCGGTTCTTTCCTTCGCGCAGACCGATGGTCAGCCAGGCATTGGCCCCCTGCTGGCGATCCAGCGTGACGGTCATCGGCTGGAACCGCTCTCCCTCAATCACCAGACCTTTGCGCAGCGGTTCGAAATCTTCGTCTTTCGGGCGTCCGTTTACCCGCACACGGTATTTGCGCAACCAGCCGGTCGCGGGCAGTTCAAGCTTGCGCTTGATAGCACCGTCATTAGTCAGCAGCAGCAGACCTTCGGAATTCAGGTCAAGCCGGCCAACGCTTATCACCCGAGGCATGTCTTCGGGCAGCTTGTCGAAAATCGTATCGCGCCCTTTTTCGTCGCGGGTTGTCGTAACCAGCCCAGCAGGCTTGTGATACAGCCACAAACGCGAGGGTTCCGGTTCCGAGACCGGTTTGCCGTCGACAATGATCTTGTCTTTTGCCGTCACGTTCAGGGCGGGGCTGTCGATGGTCTTGCCGTTCACAGCTACGCGGCCAGCTTCGATCATGCGCTCGGCCTCGCGCCGCGACGCGACGCCAGCGCGGGCCAGGACTTTGGCGATCCGGTCGCCAGGAGGAGGGGTCTTGTTCATGTCTGGGCCATACCCTATCCCGCGCGCTTGCGAAAGGCAGGTTTCTGATGCAGTCAGGGGCATGGTGTTCAAATCGCATATGGAACAGGCGCTGTGTGAGGCGCGCGCAGCAGCGGATCGCGGCGAAGTGCCCGTTGGTGCGGTCATAGTCGGGCCGGACGGCTCTGTTGTGGCGGTGGCAGGAAACCGGACTCGTGAGTTGAACGATCCTACGGCGCATGCAGAAATCTTGGCTTTGCGCGCGGCCTGTGCCTATGCCGGATCTGAAAGACTGCCCGGATTTGATATCTATGTGACACTGGAACCCTGCGCCATGTGTGCAGCGGCACTGGCGGCCGCGCGCATCCGGCGCGTTTACTATGGGGCGTCCGATCCCAAATCCGGCGGCGTGGCCCATGGCGCGCGGGTTTTTTCCCACCCGCAAGCACATCACAAGCCCGAGGTCTATGACGGCATAGCCGCCAAAGAATGTGAAAACCTGCTGCTGGATTTTTTCGCGGAAAAACGAATAGAAAAATGACCGTGATCTGACAGGACGGCCACTGTCAGTTCCAGTCCAGGCGATACACTGTCTGCTGCCCGCCGAACCCTTTCAGTGCGACCGATTTTGGCGAGCTGAACCTCAGACCGCCCTCCGGGCTGACCAGCAATCTGGTCACGTCGGTGACATGAATTTCATTCGGGCCACTTACGTCTGTCACGCGCGCGGCCTTATTGACGACGGACCCGAAGAAATCCTCATCTTTCTGTATGACGTCGCCGGTATGAATTCCAATCCGCAGACCCAGAGGTGTTTCGGAAATTGCCAATGCGTTCTTTCTTTGCAGCTCGATTGCTGCCTGAATCGCATCCTGGACCGTCGGGAAGATCGACATCGTTCCATCCCCAAGGGATTTGACCAGCCGTCCCTGATGGGTTTGGATAAGGTGTTCAGCCAGATCAAAATGGCCGGAAATAAGCTGGGCCCATTTTTTGTCACCCAAGTGCCAGGTGATATCTGACGACCCGACAATGTCAGTGAACATGACCGAAGCGGTTCCCTCGGTCTGATCCTGTGTGAACTCCTGTTTTGCGGCTTCGATCAGTGCATTCAACACCGAATGCTCGATGCCGATCTTTTCCATGTTCGAGGTCGGGTTAGACACATGCAGCTGCACCATTTTCCAGACGCCGTCTTCCAGATGCAGAACAAATGTAAAGCGGTGCCAGGCTGAATTGCCGTTCGAATGAAAGGTCAGCGTCGCTTCGCAAAATGCCCAGCCTACATCCCCACATTCAAACGCTTCCAGCGAATGTTCCTGCCAGTCATAGTCCGGGATTTCGTTGGTGTGATCGGCGAAGCCACGCCGAAACACCTGCCCGGACCATGCCTCTTCATCCGCCGAGCCCTGATACCGCAGGTGTTCCGAGGATGACAGCATATTGACCAGCGCAGCCCGATCCTTGTCATGAACGGCCTGATTCCATCGCCGTACAACTGCGATCAGTTCCGGTGAAGGGACAATGTCGCTGGTCATATCATCCCTACAGCTTTATCGCCTGCATAACTTGCGGTTCGATGACGTCTACACCCGGCAAAGCACCTGCCAGCGCCTGAGCGGATTGCTCAAGAATCGGGAAGGTCTTGTAGTGGCAGGGAATTACCGTCTTGAAGTTGAAGTATCTTTTGGCGGCGTAGGCGGCAGCTTTCATATCCATGGTGAAATGCCCGCCCGCTGACAGGATGCCAATATCGGGTTTGTAGTAATCCCCCAACCAGTCCATGTCGGCCATGATGTCGGTATCACCTGAAACATAAAGCATGCGCCCCTCGGCACTGATCATAAAGCCGACCTCGCTGCCGCCCGTGCGCAGGCCGTCCGGTGTCGAAAAGGTCGAGCTGTGAGAGGCCGGGACCATTGTTACCATGACCCCGTTCAGGTTGACCGTGCCGCCCTTGTTGAAACCAATGGTCTCGATGCTTTCGGCTTCGGCCCAGTACCCCATCAGGTCATATTGTCCCACAACCGGAATCTTCAGGTGTTTGGCCAAAGGCAGAACGTCGACGACATGGTCAAAATGCGTATGGGTCAGAAGGATGTGGGTGGCGCCACCAACGGCGGCGTCATGCTGTTCCTCGGGCAAGACCGGGTTGCCGGTCAGCCAGGGGTCGATTAGCAGCACCTGTCCCTGGGTTTCGATACGGAAACTTCCATGGCCCAACCAGATAATGTTCATAATTATTTCCTCCCAATCATTCTGTTGGCGGCAGCCTAACATCGGATAAGTAAATTTCCATGGATTGGTTTCGTGAAATAGACGGGTACTGCGAGCGGCTGTCTCCAGCCTACTGGGCCGAGCCCGTTAACGCGGTCACAAACGCTGCTTTTCTGATTTGCGCATGGGTCATGTGGAGGCGCGTGCGCAATCAGAACATGCCGCTGGCCAAGGTTTTGGTGGCGCTTCTGGCGATCGTCGGGTTTGGCAGTTACCTGTTCCACACGCATGCGCAGGTATGGGCGGCTTTGGCGGATGTCGCGCCCATACTGCTGTTCATATTGGTCTATGTTTTTGCGGTGAATAAAGACATCTGGAGGATGCCTTTGGGGGTGGCGTTCGGGGGAATGCTTCTTTTTCTTCCCTATGCGACGGCTGCTGTCCCACTGTTCCAACATGTTCCGGGGCTTGGAGGGTCGGCGGTTTATGCGCCAGTCCCTTTGCTGATCCTGATCTATGCTGTTCTTTTGCGCGGCCGTGATCCGATTCTGGCCAAAGGAATGACAATCGGGGCGTTGATCCTGATCCTGTCGATAACTTTCCGTGCCCTCGATATGCGTTTCTGCGGCCAATGGCCGGTGGGGACACATTTCATGTGGCATCTCCTGAATGCCATTTTGCTGGGCTGGATGATCGAAGTGTATCGAGCGGCCCTCATCAGGGGCCGCGTCACCCAAACTCGTGGATCATGAGCATATGGCGCGGAGGCCTGTCGTTACCAACCTTAAGACTTATTATTCGGTCGATGAAACGGCGTTGGCCTTTTCTCAGTCTTGAAAGGCTGCGGCCAGATGATCCGGCAGGTCGAATTCGCTTATAACCCGTGCGCGGCCCTCGGGCGACATCTTGCGCGCAGTCTTTTCAACAATGCTCTGGATTTTCTCGGCTGAGTGTTTCGCCGCAAAGGGTTGGAAATACCATTTCAGAAACACAAAGCAGATCACATCTTCCAGCGCCTGCACCTCTGCATCGCGTTTGATGCCTTGCTTGCGCAACATGCGACCCGCGGCTTCGGCCTGCTCAGTGTCATAGCCTTCTTGGGTCATCAAACTCATCACCACGTCCGCGTGGTGTACACCTTGCGCCTTGCGCCAGGCCAGATAACCCGCCCGACCTTCCGGGAATTCATTGCGGGCAAGTTTCCACCGCTCCACATGTTGACCACGCGCCGCAATCTGCAAGGCGTCGGACGCGCCCGGAAACAGGCGGTCAAGCTCTGCGCTCATGCGCTCGCCGTAAAGCTGCGCTTCGGGGCGGCCATCATCGCGGTTGGGGTCATTTGCATTCGCCGCATCGATGGCATCCAGGACCGCTTGTTTTTGCGTGTTCATCAGCTGCTCCACTTGCTTGTCAGAACCGCAAGTGCCTTATGCAGTTCCCTTTTGGTATTTGCAGCAATGCTAACGACTCGCTTTGGGCTGTGCACCCTCGAATATGCGTTTTGGCCGGGTCGGAGAGGGGAAATCCGACCCAGCCGGAACCTGCGCATCACTTTGCAGGTTTAACCTTGTCCTGAGTGACCGGTTCCGTCACGGGCGAGGGGAAGGTCAAAGTGCGTGTCAGGTTGCTTGTGTCGATACCCAAGGCCATGGCCGGTGCGGCCAAAAAGGTGGCGGACAAGACTGCGGCAATCATCAGGGGTTTCATGTTTTTCTCCGGTTTGCGTTGTGTCGCACAACTAGAAATGAACAGTACAGTTCAGTTTTCAAGGACAATATTGAACTAATTAGTTTACTTTTTTGCATACCACTCATTCAGTTTTGAATGGCGGGTGTCATGCGGTGGATCTCAAACTCGGGACGGCCCATGGCGCAGTGGTCTTGCGACTGCCGCAACAGACAGGTAAACGCCCCATAACGTAGATGAGGGAAGCCGATGTCGATTGACCAAAGCACCGCCGCCAAAGTGGCCAAACTGGCCCGGATCAAGGTCGAGGATGACGCGCTGCCGGCGCTGGCATCCGAGTTCAACACCATCCTCGGGTTCATCGAACAGCTGAACGAAGTGGATGTCGAAGGTGTCGAGCCGATGGTCTCGGTCACGCCGATGCGGCTGAAACGCCGTAAGGACGAGGTAACCGACGGCAACCAGCAGGGCAAGGTGCTGGCCAACGCCCCTGACGCCCGCGAAGGGTTCTTCGCAGTTCCCAAAGTGGTGGAGTAAGACATGAGCGAGCTGAACAAACTGGGTCTGGCCGAGGCGCGCGATGCGCTGCGCTCAGGTGACGTCACTTCTGTCGAGCTGACCGACGCCTGCCTGAAAGCCATTGACGAGGCAGATGCGCTGAACGCCTTTGTCCACAAGACACCCGAACTTGCAATGGAGCGCGCCAAGGCTGCGGATGAGCGGATCCAGCGTGGCGACGCACCGTCGATGTGTGGCCTGCCGATCGGCATCAAGGATCTGTTTTGCACCAAGGGTGTGCCGTCGCAGGCGGCGTCGAAAATCCTGGAAGGGTTCAAGCCGGAATACGAATCCACCGTTTCTCAGCAACTGGCCGACGCAGGCGCGGTGATGCTGGGAAAACTGAACATGGACGAATTCGCCATGGGATCGTCCAATGAAACATCGACCTATGGCAATGCGGTCAGCCCGTGGCGCCGTGGCAACGATGATGCGCAACTGACACCGGGCGGCTCGTCTGGCGGGTCTGCGTCTGCCGTGGCTGCTGATTTGTGCCTGGCTGCGACAGGTACCGACACCGGAGGCTCGATCCGCCAGCCTGCGGCCTTCGTTGGCATCACGGGCATCAAACCCACCTATGGTCGTTGCTCGCGGTGGGGTATCGTCGCCTTTGCGTCCTCGCTGGATCAGGCAGGACCAATGACCAAGAACGTGCGTGATGCAGCGATCATGCTGGAAACCATGTGCGGGCATGACCCCAAGGATTCGACCAGTGCCGAACTGGCGGTCCCAAATTTCGAGGCCATGCTGACCGGTGACATCAAGGGCAAGAAGATCGGTATCCCGAAAGAGTACCGTATGGAGGGTATGCCCGCCGAGATCGAAAAACTCTGGGCCGATGGCGCAGCGATGCTGAAAGCCGCGGGGGCCGAGATTGTCGATATCTCGCTTCCGCACACCAAATACGCGCTGCCCGCCTATTACGTGATTGCCCCGGCCGAGGCATCTTCGAACCTCGCCCGCTATGACGGTGTTCGCTATGGTCGCCGTGCACAGCTCGCGCAGGGCGATGGCATCACCGAGATGTACGAAAAGACCCGCGCCGAAGGTTTTGGCCCCGAGGTGCAGCGCCGCGTGATGGTCGGCACATATGTGCTGTCCGCAGGTTTCTATGACGCCTATTACAATCGCGCGCGCCGGGTCCGGACCCTGATCAAGAAAGACTTCGAAGACGTGTTCGCCGCAGGCATCGATGCCATTCTGACACCGGCAACCCCTTCGGCGGCTTTCGGTCTGGGGGAAATGACCGAGGCGGACCCTGTTCAAATGTATTTGAACGACGTCTTTACGGTTACCGTGAACCTCGCTGGCTTGCCCGGTATCTCGGTCCCCGCAGGGCTGGATGCACAAGGTCTTCCCTTGGGGTTGCAGCTGATCGGGCGCCCGTGGGAAGAAGGTGACTTGCTCAACACCGCTTATGCGCTGGAAACCGCAGCCGGTTTTGTGGCCAAGCCCGGCAAATGGTGGTAAGCCTTCGGGCAAGTGAATTACTGAAGACGGAGCCAAACAATGCGTGTTTTGCTTTTGGTCCCGGCCCTGACACTGGCTGCGGCCTGCACCAATGTCGCGCCGTTGACCAGCACGGGTTTCAACACGCCTGAATATCAGGCGCAGCGCGAGGCTCAATTGGCGGGCCAGGGCGGGGCGGTCAATCCGCTGCTGGCTCCGGTCGATGTTTCCCAGCAACCACTGGGCACACCGGGATCATCGACCTTTGCAACAGGTGAGAATGCGGACATCGCCAACCAGACCGCCGCAGCGTTGGCCAGCACGTCCGGGCAATCCTCGGTCTCCGCGTCGCCGTCTTCCGGCTCCAACAGCAGCGCAATCTCTGACGAGCAGGACTTCGCAGCCGTGTCCGAGAGGCGCAGCATCCAATCCGATGCCGCCCGGATTGAGCAAAACCGCCAGACCTACAAAGTCGTCGCTCCAACCGCCGTGCCTGAGCGCACGGCGAGCGGCCAACCGAATATCGTACAATATGCGCTGAGCACCTCCAATCCGGTGGGCACACAACTCTACAGCCGTTCCGGTTTCAACCTGCAAGCCAAGTCACAGCGGAACTGCGCGCAATTCCCGTCACCGGATCAGGCTCAGATCGAATTCCTGTCCAATGGCGGTCCGCAACGTGACCGCAAGGGTCTGGACCCGGATGGCGACGGCTATGCCTGTGGCTGGGACCCCAGCCCGTTCCGCAGTGCCGTTAACAACTGACGCCTTAACGCCGATCTGGCATCCGTCTCCGAATTTCGGCAAGCGCCGGGGCGGGATGGTGCCATCCTTGATCGTGATCCACTATACGGCCATGGACGGTGCGCAGGCGGCTCTGGATCGCCTATGCGACCCGGCTTCCGAAGTTTCGGCTCATTACCTGATCGGGGGTGATGGCACCCTGTGGCAAATGGTGCGTGAAGAAGATCGCGCCTGGCATGCCGGCGCAGGGGAATGGGACGGCAAGGACGACATCAACTCGCGCTCGGTTGGGATTGAACTGGATAACACCGGCAAACATCCGTTCTCGCAGCCGCAAATGGCGGTGCTGGAACAGTTGTTGCCCCTGATCATGACCCGCTGGTCCATTGCGTCGTCCGGGGTCATTGGGCATTCCGATATGGCGCCCGGCCGTAAATGCGATCCTGGGCCGCGCTTCGACTGGAACAGGCTCGAAAAGCAAGCGCTGGCCAAACCGCGCGGCACAGGAGTTGATCCGATGTCACCCGATGCAGAAGCATTTCGCGCCTCTGCTCGGATGGCAGGTTTCACCGCCCCCGTGGACGATGCAAAACTGCTGGCCGCTGTCCGGTTGCGATTTCGCCCCTGGGCGAAAGGTCCGCTGGACATGGCGGATATGAATGCGGTCACCCCGTCGGACACAACAACCTGATCCGCTCTTCATCTGGCCAAAAATATCCCGGGGTTGAATTGGCCGCAGGCCAAGAAGGGGCTGGCCCCTTCTCGGGCCTGTCAGCTCTTGACGCCGCAGACCGCAAAGCTTACCCAGCCCGGGCGCGGAGGGCCGGATGGCCGCTGGGGCGTATGCCCGAGAGGAAAGTCCGGACTCCACAAGACAACGGTGCCGGGTAACGCCCGGGCGGGGCAACCCGACGGAAAGCGCCACAGAAATCAGACCGCCCAGAGCCTCGGCCGCGGGTAAGGGTGAAACGGTGGGGTAAGAGCCCACCGCGCCGCTGGCAACAGTGGCGGCACGGCAAGCCCCACCGGGAGCAATGCCAAATAGGGTCCCCGCGCGGGCCGGTCGGCGCAAGCCGATACCGCCGCTAAGCGCGTCTTGGCCGAGAGGGACCGGGTTGGCAGCTTGAGCCGTGCAGCAATGCACGGCCTAGAGGAATGGTCATCGAAGGGGGCAACCCCGGAACAAGATCCGGCTTACAGGCCCTCCGCGCGTATCTACTTATCCTCCGGGCGGCGTGTAGGTCCCCGCCAATCTTGCGGCTTTCTCAGTGACCGAAACGAACTCGTCCGCAGTCCAGGCCCGAACCGTTTCTATGTTCGTGACCGCACCCGATGCCGCGACCGCCATGCCGACCGCCACAGCATCTGTTCCGTCCGGCGCTTCGCTGATCACGACCACGTCGTTGCTGCCGGTTGTCATGTAGAAGGATAGCAGTCGACCGCCGACTTTCTCCAGCAATGCTTTCACTGGGCCGGTACGGTTCTCGGGCTTTTGCAGCATGCCTTTGACACCAGCTTGCGAATAAGTTGCGTAGGTAATGAAAACAGGCATTGGTACCTCCTTTTTAACGAGAAATCACAGGGCCTTTCAGTCAGCCGCCCCGGGGGCCGTCTTGCGTCAGATACCGGAGATCAACGGTGCCGCGATGTGCCAAAGACCTGCTCCGATAAGCGCCACACCTGACACCGGCGCCAGCCACCGGGCTGTCGGCAGAAGCTTTTCCAGCGCGACATAGGCGGCAATGCCAACGATCCAGTAGAGGTTCATGATCCCTCCGACGAACAGCAGCAGCATCAACGCCCAGCAGCATCCCAGGCAATACGTGCCGTGCAGGGCTCCGGTTCTGAGCGCGCCGAAGGGTCCGGGCCGGTTGTGACCGGCCAGAAACCTTGCGGGGCTTTGGCAGTAACGAAGGCACGCATTCTTCAAACTTGAAAACTGATAGAACCCGGCAGCCAGCAGAACACTTCCCGCGAAGGGGCCAGAGCGGATTGTCATCATCGGCCCGCTCGACAGCCCGATATGTTCCAGTCCCCACTGCAATGCCGTTGCAGTCAGGCTGAACGCACCCCAGGTCACCAGATAGCCCAACAGGAAACACAGGCTGAACGTTGCGGCGCGGTCTTTCTCAGGGCCCATGCGCTTTGTCGCTGCAAACAAAAGCACGGCTGGCGCGGCACTTGGGGTCATCATGGCAATCATCATGATCCACCACATCAGGAAGATGAGCAGAGTGTAACCGAAGCTCCAGGCGGTTGCGGAACCCATCTGCATGGGCTCCCCAACCGGCCCTGCCATGCGGGTCATTTCGACCGCAGACATTTTCATCCCGACGCCGGCAACTGTGTACCAGGTGGCAGCAAGAATGATCAGAAGGACGCTGCCCAACACGATTGCATTGTCCTGCTTCAACAGCCGCTCAATCGCCCCGGCAGGGGCTGTCGCACTCTGTCTGGTCATGAAAGAGTCTCCGGCTACGCGCCCTGAACACCGTGACCCGAGAGGTTCAGATGTGCGAGATGGGCGTGCGTGGCATCAAAGGTAAGGCTGATTTCGCCGCCCGTTGTTTTGGCCGACCCCGAGGCAGCCTCTGCGTGGCGGTACTCAAAGCCGTTCGGCAACTGGATCGATGCCCTGTGCGCGGCGCCCGATACGATATGTGGAATCGGGCTGACCTCGACGTCGAAGACCCCCGGAACATTGGCGTAGCCGCTACGATCATCGCGGTTCCAGTTCAATTCGATTGGGACAAAAAGCGTATCATATTTCGTCGGGGCCATCGCACTGTAAACGTACCACATGGTCGCCATTTCATCGGTGTCTTCGCCGGTCATGATGGCCTGCAATGCTGCGCGCTGTTCGGCTGTAGCACTTTCGTCAATGATCAGTTGCATCTGACCATTGCCTTCGTGGATCGGTCCCGGCCAGTGATAAACACCTGCTGCCCGCAAACCGGCCAGATCAGTATCGCCATAATGCCCGCTTTCGATGTCGAAAACGACAACAGCCTCGCAATTTCCGTGTGATGGAAGAACGCTGAATTGGCAGGGACAGCCGAAATTGCAATTACAATTGGCCAGTTCTTCGCCCTGAATAACCCATTCTGTCATGATAGCCCCCCAAGAAAAGCTGCGTAAAACAACACTGCTCCGCGCGGGCATTACCTGTTCACACTGCCTTGGTCGTCGAGCCTGAAGTTGGCCTCTTGGACGTATCAGTTGCGGCAAACCTATCACGATATCGTGATATGTACAAACTTACTCACTGTCTTTTGGTCCTCATCGGCTTGGAAATTCAGTCCGGAATCCCGTGGGGGTTGAACGTGGTATTCGCCTTTGCATTCCTTTGATAGAACTGGGGCGTATTTTGAAAAACCGGGAGGATTGTCATGAGCTTTATGAAGACACTTGCGTCCGTTGCAGTTGGTTTCGCGGCTGCGAAGGGGATGGAGAAATACCAGAAAATGGGCGGAATGGCTGGCTTGCAGGACATGATGCAAGGCGCAGGCGGCGGCCTTGGTATGGATCAGCTTGGCAAAATGGCCGAACAGTTCGGCCTTCCCGGAGGTGCGACAGGCCTTCAGGACATGATGGGTAAGATGGGGCTGGGTGGCAGTGCCGCAGGTGCCGCAGGTGCCGCCGGTCTTGGCGGGCTTTTGAATGCGATGCAGGGGGCGGCCAGAACTGGCAGCCAGCAGACCACCGACATGATGGAGACGGTGTTTGGCGGAACACCAGCCGGGGCTGCCATGGAAGCTCAGGCCAAGCTCATGTTGCGGGCGATGATCCAGGCGGCAAAGGCAGACGGCGAGCTGGACGAGCACGAGAAAGAAACGATCCTCGGAGAGTTGGGCGATGACATCAGTGACGAGGAACGCGCATTCGTGCAGGAACAACTGAACGCACCTGTCGACGTCATGGGTCTGGCAGCTGATTCTGGGGCACCGCTCAGAACGCAGATTTATGCGACATCTCTGGCGGCAATACGGTTGGACAATGATCGTGAGGCCGCATATTTGCGGCAATTGTCCACTGCGCTGGGTCTTTCGGACAGTGAAAGGGACCAGATTCACAGCTATATGGGTGCGCCAACGTTACCGGGTTGAACCTGTGCCCGATTCCTGGGCCGGGATCGTCCGATTGGCCTTGACATGCACGGCGTAGCGCGTAAAAGCGCACGCTCATAGGAATTCAACCGAAAGGCCCCTGCCTTTCCGGACGCAGGAGATAACCATGGCGAAGCCGACGACAATCAAGATCCGTCTGAACTCGACCGCGGGCACGGGCCACTTCTACGTGACCAAAAAGAACGCACGCACCATGACCGAGAAAATGACCATTCGTAAATACGATCCGGTCGTTCGCAAGCATGTCGAGTACAAGGAAGGCAAGATCAAGTAATCTTGCCGTTCCATTTGGACTTTCCAAAAGGGCTCTGCTTGGCAGAGCCTTTTTTTGTGTTGAGTTCCGGTGGTTTGTTGCCAAGAATGTCAGCATGCCCACCTGGGGCCGTTGCAGGAGCGCATCAGCCACCGATGCAATCGCATGGCCTGTGGCTTGCTTTTTGTGCCGACCTGCAAGTACGCTTGAGCAAACCGCCACAAAATGTTGACCGCCATGAAAAAAATCTTGTTATCCACAATTGCCGTTCTGACTTTGGCGGCCTGTGAAGACCCGTTTAACCGCAAAGGTGTTGGGTTTACCGGAATCGATGGCGAACCCCGCACGATTTCCGACGTTCCCGGAGCCGTCGCATTTCTGCCGCCTGAAACGAATGTCCCGGCCGAGCTGGCAGAACTTCAGACCGTTACTCTCTTGGCTGATGAAGTGGACCCCTCCAAGGTGGCAGCCGTTGCTATCGACAATGGCGGGCGGACGCCGGACAATGCGGTGCAGCTACAGGGCAGCGATACGAATCTGTTCCTGAGCACCGTCAGCGTCAACGGAACCTTGTATGGTGTCCTTCGCACACCGACGAACAGCGTAAAGGTCGACAACTCGGTCGGCGTTGGTTTCGCGCAAGAGGCTGAGCGTTTCACCGGGTGTCTGCCTGCCGGTGATGTGTTCCGCAAAGGCACGTCCGAGCGTAGTTCGGGCTTTGCTGTACCGTTGAATTGCAGCTAAGTCTTACACCTTCTGATGTATCAAGCCCTCGCTGATCTAGCGGGGGCTTTTTCTTTGCGGGGTACGCGGACGTCGTCGCCTTGTCCGCCAGGATTCATGTACCGGGCAAGCGCGATCATCAGTTGGTTCTAAACGAAAAAAGGCCGGTCTGATGACCGGCCTTTCCCTTACGTTGGTTTGCAGTTACTCGCGGTTACCCAAGAATTGCAGCAGGAACATGAACAGGTTGATGAAGTCCAGGTACAGGTTCAACGCGCCCATGATAGCGGCCTTGCCCAGCCATTCCTGATCGCCACTATGGGCCATTTGCAGGTATGTGTTCTTGATATTTTGGGTGTCATAGGCGGTCAGGCCCGCGAAGATCAGAACACCGATGGCCGAGATTGCAAAGGCAACGGCCGAAGACGCCAGAAAGATGTTCACAACCATCGCGACGATCAGGCCGATCAGGCCCATCATCAGGAAAGTGCCCATGGCGGACAAGTCTTTCTTGGTTGTGTAACCATACAGGGACAGGCCCGCAAACGCGATTGCGGTGATCAGGAAGACCTGAATGACCGACTCACCGGTGAAAACAAGGAAGATCCAGCTGATCGAAACGCCCATCACCGCCGCAAAAACGTAGAACACCAGCTGTGCGGCAGCCGCCGACATACGGTTGATCCCGGCGCTGAAGCCGAAGACAAACAGCAGAGGTGCAAACATGATGACCCAGCGCAGGGGCGACGCGTAAATGCTATAGCCCAGCGATGTCAGATAGGTGTCGGCATTCAACTGTGCTGCTGCGGCTGACGGATCGCTTGTGGTTGCCAGGCCTGCGATGGCCCAGGCTGCTGCGAATGTGATGAGCATGCCTACGGACATAGTGCCATAGACTTTGTTCATATGGGCGCGCAGGCCCTCATCAATCTCGGCAGCGCGCGCGCCGGCCGCC
Organism: Ruegeria sp. CH2; assembly: GCF_056537065.1. Lineage (NCBI taxonomy): Bacteria > Pseudomonadati > Pseudomonadota > Alphaproteobacteria > Rhodobacterales > Roseobacteraceae > Ruegeria > Ruegeria sp. CH2. The sequence goes on from NZ_JBQFQV010000003.1 coordinate 76,869, forward strand.
GTCCGGATCGTGTCGAATTGTGCCATCAAAGGGTCTCCCTTTACATAATTATTCAGCCCCCCGGCTGTGCGGGAAGCGTTCTAGGCAAATATCGGCAACTCAGGGCTGTGTTTCAAGTATTTACCGCGGAAAACCAACTAATTTACGCAACAAAAGTGACGGTCCGCATCAGCCGACCGCCACTCATGAAGTTACTATTTGATTTTGCATCACTTCTGCCAGAATTCCGGCGCGTCCCAGACGAAACGGCTGGCTTCGGCATCAGCCTCTGATCTGGAGACTCCGATGTCCTGAAGGGCGCGATCATCAAGCCGTGCCAGTTGGCGGCGTTGACGCTTCAGGGAAACAGCACGCCTGATGATAGTGCCGAGCGATTGCTTTTTGGGCTTGCAAGGGCGATGAATGGCAATTTGGGTCATACTTATTGTCCTTTCGTGTATTTACGATGGTTTCTCTCGTCTTTATCAATTTCCTTGATTGATATGGGGGAGTATGACATATATTGAAAACGAATATTTTTGATGAAACACATAAGGAATCGTGAAGATGCGGAATCTGGACATTACAACCCTGCGTTCATTTGTTGCTGTGGCGGATCAGGGTGGGGTGACGCGCGCTGCAGGTTTCCTGCATCTGACGCAATCTGCGGTCTCGATGCAGTTGAAACGGCTGGAAGAGCTGCTTGGCCTTCAGCTGTTGGACCGCAGTGGCAGAACGATTGCCCTGACCGCGTCAGGTGAACAATTGCTGGCTTATGCGCGCCGTATGATCGCGTTGAATGATGAGGTCATCTCGAAACTGACCGATCAGGCCTTTGAAGGTGAGGTGGTGTTGGGGGTTCCTCACGACATAGTTTACCCGGCCATCCCAAGGGTCCTGCAACGATTTAACGCGGATTTCCCGCGGGTCAGAGTTCAGCTGGTGTCGTCTTATTCCTTGCAGTTGAAAGAGATGTACCAACGCGGTGAATGTGACGTGATCCTGACCACGGAACCGTCGTCGGTGGATGGTGCGGAAACCATTGCAGAGCTGCCCTTGCGCTGGATAGGTGCACCGGGCGGGTCAGCCTGGCGCAAGCGTCCGCTACCTTTGGCACTTGGACGTCGCTGCTTGTTTCGACCACAGGTGATATCCGCGCTGGATGCAGCCGGTATTCCCTGGGAGTTGTCGGTGGAAACTGAAAACGACCGCACAATCGAGGCCACGGTCAGTGCTGATCTGGCAGTGTATGCGGCACTGGAAGGTACCGAAGCCGCACATCTTGAGCAGATCGAAGGCGGCGGTGCGCTACCGGACCTGCCTGCGCATATGATCAACCTGTATGGTGGCGAGCCGGGTCGAGACGCGGTTGTCGAAGCACTGGCGCAGTTGGTGCGTCAGAACTTCCGCCTGCTTGCGGGAACGCAACTGCGTGCCGTGGTGGGTTGATTGCGGTCAGGGGGTGATCACGATTTTGCCCGTCGATTTCCGCTCTTTCAGCAACCGCAGGCCCTGCGCGACCTCATCAAGAGGCAAGACGTGGCTTATGTGCGGATTGATACGGCCCTCGGCGTGCCAGCGGAAAAGGGTGCCAAAGCTTTCGCGCACGGCTTCCGGCCGGAACTTCAAATACCCGCCAATGTAAAAGCCGATCACGGTCAGGTTCTTGACCAGCAGATGATTGGCGGGGATTTGCGGAACATCTCCCCCGGCAAATCCGATGGGCAGCAGGCGGCCTTCGGGGTTGGTGGCGCGAAAGGCCGCCTTGAACACATCGCCGCCGATTGCGTCATAAACGACATCCGCGCCGCCAAGCGATCTGACCCGAGCCCTTAGATCCTCTGCGGCATCAATCAGGTGATCGGCCCCTGCGGTGCGGGCAACGGCCAGCTTTTCAGGGCCGCGGGCCTGTGCGATGACGGTGGCACCCATGAGCTTGCCGATTTCAACCGCGGTCAGCCCAACACCGCCTGCTGCGCCGGTGACCAGAAGCGTTTCGCCGGGTTGCAGCCGGGCACGGTGGTCAAGGGCCATGTGACTGGTGCCATAGGCTATCTGGATCGCTGCGGCGTCTTCGAAACGGGTCGTGTCCGGCAGCGGGATCGCGCGATCGGCGTCGAAAACGCCATATTCTGCCAGACCGCCCTGACCGGAATAGACGGCGATCCGGTCTCCCGGCTTCAGGGTGGACACACCTGGACCGATGGTATCCACGACACCGGCGATTTCCATACCCAAAGTAAACGGCGCAGGCGGTGTATCCTGATACGTGCCTTTCTGCATCAGCAGATCAGCGAAATTCAACCCGCAGGCTTTGATCGCAACCCGCACCTGACCCTCACCCGGCTCGGGTTTCGGTACATCGCACAGCTGGGCAACTGCCCCGTCAGATCTAATACAATAGGCCTTCATTTGGTTCCTCACGTGCTTGGGGCATAGGCACGTGGGCTGTGCGAGATGTCAATTCCTTATGCGCGGCGTCCTGAAACGTCTGAAAATCTGTCGCATATCCAGCCGGGCCACGCGAACAGCGGGCAGGGCATTTGACGCATACAACCACAGCCCTTGTGAGGGGGGATCGACTCAACCAGCTTGAAAAAAAATTCAAAACCGGCAATATTGGCAAGCAGTGCTGGTAACGGGGGACGGCACAGTCCGGATTTGGGGGCGGTTAAGGAAGCCCCTATTGGTATTGCGATCTCGGACGTCGCACGATCCCGTACAAATGTGTGTGTAGTAGAGGAGAATACCAATGACTCATCACGTCGATGTCCATGTGGGCAAGCGCGTTCGGCATCGCCGCTGGCTGATTGGGATGACCCAGCAACAATTGGCGCAGCAAGTTGGTATCAAGTTTCAGCAAATCCAGAAATATGAGACCGGAGCCAACCGAATCAGCGCGTCCCGCCTGTGGGACATTGCCGAGGCATTGGACGTACCGGTCAGCTTCTTCTTTGAAGGTCTGGAAGAGGCCCAGAAAAGCAGCGCGGAAAAGAAATCTGTTCCAGCCGATCTGATGGGCGATAAAGAAGCCCTGGATCTAGTTCGCTCTTACTACGCAATTCCGGAAAACCAGCGCCGCCGCCTGTTTGAACTTGCACGTGTCCTCAGCGACGTCGCCTGATCAGACCGGCTTGACTTTGTCAGGTAATGCCCGCACCAGAGTGCCATGCATCCGGCGAGTTTAAGCGACATTGAAATTGCAGAAGAAATGGCCGAAGCGGCACGCGCGGCCATTCTTCCTTTTTTCCGTCAGACCAATCTGGAAACTGCGAACAAGCTGACCGAAGGGTTTGACCCCGTCACCGTAGCGGATCGGGCCGCTGAAAAAGCCATGCGAGAGGTGCTGTCCCGATTGCGCCCTGAAGATGGCGTATTGGGTGAAGAATACGGTGCGCACAAGGGCAGCAGTGGCCGAACCTGGGTTCTGGACCCCATCGACGGCACGCGCGGGTTTATCAGTGGCACACCAACTTGGGGCGTTCTGATCGCGCTCAGCACAGCAGACGGGCCGATCATGGGGGTGATTGATCAGCCCTACATTGGCGAACGCTTTGTCGGATCGACAGCTGGTGCGCACCTTACAGGGCCACAGGGGACCAGAAAGCTGCAAACACGGGGGACGAAATCTCTGGCGCAGGCGACGCTGTTCACCACTTTTCCTGAAGTCGGCACCCCGGATGACCGGGCCGGGTTTCAGGCCGTATCGGAGCAGGTGCAACTGACCCGATATGGAATGGACTGCTACGCTTATGCCTTGTTGGCCGCAGGGCAAGCAGATCTGGTGATCGAAGCAGGGCTGAACTCGTATGACATTCAGGCCCCTATCGCGGTTATTCAGGCGGCAGGCGGAATTGTGACCGATTGGCAAGGCGGCCCGGCGCATGAGGGCGGTCGAGCATTGGCCGCAGCCAACGCAGAAATACATGCAGAGGCACTTCAGATCCTGCGTCGGTTCTGAAACCTGTTGTCGCAGATCCCGATGGCGGGTACATAATACCCGGTCGGTTCTTGAGCCCGTTTTCCGCCGACCTTCGCACTCCTTGCAAGAGACGGGCAGATGCAGGAGCGCGACATGACAGAAATCCTACTCAAAAACGCTGATCTGATCCTGACGATGGACGAGTCCCGGCAGGAACTCCCCGCGGCGGACATTCTGATCCGCGACGGCCAGATCGCGGGGATCGGGCACGGATTGCAAACACAAGGCGAGGTTCACGATGTTTCGGGCTGTCTGGTGACACCCGGGTTAGTGAACACCCATCACCATCTTTACCAAACGTTGACCCGCGCGGTGCCGGGCGGGCAGGATGCATTGCTGTTCGGGTGGCTTCAGACACTCTATCCGATTTGGGCGAAGTTCGGACCAGACGAGATGTTCACCTCGGCCCAGATCGGTTTGGCAGAGCTGGCGCTGTCAGGCTGTACGCTCAGTTCTGATCACCTGTACCTCTATCCCAATGGTTCGCGGCTGGAGGACACGATTGCTGCCGCATCCGAGTTGGGGATGCGATTTCACCCGACACGTGGCGCGATGAGCATTGGTGAAAGCGATGGCGGCCTGCCTCCGGACAGTCTGGTGGAAGAAGAAACTGCCATTCTGGACGACATGATCCGCGTCGTGGATGCATTTCACGATCCGTCAGAAGGGTCGATGTGCCGCGTAGGTCTTGCCCCGTGTTCACCGTTTTCCGTCAGCCGGGACCTGATGCGAGATGCAGCCCTTCTGGCACGGGACAAAGGCGTGATGTTGCATACACATCTGGCTGAAAACGATGAAGATATCGCCTATTCACAGGCTCAGTTCGGCTGTCGACCCGGTCAATACGCCGAAGATCTGAGTTGGACCGGCCCGGATGTCTGGCACGCTCATTGCGTCAAGCTGGACGGGGCCGAGATTGATCTGTTTTCGCGCACCAAAACTGGTGTCGCTCATTGCCCATGTTCGAACTGCCGTCTGGGATCAGGCATCGCGCCGGTGCGGGCGATGCGCGATGCGGGGGTAAAGGTAGGCCTCGGCGCTGATGGCTCGGCCAGTAATGACAACGGTAATCTGATGCTTGAGGCCCGGCAGGCGCTGCTGTTGCAACGGGTGGTCAATGGGGCGGATGCGATGTCGGCCCGCGAAGCATTGGAGATTGCAACCCGCGGCGGGGCCGATGTGCTGGGGCGTCCCGATTGCGGGCGGCTTATGCCGGGAAAACGCGCGGATGTCGCTGTCTGGGATATGCGCAGTATCGAATGCGCAGGCAGCTGGGACCCGGCAGCTCTGCTTCTGGCCGGTCCGATGCAAGTAAAGCACCTGTTTGTCGAAGGCCGCCAGATCGTGCGGGGTGGGCATATCACGACGATTGACCTGCCCCGCGTGATTGAGCGTCAAAACAGTCTTGCCAAGGGGTTGCAGGCCTAAGCGGCCTGCCGCCCACCAATCCAGACCTCGGCCACAGCCCGATCATCACCCATCATGATGGTCGGGAAGATTGCCTCCCAAACATCGTTTGCACAAGCTTCGCGCTGGGCGATGGCCGGGGTCGAGGCGAGATCAATCACGACCAGATCCGCCTCCATTCCCGGAGCAATGTTGCCGATGCAATCATCCATCCGCAGGCTGCGCGCCGACCCGACTGTACCCAGCCACAGCAATTGCGCCGGATGCAGGGGGCGCCCACGCAACTGACCGATTTCATATGCGGCAGCCATGGTGCGAAGCATTGAAAAACTTGATCCGCCACCGGTATCCGTTGCCAAACCGATCCGGTGGCCATCGTGGATCAAGCCGTTCATGTCGAACAGACCCGACCCTATGAAGGTGTTCGAGGTGGGGCAGTGGATCAATGACGCATCAACCTCGCGCAGACGATCGCGTTCCCGGTCTTCCAGATGGATGACATGCCCATAAAGTCCGTTCTGCCCCAGCAGCCCGAACTTTTCGTAAGTGTCCAGATAGTCCCGCGCATCGGGGAACAGGGAGCGGACCCACTCGATTTCGTCTGTCTGCTCGCTCAGGTGTGTTTGCATCAGGCAATGGGGATGCTCCGCCCAAAGCGCGCCCATGGCCTCAAGCTGTTCAGGGGTGGACGTAGGTGAAAACCGGGGCGTGATGGCATAGGACAGGCGGTCGACACGGTGCCATTTCTCAAGCAGAGCGGCAGATTGGTCATAGGCGGTCTGGGCCGTGTCACGCAGACCTTCAGGCGCATTGCGATCCATGCAGGTCTTGCCCGCGACCACGCGCTGTCCCCGTTGTTGCGCGGCAGTGAAAAAGGCATCCACGCTTTCGGGGTGGATGGTGCAAAAACTGCACATCGTCGTTGTGCCATGGGCGGCAGTCAGATCCAGATAACGGTTGGCGATTTCAGAGGCGTATTCAGGATCACCAAACTTCATCTCTTCGGGGAAGGTGTAGGTGTTCAGCCAGTCGATCAACCGCTTACCCCAACTGGCAATCATGGCCGTCTGTGGGTAGTGCACATGCGGGTCAACGAAACCCGCAATGATCAGGTGATTGCCATGGTCCTTGATGACAGCATCAGGGTGACGCCGCATCAGCGCTTCAGACGCGCCGACATCAGCAACGCGCCCTTTGTCAATCACGACAGCTTCGTCCAGTCGGGTCGCTTCGGTTGGCTCTCCGTCAAAGGGTGAGCCTGTGAAACTCAGAACGCGCCCTTTCAAAAGCGTCTTTTGCGCCATTTGCCCTGTTCTCCACCTGTTTGGGACCGCGCTGTAGCATAGGCAGACGAAAGAAGTGGGTAAATCGGCGCATTGTCATTGTTTTCTGGTAGCTGCTTCTTCTATTTAGGGGCCAATCGCCGAAAGAAGGGGGCAGCGCATGACGACAGGCAGTGATCAAGCCGAACACGATCTGCCCCACGACGAAGACGCGTATGCACTGGATCGCCGGACAGTGGCGGCGATCCTATACGCCGTCGATGTGGATGATCGCGACAAGCTGATTGAGCTGATGGAGCCACTGCACGCGGCTGATATCGCTGACCTTCTGGAGCAGATCAATCCTTATGACCGGGCGCGGCTGATCCGGCTTTATGACAAGGAATTTGACGGCGACATCCTGTCTGAACTGGACGAAGCGGTCCGCGAGGAAATCATCGCCGTCCTGACCCCCGAGGTTCTGGCGGAAGCCGTGCGCGAGATGGAAAGCGACGACGTCGTTGACCTTCTGGAAGATCTTGAGGAACCGCAGCAGGAAGCCATTCTGGACGCGCTCGAAGATTCCGAGCGGCTAGCGGCGCAACAGGCGCTGGCTTACCCCGAGAGTTCGGCTGGTCGTTTGATGCAGCGCGAGGTCGTCATGGCACCCGAGCATTGGACCGTCGGTCAGGCCATCGACTTCATGCGTGCCAATGACGATCTGCCCGAGCAGTTCTATCATGTTGTTCTGGTCGATCCGCGCCTGAAACCAACAGCGCAGGTGACATTGGGCAAGCTGATGGCGTCCCGTCGTGAGGTGCCGTTGCGCGATCTGGCGGAAGAGGAGTTTCACATCATCCCCGTTGATCAGGACGAGGAGGACGTGGCTTACGCCTTCAACCAGTATCACCTGATCTCGGCCCCCGTGGTGGATGCCGATGGGCGCCTGGTTGGTGTGATCACCATCGATGACGCGATGGTCGTTCTGGATGAAGAGCACGAAGAAGACATCCTGCGCCTTGCCGGTGTGAGCGACGAAAGCTCTCTGTCCGACAGTGTCGCGGCGACCAGTCGGCGACGGTTGCCCTGGCTGGCGGTAAACCTGTGCACGGCAATCTGTGCTTCGTTGGTAATCTCACAATTTGCGGCGGCTATTGACCAGCTTGTCGCGCTGGCCATCCTGATGCCGATTGTTGCATCCATGGGGGGCAATGCGGGAACGCAGTCGCTGACCGTTGCAGTGCGCGCACTGGCGACGCGCGATCTGACCAATTCAAACGTGATGCGCGTTATCAGGCGGGAACTGCTGGTGGGCGTGTTGAACGGGCTCTGTTTTGCCATTGTACTGGGGACCGTGGGGATGCTGTGGTTCGGTTCACCTTGGCTGGGTGTCGTGATTGGGTCAGCCTTGGTCGTGAACATGATCATCGCGGGCTTTGCAGGTACGGTAGTACCGGTAGTGCTGGATCGTCTGGGAATTGACCCGGCTCTGGCGTCAGGAACCTTTGTGACAACCACAACCGATGTCATGGGATTCTTCATCTTTCTTGGGCTAGCCAGTGTGGTGCTATTGTGACCGATCTGACTGAAATCAAAGCAGCTGCGCGCAAAGCGGCGTTTGCGCGCCGCAAGGTCGCGTTCGACACGCGTGTTCCCGGTGCAGCCGGACGTTTGTCCGAGGTTCTGGCGGGTTATCGCGGTGTGCCCTTGTCAGGCTACATGCCGATCCGGACCGAGATCGACCCGGTATCCGCCATGGCTGAAGCTTCGGCTTATGGGCCTGTTGGTGTTCCAGTGATCCAAGCCGCTGGAAAACCGCTGAAATTTTCGCGCTGGACGCCGGAAGGACCGCTGAAAGACGGCCCATTCGGTGCCAGAGTGCCCGAGGTCGATGATTATTTCGACCCCGAGATCCTGATCGTGCCGCTGGTGGCTTTTGATGCCAACGGCGGGCGTCTGGGATATGGCGGTGGATTTTATGATCGCACGCTGGAAGGATTGCGAGGCAAGCGCGCGACACTGGCAATCGGTTTCGCTTTTGACGCGCAAGAGGCGCAGGATCTGCCGCTGGAGCCAACCGATCAGCCGTTGGACATAGTTATCACGGAAAGCCGGGTGCTGACGTTCTAAGCCTCATTGCTGAAAGTGGCCGCGTAGATAGTCCCAGGCATCCACTTCCGTGCCGTCCTTCAGGATGCAGACACCAAAGACGCTTCCGTCTTCGTTCTTCCGAAGTTGGTAAACTCCATCATTCTCGACGCAAAAGGTTGCCGCGGGATTGGGCATGGATGTCTTTGTGCCTTGCGCCATAACGCCCGAAGCGACCACAAGGCCGAATGTCAATATTGCCAATAACTTCACAACATATCCTTTTGATATAAGCGCATGGCTAAGACTTTGCCACGCCTGCAAGCAATTTCAAGTTCGGGCTCAACTTAAATTTCACGGTTCCGCCTTGTTATTGCCCAGCACAGCCCCTACGACCCGGATCATGAGGATTTTGTTTCTTGGTGATGTCATGGGGCGCGCGGGGCGCGCGGCCGTTCAGCAACATTTGCCGCGCCTGCGCGACGAATGGCGGCTGGATTTCGTTGTGGTCAATGGCGAAAACGCGTCGAACGGCATGGGGTTGAGCGGCGATCACGCCAAGCTGCTGCTGGATGCCGGTGCAGATTGCCTGACATTGGGCGACCATGCGTTCGACCAGAAAGACATGCTGCAATATATCGAGAAAGAACAGCGCATCGTGCGCCCGGTGAACTATGCCAAGGGCGCGCCGGGGCGGGGGCACCGGCTGTTCAATGCACCCGGAGGGCGCAAGGTTCTGGTGGTGCAGGTGTTGGGGCAGGTCTTTATGAAACGGCCATTCGACGACCCGTTCTCGGCCATAGAGCCCATCCTGAAATCGCACCCCAGGGGCGGGCAGGCACAAGCCATCATTGTCGATATGCATTGTGAGGCGACGTCCGAGAAGATGGCCATGGGTCACTATTGCGACAAGCGCGCCAGCCTTGTGGTGGGCACACATACCCATGTACCGACAGCGGATTCGCAGATTCTGCCGGGCGGCACAGGCTATCTGACGGATGCGGGCATGTGCGGCGACTATGACTCGGTCATTGGTATGGACAAGCAGGAACCGATGCGCCGGTTCATAACCGGGATGCCCAAGACCCGGTTTACCCCTGCCAATGGCGAGGCCACGCTGAGCGGAGTGTTCGTCGAAACGGATGATCGCGACGGTCAGGCCAAATCTGTTCGCATGGTGCGCGTCGGGGGGCGTTTGGAACAAGCCGGGCCTGATTAACGAACGTCGGGCTTGCCCTGCCACGCGCAATGCGTGAAACTGCATGTCATCAGGCGCTTGGGCCAGGGTTCGGACAGAATACCACGAATGAATTTCCTTCCACTGACAGAGACGGGCAGCGCAATTCTGGCGCTGCTGATTGTTGCGAGCATGTTCGTCATGTTCCTGCGCGAGGTTTATCCGACCGAGGTCGTGGCCATCGGCGGTGTCTCACTGATGCTGGTCACAGGGATATTGCCCTATCAAAGCGCGCTGGCGGTCTTGTCCAATCCCGCGCCCTGGACGATTGGGGCGATGTTCATCATCATGGGGGCCTTGGTGCGGACCGGGGCCTTGGACGCCTTCACGTCGACCGCGCAAAGGCAGGCGCAGGTCAACCCGCGCATTGCCATCGGATTGCTGATGGGGTTTGTCGTTCTGGCCTCGGCTTTTGTGTCTAACACGCCCGTTGTTGTGGTCATGATCCCGGTCTTTGTTCAGATCGCCCGTACGCTGAATGTACCCGCGTCAAAGCTTCTAATTCCGCTCAGCTATGCCGCCATTCTTGGCGGGACACTGACACTGATCGGAACATCCACCAACCTGCTGGTGGATGGTGTGGCCCGCGCGCAGGGGATGAAAGCCTTTTCGATATTCGAGGTCACGCCGCTGGGGATTGCACTGGTGATCTACGGCATGATCTATCTGCGTTTCATCGCCCCCAGATTGCTGCCCGAGCGGGACAGCATGGCCTCGCTGCTTAGCGATCGCTCCAGGATGAAGTTTTTCACAGAAGCGGTCATTCCACCCGACAGCAACCTGATCGGGCGTGAAGTGACCGGCGTTCAGTTGTTCAAACGCCCTGGCGTGCGACTGATCGACGTGGTCCGGGGCGATGAATCGCTGCGGCGCAATCTGAAGGGCGTTGAATTGCAGGTCGGTGACCGCGTGGTCCTGCGGACCGAGATGACGGAACTTCTTAGCCTTCAGACCAACAAAGAGCTCAAGCGCGTGGATCAGGTTTCCGCTGTGGAGACCAAGACGGTCGAGGTGCTGATCACACCCGGATGCCGGATGGTGGGGCGGACATTGGGAATGCTGCGGTTGCGGCGCCGGTACGGTGTCTATGTGCTGGCCGTTCACCGCCGTAATCAGAATATCGGTCGCCAGTTGGATGACCTGGTGGTGCGGGTCGGGGATACATTATTGTTGGAGGGCGCCCCGGCAGATATCCAGCGCCTAGCTGCGGACATGGACATGGTGGATGTCAGTCAACCCTCTGCACGCGCCTTCCGTCGCAGCCATGCGCCGATCGCAATTGGCGCGCTGGTCGGGATCGTCGTCCTTGCAGCGCTGGGTGTCGCGCCGATCCTGCTGCTGTCGATTGTGGCCGTAGCCGTGGTTCTTCTGACCCGCTGCATCGATGCGGACGAGGCGTTTTCCTTTGTAGAAGGTCGCCTGTTGGCGCTAATCTTCGCGATGCTCGCCATCGGTGCGTCACTGGACAGCTCTGGCGCGGTTTCACTGATTGTCGAGGCCGTGGCGCCGGGACTAAGCGCTCTGCCGCCCTTCCTGATCATCTGGGCGATCTACCTGCTGACCTCGGTGCTGACCGAACTGGTTTCCAACAATGCGGTTGCGGTTGTGGTCACGCCTATAGCTATCGGGCTGGCCCAGGCCGTCGGAATGGACCCGCGCCCGTTGGTGGTTGCCGTTATGGTGGCGGCTTCGGCGTCCTTTGCAACACCGATCGGATACCAGACCAACATGATGGTCTACGGCCCTGGCGGCTACAGGTTCACCGATTTCATGAAGGTGGGTGTTCCGCTAAATCTGACAGTCGGATTGTTGGCATCCCTGCTTATTCCATTGATCTGGCCTTTGTGATTTCGGCGCAGAATTGCCACTTTGTCGTAGCACATCTTGCAAAGATCCAAGGGCACACGATCTTTTGCGAAGAGGGTTTGCAAAAGGATTTGACCTATGCAGCATTTGGGTCGCGCAATATGGGCGGGTGCAGCAACTTGGGTAGCGTTAAGCGGTGTCGCCATTGCCGGTGCAGTTGAAGGGACCGCCACGTACCGAGAGCGCATTGCACTGCCACCGGACGCAACCCTTTATGTCGAGCTTCAGGATATCTCGCTGGCCGATGCCCCCGCTGTCACACTTGCCGCGCAACGGTATGCGCTGAGCGGGTTGCCCGCGCAGTTCAAATTGACTTATGACGATGCGCTGATCATGGATGCCCATCGCTATGCTGTGCGGGCGTCAGTGATGCAGGGACAAAACCTGCTGTTCACCACAGATACCGTTTACCCCGTTCTGACGAATGGGGCAGAAAATGCCGCTGACCTTCTGTTGGTTCAGGTCCAGGGGCAGGGGTCGGCAGCGCTGGACAACACCCAATGGGCCGCCTCGGGCCTGAATGGTGCGCCTGTCGAATCCGAAAAACGCCCCGAGCTTGTCTTTGGTCAGGATGGGGTCTTTTCAGGAAGCAGCGGCTGTAACCGGTTCAGTGGTCAGGCCGAAATTTCCGGTAATCGCATTGCGTTTCCAGACAACATGGCGGCAACACTCATGGCGTGCCCGCCCCCGCTGGACGCGGTTGAGCGGCAATTCCTGCAAGCCTTGCAAAACGTTACGACATTCGCGATGCAGGGCAACGCTCTGGCTCTGCTAGATGCGCAGGGCCAGCCGGTGATCAAACTGGTGCGCAAGTAACAGGGAAAGTGCGTCAGGCAACGGCCCTTGATCGCCCGGCATTTCGACCGGAAAAGATGCAGCCGCCCAGGAATGTACCCTCCAGCGCGTTGTAGCCGTGATAGCCGCCGCCGCCGAATCCGGCGACTTCGCCAGCAGCGAACAGGCCCGGTACCACATTTCCGTCTGATCCAATCATCTGACTGTCCAGATTGGTCTGCAACCCACCCAGAGATTTGCGTGTCAGAATATGCAGCTTGACGGCAATCAGCGGGCCGTTGGCCGGATCCAGAAACTTATGCGGTTTGGCTGTGCGGATCAGTTTATCTCCGCGATAATTGCGCGCGGCAAGGATCGCCATCATCTGCGCATCTTTCGAAAAAGGGTTGTCGACCTGCGAATCCCGGGCTTCGATCTGGGCACGCAGTTGAGCCTCATCTATCGGAGTGTCGCCCAGATGGTTCATGCCGTTGACCAGTTCGGTCAGCGTGTTGGCAACAACAAAGTCCTCACCCTTTTCCTTGAACGCCTCAACCGGGGCAGTTGCGCTGGAACCTGACAGAATGCGCTGGCGGATAACCTCTTTCCAGCTGCCCGAAGTGAAGTCGGGGTTTTGTTCCGACCCGGACAGCGCAAATTCCTTTTTGATCACCTTCTGGGTCAGAACGAACCAGCTGTATTCATATCCGGTTTTCAGGATCTCACGCAGTGTCCCCAATGTGTCGAACCCCGGCAGACAGGGCGGTGCCAGGCGGTTGCCCCTGGCGTCAAACCACATTGAACTTGGGCCGGGCAGGATGCGAATGCCGTGGGCGGGCCAGATCGGGTCCCAGTTGCGGACGCCTTCGGTGTAATGCCACATCCGATCACCATTGATGACATGGCCCCCCGCTTTTTCGCTGATTGCGATCATGCGGCCATCAACGTGAAAGGGTACCCCTGCAACCATGTCTTTGGGAGGCTCACCCAAACGGTCCCGGGGCCAATTTTGACGCACCATGTCAAAATTGCCGCCAATACCGCCGGAGGTGACGATGATCGACGGGGCATAAACTTCGAACTCGCCAACCTCATCGCGGTTGGTTTTGCCACCGCGCTGGGAGGTGTCATCGGCCAGAATTTCTCCGGAAACACCTTTGGCGGTTCCGTTCTGCATGATGATATGGCTGACCTGGTGGCGGAACTTCATCTGGATCAATCCGGCGCTGACATGGTCGCGGACACGTCGGATAAAGTGTTCAAGAACGCCGGGGCCGGTGCCCCATGTGATGTGAAAGCGCGGGACCGAGTTGCCGTGCCCCGTCGCATAAGACCCGCCACGTTCGGCCCAGCCAACGACCGGAAACCAGCGCAGGCCCATTTCGTGCAGCCACTGACGCATCTCGCCAGCCGCAAACTCGATATAGGCTTCGGCCCATTTGCGGGGCCATGCGTCTTCGTCACGGTCAAACTGTGCGCTGCCCATCCAGTCGCGCAACGCCAGATCGTGGCTGTCGCGTATACCCATGCGGCGCTGTTCGGGGGTGTCGACCATGAACAGTCCACCAAGGCTCCAGAACGCCTGACCGCCCAGAAAGGTTTCGGGTTCCTGATCGAGTATGATTACCTTTTTGCCTCGGTCGCCCAGTTCGGCTGCGGCGGCCAATCCGGCCAGACCAGCACCGATTACGATCGCATCAGCAGTGTTGTTTGTCATAACGGTCCTTTCAGCGCCTGCGGAACCAGACAAGAAACGGCAGAACCACGGCGTACATCGTAATGCCATAAACCGCCGAGGGCAGGGCCAGCGGGCTGAACCCGCTTTCGGTATTCGTGATCAGCGCCGCCAGTGTAATGCCCAGCGTGGAGTTTTGAATACCGGTTTCGATCGAGATCGTCTTGCACTCATTCCAGGACAGGTTTGATATCCGCGCAAGCCCCAGCCCGATGAACAGCAGGGCGATATTCAAAGAAATCAAGCCTGCGCCCATGATGCCAAGATTGTCGACGAACAATTGCCAGTTCCCGGCCAGTGCCGCGGCAACGATCAGCACGAACAAAGCGGTCGCGAGCGTTGACAATCCCGGCTCTACGCGGTTTGCAAACCCCGTTGCAAAGTAGCGAATTCCGACCCCGATTGCCACAGGCAGCGTTGTTATCAGAAACAATGCAACAGCCAGCCCGGTGATCGAAACCTCTGGGGCTTCGTCGCCCATGAAGTGCCTGATCGACCACGCGGCCAGTATTGGCACGGTCACCATCGACAAAAGGCTGATCACGGCGGTCAGGCTGACCGAAAGCGCGACATCGGCTTTGGCGAGCTTGGAGAGGATGTTGCTGGTTACGCCGCCCGGGCAAAAACTGAGCAGCATGAAACCAACCGCGATCTCGGGGGGCAATGCAAAGATTGTGACCGTCACAAAGGCTGCGACTGGCAAGAGAACAATCTGGCTTGCCGCCCCGATGGCAAAGGCGCGTCGCCGGCTCAGGACACGGCGGAAGTCTGCCACCTCCAGCCCGATGCCCAGAGACAACATGATAATGGCAAGCGACACCGGCAAGCCGACATTCAAAAGAAAATCCAAGGACAACCCCTCCCAAAGTTGCGTCAGATCAGCCTATGCGAGGGGGCAAGGCGCAGGCAACCGCGCCGTTGGGTCACTCGTATCGCTGGACGAAACGGCGCAGGATTTCGCCGGGTTGCGTAACCTCTGCCGAATGGCAATGGTCGATCAGTTTCTGCGCGTCTTCGGGCGGGAAGTAGCCATGGTTCTTGTAGATGTTGATGCGTTGTTCAAAGTCTTTGGCATCGGCTTCCGGGTGGAACTGAGTGGCATAGACGTTCTGGCCCCAGCGGATCATCTGGAACGGGCAGGGGTCTGACGCAACAAGGTGAACGCAGCCCTCGGGCAGGGTTTGAACCGCTTCTTTGTGACCAACAAAAGCATCAAAGGTGGCGTCCAATTCTGCGGTAAGCGGGTCTTGTTGTCCTTCGGGGGTCAGGTGGCACCTGGACGGCCCCACAGGCTCGCTGTACCGGGCTTTGCTGACGTCTCCATCCAGATGTACGGCCAGAATACCAAGGCCATAGCAGCACCCCATGAAGGGGTGATCCAACGCGGTAATCTGCGGCATCAAACCCAGGATTGCGGCTTCGATCCGCGCATCCGTCGCGGATTTGGTTGCGGGGTCATCACTGACGCATCCCGGTCCGCCGCCTACAATAACCCCCGCATAGTCGGCGACTTTCAGCCCTTCCGGCAGGTCTTCGCAATCCAGACGGATGCGGTGTGTGCGTTCGGGCGATAACCCGCTGCGGTTCAGGATCGAAGCATATTCTGCGTCGGAGGCATCCGTTTCCGGGCGCAGTTGCAGGATCAAAAAGCGTTTCATGAACAGCCTTTACCCGTCACAACGGCCAAAAGACAAGGATGGCGGGGACGGAAACCGCGATGATCAGAGCCTCAAGCGGCAGGCCCATGCGCCAGTAGTCGCCAAAATGATAGCCGCCGGGGCCCAGAACCAGCGTGTTGTTCTTGTGACCGATAGGCGTCAGGAACGCAGCCGAGGCCGCAACGGCCACGGTCATCAGGAACGGGTCGGGCGACACCCCGAGCGTTTGGGCCATCTGAATGCCCACCGGGGCCGCGACGATGGCGGTGGCGGTGTTGTTCAGGACATCCGACAAGGTCATCGTCACGACCATCAATACGGTCAGGATCGCCCATGCAGGCAGACCGTCGGTCAGCTGGATCAGCGCATTGGCAATCAGCTCGGTGCCGCCGGATGTTTCCAAAGCGCTGCCCAGTGGGATCATCGAACCCAGCAGCACGACAACGGGCCATTCGATGTGGTTATAGATCTCCGTGATTGGCATGACCTTGGTCAGCACATAGGCAATGACGACAAGCCCCAATGCGACGGGAAGGTAAATCAACCCGACACTGGCCGCAAAGACGGCAGCGGCAAACAGACCGATGGCCAACCAGGCCTTATCGTTTGCCGTCACGTTCAATCCGCGTTCGGCCAGTGGCAGACACCCCAGCCAATCGGTCACATCAGCGCTGCGATCACGAGGGCAAAGCAGCAGCAGGATGTCTCCCGGTTGAACCTCGGTCTTGCGAACCTGTTCGGTGATCTGACGACCCTGACGCGAGATGCCCATCAGGACGGTACTTTGGCGCCAGGCCAACCCGATACCCTGCGCAGTACGGCCGGTTATGCGCGCGCTTTCGGGAACGACCACTTCGATTACTTCCAGACCTTCACCCTCGGCAGTCAGCAGCTCCTGCCGTCGTGTGTCCGAGAAATCCAGTTTCAGCGCTGAACGGAACTCGTCCAGCGCCTCCGGGCGCGCTTCCAGTACCAGCGCGTCGCCATCGTTCAGTGTGGCATGGGTTGACCGGCCATATCGCCGTTTCCCATCCCGGATCAGGCCGATGATAGCCACGTCGGATTTTTCGGCCGTTTCATAAAGTTCGCTGACCCGTTTACCGATATGTGCAGAGCCCGGCGGGATCGTCAGTTCGGCAATGTATTCGGCCAGCACCTCGGATGTTTCTTGTTGTACGCCGCGATTGGGGATCAATCGCCATCCGATCAGCGCGACAAATGCCAGACCGGCAATCGCTGCAATTCCACCAACAGGGGCGAAATCGAACATGTGAAACGGCTCACCCAGTGTTTCCTGCCGGATCGAGGCGATGATGATATTCGGCGGGGTGCCGATCAGGGTGACCATGCCCCCCAGAATGGTGGCAAAGCTCAGGGGCATCAGGGACAGACCCGGGGGCCGACCCGCTTTGCGCGCGGTCTGAATATCCACGGGCATCAGCAGGGCAAGCGCCGCGACATTGTTCATGAAGGCCGACAGAATCGCACTGATCCCGCCCATCAGGGCGATATGTGCGCCCAGCCCCCGTGACGCATCAACCAGAGTGCGGGTGATCAGAAAGACCGCACCCGACCTGACCAAGCCGGCAGAGACCACAAGCACCAGCGCGACGATAATGGTCGCCGGGTGGCCAAAGCCCGCAAAGGCGCCACCCACCGGCACAACACCCAGCACGACGCCGATCATAAGCGCGGCAAAAGCCACAAGGTCGTATCGAAACCGACCCCAAAGCAGCATCCCGAAGACAGTGATGAAAAGGGCAAAAAGTATGATCTGATCTGTCGTCATGCCGTCACCATACAAGGCGGTGAGGTCGTCGCAAGCCGCTCTCTTGATCCTGCCCCCCGCAAACGTCTATATGAGCGCCGAACACGCAAACATGATGACGAGGACGCACTATGGCAGGCCACTCCAAATGGGCCAACATCCAGCACCGCAAGGGGCGTCAGGACGCCGCGCGGTCCAAACTGTTTTCCAAACTGTCAAAAGAGATCACCGTGGCCGCCAAGATGGGCGACCCCGATCCCGACAAGAACCCGCGCCTGCGTCTGGCGGTGAAAGAAGCCAAGTCGAACTCGGTCCCCAAGGACGTGATCGACCGCGCGATCAAGAAATCCCAAGCGGGTGAAGGCGACGATTACGAAGAAATCCGCTATGAGGGCTATGGGCCCAATGGTGTTGCGGTAATTGTCGAAACCATGACCGACAACCGCAACCGGACCGCATCGACCGTTCGTTCCACGTTCTCGAAGAACGGTGGCAATCTGGGCGAGACCGGCTCGGTTGGGTTCATGTTTGACCGCAAGGGTGAGGTCATTTACCCGGCAGATGCTGGCGATGCCGACACGATTTTTGAGGCCGCCATTGAGGCCGGAGCCGAAGACGTCGAAAGCTCGGAAGACGGTCACATCATCTGGTGCGCGGATACCGATCTGAACGATGTCTCCTCTGCATTGGAAACCGCGCTTGGAGAATCAGAATCCACCAAGCTGGTCTGGAAACCGACCACAACGACGGAACTGGGCCTTGAGGACATGCAAAAGCTGATGAAGCTGGTCGATGCGCTGGAAGACGATGACGATGTGCAGCGTGTCACGACCAACTTCGAAGCCACCGATGAGGTCATGGCGCAGCTTTAAGCTGACCCATACCAGCTCATTGAAACCCGGTCGCAACGGCCGGGTTTTTTGGTTTTTGATGGTTTTATTGAATTATTGGCTGAAACAGTCGATGCGCTTAGGCTGAAAGTGGCGGAAATCCAGGAAACACGAAGACACAGTACTAATGACATCCGAACCTTCCGATCGAACCAAGCGCAACGTGCCCGTCCTAGCCGGGCAAAGTATCCTGTCTCAGGTCGCGTGGACGCTCGGCAGCCCGTCGGTTGTTTTACCGTTTCTAGCCGTTTCCTTCGAGTTGCCGATGTTTGTGGCGGGGGCGCTGGTGTCGGTGCGGATGGTCGGTTGTTTAATTGCGGATTTCTTTCTCGCACAACCCGTTGCGGCAAGAAGCAAGAAGAAACGTGCGATTGCGTTGACCGAAGCGGTCATTGGCGCCTGTCTGGTTCTGGCAATCGCTGCGGCCGCAACCGGGGCTGTCCCATTGATCGCGGTGGTTTTCCTGTCTGTGTTTTTGGTGATCGGGCTTGTCAGCGAAGTGCAGACCCTGATGCTTACGGATCTGCTCGGGGACCATGTTCAGGCGCGTTCGCGCATGGTCATGCAATACCTGCAACTTGGTGCCGGGGGGCTATGTGCCATTGGCCTTGCGTTGCTGGTGCATCAGTTCACCAAGGATAATCCACCCTTTTCGCGCCATTCAGTCATGATTGGCGTTTCGGTTTTATTCTTCCTGCTGTCGGGTCTGTTCATGCTGGCGATGACGGAAACCGTGCGTGAGGGTGCACCGACGACGCCGCAGAAGTCCGAAAGGGGCATTTCGATTAAGGCGAATATCAAGGGTATTCTGGACATGTTCGAATACCAATGGTTCCGGCGGTATATGATCATGCGTCTGCCCTTGGTTGCTGTGTCGCTGTCTGTTCCGTTCTTCGCTCTCATCGCAGCCGAAGCGCATCACAGCTCGACACAGGGATTGACCGCGATGATCGTTTCTTCCGCCTCGGGGTATCTTGTTTCGGGCCCTCTGTGGCAAATCATCAACATGAAATCCCATCGTGCGGTCATGGTGGTCGGGACATTGATGGTCGCCGCAACAGGCAGTGTCCTTTTGGTGTTCCACTATTTGGGCATTGACCATCAGGTTCATTTGCATGCAATTGCGCTGTTCATTGTCACCGTTGCGGTGACCGGGATCAGCAGTGCGCGCAAGCTCTATTTTCTGGATGTGGCACCCAAAGAGCAGCGGGTGCGGGGATCGGCGGCGGTCAAGGCGTTCGCGCGTTTGACCGCGGTGTTGTTGTCCGCGGGCCTTGCCGCTGTCGCCCATATGCACGAGGTCGCGATGGCCGTCGCATTCATCGTCGTCGCCAGTCTGGTGTCCTGTATAAACTGCTACCGCATGATGCAACCAGAACGGAAAAAGGCGGAACAGCCCTCGAATTGAGTTTTTGGCGAGCGTCGCGAAAGCCTCAGAAGAAGGATGAAATCTCTTCCAGGGGTTTCTTGAGTTTTGCCACAGCAGGCACAGTCGCTCCTTCTGACGGGTGTCCCACCGCGATAATCATGGTTGGTTTTTCCGACGCGGGCCGGTCCAGCGCGTCGTTCAGAAACCGCATCGGGTTTGGGGTGTGGGTCAGGGTGCTGAGGCCCGCGTGATGCAGCGCGGCAATCAGAAAGCCGGTGGCAATGTTCACACTTTCCGGGACGTAGTAGTTCTTGTACCGCGTTCCATCCTCGAATTGCCCCCAGCGCTGGGCAAAAACCACGATCAGCCAGGGGGCGATTGTCAGATGTTCTTTGACCGCGTTGGTGCCGATGGGCTCCAGCGCCTTGATCCATTCATCCCCGGCGCCACCTGCGTAGAACCGGCGTTCTTCTTCTTCGGCTTCTTCCCGGATGCGGTGTTTCAGGGCAGGGTCCGAGATGGCTGCAAAATGCCAGGGTTGGTGATTGGCGCCTGACGGGGCGGTACCCGCAGTGCGCAGACTGGTTTCGATTACCTCACGGGCAACGGGGCGGGGGCTGAAATCCCGGATAGTATGACGCTGACGCATCTTTTCATAAAATGCCTGCGCCGCGCCCAGCATGTCTGTATCGCTGATGTCGCATCGGTCTGGCAGGGGAATAGGGTCATAGCCAAGAGCGTCACGTGAGAACATCGGTCCCTCCGAAAATGTCGTGTCTGTTTAGCTGCTTTGAGGCGGAAGCAAAATCCGTTCTGATGCACGTTTGACAGCCTGGGTCAGAGGTTTGAGTGCGGGCGCAAGAACACGCCCAACCTGCCAGCTCAGCGCGACATCCAGCGGTGCATCGGGCACGATGGGGCGCAACAGCCCTTGTTTCAGAACCTCCCGCACCAGAGCCGCGGGGTTCATGCCCCACCCAAGCCCGGCAATCGCCGCGTCCACAAATCCGTGTGAAGAAGGCAGGAAATGAGACGGGGGGGAAAGGCGTTTGCCAGTGTGCTGAACAATCCATGCCCTTTGCAGCCCGTCCTTTTGGTTGAAAACCAGGCAGGGTGCCTTGCCCAGTTCTGCCTCGGTCACTTTGTCCCGAAACCAGGTGTTGATGAATTCCGGGCTGGCCGTTGGCAGGTACCGCAACACGCCCAATGGGATCGCGTCGCACCCGGTCACTGTCTGGCCGCCAACGGTGACGGCGGCGCTTACCTCGCCCCGCCGCAGCCAGTCTGCGGAGTGATCCTGATCGTCGATCACCAGATCGAACAGCATGTCAGGCACCTGCGCCATCGCATCAACAAACCAGGTGGCCAGACTGTCTGCCGGTACGGCAATGCGGACGCGGGCGGACCTTGATTCCTGCTCCAGCGTAAGCTCTCGAACCAGCTGTGCCTCAAGCAGTCCGACATCTTCCGCGTAACGGGCGATGCGCAGCCCGGCGGGCGTTCCGGTGCAAGGGGTGCTCCGATGTATCAGGGTGGCTCCAATCCGATCCTCAAGCGCCCTGATCCGCTGGGATATCGCCGAGGGCGTCACCGCCAGCTCTGCCGCAGCCGCATCAAAGCTGCCATGACGCAGAATGGCAGACAAAGCGGACAGGTGAAGAGGATCCAGCAACATTAGTCAGGCTTAACTCGGGATAACATCTTTAATTTGATAGATCGCACCGACGATCTTAGTCAACGTCTTGCAATAGCAGGAGGTCCCATGCCCACGTCCATGATCGCCGGTTTCGCGCTGGGTTTCAGTCTGATCCTCGCCATCGGGGCACAGAACGCCTTTATTCTCCGACAGGGGTTGCGGCGTGAACATGTGTTTCTTCTGTGCCTGACCTGCTCAATGTCTGACGCGGTTTTGATTGTTGCAGGCGTCACAGGGTTCGGGACTCTGGCGCATTCAGCCCCCTGGTTTGAACCTGTACTGCGATTTGGCGGGGCCGCTTTTCTGACGTGGTATGGGCTGCGCAGTTTCGGGTCTGCCCTGCGGGGTGGCGCGGTAATGGAAACGGGCAACGGCCCGCGAACCAGCCTTAAAACCGCAATGCTTACCGTTCTCGCCTTCACCTGGCTGAACCCGCATGTCTATCTGGATACAGTGGTTCTGATCGGTTCCATCTCGGCACAGTATGATGACCGGGTCGGATTTGCCATCGGGGCGGTCACGTCCAGCTTTGCCTTCTTCTTTTCACTTGGATACGGCGCAGGTGTTCTGTCTCCGGTGTTTGCGCGCCCGCGCGCCTGGCAGGTGCTGGATGCAGTGATCGGTGTCGTAATGCTGGGTATCGCACTGAAACTTGTTGTCATGTGAAGGGTTGTTCCCGGCAGGGTTTCGGTGTTCAACCTAAGCCATGACATCGCTTGCCGTTTCGTCGCGCCCGCTTGCCGCTATGTTCTGGATGTTTGCCGCCGGGCTGTCCTTTGTTGTGATGACCGCATTGGTCAAATCTCTGGGCACGACGATGAATCCGGTCCAGGCCGCATTCCTGCGTTATGCGCTGGGATTGGTGTTTCTGTTACCGGCCTTGCGGTCGATCATGGCGACCCGGCTGACACCCCGCCTGCTGACGCTGTTCGGTTTGCGCGGTGTAGTACACGCGATTGCTGTCATGCTTTGGTTCTTCGCCATGACACAAATTCCCTTGGCCGAAGTCACTGCGATGAACTACATGACGCCGGTTTATGTCACCTTGGGTGCAGCCCTGTTTCTGGGTGAGAAGTTGGCTTTTCGCAGGGTCGCCGCGATTCTGGTCGCTTTGGTGGGCGTGCTGGTCATCCTGCGCCCCGGGTTTCGCGAAGTCTCACAAGGTCACCTTGCCATGCTCGGAACGGCCCTGATGCTAAGCGGGTCCTATTTGCTGGCCAAGCTTCTTGTCCGCGACGTTCCACCTTCGGTTGTTGTGGCGCATCTGTCCATCTGGGTAACCATAGCCTTGATCCCCTTTGCGGTTGCCGTCTGGACCCGGCCCAGTATGCAAGAACTCGGGGTTCTGTTTCTGGTGGCCAGCTTTGCGACCGCAGGTCATTACTTCATGACATTGGCGTTGCAGGCCGCGCCTGTGGCCGTCACACAACCCGTCACTTTCCTGCAGTTGATCTGGGCCACGCTTGTGGGTGCAGCAATCTTCCACGAAAGCGTCGACCTTTGGGTTGTGGCTGGCGGAACCCTGATACTGGGCGCTGTAAGCTTCATCTCATGGCGCGAGTTCATGTTGAACCGGCGGGACTTGACGCCTCCCAGTATTGCGCCGAAGCTGTAACAAGACATCTCAGTGTTTACATTGATTGACGAGTCAATAAAAACATCCTAGCTTGGTCGCATGACACCTGTATGGGGAAAGCGATGCCAAAAGTTGGAATGGAGCCGATCCGCAAGGACGCGATTGTTCGAGCGACGATTGCTGAACTGGGTGTCAAGAAATCCCTGGATGTAACCGTAAGCCAGATTGCCAAACGCGCGGGCATGTCCAGCGCATTGGCACACCATTATTTTGGCGGAAAGGATCAGATATTTCTGGCCGCAATGCGTCAGATCCTCGCCGACTTCAGCGACGAAGCCAGAGCCCAGTTGAAAGCGGCCAAACCGGGCAATCGGGCAGAGGCGATTATCCACGCCTGTTTTGCCCCTTCGTGTTTCACACCTGACGTGACTGCCGCCTGGATGACGTTTTATGTGTTGGCGCAGACCAACAGTGACGCGCTGCGTTTGTGGCAGATCTATCAGGCGCGCATAAGATCGAACCTGGTCCATGCCCTGCGTCCCAGGATACAGGATCCGGTTGAGGCGGCCGAGAACATGATTGCCCTGATTGACGGGCTCTATATTCGCGCAGCGCTCAGCGCCCCGGAAGAACCGCAACTGGCCGTGAACCACGCAATGCGCGTGCTCGATACTCTGCTCGAGGCTGAAAAATGACAAAACCGAACATTCTGATCCTGATGGTGGATCAGCTGAACGGAACCCTCTTTCCCGACGGTCCCGCTGACTGGCTTCATGCTCCGAACCTGAAGAAACTGGCCGAACGGTCGACCCGCTTTGCCAACGCTTATACTGCGTCGCCGCTTTGTGCGCCGGGGCGGGCCAGCTTCATGTCCGGTCAATTGCCCTCACGCACCGGCGTCTATGACAACGCGGCTGAGTTCCGCAGCGATATCCCAACTTACGCACACCATTTGCGCAGGGCCGGCTATTACACCTGTCTGTCAGGCAAAATGCACTTTGTCGGCCCGGACCAGATGCACGGGTTTGAGGATCGCCTGACAACTGATATCTACCCGGCCGATTTTGGCTGGACACCGGATTACCGCAAACCGGGCGAGCGGATCGACTGGTGGTATCACAACATGGGATCGGTGACCGGCGCGGGTGTTGCCGAGATTTCCAACCAGATGGAGTATGATGACGAGGTCGCCTATAACGCCAAGGCCAAACTGTATGACCTTGCGCGCGGCAAGGATGACCGCCCATGGTGCGTGACGGTCAGCTTCACCCATCCGCATGATCCCTATGTCGCCCGTCGCAAATACTGGGACCTTTACGAGGATTGCGCGCATCTGCTGCCCGAAATCGCTGATATCGGCTATGACAACCAGGATCCTCACGCCAAGCGGATCTTCGATGCCAACGACTGGCGTAGCTTCGACATCACCCAAGAAGATATCCGAAAGTCGCGCCGCGCCTATTTCGCCAATATTTCCTATCTGGACGACAAGATCGGTGAAATCCTCGAAGTGCTGGAAACGACACGGCAAGAGGCGATCATCCTGTTCGTCTCGGATCACGGTGACATGCTGGGTGAACGGGGCTTGTGGTTCAAGATGAACTTCTACGAAGGCTCGGCGCGCGTTCCTTTGATGATTTCATCCCCGGATTTGCTTGCGGGGCGGATCGATACACCGGTTTCTACCATTGATGTCACACCCACACTCGGGGCTCTGGCAGGTGTTGACATGGCCGAGATCGCCCCATGGACGGACGGTGAAAACCTGGTGCCGCTGGCGCAAGGCGGGGAACGAACCGCACCTGTGGCCATGGAATACGCGGCCGAGGCATCGTATGCGCCGCTGGTGTCGCTGCGCTATGGCAAGTGGAAATACAATCGATGCGCGCTGGACCCGGATCAATTGTTTGATCTCGAGGCAGACCCGCATGAACTGACCAATCTGGCAGACAGCCCCGAACATGCGGGCACGCTGCAAACCCTGCGCGCAAAGTCCGAGACCCGCTGGGATTTGGAGCGCTTCGACGCGGATGTCCGTGCCAGTCAGGCGCGACGCTGGGTCGTGTATGAGGCACTGCGGCAAGGCGGATATTACCCATGGGATTATCAGCCGCTGCAAAAAGCGTCCGAACGCTACATGCGCAATCATATGGATCTGAACATCGTCGAGGAAAATGCCCGGTTCCCACGCGGCGAGTAACCTCTTCATCTTTTTAAAAATACTCCCGCCGGAGGCGTCACACCCGGCGGGCGAGGAGTTGTGAATATGGAAGCAGATTTTGTCATCGTTGGCGCAGGGTCCGCAGGCTGCGCAATGGCATATCGTCTGAGCGAAGGTGGGGCCTCGGTCCTGGTGATCGAGCACGGTGGCACCGACATGGGGCCGTTTATCCAGATGCCTGCCGCGCTCAGCTATCCGATGAACATGTCGCGCTATGACTGGGGATATCAGTCCGAGCCCGAACCGCATCTTAACAACCGCCGTCTGGCCTGCCCGCGCGGCAAGGTGATCGGCGGGTCGTCGTCGATCAACGGCATGGTCTATGTGCGCGGTCACGCACGCGATTTCGACACCTGGGCCGAGATGGGGGCTGACGGTTGGTCTTATGCGGATGTGCTGCCCTATTACAAACGCATGGAGACATGGCATGACGGCGGCCATGGGGGCGATCCGGCCTGGCGCGGCACTGACGGCCCATTGCACGTGTCGCGCGGTCCCCGCGCAAACCCACTGTTTCAGGCCTTTGTCGATGCAGGCCAACAGGCGGGATACGAGGTCACCGGCGACTATAACGGAGAAAAGCAGGAAGGCTTTGGCCCGATGGAGCAGACCGTCTGGAAAGGGCGGCGCTGGTCGGCGGCAAATGCCTATCTGAAGCCCGCGCTCAAACGCGACAATTGTGATATCGTGCGGGGTCTTGCGTCTCGGGTTGTTATGGAAAACGGTCGCGCCACTGGTGTGGAATTGATCCGTGGCGGCAAGAAAGAGATCATCAAGGCCCGGCGCGAGGTCGTTCTGGCTGCGTCCTCGATCAACTCGCCCAAACTGCTTATGCTGTCTGGTATCGGCCCGGGCGCACATCTGGCGGAACATGGGATCAACGTCGTTGCGGATCGTCCGGGGGTGGGTGCGAACCTTCAGGATCATCTGGAGCTGTATATTCAACAAGCTTCGCTACAGCCGATTACGCTCTACAAGCACTGGAACCTGTTCAGCAAGGGTCTGATCGGGGCGCAATGGCTGTTTACCAAGACAGGTTTGGGCGCATCGAACCAGTTTGAAAGCGCGGCATTCATCCGGTCTAAGCCGGGTGTGGAGTATCCCGACATTCAGTACCACTTCCTGCCGATCGCAGTTCGCTATGACGGACAGGCGGCGGCAGAGGGGCACGGGTTCCAGGCGCATGTCGGCCCGATGCGGTCCCCGTCACGCGGGGCGGTCACATTGCGGTCTGCGCAAGCCGCAGACGCGCCGGTGATCAAGTTCAACTACATGAGCCATGAAGAGGATTGGGAAGACTTCCGCACCTGTATCCGGTTGACCCGCGAAATCTTTGGACAAAACGCTTTCAAACCCTATGCGGGCAAGGAAATTCAGCCGGGTGCCGCTGTGCAAACCGATGAAGAACTGAACGCCTTTATCGCGGAACATGCCGAAAGCGCCTATCACCCCTGTGGCACCTGCCGGATGGGACGTGCGGATGACAAAGGTGCGGTGGTCGATCCCGAGGGTCGCGTCATCGGCGTGGACGGGCTGCGCGTCGCGGACAGTTCGATTTTCCCGCAGATCACCAACGGCAATCTCAACGCGCCCTCGATCATGGTGGGCGAGAAAGTATCGGATTCTCTGCTGGGCAAAGACCCGTTACCCAAGGCCAATGATCGCCCGTGGATCCACCCCGGCTGGGCAACTGCGCAGCGATAATGATACTTGACTGCTCCCGGTTGAATACGCTGTTCAGCGCTTGCCGGGGGCATGTTAGGAAAAGGTTCAGCGTTCTTGTCCAGATAAGGTTGAGCCACGTTTCAGCTTAACTTGCCTTCTGCACGGCAGGATGGCGCGTGGAGCTTTTTTTGAAATTCGCGGGATTATTGCGGGTAGTTGATCCCGGTCAAAGCGATAACCCGGTCACGCTTCTATCACTGGTTTGCAACGATAAATGAAGGAGCGAACAGAGATGTCTCACACCCCGCATGAACTTGCCGAAGAGTTTCCGGACAAAGTTGAACTGATGAGCCAGCTCAAGCAGTCGGATGCGCATTTTGCCCGGCTGGCTGATGAGTATCATGAGGTCAACCGCGAAGTACACCGCGCCGAAACCAATGTCGAACCCATGGAGGAGCTGGCCGAGGTTGATCTGCGAAAAAAACGCGCCGCGCTAAAGGATGAGATCTGGGCGATCCTGTCCAAGGCTTAAACCACTGGCGGGGGCTCTGCCCCCGTCGTGACCAGAGACGCGACTGCGGTGGGATAATAAATCAGACTAAGATCAGGTCACTTCATAGGGCAGGGTGCCGCGAATATGGGTGTCGATGCTCAGACGACGTTCCAGCGGCGGAACCGAACGCTGGTGACATGTTTGCCGCTCGCAGATGCGGCAGGAAATACCGATGGGCTCGTAGGCACTGGCATTGTTGATGTCGAGGTTGTCGGCATAAACAAGCGCCGGGGCATGACGGACCTCGCATCCCAGCGCTATGGCGTACCGTCTGACCGGCGCACCGAACGAGCCCCCCGATTTTGAGACATCCCGCGCCAGCGAGATATAGCGAACACCATCAGGCGTTTCCGCCAGCTGCCGCAGGAAATGACCGGGTGTTTCAAAGGCCCGATGCACGTTCCAAAGCGGGCAAGCCCCACCAAAGCGTGCAAATTGAAGGCGTGTGGCCGAGTGTCGCTTGGTGATCGTCCCCGCCTGATCAACCCGGACGAAGAAGAACGGGATGCCCTTGGCGCCGGGACGCTGTAGTGTCGACAGCCGATGTGCAACCTGCTCGACCGACGCCCCGAACCGGTTGCTGAGCAGCTCCAGATCGTGACGCTCTTCCTGAGCAGCAGTCAAAAACGCGGTATAAGGCATCAGAGAGGCACCAGCGAAATAGTTGGCAAGACCGATCTTGGCGATGGCGCGGGCTTCGTCACTTTGGAACTTGGCGAAATCCAGCGTCGCCTCCAGCAACTGGTCCTGACTGATCAGCGCGACCTGTAACAGAAGCTGGAACACCTGCGTCTGCGGCGCTGCACGGGAGGACAGGCGCAAAATTTTGCTGTCGACATCATAAGCGCGCAAGGGGCCCATATCTGAAAAAACCACCTGAATTCCGCGTTCTGAAAGGCTGCTCAGGGCGGCTTGCCGGATACCGCCGGGGCCGTCGGCGCGGTTGGCAAACAGTTCCGCTGCCCTGTCCACGGCGTCGATGTAGTTGTCGCAATAATGGAAGAAATCGCGCACTTCTTCCCAAGGGCTGGCCTGAATACGCGCATCTTCACGCCCCAAAGCCTCGTCCAGCGAGGCAAGGCGTTCATGTGTCTGCCGGTAGGTTTTGTGCAATTCGATAAACGCGCGCGCCAGGGCCGGGGCGTTGGAAGCTGTCAGGCGCAGATCGGCCAGAGGGGGCTGTATGTCGGCAAAAACAGGATCGGCCAGCGCCTCGCGCATGTCTGAAACAAGACGTTCGCTGTCGCCGGTGCTGAGTTCGGTAACATCCATTCCGAATTCCTGCGCCAGAGCCAGCACAACCGTGGTCGAGATCGGCCGGTTGTTGTTCTCCATCTGATTCAGATAAGGCAGTGAAACGCCCAGTTTGGCGGCAAATTCGCGCTGCGTCAGGGTCAGGCGAGTCCGCATTTCGCGCAGTTTCGCGCCCGCATAGAGCTTTTGGGTGGCCATAGGGTGCCTTTGCAAGTTTTCCAATTTCCGAGGTTAACTTTGCAAAGTCATTGGGGCAAGCGGTTACAGCCCCAATTGCCGTTCTCTTCGTACAACAGTTGAAATTGCGACGATCGCCAGAACGGCTGTTGCCAGCATCAGCCAAAGCAGTGGCATCGCGCCGGTTTCACGTGTCAGCAAGGCACCTGCCAGCGCGCTCAGCCCGGCGCCGCCGCCCAGCATGATGGCACCACTCAGGCCCGATGCGGTTGCAGCCAGTTGAGGGCGCACTGATAGCGCGCCCGAAGTTGCGTTGGGGATGACCATGCCATTACCGACGCCCACAAATGTCATGAACCCAAAGAAACTGAGTGCGGTTCCGCGGTCCGCTAGAAACAGCAATGCCGACACAGCGACGCCAAACGCATTGAGCAGGCTTCCCCATAGCACCATGCGGTTCACGCCGAACCGCACTGAAAAACGCCCGCTCATGAAATTGCCAACAAAATACCCAACCGCAGGTGCGCCAAAATAAATGCCAACCTGTGCCGCGCTCAACCCGAACAATTCGGTGCCGATGAAAGGTGCGCCGCCGAGATAGGCGAAAAACGAACCCGATGAGAAGGCACAAGCCAGTGAATATCCCCAGAACCGTGGCGAGGTCAGAAGTTCGGGGTATTCCTTGAATTGCTGGACGAGCGTTTTGCCGCTTTTTGCCGATGTTTCCCCAAAGTCCGAATAGGTCAGTGCCATAGTCAGCAGACCCACGGCAAAGGGCAGCCAGAAATTCGCTTTCCAACCAAAACTCACTTCCAGCAAGCCGCCGATGGCAGGGCCGATCATCGGAACCACGGCCATGCCCATCGTCACATAACCGATCATCGAGGCAGCTTGGTCCTGATCGTACATATCCCGCACCGCAGCGCGGCTGAGA
The DNA here is from genome assembly GCF_056537065.1 of Ruegeria sp. CH2. Taxonomy (NCBI): domain Bacteria; kingdom Pseudomonadati; phylum Pseudomonadota; class Alphaproteobacteria; order Rhodobacterales; family Roseobacteraceae; genus Ruegeria; species Ruegeria sp. CH2. The sequence continues at coordinate 106,960 of NZ_JBQFQV010000003.1, forward strand.
ACCATACCGACGACCACAACAGCCTGACACATCCTGAACGCCAGAAAAACCGTAGCATTGGGTGCAAAGATGCACCCAAGGGTCGCTATCAGGAACAGGCCAAGGCCCCATAGTAAAACCGGTCGTCTGCCTGCCTGATCCGCGATTGGACCTATAAGAATTTGCAGAATGGCATTGATCAGCAGATAAAGCGCAATCGACAGCTGCATGACCTTGTAATCGGTTTCGAAATACTCGGCCATGTTTGGCAGGCTGGGCAGAAACAGGTTCATGCTCAGGGCGGACAGGCCCGAGAGTAAAACAAGCGTCGCCAATGTGGGTGGTGTGCGGTGGACCGCGTCAGAGCTAAACTGCATGGTTCACATGTATAGCCGTGGATTTTCGGATTGCCAGCCATTCGCGGAATTGCTTGTAAAAATTCGCAGTTTTGCAGTTATCCAAATTACTGTTGCTGAAATTTTGCAAATTTGCCGAAAATAGCTTTGGATGAGCGGCCCAAGCAGGTAGGGTCCCGGCAAATTTATAAGGGGATAGTCGTCATGAAAGACATTCTTTCCGAATTGGAAGACCGCCGCGACAACGCACGTCTGGGCGGTGGGCAGAAACGGATCGATGCCCAGCACGCGCGCGGCAAACTGACCGCACGAGAACGGATCGAACTGCTGCTGGACGAGGGCAGCTTTGAAGAGTTTGACATGTTCGTCAGTCACCGCTGCACCGATTTCGGAATGGAAAAACAAAAGCCTGCGGGTGACGGTGTCGTCACCGGCTGGGGTACGATCAACGGGCGCATGGTTTATGTGTTCAGCCAGGATTTCACCGTCTTTGGCGGATCGTTGTCGGAAACCCATGCTCAGAAGATTTGCAAGATTATGGACATGGCGGTCCAGAACGGTGCGCCGGTGATTGGCATCAACGATTCGGGCGGCGCGCGCATTCAGGAAGGTGTGGCTTCGCTGGCGGGGTATGCCGAAGTGTTCCAGCGCAACATCATGGCCTCGGGCGTGGTGCCGCAGATCAGCGTTATCATGGGCCCCTGTGCGGGTGGCGCGGTGTACAGCCCGGCGATGACCGACTTTATCTTCATGGTCAAAGACACCTCTTACATGTTCGTGACCGGCCCTGATGTGGTGAAGACCGTGACCAACGAAGTGGTGACTGCCGAGGAACTGGGCGGGGCTTCGACCCATACCAAGAAATCCTCGGTCGCTGATGGCGCGTTCGAAAACGACGTCGAAGCGTTGGCCGAGGTGCGGCGCCTGGTGGACTTCTTGCCCCTCAACAACCGCGAAAAGCCGCCCGTGCGCCCGTTCTTTGACGAACCCGGCCGGATCGAGGCTTCGCTGGACACTCTTGTGCCAGAGAATCCGAACACGCCCTACGACATGAAGGAACTCATCGCCAAAGTGGCGGACGAGGGCGATTTCTATGAAATTCAGGAAGATTTTGCCAAGAACATCATCACCGGGTTCATCCGGCTGGAAGGTCAGACCGTAGGCGTCGTCGCAAACCAGCCGATGGTGCTGGCCGGGTGTCTGGATATCGACTCGTCGCGCAAGGCTGCGCGCTTTGTGCGCTTCTGTGACTGCTTCGAAATCCCGATCCTGACATTGGTCGACGTTCCTGGCTTCCTGCCGGGAACAAGCCAGGAATATGGTGGTGTCATCAAGCATGGGGCCAAGTTGCTCTTTGCCTATGGTGAGGCAACCGTGCCGAAGGTGACGGTGATTACCCGAAAGGCTTATGGCGGTGCTTACGACGTTATGGCCTCCAAGCATTTGCGCGGTGATTTCAACTATGCCTGGCCCACCGCCGAAATTGCGGTCATGGGGGCCAAAGGGGCGACCGAGATCATTCATCGCGCCGATCTGGGGGATGCCGACAAGATCGCATCGCATACCAAGGATTACGAAGACCGATTTGCAAATCCCTTCGTGGCAGCCGAGCGCGGCTTCATCGATGAGGTGATCATGCCGCATTCGACCCGCCGTCGTGTATCCCGGGCATTTGCCAGCTTGCGCGGCAAACAGCTGAAGAACCCGTGGAAAAAGCACGACAATATCCCGCTGTGATCCATCTAGGAGCGGGATGGCCCGCCCCGCTCAATCTTTGACCGTCACAGCGGTTCCGAGGCTGAAACCCCCTCAAATTGAGGCGGAATTGACAAAAACCGGCAAATAGTTGAATGATCCGACCCGTCAGACATAGAACCGCGCAGACTAATCGTACTGCGCGCGCGACCCCGGAAGGAGGAGCTCGCCGCTGGTGGGTCCGGGGTCGCGCCATTTGTCTGGGTGCACTCACCTTCAGCCATCCTGCTTTTGCGGATTCCGATTCGTTGCTGCCGGTGCCGTCGGGCCAGCCAGTGCAACTGAGCGATGTCCTGCTGGACAACAACCCTGGCGAGCTTTGGCTGCGCTTTCGCTTTATCGCGCCCAGAATAGGCGCGTCAGTAGGGCGGATTGGGTATGATGTGGCGTCGAAGGATATGGAGCACCTGTGCCAGATTCTGGCCATTCCATATGTCGCTCAGCATGAATTGCATCCGGCGCGGGTCGTTATCTCTTTGTCCGATCGCCCGGTAGAGTTTGGTGATGCCGCCCCTGATGCGACCCAGTTTTTTGAGGCCTACCGGCTGGAGCAGTCCCGGTGTATCTGGGAGGGGCTTTGACCATGACCGCAAGACGCCATGAGTACAAAGCATCTCAGACCAACTGTGCGGCTTTGGAGGTGCGCATCATGACCCCATCCTTTTTCGGGCTCGAATTGCTTTTGTCTGCAAGTATGACACAGGGGGGCCTTTCATGCTGAAGCATCGTGGTTTTCCCGGTCGCCTTTCAGGCACCGACTTTCAGTTCACCATCCGTCGCGCCAACCCAAAGGGCGTTACACCGTTAACGCAGCGCGAGCGGTTTCGGGATCGTAAACCTGCGGACAGGCGCGCTGATATTGCGTTCATGGAGGCCCTTTGGGCCCATTTCGGTGACCAGCCGTTCGAACGGGGCAATCTGGATGCGGGGCGCTTGAGCTGGCTATTCGGGCGCGAAGTCATTCCGGCAGAAGACCCCTTTGATCCGGCCAGCTATGATGCTTTGCTTGTCATCGATGTAAACGCTGCGCGCGTATCCTTCCCGGACATCATCGACGGGATGGACTGATTGTGACATTCGCAGCCGCACATAAACCAATCATGGCCGGTTTCGGGAAAATCCTGCCCGAAACCGGGCAGGATTTATGTGTGGTCTCAGAAGTTCAACTGGGCCGCAAGCTGAACGCGGCTGCCATCAAAGGTTCTGCCGGTGGGCGCGTCGTTCCGCTCGCCATAGATGTATTCGGCGCTGAGCGTCAGACTATCTGTCGCCTTGTAGAACGCGTTGACATGGATGGTTTCCAGCTCGGTGAAGGACAGCGTACCGGTCGAGGTCGGCAGATCATAATCTTCGCGCCCGTAGGCAATGCCGACATTCCACTTTGCACCGATGTCCTGCCTGAATTCCACGGTGTAGCCATCCACATCGTTGGCCTGCCCACCGACAATGGCATCGCCGAGACCGATCAGGTATGGGCCAAGCGCCTCACCTGTGATGTAGTTGACCTGGAACAACCCGCCTTCCCAAGGGCGAATGCCGCCGGACAACGTAAAGCCCGTCTGATCCACTTCGACATTGCCGGAATTGGCTTTGCCGTACAAAACGGCACCACGGGCAATGTATGTACCGTCGTTATATTCCGCCGAGGCCGTCAGGACGGGATCATCAGAGTTCGACCCGCTGACGTTCTCTTCGATCGCGACCGCAAACTGTGCATTGCTGCCAAGCTGCCCAGTATACCTCAGCTGCGGGACACGGGCGAAGGCGATACCCACCGGGCCGTTGAATTCGACAGTGGTCGGGTAGGTGTCCAATGGTTGGAAGTTGGTCCAGTACTGACCGATCAGGAACTGGTCTCCGATGGTGATGTTGGCATGGCGTATGCGCAATTCAGCCGTGCCGCCGGAACCGAACAGGTCAAGTTCAAGCTGTCCGCCAATGTCACCGATCCCGCTTGGGGTGGTGGTGCGCAGTCCGATCCGCGATTGGCGAACGGTTGCCCCGAAGGTGCCATCGGTTGCGGCCGAGGGTTCGCCGATGACATTCACGAACGCCGTATCCCCCTGATCGTAGTCGAAGTCATAGAAGAAATCGGCCTTCACGTATCCGTAAACGTCCAGAACGGTGTTGCCGATGCGGAAATCTCCGTTGGCGGGGCTGCTTTTGGCGGCTTCCAGCGCCTCGACCCGGGCGCGCAAAGCGTCGAGTTCGGCCTGGGTCTGGGCGTCCTGAGCGAAAGCAAACGTGCCGGTCACACTGAGCGCAGAGGCAGCGAGCAGGAGTGCCTTTTTTCTAGTCATAGTCATGTGGGTGTTCCTTTGAGTGCGAGTGTGCCCAAGGACCGTTTCACGCAGCAGAAATCTTTGGAAATCACGAGAAAGAGAATTGAACCGACTGATTTCTCAAGAAAATGTGCCTTTTTTGGCTTCTTGAATCACGGCGTCTTGAACCTGTCATCTAACGCGCTGCTGCGCCGTAATTCCTTCGCCGGTGGAGTGGCGGCGATTCGTGATGCTGCAACTGCAGAAAACATCGGAAGCGGTCCGTTTTGTAACAAAACTGTGACGGTGAACGGGTCTTTCGCGCTGGTATTTCACTTGAATGCTGTCGGCACGAAGTTGCGCGCCATATTGCGGCTTGGGCAGAAACCAGCCGAGTTGTCCCAGGGAAACAATACTGTGTTTGCTCAACAGATTGTGCCGTGCAAACTGAATGGGCCGTGCGGCTCTACTTTGCCTGCGCCGCACATGCACCTACTATTCCGTACCCCTTCCTTGCGCGGGCAGGCTTGTGTTCCCCACATAGACCTGTCCGCGTTTTTCTTTTTGGCTTCCACGGCCAAAGAGAAGCGAAAACCTGCACAAAACCTGCCTGCAATTGCATTGATATTGAATAACAGGCCCGATTTCGCGCATCTGATCCCAAACGAACCAAGAAAACTAAAAGGGCAGACACAATGCGATTCTCGAAACTCATCCTTGTTGCGGCGACCTGTGCGGGTCTGGCCGCGTGCGGTGACACTACGGGCGAACAGGCACTCCTCGGCGGTGGTGCCGGGGCTGTGGGGGCTGCGGTCCTCAATGCCGACCCGCTGTTTGGTGCGGCCGTTGGCGCAGCGGGCAACGTGCTGTACTGCAAGACGCAGAACACCTGTAACTAACGCAAATCTTTCGGGGCGTCTGGCGCCTCAGCCATCATTGCGCATCACGCCGTCGTGGGGATCGTTCCCTGCGGCGGCGTTTTGCGTTTCCGGAACACCAAGCCAAAGGACGTTTCATGTTCAATAAGATCCTGATCGCCAATCGGGGCGAGATCGCCTGCCGGGTCATCAAGACCGCCCGCAAGATGGGTATCGGCACCGTTGCCATTTATTCGGACGCGGACAAGAACGCGTTGCATGTGTCGATGGCCGACGAAGCCGTGCATATCGGTCCGCCCCCGGCGAACCAGTCCTACATTGTGATCGACAAGGTCATGGATGCCATCCGCAAAAGCGGCGCGCAGGCGGTTCATCCCGGCTATGGCTTCCTGTCGGAAAATTCGAAGTTCGCCGAGGCGCTCGAGGCCGAAGGTGTCGCCTTTGTCGGCCCCCCTGTTGGTGCAATTGAAAGCATGGGCGACAAGATCACTTCGAAGAAGATCGCACAGGAGGCCGGAGTTTCGACGGTTCCGGGTTACATGGGGCTGATCGAAGACGCGGACGAGGCGGTCAGGATCTCGAACGACATCGGTTATCCGGTCATGATCAAGGCCAGCGCCGGTGGTGGTGGCAAGGGTATGCGCATCGCGTGGAGCGATGAAGAGGCGCGCGAAGGCTTTCAGTCGTCCAAGAACGAAGCCGCAAACTCGTTCGGAGATGACCGGATCTTCATCGAAAAATTCGTAACCCAGCCGCGCCATATCGAAATTCAGGTTCTGTGCGACAGTCACGGAAATGGCATCTACCTGGGCGAGCGCGAATGCTCGATCCAGCGCCGGAACCAGAAAGTGGTGGAAGAGGCACCGTCACCCTTCCTTGATCCTGAAACCCGCAAGGCGATGGGTGAACAGGCTGTCGCTCTGGCCAAGGCCGTGAACTACGCAAGTGCAGGTACGGTCGAGTTCATCGTGGACGGAAACAAGAACTTCTACTTCCTCGAAATGAATACGCGCCTGCAAGTGGAACATCCTGTTACGGAACTGATCACCGGCGTCGATCTGGTCGAGCAGATGATCCGTGTCGCAGCGGGTGAAAAGCTATCGATAACGCAGGATGACGTGACCCTGACCGGCTGGGCGATTGAAAACCGTCTGTATGCGGAAGACCCGTATCGCAACTTCCTGCCGTCGATCGGTCGGCTGACCCGGTATCGCCCGCCGCAGGAAACTTCGGCTGGTCCGTTGCTGGTCAACGGCAAATGGCAGGGTGAAGCACCCGATGGTGAAACCGCCGTGCGCAACGATACCGGCGTCTACGAGGGCGGCGAGATCAGCATGTATTACGACCCGATGATCGCCAAGCTCTGCACCTGGGCGCCGACCCGCGAAAAAGCAATCGAGGCGATGCGCGTGGCGCTGGACAGTTTCGAAGTGGAAGGCATCGGTCACAACCTGCCGTTCCTGTCGGCAGTGATGGATCATCCGAAGTTTGTAAGCGGTGACATGACAACGGCCTTTATCGCTGAAGAATATCCAGACGGGTTCGAGGGCGTAACGTTGCCCGAAGTGGATCTGCGCCGGATTGCTGCATCCTGCGCCGCGATGCACCGCGTCGCCGAAATCCGGCGCACCCGCGTGTCGGGCCGGATGGACAATCACGAACGCAAAGTAGGCAAGCGCTGGGTTGTGACATTGCAGGGGCAGGATTTCGCCGTGCAGGTCAATGCCGACAAAGAGGGGGCAACGGTCAAGTTTGACGACGGATCGTCCCTGCGTGTCGCGTCGGACTGGACGCCGGGCGATCAACTTGCGGTTCTGGACGTGGATGGCAGTCCGCTGGTTCTGAAAATCGGCAAGATCTCGGGCGGTTTCCGCGTTCGCAACCGCGGCGCGGACTTGAAAGTGCATGTACGCCGTCCGCGTCAGGCGGAACTGGCCAAGCTGATGCCGGAAAAACTGCCACCAGATACCTCGAAAATGCTGCTCTGTCCGATGCCCGGCCTTGTCGTGAAGATTGACGTCGAAGTGGGGCAGGAAGTGCAGGAAGGTCAGGCGCTTTGCACGATTGAAGCGATGAAGATGGAAAACATCCTGCGCGCCGAAAAGAGGGGCGTGGTGGCCAAGGTCAATGCAGGTCCCGGTGACAGCCTTGCTGTGGACGACGTGATCATCGAGTTCGAGTGACCATGTTGGCGCTTTCGACATACAATCCAAAGTTCCCGGCGCATCGCACCGGGGCCTTTGGACATGGTGAAAGCGTTCAGCCCCCTTGGCGCCGTTCGCGAATCTCGCGTTCGCGCAGGGGGGTCTTGTCGATAGACCTGCCAATCTCACGCACGCTCCACGGGCTGGGTTTGCGCAGTTTGACCACGCCGTCCTTGTCGACGAACACCATCTGGAAGCCACGCGGCCGCAGCTTGGTCCGGATCGGAGACCGGGCAGACGGGTCCGTGTCTGTCAGCACGATGACATCACGGTCGCGCATGGCTGCTTCTTCTGCGACAAGCATATCGATCTGCTGCTGGAACCGCGGATCGGCGGGCGTGTCAGCGAAAACCACAATGGGGCGTTTGACCCACAAAAACTCGCTGAGTTCACTTTCACCCACCGGGCGGACAAAACTGTCATCAGACGGCGCGGTTCCGTCTGCCGCCAAGGCGGCCAGAGGGATTAGTGCCGAGAAAACAAAGGCAAGCGTGCGTGTCATGTGGCCTCCTGTTCTTTCGAATATAGCCCCTGTGCCCGCGATTGCGACCGGCGATTTGTGCCGGGTGACCACATTTTCGCGCTTGTGTCTGAAAGAACAGGCCAAGTGCAGGACCTTGGCGCGGGCGCTTTCAGCGGCCGCCATCCGTATTGACGAGAGGAAATCGAAATGACCGACACAAAGGACTGGACAGCGCTTGCCGAGAAAGAGCTGCGCGGACGTCCGTTGGACGACCTGACCAAGGAAACGCTGGAAGGCATCGCGGTCAAACCGCTTTATACCCAGGAAGACACCGCCGATCTGCCGCATATGGGGTCGTTGCCGGGCTTTGGCCCGTTTACTCGCGGTGTTAAGGCCACGATGTATGCGGGCCGTCCATGGACGATCCGCCAATATGCGGGTTTCTCAACCGCCGAAGAATCCAACGCCTTCTATCGCCGCAACTTGGCAGCAGGCCAGCAGGGCGTTTCGGTTGCCTTCGATCTGGCGACACATCGCGGCTACGACAGCGACCATCCACGCGTTGTGGGCGATGTCGGTAAGGCAGGCGTTGCCATCGACAGCGTCGAAGATATGAAGATCTTGTTCGACGGCATCCCACTGGACAAGGTCTCGGTCTCGATGACCATGAATGGCGCGGTTGTTCCGATCCTGGCCAGTTTCATTGTTGCGGGTGAAGAACAGGGTCACGACAAATCTGTCCTGTCCGGCACCATTCAGAACGACATTCTGAAAGAATTCATGGTGCGCAACACCTATATCTACCCGCCTGAACCGTCGATGAAGATCATCTCGGACATCATCGAATACACGTCGAACGAGATGCCCAAGTTCAACTCGATCTCGATCTCGGGCTATCACATGCAAGAGGCCGGGGCGAACCTTGTACAGGAACTGGCCTATACGCTGGCTGATGGGCGTGAATACGTCCGTGCCGCGACTGAGGCCGGGATGGACGTGGACAAGTTCGCTGGTCGTTTGTCCTTCTTCTTTGCCATCGGCATGAATTTCTTCATGGAGATCGCCAAATTGCGCGCCGCGCGCACGCTGTGGCATCGCGTCATGACCGAGTTTGGAGCAAAGTCCGAACGTTCAAAGATGCTGCGCACCCATTGCCAGACTTCCGGTGTATCGCTTCAGGAGCAAGACCCTTACAACAATGTCATCCGCACCGCCTATGAAGCGATGAGTGCAGTTCTTGGGGGCACCCAGTCCCTGCATACAAATGCTCTGGACGAGGCAATTGCGCTGCCCACCGATTTCTCGGCCCGCATCGCGCGGAACACGCAGCTCGTGCTTCAGGAAGAAACCGGTGTAACTGATGTGGTCGATCCGCTGGCCGGTTCCTACTATGTCGAAAGCCTGACCAATGAACTGGTCGAAAAAGCCTGGGCCCTGATGGAAGAGGTCGAGGAGATGGGTGGCATGACCAAGGCGGTTGCCTCGGGCATGCCCAAGCTGCGGATCGAGGAAAGCGCGGCCCGTCGTCAGGCCATGATTGACCGGGGCGACGAAGTGATTGTTGGCGTCAACAAGTACCGCAAGGAACAGGAAGACCCGATCGACATTCTGGATGTCGACAACGTCGCCGTACGCGAGGCGCAGGTGGCGCGGCTGGAACGCATTCGCGCAACCCGTGATGAAGCCGCGTGCCAAGCCGCGCTGGACGCCCTGACCAAGACCGCCCAGGAGGGCGGAAACCTGCTGGCCGCTGCGGTCGAAGCCGCCCGCGCCCGTGCATCCGTAGGAGAGATCAGCATGGCAATGGAGAAAGAATTCGGCCGCCACCGCGCCGAGGTGAAAACCCTGGCCGGTGTCTATGGCGCTGCTTATGAGGGCGACGAAGGCTTTGCCGCGATCCAGAAATCCATCGAGGACTTTGCCGAGGCCGAGGGCCGCCGCCCCCGTCTTCTGGTGGTCAAAATGGGGCAGGACGGGCATGATCGCGGTGCCAAGGTTATCGCCACGGCCTTTGCAGATATCGGGTTCGACGTGGACGTTGGCCCGCTGTTCCAGACACCTGCCGAGGCCGCGCAGGACGCGGTGGACAATGACGTACATGTGGTCGGCATTTCCTCACAGGCGGCGGGGCATAAAACACTGGCACCGCAGCTGGTGGAAGAGCTGAAGAAAGCAGGGGCCGACGATATCATCGTGATCTGTGGTGGGGTGATCCCGCAACAGGATTACCAGTTCCTGTATGACCATGGGGTCAAGGCTATCTTTGGTCCGGGCACCAACATTCCCGAGGCCGCTCAGGACATTCTGCGCCTGATCCGCGAAGCGCGGCCCTGACACAAGGCAAGTCTTTCAACGAAAGCTCTTGTGATCCTGCGCCAATGGCGAAAACATGCGGCCGGATCCCTTTGGGTCCGGTCGTTTTCGCAGGAGGGTGCACATGTTACTCGATCATCTGGCCGTCGCGGGCGAAACGCTTGAAGAAGCGTCTGCGCATATCGAACAGGCGCTTGGTGTTGCACTGCAACCCGGTGGGAAACACGAAAAATTCGGGACACATAACAGGCTGCTGGGGCTCAGAGACGGGCTCTATCTGGAAGCGATTGCCATCGATCCGCAGGCGCAGCCTCCGGGCAGGCCGCGATGGTTCGATCTGGACAATTTTCAGGGCGGCCCGCGTTTGACGAACTGGATATGCCGGGTCGAGGATATCGAGGCCACACTGTCGATCTTTCCCGATGGCACCGGAGAGCCCATCGACCTGACCCGCGGCGCGTTGCAATGGCGCATGGCGGTTCCGCCAACGGGGCGTTTGCCGTTCGACAATCTGTTTCCCGCCCTTATCGAATGGCAGGGCGACCTGCACCCGGCAAACATGTTGCAGGACAGCGCGTGCCGGTTGCGGCGTCTGGTTGTCTATCACCCCGATGCCCTGACACTGGCCCGTCGACTGGGTGAGCTGGATCTTGTTGTGTTCGATACCGGCCCCGCGGCTTTGCAGGCAGAAATTGAGACACCTCATGGGCTGCGGGTGCTGGAATGAACATTCGCCCGGCCACAGCGTCAGATGCTCCAGCCATTGCCCGGATCACCAATGCGATCATCCGGGACACTTTGGTCACTTTCACGACGGACGAACGCAGCGCCGCCCAGATTGCCGAAGATATCAAGGCACGCGCGCCCGGTTATCTGGTTGCCGAGCACGACAGCCACGTTATCGGCTTTGCCACATATGGCCCTTTCCGCACCGGGCCCGGTTATGCGCAAACCTGCGAACATACGATCCAGCTGTCACCGGATGCGTGGGGCAAAGGGCTGGGACGTGCGTTGATGTCAGAACTGGAGGAAATCGCGCAAGCCCAAGGCGTTCATGTTCTGGTCGCGGGCATATCCTCGGCCAATCCGGGGGCTGAGGCGTTTCATGCCGCACTTGGCTATTCGAAAGTCGGGGTGATGCCCGAAGTCGGCTTTAAGTTCGGCCAGCGGCTGGACCTTGTGCTGATGCAGAAAATTCTTGGTGCTGAATGACCTGTTGCACCTGACAGTCCCGAATTGTGACGCTAGGGTGCGGTCATGTCGATCTGGACTCGCATATCCGATGCGCTCAGCGCGCTTGCCCAGGGCGAAAGCCTGACCGCAGTTTTTGAAAAACTACGCTCGCCACCGGAACGGTCCGTGGCCTTTACGATTGCGGTCATCGCACTGGGTGCCAAAATGGCCAAGGCAGACGGTCAGGTGACCCGTGATGAGGTCACCGCCTTTCGCGACGTGTTTCAGATCGCGCGCGAAGATGAGGAAGGTGCAGCCCGCGTCTTCAACATGGCCCGTACGGACGTGGCGGGATATCAGGACTACGCCCGCAAAATTGCCCGCATGTTTTCCGAAGACAGCACAACCCTGTGTGACCTGATGGAAGGTCTTTTTCACATCGCGATGGCGGATGGTTTCTATCATCCGAACGAAAACGCGTTTCTCGAAGATGTCAGCCAGATTTTCGGGCAAACCGACGCGCAGTTCAAAGCACTGCGGGCGCGCTTTGTTCCGGATGCGCCAAACGATCCTTACACGGTTCTGGGCGTTCCACATGACATGCCGCTGCCCGACATTCGCAATGTCTGGCGGCAGCTGGTTCGGGAAACGCACCCCGACGCCATGATGGCCCGGGGTGTCCCCGAAGAGGCGATCCGGCTGGCCGAGAAAAAGATGATCGACATCAATCGCGCCTGGGATGAAATCAACGGCGCGCGGGCCTGATCAGATGCGGCTGGCGACCTATAATATCGAATGGTTCGCCAATCTGTTTGACCAGAAAGACAGGCTGATCGTCGATGACAGCTGGTCCGGCAGGCACGACGTCACCAAAGCGCAGCAGATCGAAGCGATTGCCAAGGTTCTGACTGCCATTGACGCTGATGCGATTGTAATCGTCGAGGCGCCCAACACGGGCAGACGCCAGAACACGGTTCGGGCCCTGCAAGCCTTTGCCGAAGCGTTCGACTTGCGCACGTCTGATGCGGTGATGGGCTATGCAAACGACACGCATCAGGAACTGGCATTGCTCTATGACAGAACGGTGCTGAGTGTTCGCCACGATCCCAAGGGAGATATTGCAGATACCACAGCCCCCCGGTTCGATGGTGTATTCAAAATCGACCTCGACATTGATGCGACCGAGGATGTCGTGCGGTTCTCCAAACCGCCGATGGAACTGGCGGTGACGACGCAAGCGGGGCACAACATCCGCCTGATCGGGGCACATCTGAAATCCAAGGCACCGCACGGTGCCGAATCGCGGGACGAGGCGATCCGGATTTCGATTGCCAATCGCCGCAAACAGCTGGCGCAAGCGATCTGGCTTGCACGGCGCGTCGAATGGCATGTTGCGCAAAAACAGCCCGTCATTTTGCTGGGCGATCTGAACGATGGCCCCGGGCTGGATGAGTTTGAGCACCTCTTTGGCCGCTCGTCGGTCGAGGTGTTGCTGCAAGCCGGATTGTTCGACCCGAACGCCGTCACAGCCTACAGGTTTCGGCCCGGGCCGGTGCCTGCTACTGCGCGCTTTGCCCGCCCGGAAGAAGGTAAATTTCTGGACGCATTACTGGATTACATAATGATTACAACGGACCTGCAAGCATATCGCCCGTCCTGGCGTATCTGGCACCCGTTTCAGGATGCCGCCTGTTGGGCTGAACCGGAATTGCGGCAGGCGCTTTTGACGGCCTCCGATCATTTTCCGGTCACGCTTGATATTGAACTGTGACCTTTCCAGCCTGCCACACGGGCCTTATATGTCAGGTATGAAACGCATCTTGCTGATCAGTACGATCTCAGTGTTCCTTGCCGCGCCTGCAATGGCACAGGAAGACAATGAAAAATCCCTGATGGAACAGGGGGCCGAACTGTTTTTCGAAGGTCTGCGCAAGGAAATGGAACCGGCATTGGAAAACTTGCTGGGTCTGGCAGAAGAGTTTGGCCCGGCGATGCAGTCATTCTTGCAGCAGATGGGCCCGGCGCTTGCTGAACTGGCGGCTGAGGTCAAGGACTGGAGCGTTTATGAACCACCCGAGATCCTGCCCAATGGCGATATCATTATCCGCAGAAAACCGACCCAAGAGCCATCTGAGCCTGAAAAGCGGGATATCGAGGTGCCCGAAGGACCTACAGATATCTGACCCGCTCAAGAGTCAGCCTTTGACAATCACGCGAGTCTGAGATTTCAGCGCTGCTGCCAAGGCGCTTAACCGGGCTTCTGCCACTTCGCTGAACAGGGGGGCTGCGGCCTCGGGCAGATACAGTTCCAGCTCTCGCTTTTTGGGGAAAAACTTGAGCTGCCCCATATTGGCATCGTTGTGCATCCACAGCATCGCGCCAAACCGCATGGCCTTGCCCAAAATCTCGGCCTGTTTCTGGCTTTTTTCATCCAGCAATTCGTAAAGCCGAGAGAACCGATTGCCTTCCCGTTTGTTGCGATAGCGGTGTTGCAGTGCCAATCCGATGAAGACACGCTCGGAATGCTTCAAACCACCCAGATTGGCGCGCGTGACGTTGTCGAAACACACCTCGGCCCGATAGTCGGGATGCGCGCGCCAGCTTACATCGTGCAGCAGGCAGGCCGCCTTGATCAGGCGCACTCTGCTGGGCGGTGCCGATCTGAACAGCGGGATGACAAAATCATAGAGATTGCTGCCAAATCCGGGCAGGCGCGCGTCCTTGGCTTCCGAGAACCGGCTGGCTTCGATCAGCGGGTCGCGATCGCGCACTTCCTGCGGCATCTGCTCATATAGCAACCCCTCGCGAATCCCATAGCTTGAGATGGCGATATCTTTGGGTTTGAACGTGCGGATCAGCCGCGCCAGAACGTCCATCGCATACGGGATAAGCGCCATGCGCGAGCTCGACACGCCCGCCTGAGCACGCAGCTTTTCACCATCGTGTTTTTCGATGTATTTGATCGTCTCGCGCACCTGTTTGGTGGTCATGCGGTATTCATGCAGAACGTTCAGCGGATAGCCCCGCCGCAGCATGTCCAGCCGCGCAAAGGCGCGCCAGCTGCCGCCGACCAGAAACAAACGGTCTCGCTGCTGGCCCATCTGATTGCGCAGATCCTCCATCGTTTCCTTGATATGCGCTTTTCGCGCGCGCCGCCCGCCTTTGATGTCGCGCAGTTTCAGCGGCCCAAGCGGCGAGGTTACGCGACGGCCGACCTGACCACCGCCGATTTCGGCCAATTCCATCGACGATCCGCCAATATCGCAGATCAGCCCATAAGCTCCGGGCCATCCCAACAGGACACCCTGCGCCGACAGGCGGGCTTCTTCGTCACCGTCAATGATAGACACCTGCAAACCGGTTTCAGCCTGCACCTGATCGCAAAACTCGGGCCCATCCGAGGCTTCGCGCACAGCAGCGGTGGCGACAACATGCAAACCGGGCAAATCCAGATCCATTGCCAGGTGCTGGAACCGTCGTAGTGCCGACAAGGCGCGTTCGCGGCCACGCGGGTTCAGTCGCCCGGTTTCGGACAGGCCCGCCCCCAGTTCGCACATGACCTTTTCATTGTAGAAATAGGCCGGTGATCGGGCCGCCCCGTCGAAAATGACCATCCGGACCGAGTTCGACCCGACATCGACAACCCCGACGCGCGACAGCGCCCGTGCGTCCGGTTTGTCAAACAGGGGCTTTCCGAACGTTCCCCAGTCCGGGATATCGGTTTTGACGGTCTGATCCATGTGTGTTCCAGATAGTTCTGCCTGAGGATGCGAAATTGACGTCAGCGGGTCAATCATTGGTCTCGACCTCATCCGGGGCCGTGTTCAGTACGCGAATGGCAAGCGCGCGTGTAATGTCGCGTTTTTCAGCCAGGGCCAGTTGGTCCAGTTGGGATACAACGTCGGCTGCGCTTTCAAACCGCCGGTCCATATGCTTGACAAGATAGGCGATGACATCGGGGCCGGGGTTGAGCTGCCTGTCGACAAACAGCTTGGCAAGTACTGCGCCCAGCAATGCGTCATCGGGCGGATCCAGTGCGACGTGATGGGCGCCTTCGACCCGGCTTTGCAGGTCGGCCAGCGGCAACTCCCAGAATTTCGGTGCAAGACGGCCTGTCATCAGCAGGGGGTGCCCCTCGGCCAGAACAAGATTGTGCAGGTGGAACAGCGTTTTTTGCAGCTCGAGATCACCGGCGATCAAAGGCACGTCTTCGATCGCGATCGGCATGCGCGCCAGGTCTGGCACATCGTCATAACTCAGGTCTCTGGCCTGAAGGATTCGACCGCCGGTTTCAGCGGCCCAGACATGGGCCAGATGGGTTTTGCCCGCGCCAGCGGGCCCACTCAGTACCAGTTTGTTGCCGGGCCAGGACGTGGCCGAGATCATTGCCACCGCCAGCGCATTGGCCGGTGACACAAAGAAATCCTCTCGCCCGAGCGCAGTTTTGGCGGGCAGATCAAAGCTGAGTTGTCGGGCCATTTATTCGGTTTCCTGATCCAGACCTTCAAGACCAGTGTACAATCTGCTGTCGAGGTATAGCGATGTGGCAAAGCGGGCCAGAACGCCCAATGCTGCGGCGACCGGGACTGCCACCAACATGCCCACAAAGCCAAACAGCGCGCCAAAGACCGACAGGGCCAGCAGCAACCAAACCGGATGCAGCCCGACAGAGCTGCCGACCAGCTTGGGTGTCAGGAAATTGCCCTCGGTGACCTGCCCGATGGCAAAGATACCCGCGATCAGCCCGATATGAGCCCAGTCGCCCCAGAACTGAAACAGCGCAAGCCCGATGGCCAGCGAGCCTCCGATAAGGGCGCCCAGATAGGGTATGAACGTGACCAGGCCCGCGATAAAACCCACAATCAGGCCGAATTGCAGACCAGCAAGCATTAGTGCGACCGCGTAATAGGTGCCAAGGATCAAACAAACTGTTCCCATGCCGCGCACGAACGAGGCCAGAACCGCATCGATCTCACCCGCCAACCGCCTGATGATGGGGGCGTGGTCACGTGGCAGCAGCTCTCCGATGCGGGCGGTCATGCGGTCCCAGTCCAACAGCAAGTAGACGGCCACGACCGGCACAATGACCAACAGAACAACGATGTTGATCGCGGAACCCAGCGAGGTCAGCAGCGTTTGCATAACGTCCCCGGTCTTGGATTTCAGCGTTTCGCCAAAGGACACCAGCATCGCGTGCGTGCTTGATTCCCGGTCAAGCAATGACGGGAATTGTTTTTCTATGAAACTGCGCAATTGTTTGAACAGATCAGGCAGTACATCGACAAGATCCAGCAACTGGGTGATCAGCGCAGGGACCACCATCAGAATTGCCAGTACAAATCCCAGAACACCGACGACCGTGATGACCGCCGTGGCGGCCATACGCGACAGGCCCAGCCGCTCCAGCCGGTCAGCGACCGGATCAAGGAAATAGGCAATGGCCCCGCCGATGACAAAAGGCAACAAGACATCGCCAAGGGCCCACAGGATCAACGCGAAAACCGCAGCGGCGATGCTCCAGTATCTCAGCTGATCCTTAACCGGCAAAGCCATGGCGATCCCCTTGTTCAGGCCCTTGCAGGTGTTCTTGGCGCATCAAAGCCCATGATGCAAGCGGTTCATGGCGCTTGGGTTTGCAGGGGTCAGCCGCGCAAGGTTCCCAATTCAGGCGTGTCTTTGGTGGCGGTCTCATCGGGCCAGTTGGTGCGCCAAATCTCGGCCGACCAGTGCCCGCAATGAACCGCCGGACGATCAAAGCCGGGCAGGGGTGGCAGCAAAGGCGCGACGACGACGTCGTGACGGGGCACCGCGAAAAAGGGAAAAGAATACCGTTCCTGACCCGATCGGTTCACAACCCGATGGGGCGTGGATTTCAACCGCCCGCCCGACCACAGTTCAAGCATGTCGCCGATATTCACCACGAAACCACCGGGCGGGCAGTCGGGCGTGATCCAGCCGCCGTTGCGGGTCTGCACCTCAAGCCCGCCCACCGGATCGGGGGCAATGATGGTCAAGGCGTCGGTATCCTTGTGCGGATGGATACCATAGCCTGCCTCATCCTCGGCCTGTGGCGGGTAATGCAGCAGGGTCATGTTGGTCATCGGGACCCGGAATGCACTGCGCAGCGCGTCGGCTTTCAGATCCAGTCCCGCCTCTAACGCGCCCAGCAACAGATCGGTGACGCGATCCAGTTGCCGCCAGTAACCCAGAATGACCTCTTTCGCACCGGGTACACCGTCGGGCCAGAGGTTTGGCCCGTATAACGCGCAATCCTCACGCACCGGGTCGTCTGCTGCGACCTCGTGATGCAGTTTGTACCCCTCGTATTTGTCGGCTTTGCCCGAGCCATCATTGGGTGTGAAAAACCCCATGGGAATATAGCCGCGATAGTTAGCGCGGGTGATGGCCTGATCCCATTTTCCTGCGTCATCGACGGCAAAAATCTCTCGGGTGATCTGACGCACCTGATCCACGGTCTGCCGGGATACGCCTGTTCCGGTGATCGACAAAAAGCCGATCCCCTGACAGGCCGCAAGGATGTGCCGGACCGTCGCGTCATAGGCTTCGGTTCCCGGGGCAGTCAAAGGCGCGATGTCAATCGTTGGGATATTGTCCATCAGTGAATCCTCACCCCCTGACGTTGCAGTTCCGCGTGAACAGGTGCCAGATTCAGCTGGTCCAGCTCCTGATTGCTTTTCAATGATACCGCTGCGGCGATTCCCGCGCCCTGACCCATGACCGCGCAACAGGCCATGTTGCGCGTGGCGGCATGCGCCACCCGGTCCGCGCCATGTGACCGTCCTGCAACCAGCAGGCCTTTGATGCCCTTGGGCAGCATCGACCGATAAGGGATTTGCATATACCGCCCCGTAGTTGGCAGGATCAGAATGCCATAGCCGTCGATGAACTCGGGATAGATACCTATTGTATCTTCGAACCGGCCCTGATGGCGGGCATCGTTTTCGGTCATGTTGTAAACCGCGTCGATCTTGCGGGTGTCGCGGATGCCGATGGTCATCCCAAAATTCCGCAAACGAGCGTTTTCGCAACCGGGCATGAACCGGCGCAGCGCGTCGATGGCCAGCATGGTCTGGCGGCGGCCTTCAATCTCGCCGCGCGTCAGGCTGTCGGGGTCGGTGCCATCGATCTCGGCCAGATGGATGAGGTTCATGTAGGTCAGCTCGCCCGTGTCATGCATCGCGCCCCAGGTTCCGGCGATGGTATTCAGGTGCGGCGGGATCAGCCCCTCATCAATCGCTTGCTGGAACGGTTTCTTGACGAAGGGTGAGAACATGTCGTCCTCTTTCCCCGAGGTTTCGATATTCCACTCTCCGCCGCCGCCCCAGTCCTTGTAGGTCTGCGGGTCAGCTTTCACACCTTCCATGAAGGCGCGTTTATCGACGCCCGCCAGATGGAACATGACCGAAGCGGCCATCATGTCCTCGCGCGGAGTTTTGTGGGTCGGTGCGCTCGCGCGGTGGGCCACATCCGCGTCGCCGGTGGCATCGATGACGACCTTGGCCAAAATCGCTTCGCGCCCGGCTTTGGATTCTGTGATGACGCCGGTGATCCGGTCACCTTCCAGGATCGGGGCCACGAAATGCCGATGCAACATCGGATGCACACCCGCTTCTTTGACCAGCTTGTCGGCGACCAGTTTGAAGCCTTCGCTGTCCAGCTCATAGCTCAGCGACTGGCTTTCCGGAACGGCGGCGCCCATCTCCTTGGCGCGGGTTTCGAATTCCATCCCGATGCCGCCTGCCTCGACGGTTTGCTCGTGCCGGTACCAGGCAAATCCTTCGACGCCGACCGCTGTGATGTTGCCACCCATGCAGCCGAACCGATCAATCAAAGATACCTCGGCCCCCGCACGTGCCGCTGCAAGCGCTGCGGCCAACCCGGCGGGGCCGGAACCGACGACCAGAACATCGGTTTGATGAATGACGGGGATTTGGCGTGCGGGTTCCTGAATGGTCTGCATTGGCGCCTCATGGAATTTGCGTTTCCGCTACCATTGGGATTCCCGATTGGCGGGTCAATCAAAAAACCGACTGCCGCAAGGTCGGAAAAACACCAATGCGCGATTGCCCCCGGCGGGGCTTTGGCATAATCACCTGTCCAGTCGAATTCTTACCTTTGAAGGTCCGTCCATGCGCCTGAGCCGTTACTTTCTGCCCGTTCTCAAGGAAACCCCGTCCGAGGCTCAGATCGTCAGCCACCGGCTGATGCTGCGTGCAGGGATGATCAAGCAGGCCTCTGCCGGGATTTATTCCTGGTTGCCGCTGGGCTTCAAAGTGCTGCGCAAGCTGGAAAACATCGTCCACGAGGAACAGGCGCGGGCCGGTCACATCGCGATCCAGATGCCCATCATCCAGTCGGCGGATCTGTGGCGTGAATCCGGGCGCTATGACGATTACGGTCAGGAGATGCTGCGGATGAAGGACCGGCATGACCGGGACATGCTGTTCACGCCGACGGCCGAAGAACTGGTGACAGATATCTTCCGTGGCCACGTCAGTAGCTACAAGGACCTGCCGCTGACGCTCTACCAGATCCAGTGGAAGTTTCGCGATGAAATCCGCCCGCGTTTCGGCGTGATGCGGGGCCGTGAATTCTACATGAAGGACGGATACAATTTCGACCTGACCAAGGAAGATGCGCTGCACGCCTATAACCGCCATCTGGTCAGCTATCTGCGCACTTATGAACGGATGGGACTTCAGGCGATTCCGATGCGCGCCGATTCAGGCCCCATCGGCGGTGATGACACGCATGAGTTCCTGGTTCTGGCCGATACCGGTGAATCCGAAGTTTTCTATGACAGCGCTGTCACTGATCTGACCTTTGGCGATCGCGACATCGATTATGACAACCGCGAACAGTGTCAGGCCATTTTGGAAGAGTTCACTTCGAAATACGCGCGCACTGACGAAACCCATGATGAAGCGCTGTTCAACCAGATACCCGAAGAACGCCGCCGCGTGGCGCGCGGCATCGAGGTGGGTCAAATCTTCTACTTTGGCACCAAATACTCCGATCCCTTGGGTGCAACTGTCCAAGGCCCGGATGGCAAACCGGTTCCGGTTCACATGGGCAGCCATGGTATCGGTGTCAGCCGCCTTGTCGGTGCGATCATCGAGGCCAGCCATGACGATAAGGGCATCATCTGGCCTGAGGGCGTGACCCCGTTCCATTGCGGTATCGTCAACCTCAAGCAGGGCGATGAAGAAGCCGATGCAGCCTGTGACAAGATCTACACGGCGCTGACGGCTTTGGGTCTGGAGCCGCTCTATGACGACCGCAACGAACGCGCAGGCGGCAAATTCGCCACGATGGACCTGATCGGTCTGCCCTGGCGCATCACGGTTGGCCCGCGTGGTCTGAAGAATGGTGTGGTTGAACTGACCTGCCGCCGTACCGGCGAAAGCGAGGAACTGAGCCCCGAGGCGGCCGTTACCAAAGTTGCTGAGATTTACCAGCAGATCGCCTGAGCCACCATCCGTTGCTGCATTAAGCAGGCGTTGAAACACGCCCCGTGATCTGGAAGGGGTGCCGGAGGCTCAGATCTGGCGGCCCTTCCCAAGCTACCTGAATTGACCGCGTCAGTCGGCAGGTTCTCAGTTTTGATCCGACGTCGGGCGCTCGGCCAGGACGTCTCCGTTGGCTCCGTCACCTGTCGCCACAACAATCGGGCGGCCAAGGCGGCTGATCAGTTCGCGAAACTCGATATCCAGAAAGCGCAATCCGCAAATCCGCGCATCAGTTGCCCGATCCGTGATACACAAACGGCCTTGACGGAAAACCAGACGATATCCTTTGTCTTTCAGGATGTCTGCCAAATTGCCCCAGCTTGCTGCGGTGACAAAGATCGGCCGGATGGCCGCGCGCAGCAAGGCTGCGGTCTCACAATCCAATTCTGTTGAAGCCTGACGGGTCGAAATTGCACCCGCGCCATTGGTTGAAATTCGTAAATTCATTGAGCGACCCCCGCTCTTTAAATGTGTTCCCCCATGGTTAGGGTGGCAAAGTTTCTGAAAATAATCAAAAAGAGTAATAAAATTTCGCACTTATTGTTGCCTTTACGATTCAGTGGCTCACGATGTGCGATGATTAACGTCATACCTGAAACAATCACCTTCTGTCTGTGATGCGCTTCACAACTCATGGTGTAGCGCCCGAATTAGAAGACACCTGTTTTGCACGTGTATTTTGGTCATGTCCTGCAACGATTCGGCTCTTTCAGGCTGAGGAGCCAGTTCAGAGTGACAACCGGCTTGACCATTGGGCGAAATGCCGAAAGGGTCGCCGCAAACAAGAAAACCCGGAGCAGGCATGGCCAAGACACCCCCGCCCTTTGCCCCTTTTGAATGGAAAATCGCCTGGCGATATCTGCGCGCGCGCAGGGCCGAAGGCGGTGTCAGCGTGATGACATGGATCTCTTTGATCGGGATCACGCTTGCTGTGTTTGCACTGATTGCAACGCTGGCTGTCCGTTCAGGTTTTCGCTCTGAATTCGTCGGCACCATTCTGGGCGCCAATGCGCATGTGACGGTCTATTCCTCGGGTGAATTTGACGCGCAGGGCCGGGTGGATCGAACAATTGCCGACTACAAGGAACGCACCGACCGCATAGCGCAGGTGCCCGGAGTTGAGCGTGCCGCACCGCTGGTGAAGGGGCAGGTGCTGATCACCAACCGCGACAGCAGCAGCGGGGTCGAGGTGTTTGGCATCCGACCCGACGATCTGCTCGACCTGCCGGGTATCGCGCAGGCGGAACAGGCGGCGGGGGACCTGTCGGACTTCCAGACGGGTGAGGATGTCATCGCCATTGGATCGGGTGTGGCCCGCAGCATCGGGGCCACTGTCGGGGATGTGGTCAAACTGACCTCGCCCAACGGGGTCAAAACCGCCTTTGGCACGTCGCCGCGCGTGAATGCCTATCGTGTTGTCTATGTGTTTTCGGCCGGTCGCTATGACATCGACCGCACCCGCGTCTACATGCCGTTTTCTCAGGCGCAGGGCTTTTTCAACCGTGAAGGTGTGGCGGATGAGATCGAAGTGATGGTGGACAAGCCCGAAGATCTTGGCCCGATCCTGATTCCCATTCTTGAGGCGTCGGGTGAGCGCAGTCAGATATGGACATGGCAGGACGCATCCGGCGGCTTTCTACGCGCGCTCGAGGTTGAGGATAATGTGATGTTCATCATCCTGTCGATCCTCGTTCTGATTGCTGCGATGAACATCGTTTCGGGCCTGATTATGCTGGTAAAGAACAAGGGGCGCGATATCGGAATCCTGCGCACGATCGGCCTGAGCGAGGGATCGGTTCTGCGCGTCTTTTTCATCTGCGGTGCGTTCACCGGCCTGATTGGCACTGCAATGGGGGTCATCCTGGGATGCCTCTTTGCGATCTACATTGATCCGATTTTCTCATTCGTAAACTACGTGATGGGCGGTGGCGTGTGGGATCCGTCGATCCGTGGCATCTACGCCCTGCCGGCCGAACTGCATCTGAGCGATGTGCTCAAGGCGACGGGCCTGTCGCTTGGCCTGTCTTTCATCGTCACCTATTTCCCCGCCCGCCGCGCGGCGCGGCTGAACCCGGTCGAGGCGCTGCGCCATGAATGATGTCACCTTGCGACTGAACGGTCTGACCAAGACCTACCTCAAAGGCACACCGGGCGAGGTGCAGGTTCTGCGCGGGGTCGATCTGGAGCTGCGCGCGGGTGAGGCCGTGGCCATGGTTGCGCCGTCAGGGGCGGGCAAATCAACGCTTTTGCACATCGCCGGTCTGCTGGATCGGCCTGACGACGGAACCGTGGAAATCGGGGGGCAGAATGTGAACGGCAAGGGCGACCGAACCAGAACGGCGTTGCGTCGGCAGGATATCGGGTTCGTATATCAGTTCCATCACCTGCTGCCCGAGTTTACGGCGCTGGAAAACATCACATTGCCGCAACTGGCCAATGGCGTGTCTGAAAAAGCTGCTCAGGCACGGGCATTGGATCTGCTGGACCGTGTGGGCGTCGCCCCGCGCGCCAGCCACCGTCCTGCGGCGTTGTCAGGCGGTGAACAACAACGCGTGGCTTTTTGTCGGGCGCTTGCCAACGCGCCTCGTGTTTTGTTGGCGGACGAACCGACAGGCAATCTGGACCCTGAAACTTCGGATCAGGTGTTCGATGCGCTGATGAAACTTGTGAGGGACGACGGTTTGTCGGCGTTGATCGCGACCCACAACCTCGAACTGGCGGCGCGCATGGATCGCATGGTCCGGCTTGAGGGTGGCGTGCTCAGGCCAGTTGAGTGATTGCAACACCGATGGCCATGACCGCGATACCTCCTGCCCGCATCAGGGTGAGGGGTGCAACCTGCGCGCCGAACAGGCCGAAGTGATCGATTGCCGCGGCACTGATCAATTGCCCCAACAGGACAAAGAACACGGCGTTTCCCACACCGAAATGCGGGGCGACATGGGTGATCGACAACACATAGAATGCAATCAGGATGCCAGCGAACAACAGGTGTTTCGGGGCCTGCGCAACCTTGGTCAAGGCTGCAAAACCGGGAAACAACAGCATGGTCAGCACCGAGGCGGCCAGGGCAATTGCAAACAGCACCACAGCTGCCGTTGTCGGTGATCCGATGACCTTGCCAAGGGCCGCGTTAAGAGCGGCCAGTATCGGAATTCCAAATCCGGCGGCCAGCATGATGGCTGCGTATTGTGTCATTGCCCGAACCCTCTGCACCTGTTTCGTTGATCTGGATCATTGCGCCCATATGCCTGTCGGGCAACCCTGCAAATGTCAATTGTGACAGGAGGATACGATGTTCAAGGCAACGATCGGTATGCTGGTTCTCGGGGTTTCGGCTGCTGCCGCACAGGCTGCTTGGGCGCAGGATGCCGTGACCGGAGAGGAACTCTATTTGCATTACTGCGCGACCTGTCACGGGATTGACGCAACCGGGCAGGGGCCGATGGCCAGTGTGCTGGTTGTTCAGCCGTCCGATCTGACCGCATTGTCCAGCGAAAGCGGGGTGTTCCCGACCGCCCGCGTTGTCGCCCGCATCGACGGCAGGGATCCGCTGGTCAGCCATGGCAGCCCGATGCCGGTCTATGGCCCTTATTTCGACGGGCAGGACACATCCATGAAAACACCGGAAGGTCAGCCGATCCTGACCAGCCAGCCGATCGTTGATCTGGTGGCATATCTGGAAACCCTGCAGCGCGCCCGGAACTAACTGCAAATCCCCTCGATCCTGGCTTCGCTCCACGGGATCAGGACCGGGCGCTCGCGCCCCTGTTCCGGCAAGGGCGACAGATCAAAATGGGCACCCAGCATGTCATGAAGTCTTTTGGTGCGCTTGGCCTGAGGGGCCAGCGCGCGACAGCACACATATTCTTCGACGATCGCGCCCTGCTGTTCGAACCCGTAGGTCAGAAAATCCGGAGAAGTTTCGAGGTCGAACAGATACGGATCCCTTCGGCCCCCATGTTCCGCCGCAGCGCGCAGGGGATGGTAACCCGTGGTCCGGCGATTCTGCCATTGCCAGACATGCGTCAGCTCATGGGCCAAAAGCATCGCGGCCAGCAGGTTCATCTGATCCGGAAATTCCGACATATAGTCCTCCAGATACCAGTCGCGGGCAAAGTAGACTTTGTTGAACAGGGCCACGGCGGCAGGTTTGCCCGTCACCGGCCCGGGGTCCACCGGGGGCAGAATGCGCTCGCGGCAGGCCAGTCGCGGGCGTTCTTCGCGGAAATACGTCACGTTGGTAACCGGGGCACCTTCGACCAGACGGATGTGATCCAGTTCCAGGGTTTCCCCTTGAATGGTTTCCGCAAAATCGCGCTCCTGCTCAGTCAACTCACGACCGCAGGCGGCCAGCAACAAAAGTGAAGCAATGAATACACGCAGAACCATAAGTTGAATCTTATTCCGCTGCGGGTATTCCGCAAACCGTTTTCACAGACTCATGGCCAGAACCCGGCTGATTTCCGTAAGTGATCGCCCGGACTGACCCATCCATGTATTAAAGGCGTTCTGAACCGCCTCCATCGCTTTCTTCGAGGTGGCAGGCTTGTCGATCACACCTTCAGCAATCAGCCGGGCGGTGACATCCTGAGACAGAATGAAACTGTCCCGCCCGGCAAACCGCATTGCGTACTGCGCCGAAGCGCCGCCCAGTCGGGCCCCGCGTTTTGCCAGCATTGCCAGAAGGTTGACGTAGTCATCAGATGGCCAGCCGCCTAACACTTTACCCGCGCCGCCTTCCTCACGCAGTTCAAGCAAGAATGCAGCGTTATCCCGTACAGCCGCGATCTTGGTTCCATTCCTTACGATGCGCGTATCCTGCAAAAGGGTGTCAAACTTCTCATCATCCATGAACGCGCATCGCCCCACGTCGAACCCGTTAAAGGCTGTTTCGAACCCGTCCCATTTGTTTTCGATGACTTTCCAGTTGAAGCCAGCCTGAAAGATGCATTTCGTGATGACCGACAGCCAGCGATCCTCGGGCATCGCTGCCAGTTCCGCGGGGGTTTTCGGTTTGCTCAGTTTTGCGTCCAGAGCTTCTGGACCGCCGTGGCGCGCGGCTGCGATTTCAAAGATTTCGTCAAACGTTCGCATCTGTCTAACCTTGATGTTGCCCGACTATAAATGTTTATCTTTTGTTCTTGTTTGGCAATGAAAAATCTGACCGTGTCCAGATTTGAGGCAGCCCAACGAATAACTGGATTCGCAGAAAAATGCGGATTTTCGAAAGAAGTTCTCGACAAAAGGTGGCAAAATGTTTTCTGATTGACTCGTCAGTCAACGTCCCGTCTTAGCGAAATGGAACAAGGCAAGCCGGGTTGGATGCGTAAAGGGAGCCGGGAGGGGGGAACAATCTGGCAGAAAGATCTTTTCCACAATTTGGAAACGGATCACTGTTCTTTTCCAGCCAAATTTGTGCATGCTGCGGCATGGCATTGTCATCAGACAGAAAGACCGGCGGGAAAATCCTTGCCGGGATGGGCAAAACAAATATGACAGGGAGTTAAGTCCATGAAAAAACTAAGTGTAAGCCTAATGGCTCTGAGCGTTGCAGGCGCGGCGCAGGCGGCGGATATGGGCGCCGTGGATGAACCGATCAAACTGGCGATCAACGAATGGACCGGCCAGCACGTCACCACGCATGTGGCGGGTGAGATGCTCAAGGCAGCCGGGTACAACGTCGAATATGTGACCGCTGGCATGATGAACCAGTTCCAGGCGCTGGCCGATGGCGACATCGACGCGACACTGGAAATCTGGTCTTCCAACGTTTCCGATGAATACGCCAAGAAAATCGGTGAAGGCACTGTGGTTGAAATCGGTGATCTGGGTCTGGATGCCAAGGAAGGCATCGCGTACCCGGCGCATGTGGCCGATCTGTGCCCGGGCCTGCCCGCATGGGAAGCGCTGAAAGATTGCGCTCAGGTCTTTGCGACGGCGGAAACTCTGCCCGGTGGTCGTCTTGTCGATTACCCGGCCGACTGGGGAACTCCGGGCGCGGATCGCATGACCGGTTTGGAATTGCCGTTCAAAGCCGTACCAGCAGGGTCCGAAGGGGCGCTGATCGCGGAATTGCGCGCTTCGACCGAACGCAAATCGCCGCTGCTGATCACCTTCTGGCAGCCGCATTGGGCGATGTCGGCCTATGACGTTCAGTTCGTCGAACTGCCCGCTGGTGAAGAGGCGTGCTTCAGTGATCCGGCCTGGGGCCCGAACCCGAATGCTGTCAATGACTGCGACTTCTCTCCCTCGCGCATCTTCAAAGCTGGCTGGAGCGGTATGGAAGAGAAATGGCCGGCAGCCTTTGAAATTCTGACCAACTATCAGCTGGCGGTTGAAGACCAGCAGCCGATGATGGGCGCGATCGACGTTGACGGTGGAAAGGTCGAAGAAGTTGTCGCCGCATGGATGGCTGAAAACGAAGGCAAATGGCGTCCGGTTGTAGACGCGGCAACCCAGTGAGCCCGCGTAAGTGACGGACACGACCATGCCAGCCATCGCCTGCCGGAATCTCTGGCAGGTGTTTGGCCCCGGCGCTGACAAAGCCCTGACCGACGCGCTGTCTCGGTCAGGGAATGACGCAGACAAGGCTGCCGCCGCCCTTCGGGAACAGGGGCTGATCCCTGCCGTTCAGGATGCCAATTTCGAAGTTCAGGAGGGCGAGCTTTTCGTCATCATGGGCTTGTCGGGCTCGGGCAAATCCACGCTGATCCGCTGCATTTCGCAGCTACTGCCCGGCACGGGCGGTGAGATTCGGGTGGACGGCGAAAATGTCATCGGAGCCTCGAAGAAGGCCCTGACCGAGTTGCGCCGCAAAAAACTGGGCATGGTGTTCCAGCATTTCGGCCTGTTCCCGCATATGACCGTTTCCGAAAACGTGGCCTATCCGCTGCGCGTGCAGGGTGTGGGCAAGAAGGAACGGCTGGCGCGCGCACAGGAGGTGATCTCACTGGTCGGTCTGGAAGGGCGCGAAGACAGCTTTCCGCGCCAGCTTTCAGGTGGCCAGCGCCAGCGTGTGGGCATTGCCCGCAGCCTCGCCGTAAATCCCGATATCTGGTTTCTGGATGAACCGTTCTCGGCTCTCGACCCATTGATCCGCCGCCAGTTGCAGGATGAATTCCTGCGCATTCAGGCGACGCTGAAGAAATCCATCGTCTTTATCACCCATGACATTCAAGAGGCGCTGAAGCTGGCCGACCGCATAGCAATCATGCGCGACGGCAAGATTGTTCAGATCGGAACGCCCACAGATATCGTGTTGCGCCCGGTGGATGATTACGTGCGCGAATTCTCGAAGGATGTCGCCAAAGGTCAGCACGCCAAGGTCGCCTCGGTCATGCGGAGCAAGGCGGAATGTGGCCCGGATGACCCCGGCCTCACCACCTCGATGACGCTGGACGCAGCCCTTGCGCATTGCATGGAGCTGTATGAACCCGTGCCCGTGCGGGATGAGGCGGGCAATGTCGTCGGCACGGTGCATCCGTCCGATCTGGCCGCAGCTCTCCAGGTGGACGAGACATGACCGCCATAACCGACCTCCCGACACGGCGCAGTGCGCAGTTGACGGCAGGTGCGAAGGCCGCCCTGATAACTGTTATCGTCGGTGCAGTTTGCCTCGCGCTCGAGGGTATCGCCCCGTGGCTGGTCAAGTGGCCCGCCGCGTGGGAACTGCCTGCAACCCAATGGGTTGGCGCGTTTCTGGACTGGTTTCTGAACCTGATCAAACCGGCAATGCGGCTGTTTTCGGACCTGATGACCCACCCAATGAACTGGGCGAATTTCGTGCTAGGCAAAACGCCATGGCCTATCCTGATCGGGATTGTGACCGCGTTGGGCTGGTATCTGGGCGGCTTGTCCATGGCCGCACTTGGCTTTCTGGGCCTCAGCTTTGTTTTGGCCTCGGGCTATTGGGCCGAAAGCATGAATACGCTGGCGCTTGTCGCCGTGTCTGTCCCTGTGGCGCTGGTCATTGGGGGCGGCATCGGCATCCTCGCCAACGAAGTGCCAAAGGTGAAATCCTTTGTGCAGGCCGTGCTGGACATCATGCAGACGGTGCCGACCTTTGCCTATCTGACACCGCTGCTGCTGCTGTTTGGATTTGGTCCTGTTGTTGGTCTGATTGCTTCGGCCATCTATGCCGCACCGCCCATGGCGCGCAATGTGATGCTGGGATTGGAACGGGTGGAGCCCGAGATCAAAGAGGCGGCCATCATGTCCGGCGGCACTCGGTTCCAGCAACTGTTCCAGGTCGAAATCCCTGCCGCCACCACTCAGATCATGGTCGGTGTGAACCAATGCCTGATGGCTGCTCTGTCGATGGTTATCATCGCCGCCGTCATCGGCGGGTTCAACGATATCGGCTGGGAGGTTCTGCTGACCATGCGCAAGGCGCAGTTCGGCGAGTCGCTGATGGCGGGTCTGGTTATCGTGGTCTTTGCCGTGGTGATCGACCGGATGAGCGGCACTTTGGCGACCGAGCGTAAACGCTATGACAGCCGTGTTGTCTGGGCGATGCTGGGTTTTGCTGTTGTCTTTACGGCGGCCTTCTGGGCGTGGTTGCCAAACCCTGCGGAGCTGACCCTGCTGGACCCGATGGCCGAAGCCGTGGACAGCGGCCTGACCGCATTCACGCAGGCCAATGGCCAGTGGCTGGACGCCCTCAAAAACAACTCGCTGTTCTATGTACTGCTGCCGCTGCGGATCGGGCTGGATCAGGCGGTGCTGCCCTTCACATGGGGTTTCCAGTGGACGTCGAGCATGAGCTTTGGCCTGTTTGCGGCCGGTGCCGGGATTGCGCTTTTGATGGCGTGGCGCGGACGGCTGACTGGTGGGCTGGTCGTTCTGATTCTGATTGGAATGCTGGAAACCGGTATCGCGAACCTGCCGTGGCCCTTTGTCCTGACTGGCGCTGCCGCGCTGGGCTGGGTTGCCGGGGGCTGGCGTCTGGCCGCGCTCTGCGTGGGGCTGCTCTGCACCATCCTCGTCTCGGGCCTGTGGGAAAGGGCGCTGCTGTCGCTTTATCTCAGCGGTGCAGCGGTGTTTACCTGCGCTTTGGCGGGTGGGCTGATCGGCCTTGCCAGCGCGGTATGGCAGCCTGTGTGGAACGTGGTTCGCCCGATCTGTGACATGTTGCAGACGATCCCCCTTTTCGTGTTCCTGATCCCGGTGCTGATGGTGTTCCAGATTGGCGAGTTCTCGGCCTTTCTGGCCATCTGTGCCTATGCGATTGTCCCGATGATCCGCTACACGCGGCACGGGCTGGTCAATACACCGGATGAGATGATGGAGGCCGCAATTTCAAGCGGCGCGACCGAGTGGCAGATCATGCGCGATGTGAGGGCGCCTTATGCGGCCCCGACCATCCTGCTGGGGCTGAACCAGACCATCCTTTACGCCTTTGCCATGCTGGTCATCGCGGCACTGATCGGGACCACCGGTCTGGGCCAGTCGATATATCTGGCGCTGGGTCAGGCGGATGTGGGGCTTGGTATTTCGGCCGGGGCCGCGATGGCGATTCTGGCACTGATTGCCGACCGCATCGTGCAGGGCTTTGCCGAAGAACGCCGCGCGGCGCTTGGGCTGTAATACAGGCAGGGGCGGCGTATCCGCCCCTGTGACCCAACTTGATTTCGGGCAAGGAGGTCGCCGTCCCCCCACTATAGACCGACCCCAACACGTTTGGAGAATATCATGACCGGTTGGGGACTATTTCTTGCAGCACTCATCGTTTTCCTGCTCAGCCATGCAATTCCTGTACGGCCCACCGTGCGGGGATGGCTGATCGGCACGCTCGGGCGCCGGGGGTATTTCGCGGCCTATTCACTTCTGTCGCTGGCCGTGCTGGCCTGGCTGATTGTCGCCGCTGCAAACGCCCCCTATGTCGAGGTCATTCCGCCGTTCGCAGTCTTGCGCTGGGTGCCAATACTGATCATGCCTGTGGTGTGCTGGCTGGCTGTGGCCGGGCTTGCGATCCAGAACCCGTTTTCTTTTGGTGGGATGGGCAAAAGGCCTTTTGACCCCGAACACCCCGGTATTCTGCGCACCACTCGCCACCCGATCCTAGCCGCGCTGCTGTTGTGGTCCTTGGCGCATCTTCTGGCCAATGGAAGCCTGTCACATGTGACCCTGTTCGGCCTGTTTGCCGGATTTTCTGTTATGGGCATGGCCCTGATCGACAGGCGTAAATCGCGTGAGATTGGCTTTGAATGGGTCCGGTTGTCGCGAAATACGGCGCGGTTCTCACTGCGCTTTCCGCGTCCATGGCCACGCCCTTGGATCTGGCTAACCGCACTGGCCGCTTATGCGGTTCTTCTTCACCTGCACGCACCTGTGATCGGTCTGTCGCCGCTGCCTTGACTGGGGGAGTGGTCGGGCAGCACCTTGCGTGCTATTTGAAACGTCACAATCGATTTACAAGAGGTCCAAGATGCATCTGGCCTATGTCACCACCACCGACCGCGGCGCGACGGATCGCCTGCTCAGCGCTGTTGCTGAACGTCTGCTGGCGTCTGGCGCGAAACTGGCCGGTGTCGTGCAAACGAACACGGAATGTACCGACAGCAGCAAGTGCGACATGGATGTCCGCGTGTTGCCGGATGGTGAAACCATCCGAATCTCACAATCACTGGGCACCCAGTCGCGCGGCTGCCGTCTGGACCCGGCAGCGCTGGAACAGGCGGTGGGATATGTGACCGCCTCTCTTGCGAACGCACCGGACCTGCTGATTATCAACAAATTCGGCAAACATGAATCCGATGGGCGCGGTTTTCGCCCCGTAATCGGCGAAGCACTGGCGCTGGATATTCCGGTGCTGGTCGGCGTTAACGGGCTGAACGCCGAAAAGTTCAACACCTTCGCCGAAGGTGCGGCCGAAGAGCTGCCTGCGGATTTGGACGACATCGTAGGCTGGTTCAACCGCATAGCGCAGATGCGCCCGGCTGCGGAATAGGTGCGCAATCGACTGGCGCGTTGATCTGAACGTCATGACATGCGGTGGCGAAGGCCACGCGGCACCTTTCGTTCACAATCCGGTCGCGTTAGCGCCGGTTTAAGATGTGTAAAACGGATCAGGTCTGTTGAATCTGAGAATGACGGCAGACCAACAGCAATAACACAGCTGACAGACAATAACACAATGCGGGACACGCGTCCTCACCATCTTCGGAATACGCTGGAAAGATGGTGGGCGACCCTGGAATCGAACCAGGCGTGCGTCTCCGCGAGGGAGTTACAGTCCCCTGCCACACCTTGCGGCCTGTCGCCCACTGTCAGGCGTTGCACCTGACGTGGAGGCGTGATTACTAGCGCACCAAAGGAGCGTCAACAGGAAAATTTCCCTTTGGCGCAGGAAACCGAATTCCCGGCCCGGAGGCCCTTGAAATGAAGAAACCCAAATGGGTCGTCGAAAAGGAACAGGCGCGCAAAGCTGCTGCTGCGGAAACAGTCTGGCTGTTTGGCCTGCACGCGGTTCGCGATGCGCTGATGAACCCAAAACGGCAAAAACTACGCCTGATGGTGACGCGGAATGCGTGTGACAAACTGGCGGAAGCTATTGAATTTGCGGGGATCGAGGCCGAGATGGTCGACCCGCGCAAGTTTTCTGCGCCCATCGATTCTGGATCCGTGCACCAGGGCGCGGCGCTGGAGGTCAAGCCGTTGGAATGGGGCAGTCTGGCAGATAACTGCATCGGTCGCGAAAACCCTCGCGTCATTCTGCTGGACCGGGTCACCGACCCGCACAATGTCGGGGCGATTCTGCGCTCGGCCGAAGTTCTGGGGGCCAGTGCTGTGATCGGCACACGCCACCATTCCGCGCCCGAGACCGGGGCACTGGCAAAAACCGCCAGCGGTGCGCTTGAGCGGCAGCCTTATCTGCGGGTGCGCAACCTTGCGGACGCGATTGTCGAGCTTCAGGGCATGGGCTTTCTGGTCCTTGGGCTGGACGGAGAAGCCGACATGACAATCGAAGGTGCGCTAAGCGATGGCCGTGACCGCCCTGTCGCGCTTGTGCTGGGCGCGGAAGGTCCGGGCTTGCGGCAGAAGACAAAGGAAACCGTGGATCAGTTGGTTAAAATTGACGCAGCCGGGGGATTTGGTTCGCTGAACGTCTCAAATGCTGCGGCAATCGCCTTATATGCGTCGCGACCCTGAGCAAAGGAGAGCGTCATTCCCGGTCCTGCCAAAATCGCGACCTGCTGCTATTGCGGCACCCGGGCTGCCTTGATCCTGAAAGGCAAGGAACGGCACGAGCTTAGCTGCTCCAGCTGTGGAGCGCCGCTGCACAACCTGAAGATGCTGCCCGCGCGGAAAGTACACAAACCCGAACCGCTGCGCGTAGCTGTGTCTCATGCTGCCCCTCGGAAAGCAAAGCGCAAAAAGAGGAAGAAGACCATGCTTGCGCGCGTGTTCGACGAAGCATGGGACGTGATCGAAGACATCTTTGACTAAGTTTCAACTGGCGAACACTCGTTCACATCCGCGTCAACAGGGGTTCCGAAAAACGCGAAAAGTTGCATCTTGATGGTCTTGAATGTGCAGATTCCCATATGACGATGCTGAACCGACGTACTTTTATGAGCTCGCTGAGCACTGTATTGCTGGCTCCTGCCGTGTTTGCGCAGGACAATCCCGTGTATTACGCCACTGACGGTGTGGCGTTGGCGGGGTATGATCCCGTGTCCTATTTTGACAGCGACGCGCCTTCAAAAGGGGCACCCGAAAACGCGGTCATGTGGAAGGGCGCCCGGTGGCATTTCAAATCGCAGGCAAATCGCGAGCTCTTTGAAGGCAACCCGCGCGCCTTTGCGCCGCAGTTCGGTGGTTATTGCTCGTACGGGATGGCGATGGGTGTGTTGAAAAGCACGGATCCGAATACGTGGCAGGTGGTCGATGGGCGTCTTTACCTGACGCATTCACCCGCGGTCGAGGAAATCTGGCAGCAGAATCAAACAGGATACATTGCGATGGCAGAAGAAAACTGGCCCGCAATTCTCTATGGGGAGTAGGCAGGGTTCAGCTAATTGTGAAAAGTCATCACAAAAATGCGCCACCCCTCTTTTTTTTAACGGATCCATGCTTAAATGTCACAGTGACCGCGGAACGGAACTGCCGCGGGTCATTTCACTGTCCCTCGTTCCAACAACTGGCGCCCAAGCTTTCTTGGGCGCTTTTTTCTTTTTGGAACCCTGTTAAGGATAGGGCATGCCAGACTATTCCGATCAGCACCTTAAGGCTATTTTGCAACGCACCAAGACGGTGGCCGTTGTCGGCGTTTCCATGAACCCTGTGCGACCCAGCTATTACGTGGCGCGCTATTTGTCGCTGAAAGGGTTCAAGGTGATTCCCGTCAATCCGGGCCACGCGGGCAAAGACCTGTTTGGTCAGACGGTTCGCGGCAGCCTGTCAGAGATCTCCGAGCCTGTAGACATGGTGGACATTTTCCGGCGGTCCGAGGCCGTGCCACCCATTGTAGATGAGGCGCTGGAGGCTTTCCCGTCGCTCGGTACGATCTGGATGCAGATTGGCGTGGAACACCCTGAAGCGGCGGCAAAGGCCCAGGCCCGTGGCGTGGATGTGGTGATGAACCGCTGCCCCAAGATCGAATATCAGCGCCTGTTTGGCGAATTGCGCATGGGCGGATTTTCGACCGGGATCATTTCGTCCAAGCTTTAGGGTTTGGCGGGGACGTAAGGTTTCAGCCGCGCCACCTGTTCCTTCCGCCGCTTTTCCAGCACCACGTCGCGCGGAACCCAGTCATACCGGGTATCCTCGACCAGCGGAGACCAGAACAACACGCCGCCATAACGCCACGGGTCCAATACGACACCGTCATACAGCGTCGCACCTTTACCGCTGATGATTGCGGTGCTGTGGTCGATCCGCGTCGGGTTGTCCGCGTTTGCAATGGCACGGTGCAGCTCCAGTGTCCGGAAGTTTTCCTGTTTCAGCCGCCGCTCGATATCCTCGGCCCAATGCCAGCACAGCCCACGCGGGCGCAGCCCCTTGTTGACCTTCATGTTATGGATCAGGGGCGGGTCTGTGATCTGGTATTCCTCGACCAGCTGAGCGGTATAGGCGTAAGCAATTCCAGCTGCGCGTCGGGCCTCCTCAGGGTCGATATCCGGGCCAAGGCCCTGAATCTCCGTGGCGAGCCGCTGCACCTCATCCCCGGTCGAGCGCGGCGGCGCGGCGCAGCCAGCGACGATGGCAAGGGTTGCCACAAGCATCAAAATTCGGATCATAACGCGCCTTCGCCCTGACAGTCTGGCATCCGAGTATAACGGCCCAGGAGCCAGTGCGGAACCCGGACGTTACCCTTTGGGGCGGGCAGCTTTTTCGGCGATACCGCTGGTGCCCTGACGGCGGTCCAGCTCGGCCAGAACATCATCCAGCGCCACGTCCCGCGCGGCCAGCATGACCAGAAGGTGATACAACACGTCCGCCGCTTCCGAGGTCAGCTTAACCTGATCCCCTTTTACGGCTTCGATGATGGCCTCTATGGCCTCTTCACCGAATTTCTCGGCGCATTTCTCAGGGCCTTTCGCAAGCAGCTTGGCCGTCCAGCTGCTTTCGGGATCAGCCCCCTTGCGTGCCTCGATCGTGGCGGCCAGATCGTGCAAGATGCTCATGTCAGCCTCATGGGGATGCCAGCGGCGGCCATATGTTCCTTGGCCTCGCGGATGGTGTATTCGCCGAAATGGAAAATCGATGCCGCCAACACGGCGCTTGCACCGCCCTTGGTGACGCCCTCGACCAGATGGTCCAAAGTACCAACACCGCCCGAGGCGATCACGGGCACATCCACCGCGTCGGAAATGGCGCGGGTCAGCGGCAGGTTGAACCCGGATTTGGTGCCGTCGCGGTCCATCGAGGTCAGCAGGATTTCACCGGCCCCCTTGGAGACCACGGTTCTTGCAAAGGCAACCGCATCAATGCCGGTGGGTTTGCGCCCACCATGGGTAAAGATCTCCCACTTGCCGGGGCTGACGGTCTTGGCGTCGATGGCGCAGACAATGCACTGACTGCCGAACTGATCTGCCGCTTCGGCAATCACATCCGGATTGGCAACCGCGGCCGAGTTGAAGCTGACCTTGTCCGCCCCCGCCAGCAGCAAGGCGCGCACATCGTCTTTTGTTCGCACCCCACCGCCCACGGTCAGCGGCACGAAACACTGTTCCGCCGTACGCTGCACCACATCGAACATGGTGCCGCGATTCTCGTGGGTCGCGTGAATGTCGAGAAAGCAGATCTCGTCCGCTCCGGCAGCATCATAGGCCTTGGCCGATTCCACCGGGTCGCCTGCATCGCGCAGTCCCACGAAATTCACGCCTTTGACCACTCGGCCATCGGCAACATCAAGGCAGGGAATGATCCGGGTTTTCAGCATAGGATATCCTTTATGGGCGCACCTCTAGCGGCAAAGCCCTGCCGATGCCAGACTTGTGATTGTGAGAGGTCTCTATTCTGTGAAAACTGGGGTGAATTTCACAGAAGGAATATCGATATGCGTAGACTGATACTGGCTTGTGTTTTTTCAATCGGAGGCGCGCTGACCGCAATGGCAGATGATCTGATCAAGGTTCAAACCGACAAATCCGTGGCCGAGGCGCTGGACGCGCTGGAAGCCGCCGTCGGAAATGCAGGCGCAACCGTGTTTGCCCGCATCGACCACGCGGCCGGGGCGGAAAAGATCGGTACGTCCATTCCTGCCAATCAGGTGCTGATCTTCGGCAACCCGGCGCTGGGTACGCCAGCCATGCAGATCGACCCGCGCGCCGGGCTGTTTCTGCCTCTCAAGGTGCAGGCGTACGAAGACTCCAATGGCCAGGTCTGGCTGATCTATGAAGACCCGAAAGAGACATTGGACGACCTGAACGATGTCGACAAATCACCGGTCATCGAAAAGATGCGCGGTGCACTGGCCAAGCTGACCGCCGCAGCCGCGCAATAACCGATCACGACAGGGCGCGGATGGCCTCGGCCAGGTCAATTGCGCCATCATAAAGCGCCCGGCCTGAAATCGCGCCGTTCAGCGCAACGCCGCAATCGCGAAGGGCGATCAGGTCGTCCAGCGAAC
The DNA here is from genome assembly GCF_056537065.1 of Ruegeria sp. CH2. NCBI lineage: Bacteria > Pseudomonadati > Pseudomonadota > Alphaproteobacteria > Rhodobacterales > Roseobacteraceae > Ruegeria > Ruegeria sp. CH2. The sequence continues at coordinate 143,950 of NZ_JBQFQV010000003.1, forward strand.
TGACACCGCCCGAGGCGATCACAGGGATGGAAACGGCCTGTGCCAGGGCAGCGGTCGCTTCGATGTTCGGGCCCTGCATGGCACCGTCGCGATTGATATCGGTGTAGATGATTGCCGCAACGCCCGCGTCTTCGAAACTACGGGCCAGATCGGTGACCTGAACATTGGTCTCTTCGGCCCAGCCCTTGGTGGCCACCATGCCATTGCGTGCGTCGATGCCGACAGCGACCTTGCCGGGAAAGGCTTTGGCTGCTTCGCGCACCAGATCTGGATTTTCGACAGCGACAGTGCCCAAAATGACCCGCGCCAGCCCCTTCTCGATCCATGTTTCGATCGTGGCCATGTCGCGGATGCCACCACCCAGTTGCGCAGGCACCTTGCACGCTTTCAGAATTGCCTCAACCGGTGCTGCGTTGACCGGCTCGCCTGCGAATGCACCGTTCAGGTCGACCAGATGCAGCCATTCGCACCCCGCCTCGACAAAGGCACGGGCCTGAGCGGCCGGGTCTTCGTTGAACACGGTGGCCTTGTCCATTTCACCACGCAGCAGGCGTACGGCCTGGCCGTCTTTGAGGTCGATGGCGGGGTAGAGGATCATGTCGGGCGGCCCTATATCACTGTTACACGCGCGGGATATCGCACAAGCAGGGCAGGGGATGCAACGCGACGCTGGGTCATTCTTGCCCGCCGCCCATTAGCGGGTCAGACTGCCCACAAAACAGGGAGAAAATCATGAAGACTTCTACTCTTTCAGCGGGCTTGATGCTGCTTGCTACAGCTGCTTTTGCAGACGATCCGGTTGACGGCCTGTGGAAAACCGCGCCGGGCGACACGGGTGGCTATCTGCATGTGACGATTTCCGAATGCGGTAGTGCGATCTGCGGCACCATCGACAGCGCGTTCGACGCGGATGGCAACCAGCAGCTGGAATATGAGAACCTTGGCAAAAAGATCATCTGGGACATGGTCCCCGAAGGGGGCGGCAGCTATGACAGCGGTAAGATCTGGGCCCCCGACCGGGACAAAACCTACAACTCGAAAATGTCTCTGGACGGCCAGAACAAGCTGACCGTCAAGGGCTGCGTGGCGGGCGGTCTGATCTGTCGCGGGCAAACCTGGACGCGGGTTCAGTAAGCCTCAGGGCTTCCAGGTCAGGAAGTTGCCCAGCATACGCAGGCCAACATCCTGGCTTTTTTCGGGGTGAAACTGCATCCCAACCATCGTGTCGCGGCCAATCACGGCCGTGACGTCCTGCCCGTATTCCACATAAGCCAATCGCTGCGCCGGGTCGGACACGCGAAAATGGTAGGAATGGACGAAATAGGTGTGATCGCCTGATTTCACCCCGGCAAAGATCGGGTGATCGCTTTCCAGAACCAGATCGTTCCAGCCCATATGCGGCACTTTCAAAGCGGCATCTGACGGTTCGATTCGAACAACATCGCCTGCCACCCAGCCCAGACCATCGGTCTCGGTGTATTCATGGCCTTTGGTTGCCATCAGTTGCATGCCAACGCAGATGCCCAGAAACGGGCGGCCCTTCTGTTCGACCGCTTCGACCATCGCGTCATAAATACCCTTGTGGCCGCGCAGCTCGGCAGCACAGGCCGGGAAGGCACCATCACCGGGCAGAACCAGTCGGTCCGCGCGCGCAACGACATCCGCGTCCGAGGTGACAACAACGTCACCAGCGCCGACCTCTTGCGCCATGCGCTGAAACGCCTTTTCCGCTGAATGCAGATTGCCGCTTTCGTAATCAATTATGGCTGTGAGCATTTACAACGCGCCCTTGGTCGACGGAATCGCATCCGCTTTGCGCGGATCGGTCTCAACCGCATCCCTCAACGCGCGTGCAACGGCCTTGAACGCGGCCTCGGCGATGTGGTGACTGTTGAAGCCGTGCAACTGGTCGATATGCAGGGTGATGCCGCCATGGGTGCTGAGCGCCTGAAAAAACTCGCGCACCAGTTCTGTGTCGAACGTACCGATCTTTTGCGTCGGCAGATCGACATTCCAGATCAGGAACGGGCGGCCCGACAGGTCCAGCGCACAGCGCACTTGCGCGTCATCCATCGGCAGATGGCATTCGCCATAGCGCCGGATACCCTTCTTGTCGCCCAGGGCCTGTGTCAAAGCCTGACCCAGCGCGATGCCGGTATCCTCGACCGTGTGGTGATCGTCGATGTGATAGTCGCCCTTGGCGCGGATTGTCATATCGATCAACGAGTGGCGCGCCAGCTGGTCCAGCATATGGTCAAAGAACCCGACGCCGGTCTGATTGTCATATGTACCGGTGCCATCCAGATTGACCGAGACCGAAATTTCGGTTTCGGCAGTCTTGCGGCTGATCGAAGCGGTGCGCATGGGCAAATTCCTTTTGCTACAGGCGCGCTTATAGACGGGGTGGGGTGGGTTGATCCAGACCATGCGTTGCAATCGCTGCAAACTGTTGCAAGGGATTGCACCCGGCCCGGCACCATGTCAGCTTGCAGACAACATGAACCAACAGGGCCAAGCCATGTCCACCTGCGTATTCATCCAGATCCGCTGCAAACCCGGCACCACCTACAAGGTCGCCGAGGAAATCGCCCTGCGCGAAATACACTCAGAGCTTTATTCTACCAGCGGTGAGTTTGATCTGATGCTCAAGCTCTACATCCCCGAAACCGAGGATGTGGGCCATTTCATCAACGAACACCTGCTGGTGATTCCCAATATCGAACGCTCGCTGACGACGATGACGTTCAAGGCGTTTTAACCCAGTTCAAAGGTGGTCACGCCATAGATGCGGGACAGGTCGATATCCGGCTGATCGCCGGAATACATCCGGGCGGTTTCGAACACTTTCGTAAGACCCAGCGCATCCGCCAAAGCAAAAGCAGCCGCGTTGGGCTGTGGCATGTCGATGAAAACCGCTTGGTCGCTGGCTGTTGCTGATACGGCAGTCAAAAGACTGGCAAGCAGGCCCCGTGCGACACCGGCGTCATCTGCGAAAAGCGGCCCGATCTTGTACCCTGTCTTACACGGTCTCAAGGTGGCATATCCCCTGATCTGCTCCTCCACTGTACACACCCGTGAGATATGATTCGGCGCACTCAGCCAACCTGTTAGAAACGCGTCGCGCTGCGCAGGGAAGAGTTGCCGGTCATAGGCGAACAGCTCCGGCGATGGCTGACTGAGCGGGCTGATTGATGCGTCATCGCTCTGCCCTAGAGTGTCGAGAATGCCTCTGACAGTGCCGGTGAAGCGGTAATTGTTATAGGCAAAGGTGAAACCAGACTTGCGGTAATTGTGTTGCTGATCAACGACCCCGTCGAGCCCGATATTGCGCCCGGTTCGTTGCGCCAAAGCCTGATGCCAGATTTTCAGCCCGTAACCCGACCCCCGAAATTCCGGACGTACAATGTAAAATCCCAGAAACGAAAACGCATCACCATAGTCCACCACAGACACTGATGCGATCATCTCATCGTCCAGAAACCCGCCCAGAAACCCGTTGGGGTCGGTGCCGTAGAAACAGGCGGCGTCGTGGTGGCCGGGGTTCCAGCCCTCTTGGCCTGCCCAGTCGACAGCGGTCTGCATTTCATCCGCAGTCAGGGGGCGAATGACATAGTCGGACATAAGCATTTCCCGTGCGTGATTGAAACCATAGCCACAATGGCGCAATGCCAACGAAAGAACCATATGTTTGGGAAAACTTGGTATCTGGAGCGGGCGAGGCGATTCGAACGCCCGACCCTAACCTTGGCAAGGTTATGCTCTACCCCTGAGCTACGCCCGCATCAGATACATATGTGGTCCGAAGACCTCTCAATGGAGCGGGCGAGGCGATTCGAACGCCCGACCCTAACCTTGGCAAGGTTATGCTCTACCCCTGAGCTACGCCCGCGCCGTTGAGTGAGGAGGGATGTATAAATTCCCACGCGGGGCTGCAAGCGGAAAAACACAAAAAGCGGGAAAAATCTTTTCGACGGAATCCGGCCCGTGACCCGTTCAACCCGTAACTCAAATCAACAAAACACAGGCAGGAGGTGCCGTCATGATATCCGTTGAAGACCTGAAGATCGTGATGCTTGCCGCGATGATTCTGATCGGCGCTGCCATCCTGAAACCGGATCGGCATGAACATGACCGGTTCACACCGGTTCTGCTGGGCGCACCGCAGATCGAAACAACCGTTCTGGCAGGGTAACACCCGCCAGATTGCCTAAAGCGCCAGAATCAAGTTTGCAAAAGCCGCACCCAGAATGGCGAGGAAGGTCAGGCTCATGCCGGCCTGCCGCAGGATGACGATCTGTGGCGTCCGTCCAAATCCGTACGCATGCAAAAGACGCCCCGCCAGCAACATCAGCCCCAGCAGATGGACCAAAACCCCGGCCGCGCCCTGCAACTCGACCATAGCAATCAGCAGCAGGGAAATCGGGGCGTATTCGGCGCAGTTCGAGTGTGTCCGTATCGCCTTGATCATCAGCTTGCTGCCACCATCCCCGACCGAGATTCTGTCGCTGCGCCGTTGCAGGATCACTTTGACGCTGAGTGTGACGTAGAGAAGTGCGACCAAGGCCGCATAGATCGGGGTGATTGCAAGCATAATGGGTCTCCGCTCAATCATAGAAAAAGGCCGTGCGGTCTCCCACACGGCCTGATGAACATTAGGTTGTTTTCCGACTTATTCCAGTTCGATCAGAAGGTCCTTTGCGTCAATCTGGCCGCCGGGCTGGATATGCACCGCTTTGACGGTCGCGTCGCGTTCGGCGTGGATGCCGGTTTCCATCTTCATCGCCTCGATGGTCAGCAGCATATCGCCTTCCTTGACCTGCTGGCCCGCGGTCACAGTGACTGTGGCCACAACACCGGGCATCGGCGCACCGACATGATCGGGGTTGCCGACCTCGGCCTTGGGGCGCGCCTGAGTGGTTGATGTGACCATCCGGTTCGGCACCCGGATCACACGCGGCTGGCCGTTGAGCTCAAAGAACACTTTGACCTCGCCTTTTTCGTCCGTCTCGCCGATGGCCTGACACCGGATTTCCAGCGTCTTGCCGGGGTCGATTTCGGCCGTGATCTCTTCGCCGGGCTCCATACCGTAGAAGAAGGTGCGCGTGGGCAGGGTGCGGACCGGGCCGTAAATCCGGTGACGGCCCATGTAATCCAGAAACACCTTGGGATACATCAGGTACCCGTTCAGATCCTCGTCATCGACCTCTTTGCCTTCCAACTGCTTGGACAGCTCGGCGCGGGTGGCCTCAAGATCGACGGCAGGCACGTCCTTGCCGGGGCGCTGCGTGTTGGGGGCCTCGTCTTTCAGCACCTTCTTGATGATGGTGTTCGGGAAGCCGCCCGGAGGCTGACCCAGATTGCCGCGCATCATGTCGACGACCGAGTCGGGGAAGGCCACATCTGTCGCCGGATCCTCGACCTGCTCGCGGGTCAGGCCCTGACTGACCATCATCAGCGCCATGTCGCCAACAACCTTCGACGAGGGCGTTACCTTTACGATATCACCGAACATCTGGTTTACATCGGCGTACATCTGCGCGACCTCGTGCCAGCGCTCTTCCAGACCCAGACTGCGCGCCTGCGCCTTGAGGTTGGTGAACTGACCACCCGGCATCTCGTGCAGATACACCTCGGACGCCGGGGCCTGGAGGCTTGATTCGAAGGCCGCATACTGTCCGCGCACGGCCTCGAAGTAATCGCTGATCTCGCGGATCGCCTTGATGTCCAGCCCGGTGTCACGGTCAGTATGGCGCAGCGCCTCGACCACGGTGCCCAGCGTTGCCTGGGACGTGTTGCCGCTGAAGCTGTCCATCGCGCAATCCACCGCGTCCACACCCGCTTCAGAGGCGGCAAGGATGGTCGCGCTGGCGATACCGGCCGTGTCATGGGTGTGGAAGTGGATCGGCAGTCCAACCTCTTCCTTCAGCGCCCGGATCAGAATCTTGGCCGAGGCTGGTTTCAGCAAGCCCGCCATATCCTTCAGACCCAGAACATGCGCGCCTGCGTCGCGCAACTCTTTGGCCATTCCGACATAGTATTTCAGGTTATATTTGGCGCGGTCAGGGTCCAGAATATCGCCAGTGTAACAAACGGTACCCTCGCAGATCTTGCCGCTGTCGATAACAGCATCCATCGCAACGCGCATGTTCTCGACCCAGTTCAGCGAGTCGAAGACGCGGAAAACGTCGATGTTCTTCGATGCCTGGCGCACGAACTCCTGCACCACGTTGTCGGGATAATTGGTGTACCCAACCCCGTTCGCGCCCCGCAGCAGCATCTGTGTCATCAGGTTCGGCATTGCCTCGCGCAGGTCGCGCAGACGCTGCCATGGGCATTCCTGCAGGAACCGGTAGGCCACGTCGAACGTCGCACCGCCCCAGCACTCGACCGAGAACAGCTGCGGCAGGTTCGCGGCATAGGTTGGCGCCACCTTGATCATGTCGATCGACCGCATCCGGGTCGCTAACAGCGACTGGTGCCCGTCGCGCATGGTGGTGTCGGTGATCAGCAGCTGCCGCTGCGCTTTCATCCAGTCCGCCACGGCCTGCGGGCCTTTCTGCTCCAGCAGGTTGCGCGTGCCCATCCGCGGCTCGGCCTTCTGCGCGGGGGGCTTGGCGACTTTCAGGTCGGCGCGCGGCTCGGGGCGGTCTTTGGTTTCGGGATGACCATTCACCGTGATATCGGCGATATAGGTCAGAACCTTGGTGCCCCGGTCGCGGCGGCGCTTGAAGGCAAACAGATCCGGCGTCGTGTCGATGAACTTGGTGGTGTATTCATTCGACAGGAAGGTCGGGTGCTTCAGCAGGTTGATGACGAAATCGATATTGGTGCTGACGCCGCGAATACGGAACTCGCGCAGGGCGCGGTCCATCCGGCTGATCGCCTTCTCGGGCGTCGGCGCCCAGGCGGTGACCTTTGTCAGCAGCGAGTCGTAATACCGCGTAATGACACCGCCCGCATACGCGGTTCCGCCATCCAGACGAATGCCCATGCCCGTGGCCGAGCGATAAGCGGTGATCCGACCATAGTCGGGGATGAAGTTGTTCTGCGGGTCTTCTGTGGTGATCCGTGTTTGCAGCGCGTGACCGTTCAGATGCACCTCGGCCTGACTTGCGGCACCGGTAGCTTCGGCCAGCGTTTTGCCCTCGGCAATCAGGATCTGCGCCTGAACGATGTCGATCCCGGTGACTTCTTCGGTGACCGTGTGTTCGACCTGGACCCGGGGATTCACCTCGATGAAGTAGAATTTGCCGGTCTCCATATCCATTAGGAACTCGACAGTGCCTGCGCATTCATAATTCACATGGGCGCAGATCTTACGGCCCAGTTCGCAAATCTCGGCGCGCTGTTCTTCGCTCAGGTAAGGGGCAGGGGCGCGTTCGACGACCTTCTGGTTCCGGCGCTGGACCGAACAGTCGCGTTCATAAAGGTGATAAATCTCACCATGCTTGTCGCCCAGAATCTGAACTTCGACATGGCGGGCACGGGTGATCATCTTTTCCAGATAACCCTCGCCATTGCCAAAGGCGGCCTCAGCCTCGCGGCGGCCTTCCAGAACCTTTTCTTCCAGCTCGTCTTCCGACTGGATCGGGCGCATCCCGCGTCCGCCGCCGCCCCAGGACGCCTTGAGCATAAGCGGGTATCCGATCTCGGCGGCCTCCTTGCGGATCGCGTCCATGTTATCACCCAAGACCTCGGTGGCCGGAATGACAGGCACACCGGCCGCAATGGCCACGCGCCGCGCGCTGGCCTTGTCGCCCAATGCGCGCATGGTCTCGGCCCGGGGGCCGATGAAGGTGATGCCGTTCTTGACACAGGCATCCACGAAATCCGGGTTTTCGGACAGCAGGCCATAGCCCGGATGGATCGCGTCCGCGCCGCAATGCTTGGCCACGCGGATGATCTCGTCAATCGACAGGTACGCCGCGACCGGACCCATGCCCTCGCCAATCTGATAGGCCTCATCCGCCTTGAACCGGTGCAGGCCCAGTTTGTCTTCTTCAGCGTAAACAGCGACGGTGCGTTTGCCCATCTCGTTTGCTGCGCGCATGACGCGGATGGCAATCTCGCCGCGATTGGCGATCAGGATCTTGTTGAAGTCTGTCATATCAGGTCCCGGTCTTTGGTGTTTGGGCGTCTTAATGGGCGGAGAATACGCACAGGTACATCCGTTCTTCTGGGTAGAACCGGCATGTTATCGCTCGCAAACGCCCTTTGGCCTTGGCACACTTATAGGGATGCCGCGTTGCAGCATCAATAATTTAGCGTTTCGTCTCAAACTGACACAGATCGGCCAGTCCCATCTGACCCATATTCGCGTGCAGATCCTGCCTCAGGATATCGATCACATGCGCGGGGCCTTTTGCGCCAAGTGCCGCAAGACCGTACAGAAATGCGCGTCCCAACATGACGAAATCTGCGCCCAGCGAAAGCGCACGCAGGATATCCAGCCCGCCTTCGACACCGCTGTCGAAAATCAGCGGCAGGCGGGTCGTGCTCCGGATTGCGGGAAGAACCTCGACGCTGGCCGGGGCTGCATCGAACTGTCGGCCCCCGTGATTCGACACCCACAGGGCGTCCACACCCACCTGTTCCAGCCTGTCTGTGTCCTCGGGGCGCAGTATGCCTTTCACGACGAACGGTCCGTCCCAATGATCGCGCAGCCATTTGACGTAATCCAGATCCGGCGAGGTCCGCAGCAGGTATCCGACATGGGCCGTCGGCGGCAGATCACCAGGGTCATCGATATACTTGTCCAGTGTGCGCATGTGCGGAACGCCGCTGCGCAGCATGCCCAGGGCCCATGCAGGTCTTTGCGCGATCTGTGCCAGCAGGCGCGGTGTCAGTTTCGGCGGCTGCCGCAGGCCCGAGCGCGTCTGCCGCTCCCTGCGCGAGGCGACAGGGACGTCAGCGGTCAGAACCAGAGTTCGAAATCCGGCCCCGCGCGCCCGGTTCAGCATGTCCATGCGAATTTCTGGGTCCCTTGGCGGGTACAGCTGGAACCACGCGTTCTCGCCCAGATACGGGGCCAGGTCTTCGGGGCTCTGACTGGCCACCGTCGATAGCGAATAGGGAATGCCTGCCTTGGCGGCGGCCTGTGCCAGCAACCGCTCTGCATCAGGCCAGACAAGCCCGGACATCCCGATCGGCGCAATACCGAAGGGCAAAGGACAGGTGCCGCCCAAGATTTTCACTGACGTATCGAATTCAAGCTCCCCATGCAGGATCGAGGGGCTCAGACGGACATCATCCAGCGCCTTTCGATTGCGATGCCGCGCCGTTTCTATCCCGGTGCCACTGTCGATGTATTCCCATACGAAGTGCGGCAGCCGACGGCGTGCGCGGCGTTTCAGATCGGGAATACCGGGATAAGTGCTGTGCAGGTCCATAAGGTTTGATCCGACCTGCGGGGCGATTCGGCAAGGTTTTCAAGCGGCTTCCGGCGATGGGCGTTTATCCGTTGCGGGAACGCGCCCGGCCTGCTCCAGCGCTCCGGCGGCGACGTGAACCTGATTGCGCCCCTTGTCCTTGGCGACATACAGCGCATCATCCGCGGCACGCATCAGATCCTGCGGCATGGTGCCGTGGGCGGGGTAATGCGCGACCCCGACCGAGATTGTGATACGGGGCAGGGCCTTTTCGCCATAGCGGACAATGACCGCCTCAACCGACTGGCGCAACTGCTCGGCCCGGGTCATGGCATCTTCGGGGCTGTTGTCGGGCAGGATCAGCATGAATTCCTCACCGCCGATGCGGCAGGCGATCTCGTCCCGGTCGCAGCCCTGTTCCAGCGCCGCGCCGACCGCGCGCAACACCATGTCTCCGGCGTCATGACCATGCGTGTCGTTGAATTTCTTGAAGTGATCGACGTCCACGGCAATCAGGCTCAGCGCGGCGCCGGTCTGCTGGCTGCGGCTGATGGCCTTGCGCAATGTCTCGGTCATGTGGCGGCGGTTGAACAGCCCGGTCAGCGGGTCGCGCACCGATTGGTCATGCAGCTGATCGCGCATACGGACATTGGCGATTGCCATGCTGATCTGTTCGGCGCACAGCTGCGCCAGCTTGCGGCTTTTATGGAAACAGGCCTCTCGCCCCTCAGCCGCGCGCAGATGCAACAGACCAACGGTTTCCCCGTGGGCCAGAATGGGAAAACAGAAATAGGGCCGCCCGTCATGCGGTTCGGCATGTTCGCAGACAAAATCGATCTCAGAAGCACCGAACTCATAAGTCCGGCCGCGCCTCAAACCCCAGCATCCTTCCGGATGGATATGAGACTTGTGCGTTCCCCCGTTCCAACTGGCACTCCCGTCCAGCACATCGCGCGAGTTGGAATAGACGTACACGCTCCCCTCGGCCTCGGGCAGGATATGGGTCATAAAGCGCGCCACCATGTCGAAAAGCTCATCCAGTGAGCGGCTTGATTGCAGCCACTCGTTCAACTCGCCCAGCAGGCGCACCTCACGCGCCAGGCGAAGCTGTTCTCCCATCAGTTCGCGTTCTTTCACGGCGCGCTTGTGTAGATCACGCATCTGACGGCGGTTGGTGCGGTGGACAATCAGGATGACCGTGGCCAGCGCCAGCAACGCGACGCTGCTCAGCAACGCCAGCGACAGACGCACGCGCGTGATGAACAGGGTTCTGAGATTGGTGATGTCCGAATAAAACTCGATAGCGCCAAGGAAAACGCCGTCTTTGATGATCGGTGTATAAACCTCGGCCACATGTCGGGTGAATGGGCCCGCATGTCCGGCGGGGTCATTGTCAATCGACTCAACCTCTGCCGCGGGTTTTTCCTCGTGGTTGTAAAAAACCCTTCCGGCGGCGACGACCGAATGGAAGTAATGTTTTGTGTTCACGGCCCCGACATCACTGGCCCGGGTCGACCAGAACACCTGACCGGACGCATCAAACAGCTTGAACCGGTAGATGTCCGAGGTTTCGGGCAGCAGCATCAGGAATTCCGCGTCATGCTCGTGCAGTTCATGGTACCGAAACGTTGCATCCAGATCGTTCAGATGGCTTTCGACCTGACGGCTTAGCTGCATGGCGTCTTTTCGCAAATCCGATTCCAACATGCGGTCCACAACCGGGGCAGGAGCCGCGTAGATGCCCCATCCCGCTGCCGCTGTCAGCGCGATCAGAATCAGGGTAACGCCCACAAGTTTCAGCCGTGACGACCCGCCCGTCAGTTCCTTCGCTTCCATCTGTTCCACTCCCACAGCAATGGAACCAGCATCCGGGCCAGGACTTGACAGAGGGTTAACAGCCCCACAGGGCAGCGGCATCTTTGTTTAGAATTGAATGCAAAAAGACGTGAAAAATCCTTGCGAACAAGCCGTGAACAAACTCTTTCCCTCGGCCTCCATCCGGCGTAGTTTGGGGTCATGAGCAGTTTTGACGAAATGGACGCCTTCGAAGGCGCATCCCTGTCGGCGCGGGCTATGGCCGTGCGCCCTTCGCCCTATCTGGATGAGCTGAACCCGGCGCAACGTGACGCGGTCGAACGCCTGGACGGCCCGGTTCTGATGCTGGCCGGGGCGGGGACGGGCAAGACCAAGGCGCTGACGGCCCGGATTGCGCATCTGCTCAACACAGCGCGCGCGCGCCCGAACGAGATACTGTCGGTGACCTTCACCAACAAAGCCGCGCGCGAGATGAAGGAACGAGTAGGCCGCCTGCTTGGCCAACCCGCCGAAGGAATGCCATGGCTGGGCACCTTCCATTCCATTTGCGTCAAACTGCTGCGCCGCCACGCGGAACTGGTCGATCTGAAATCGAACTTCACCATTCTGGACAGCGACGACCAGCTGCGCCTGCTCAAGCAATTGGTTCGCGCCGCCAATATCGATGACAAACGCTGGCCGGCACGAATGCTGGCGGGGATCATCGATGACTGGAAAAACCGTGCGCTGACGCCCGACAAGGTGCCTGCGGCGGATGCCGGGGCCTATAACAACAAGGGCATTGAACTTTATGCCCAGTACCAGACCCGTCTGCGCGAGCTGAATGCGGTGGATTTTGGTGACCTGCTGCTGCACATGGTCACGATTTTCCAGACCCACCCGGATGTTCTGGAACAATACCAGCGCTGGTTCCGCTACATCCTTGTGGACGAGTATCAGGACACCAACGTCGCCCAGTACCTGTGGTTGCGCCTGCTGGCCGGGGGGCACAAGAACATCTGCTGCGTGGGCGATGACGACCAGTCGATCTATGGCTGGCGCGGGGCCGAGGTCGGCAACATCCTGCGGTTCGAAAAGGACTTTCCCGGTGCCTACGTGGTGCGGCTGGAGCAGAACTATCGCTCGACCCCGCATATTCTGGCGGCTGCATCGAACGTCATTCGGGGGAACGAAAGCCGTTTGGGTAAGGAGCTTTGGACCGATGCCAAAGACGGCCACAAGGTCAACCTGATCGGCCATTGGGATGGCGAGGAAGAGGCCCGCTGGATCGGCGAGGAAATCGACGCGATGCAGGGCGGGACGCGCGGTATCCGCCCGATGAATCTTGATGAGATGGCGATTCTCGTGCGCGCCAGCCACCAGATGCGCGCGTTCGAGGACCGGTTCCTGACCATCGGTCTGCCCTACAAGGTGATCGGCGGCCCGCGTTTCTACGAGCGGATGGAGATCCGCGATGCCATGGCCTATTTCCGGCTGGTGGTCAGCCCCGAAGATGATCTGGCCTTCGAGCGGATCGTGAACACGCCGAAACGCGGATTGGGCGACAAGGCGCAGCAGACCATTCAGATTGTGGCGCGTGAGAATGGCGTGTCTCTGGTCGAAGGTGCGCGGATTGCAGTCGAAAACGGGCTGATTAAGGGCAAGGGCGGCAAAGCCCTGCGCGAATTGATCGACGGGTTGGCCCGGTGGAATGCGATGACACGCGGTCCCCGGATTGAAGTCGATGATGACACGGTTATTGATGACGGGGTTTCGCCGATCCGCTATGGCGCGCCCGAGCATACGCATATTGAGCTTGCACAGATCGTCCTCGACGAATCCGGCTACACGGCCCATTGGCAGAACGACAAGACCCCCGAAGCGCCGGGGCGTCTGGAAAACCTCAAGGAACTGGTCAACCAACTGGACAATTTCGAGAACCTGCAAGGGTTTCTGGAACATGTCAGCCTGGTCATGGACAATGAACAGGACGGTGACGGGGCCAAGGTCTCGATCATGACCCTGCACGCGGCCAAGGGGCTGGAGTTTCCCGTCGTCTTCCTGCCGGGGTGGGAAGACGGGCTTTTCCCCTCGCAACGGTCGATGGACGAAACCGGCCTCAAGGGGCTCGAGGAAGAACGCCGTCTGGCCTATGTCGGTATCACCCGCGCCGAAGAGGTTTGTACGATTTCCTTCGCCGCCAACCGGCGGGTATTCGGGCAATGGCAGAACTCGATGCCATCCCGGTTCATCGACGAATTGCCGGAAGATCACGTTGAGGTGCTGACACCTCCGGGCCTTTATGGCGGCGGCCATCAGACGGCGGGCATAGAAACCCGCGCGGCCGAAGCCAACGTCTATAACTCGCCGGGTTGGAGACGGTTGCAGGCGCGGCAGGGCCAATATGGCATGTCGCAACCCCGCGAAAGCCGCAACACGGTGATCGACGCCACCGCACTGGCCAGTTTCACGCTGGGCGAACGGGTGTTTCACCAGAAATTCGGCTACGGCGCGGTGATCGGGATAGAAGGTGACAAGGTCGAGGTCGATTTCGACAAGGCGGGCATCAAGAAAGTGGTCTCGCGTTTTCTGACCAACAAGGATGACGTCCCGTTCTGAGGCGTCATATCCCGTCGACCAGAACCAGATTGGTGGTTGCGGTGGCCTTTCGGATCTTCGCCAGTTCGATGTAATCCGGGTCGTCCTTCCAGGATTTCGCTGCTGCAAGATCCGGAAACTCCATCAACACAATCCCGCCTTCGGGCCAATCGCCTTCAATCCGTTCGACCGGTTTGGATGAGACCGTCAGCAGGCGACCGCCGTGGCGGTCGAAGATCGGCATGAAACCTGCCAGATAGCCCTGATATCCGTCCGGGTCGTGAATGTTGATCTGCGCAATGAAATAGGCGGCCATGGCGTCCTCCGCATCAGATGTCAGGACGCCATCCTACACCAGTGTCCGAAAAACAGAAAACGGCGGTTCCCAGGGAGGAGGAGAGGGAACCGCCGTCTTGTCAACATCAGAGCAGGGAGGAGGAGAGCCCTGATGTATGCGAACCCGGGTTTGAATCCGGTATGAGGAAGACGCGGCGATGTCAGGGAGGAGGAAGACATCGCCGCGCGCTTTCAACATCAAGGCAGGGAGGAGGACGCCCCGATGTATTCGTGTCCGGCGGGTTGAGGCCGGTATTAGGTGCGGCAACGTCAGGGAGGAGGAAGACGCTGCCGCTGATTACAGACCCTAAGGGAGGAGGAAGGGCCTGATCTCAGTATGCGTGTCGCGCTTACCGCGCGGTTTGTTCGTTTGCCGCCTGCAGGGCAACGCGGCGGATCATCGAGCGGTGCAGGCCAAGATCGGCCAGCTCGTGGTTCGACAGGGCGGACAGTTCATTGACCGTCTGGCGATACATGCGATAGCGCACGAACCGGATCTTTGCGTTTTCCAGAACTGCGCCAAAACCGAACGCCGGTGCATTCTTTACTGCTGTATGCGTGCTTGCGACTGCCATGCTCATCATCCGTATCTTTTTGTCTTGCCGGTATCGTCCGGCCCTTGCTTGAGACTGAAGATAGGCAAATGCTGCAATTGCACAATAGGTCGCGACATCAATGCTGCTATGCAGCAAATGCATAGATTGGCTCAGTTTTTTCATTTCGCAGCGATGCGCCTTGAAAATATGGGGTCGACCCTAGGTCAGCTTTGGCAGGGGCATCTGGCCCTTCCCGGTGGCCTGCCTTTGAATTGAGCGCACTCGGCGGGAAAATGGGCAAAACATATCCGTTCTGATGTTGACAAGGCTTGGGTAAATCGCTCGTGGGAAATCATGGGGCGATGTGGTCGCGTGGGGGAGATTGCTGGAAAACGACCCGAAATTCTGAACGATTCGAAGGGCGGATTGTGCATTTGAGGCCAATATTTCCAGTCCAAAAGAAAAGTGGGCAAAATTCTTGGGAAATCGCGGGAAAAATTTCGACCGATGAATTTTCCAATATATAGGGGTGTGTTATTCGCCACCCGCTAAAACTGGTGTCACGAAGCTCGAATCCTTCAGTGACAATCCAGTCTGGCCGTGTTCCTCATGACACGTTGCGCAAAATTCCTATTGATTTCCATGAATTCCCATGTCATCCCTTATACATCCGATGAGGACGAGGCAGCAGGGGCACCAAACGACCCCGACCAAAAATATTCAGGTTTCATACAGGCATCTCGCTTTCATCAACCAAGAGATCCGGCGCGCGGGCGAGCAGACATCCCCCCAGGTGGCGCGCGCAGCTGGACATCCCGCAAAGCGGGTCAATGCGGCGGGTTGATCAGTGGCAGCAGATCAACCCGCCGTTTTTCATCCGGGGGGAACGTGAATTCAAGGTGGGGCGCAAGCGAAAGGGACAGTCGTCTTGGCGCGCAGGTTTAGAGGTGAAAGCCACCACAAGGTGGATACGAAGGGCAGGGTGTCGATCCCGGCCTCGTTTCGCCGTGTGCTTGAATCGTCCGATCCCAACTGGCAGCCCGGTGACAACCCCGAACTGGTGATTGTCTATGGTGACCACCGCCGCAAATACCTTGAATGTTATACCATGCAGGCGATTGACGAGGTTGATGCCAAGATCGATGCCCTGCCGCGCGGCTCGATGCAGCGGCGGATGTTGCAGCGCATGTTCCATGGTCAGTCCTTCCCGACCAACGTGGACGAAACCGGGCGTCTTGTGCTGCCCGCCAAGCTGCGCAGCAAGATCGGCCTCGAAGGCGAGGCGTTCTTTATCGCCGCAGGCGACACCTTTCAGATCTGGAAGCCCGAGACCTACGAGGTCGAGGAACTGGCCAAGACCGAAGAATGGATGGATGATCTGCCGGACGATTTTGACCCGATGCAGTTCCTAGACGGCACCGGGGATGCGTAACGGCATGGCCGGCGCTGCGTCCTCATCTGAAAAACCACATATCCCCGTTCTGCTGCGCCCCTTGCTGGCTGCGGTTGCGCCGGTCACGGGCATCTGGCTGGACGGCACGTTTGGCGCGGGCGGCTATACGCGCGGGCTGTTGGAGGCCGGGGCAGACAAGGTAATCGGTGTAGACCGTGACCCGCTGGCCTTTGAAATGGCGGCAGATTGGGCGCAGGATTACGGCGACCGGCTGGTGATGCAGCCCGGCGTATTCTCGCGCATGGACGAATACGCGCAGGATCTGGATGGCGTTGTGCTGGATCTTGGCGTGTCCTCGATGCAGCTGGATCAGGCCGAGCGCGGGTTTTCCTTCATGAAGGACGGTCCGCTGGATATGCGGATGAGCCAGCAAGGCGAAAGCGCCGCCGATCTGGTAAACACAGCGACCGAGGCGCAACTGGCCGATATCCTGTTCCACTATGGCGAAGAACGCGCCAGCCGCCGGATTGCCAAGGCGATTGTCCGGGCGCGAACCGAGGCGCCGATCACAACCACCCTGCGTCTGGCCGAGATTGTCGAATCCTGTCTGCCACGCCCGAAACCGGGGCAATCGCATCCCGCAACGCGCAGTTTTCAGGGTCTGCGGATCGCGGTGAATGCCGAGTATGAAGAGCTGTTTCAGGGCCTTATGGCCGCCGAACGTGCGCTGAAACCCGGTGGGCAGCTGGCTGTTGTCACCTTCCATTCCATCGAGGACCGGATGGTCAAACGGTTCTTTCAGTCGCGCGCGGGCAAAACAGGGCGTGCGAACCGCTATGCGCCCGAGATGGAACAGGACCAGCCGCAATTCACGCTGAAGACCCGCAAGGCTGTTGGGCCCGACGAACAGGAATTGCAGGAAAACCCGCGCGCGCGCTCGGCCAAGCTGCGTGTCGCGATCCGCACCGATGCTCCGGCGGGGGAAATTGAGGCCCGCGCCATTGGAATGCCTCAACTTGGGGGAAGGGCAAGATGAAGAGTGTTTTGTATGTGTTGACTGCTCTGTCCGTGTTCGGATTGGCGCTTTGGGCCTATCAGGAGAATTATCGCACCCAACAGGTGGTGAAGGAAACGCAATCCCTGCAACGCGAGATCGGCATGGCGCAGGTGCGGCTGGCGGTCCTGAACGCAGAATGGGCTTATTTGAACCGCCCCGACCGGCTGCGAGAACTGGCGGACCTGAATTTTGAACGCCTTGGTCTGCTGCCTCTGCGGGCCGAACAGTTCGGGCGCGCCGATCAGATTGCCTTTGCCGAAGACCCGGACCTGCCCATCGTTGACCCGATTGAATTGCAGGCCATCACCGACATTCAGGCATTGGGCGAGGTGCAGATCCCATGACACGCACGCCCCTTCGTCCACTGGCCCGTATCCTTGACGCCCGCGCCCGTGGCGAAAACCCAAAGGCGATCGAGCGTGAAAACATCCGCAAGCGCCACGAAGACATGAAAGACCGCGCCCGCGTCCGCGCCGAAGGGCGTCTGCTGGTGCTGGGGCTGTTCTTCTTCTGCGCATTCTCGGTGGTTGGCGTCCGCATGGGCATGTTGGCAACGTCCGAGGTGCAGGAGCCACTGGCCAATGCGCCGGGGGCCGCGATTGCTATGCAGCGCGCCAATATCGTCGACCGCGAAGGGCGCATTCTGGCCACCAATCTGGATACCTATTCCGTCTACGCGCAGCCGCCACTGATGATCGATCCGATTGCGGCAGCAGATCAGCTGGTCGCGATCTTCCCCGATCTGGATAAAGAGCGTCTGGTCAAGGATTTCACTGGCAAGCGCAAGTTCCTGTGGATCAAGAAACGCATTTCGCCCGAACAGAAACAGGCCGTGCACGACATCGGTGATCCCGGCATCCTGTTTGGCCCGCGCGAGATGCGCCTCTATCCCAACGGCAAGTTGGCCGCGCACATCCTGGGCGGCTCCGGTTTTGGCCGCGAGGGCGTCAGCGCCGCCGAGGTGATCGGTGTGGCCGGGGTGGAAAAGCAGTTTGACGACTATCTGCGCGACCCGGCCAATGGCAACAAGCCGCTGCAACTGTCGCTGGACCTGACCATTCAGGCCGCGGTCGAACAGGTGCTCTACGGCGGTATGAAGATCATGAACGCCAAGGGCGCATCGGCGGTTCTGATGAATGCGCATACGGGCGAGGTTGTATCCGCCGCCTCGCTGCCCTCATTCGATCCCAATGATCGTCCGCGCCCGCCGACCTCGGGGTTTGATCCCTCGGACAGCCCGCTGTTCAACCGCTATGTGCAGGGCGTGTACGAACTGGGGTCGGTCTTCAAGATTTTCACCGCCGCGCAGGCGGTTGACCTTGGGCTGGTGAACTCGAACACCATCATCGATACATCCGGCCCGATGAAGATCGGGCGCTTCCCGATCGGAGAGTTCAACGGCAAGAATTACGGCAAGATCAGCGTGGCGGATGTGATCGTCCACAGCTCGAACCGTGGCACCGGGCGTCTGGCGTTGCAGATCGGCGCGCAGCGGCAGCAGGATTTTCTGAATGCGCTCGGCATGTTCGACCCGACCCCGTTTGAGATTGTCGAGGCCACGGGAGGTGTGCCGCTGAAGCCAAAGAAATGGGGCGAGCTGAGCACCGTAACCATTTCCTACGGCCATGGCCTGTCAACCAGCCCGATGCATCTGGCGGCGGGATATGCCGCGATTGCCAACGGTGGGCACTATGTCAGCCCGACCATCCTGCGCCAGAACGGCCCGCAATACGGCCCGCGCGTGATGTCGCAGGGAACCGCGCGTCAGGCGCAGAAGATGCTGCGCAAAGTGGTGACGGATGGCACCGCCAGCTTTGGCGAGGTGAAAGGGTATGACGTGGCTGGCAAGACCGGCACGGCAGACAAGCCCAAGCCACGCGGCGGGTATTACGAAGACAAGGTCATCGCCACTTTCGCAACGCTCTTCCCGGCCTACGATCCGAAATATGTTCTGATCGTCACGCTGGATGAACCTTCAATCGTGGCTTACGGCGAAAAACGCCGCACCGCAGGCTGGACCGCGGTGCCAGTAGCTGCCGAACTTATTGGTCGCGTGGCACCTCTGCTGGGCTTGCGTCCCCGGCTTGAGCCTGAGGCGGGCGCTGCTATAACGCTGACCTCAAACTAGGCTGTCCGGCAAGAGGTGGGTCATGGGCACAAGGACAAAGAAACTCAGCCAACTGGCCCTGACCGCGCGAGGCGGGGTTAACCCCGAGATCACCGGTCTGGCCGTTGACAGCCGCGAGGTGAAAGACGGTTTCCTGTTTGCAGCCCTTCCAGGCACGCGGGTTCATGGTGGTTCGTTCATCCAATACGCCCTGCGCATGGGGGCCGCCGCCATCCTGACCGATGCCGAAGGGGCGAAAATCGCAGCAGCTGATCTTGCAGCGTCGGATGCGGCGCTGGTGGTTGTCGAAGACCCGCGTCAGGCGCTGGCCGGGGCCGCCGCGTTGTGGTTCGGCGCGATGCCGCAGACCATTGTTGCGGTCACCGGAACCAATGGAAAAACCTCGGTTGCCACCTTTGTGCGCCAGATCTGGACCGAACTGGGCCACGCCGCCGTCAACCTTGGGACAACCGGGGTCGAAGGGGCATGGACCGCACCGCTGGCCCATACCACGCCCGAGCCGATCACCCTGCATCGCTGTCTGGCGGAAGCCGCCGAAAACGGTGTGACCCACGCCGCGATGGAGGCCTCGTCCCACGGCCTCGAACAGCGCCGCCTGGATGGCGTGCACCTGACCGCTGCCGGGTTTTCGAACTTCACGCAGGACCATCTGGATTACCACGAGACTTTTGAAGCGTATTTCGCAGCCAAGGCTGGGTTGTTCGACCGGGTTCTGCCGCAGGATGGCACCGCGGTCATCAATCTGAGCGATCCCAAGGGGTCTCGGGTCCGCCGGATCGCCCAGGCGCGCGGTCAATCGGTGCTGACCGTCGGGTTGGGCGACGCCGATCTGTGCCTGATCAACCAGCGGTTCGATGCCACCGGGCAGGATCTGCGATTTGCGTGGCAGGGCCGGACCTTCCAGACCCGCCTGAACCTGATCGGAGGGTTCCAGGCCGAAAACATCCTGCTGGCTTGCGGGCTGGTGATTGCCGCGGGCGACAGCCCCGAACGGGTTTTTGAAACGCTGCCGCATCTGACCACCGTGCGCGGGCGTATGCAGCTGGCCGCAACCCGCGAAAACGGCGCGACGGTTTTTGTGGATTACGCGCACACCCCCGACGCCGTGGCCACCGCTCTCAAGGCGCTGCGTCCGCATGTGATGGGTCGTTTGATCGCCATTGTCGGCGCGGGCGGCGACCGCGATGCCACGAAACGCCCGCTGATGGGAAAGGCAGCTGCCAACCACGCAGATATGGTTTTCGTCACCGACGACAACCCACGCAGCGAAGACCCCGCCGCCATACGCGCCGCTGTCATGGCAGGTGCGCTCGAGGCAGCGGGCGACGTCAGCGTGACCGAGGTCGGCGACCGCGCCGAAGCCATTCTGCGCGGCATCGATGCCCTGCAACCCGGCGACGCACTGCTGATTGCGGGCAAGGGCCACGAAACCGGGCAGGTCGTTGGCGATCAGGTGCTGCCCTTCGATGATGCCGAACAGGCCAGCATTTCCGTCGCCGCGCTGGACGGGAGGGTCGCATGACGCTCTGGACAGCATCCGAGGCCGCTCAGGCAACGGGTGGACGGGTCACGACCGACTGGACCGCTGATGGTGTCTCCATCGACACGCGCACCCTTCAACCCGGTGATCTGTTTGTTGCGCTGAAAGCGGCGCGGGACGGGCATGAGTTCGTTGCCCAAGCGCTTGAGAAAGGCGCAGGCGCGGCTTTGGTCTCGCATATTCCCGACAACGTATCGCCAGACGCACCACTGCTGATCGTTGATGATGTGCAGGCGGCGCTCGAGGCTTTGGGGCAGGCAGCACGCGCCAGAACGAATGCACGTGTGGTAGGGGTGACCGGCAGTGTCGGTAAGACGTCGACCAAGGAAATGCTGGCCGTGATCCTTGAAACGCAAGGCAATACCCATGCCAGCGTGGCCAGTTACAACAACCACTGGGGCGTTCCGCTGACCCTTGCACGGATGCCGCGCGACACTGAATTCGCGGTGATCGAGATTGGCATGAACCATCCGGGCGAGATTGCTCCGCTGGCCCGACAGGCCCGCCCGCATGTGGCGCTGGTTACAACCGTGGCGGCGGTGCATTTGGAAGCCTTCGAGTCAGTCGCTGGCATCGCCCATGAAAAAGCAGCGATCTTTGAAGGGCTCGAACCCGGTGGCGCGGCAATCGTCAACGCAGATATCGACCACGCGGATATCCTGCGCCAAACGGCACTTGGGCAGGGGGCCGGGATCGTGGATTTCGGCCAAGGCGCAAAGGATTACCGGCTGACCGACGTTCAGCAGGGGGCGAACACCGTGATTGCCGAAGCTGCCGTTGGTGATCAGGTATTCCGCTTTGCGGTGAACTCTGCCGGTACGCATTTCGCCATGAACGCGCTGGGGGCCTTGGCTGCCTGCGTGGAACTGGGTGTCGATCTGGATCAGGCCATTGCGGGCCTGCGCGTATGGTCCCCGGTCAAGGGGCGCGGTGTACGGGAAAGCATTCCTCTGCCCGGCGGCGGGCAGATCGAACTGCTAGATGACAGCTATAACGCCAACCCGACCTCGATGGAGGCCGCGCTGGATGTGCTCGCCGCCTCACAAGGCAAACGCCGCATCGCCTTTCTGGGCGATATGAAAGAGCTGGGCGTGCAGGAAGAGGCGATGCACGCCGCCATGGCCGATGCCAAAGCGATGGCACATGTTGATCAGGTGCATTGTATAGGCCCGTTGATGCGGGCACTGCACCACGCGCTGCCCCCGGCAAAACGCGGCCTCTGGTCTGAAACCAGCACCGAGATGGCCGAACGGTTGCCTTCGCTGGTCAGGGATGGCGATACTGTGCTGGCCAAGGGCTCTCTCAGCATGGGATTGGCCTCGATTGTTGACGGTCTGCGCAAAATGGGGCAAGGGGGCGCGCTTGATGGGTGATCACGCCCATGCGCCTCGTGTAAGAAAGGTATTGTCATGCTGTACTGGTTGACCGCCCTGTCGGATGGCGGGGATTTCTGGAACCTCTTCCGGTATATCACCTTCCGCGCAGGCGGTGCCTTCATGACGGCACTGATCTTTGGGTTCATCTTCGGAAAACCCCTGATCAACGTGCTGCGCAGAAAGCAGGGCAAGGGCCAGCCGATCCGCAATGATGGCCCCGAGGGGCATTTTTCCAAGGCAGGCACGCCAACAATGGGCGGGTTGCTGATTGTCGGGGCACTTGTGACCTCGACCCTTGTCTGGGCGCGTCTGGACAACCCTTATGTCTGGATGGTGCTTTTCGTGACCCTGTCTTATGCGGCCATCGGATTCGCGGATGACTACGCGAAGGTCTCAAAACAGAACACGCAGGGGGTTTCAGGCAGGATGCGCCTCGCATTGGGCGTGATTATTGCCGTGCTGGCTTCGCTTTGGGCGACTTTGCACCATCCTGAAGCGTTGCAGAACCAGCTGGCTGTACCCGTATTCAAGGACACGCTGGTCAATCTGGGCATCTTCTATATCCCGTTTGCGATTGTCGTGATCGTAGGGGCCGCCAACGCGGTAAACCTGACCGACGGTCTGGACGGGTTGGCCATCATGCCAGCGATGATCGCCGCCTCGACGCTGGGCGTGATCGCCTATGCCGTGGGCCGCGTCGACTTTACCGAATATCTCGACGTGCATTACGTGCCCGGCACCGGTGAAATCTTTATCTTCACCTCAGCGCTCTTTGGCGCGGGTCTCGGGTTCCTATGGTATAACGCCCCCCCGGCGGCGGTATTCATGGGCGACACCGGATCGCTGGCGCTGGGCGGCGCGCTAGGCGCTATTGCCGTGGCCACCAAGCACGAGCTTGTTCTGGCTGTTGTCGGCGGCCTGTTCGTGGTCGAGGCGCTGAGCGTGATCATTCAGGTCCTCTACTTCAAACGCACGGGCAAGCGGGTCTTCCTGATGGCCCCGATCCATCACCATTATGAGAAAAAAGGCTGGGCCGAGCCGACCATCGTCATCCGCTTCTGGATCATCTCGCTGATCCTGGCGATGATCGGTCTGGCAACGCTGAAGGTGCGGTAAGGCTCCCGCCAGGTTCGGTGGGCCTGCGGCCCTCCTGCCACCTGTTGGGCCCGGCTCGCGCCGCAGCGCGAGCCTGACACGCCCCTTGTCATTGTGATTTTCTTCAGTGCAGTGTGGCCTCCAAATCCAAATCAAAGAAGGTGTGTAGAATGATCCCGGTCAAAGGCTTTTCAGGGCAGAAAGTTGCGGTTCTGGGATTGGGCCGGTCCGGTCTGGCAACCGCACGCGCCTTGCGCGCAGGCGGGGCGGAGCCGGTCTGCTGGGATGACAACCCGACAACCCGCGCCATAGCCGAAGGCGAAGGATTCTCCTGTGCCGACCTGCGCAAACAGGGGGCTTTTGACACTATTGCCACGCTCATCGTTTCACCGGGCATTCCGCATCTTTATCCCGAACCCAACCCCGTGGTTGCCGCAGCCTTGGATGCAGGCGTGCCAGTCGACAACGATATCGGCCTGTTCTTCCGCTCCTTCGCCGGACCGGAATGGAACAACTATGACACGCCTCCACGGGTCATTGCGGTCACCGGCTCGAACGGGAAATCAACCACTGCTGCTCTGATCCACCACATCCTGACCGAGGCCGGGCGCGAGGCGCAGTTGGCCGGAAATATCGGGCGCGGTGTTTTGGATATCGATCCGGGTGGCGATGGCTCGGTCGTGGTGCTGGAACTTTCCAGCTATCAGACGGAACTGGCCCGCGCGCTGACCCCGGATGTGGCGGTGTTCACCAACCTTTCGCCAGATCATCTGGACCGCCACGGTGGCATGGGCGGATATTTCGCGGCTAAACGAAGGCTGTTTGCCGAAGGCGGCCCGGACCGCGCGATTGTCGGCATCGACGAAACCGAAGGTGCGTTTCTGGCCGGGCAACTGGCCGAAGGGCCGGCGGATGACCGTGTAATCCGTATCTCGGTAGCGCGGAAGCTGACCGGGCCGGGATGGCAGGTCTTTGCGCGCAAGGGGTTTTTGTCGGAATACCGCAAGGGGCGGCAGGCCGGGTCCATCGACCTGCGCGCGATCAAGGGCCTTCCCGGTGCCCATAACCACCAGAACGCCTGCGCGGCTTATGCGGCCTGCCGGTCGCTGGGCCTTGCCCCGCGGGTGATCGAAGATGCGCTGCACTCGTTCCCGGGCCTGCCCCACCGCAGCCAGATCATCGCCGAGGCCGACGGGGTTACCTATGTCAACGACTCCAAGGCGACCAATGTCGACAGCGCCCTGAAAGCGCTTATGGCGTTCAAAAAGATCCGATGGATCTGTGGCGGCCTTGAAAAGGAAGGCGGTGTCGCAGCCCTGAACGCAGCAGCGGATCAGGTGATCAAAGCCTATGTTATCGGTCGTGAGGCAGCTGGCTTTGCGATGCAACTGACGTCCGACGCACAGGTTTGTACCACGATGGAGGCGGCAGTGGCGCAGGCCATGGCGGATGCACAGGCGGGCGAGACCGTTCTGCTGGCCCCGGCAGCAGCAAGTTTCGATCAATATGACAATTTCGAACAGCGTGGCGACGATTTCACAGCGCAGGTGCAAAAACGGCTGGGCTAACACCGCACCTGCAACAGCCCGCCAGTAGATGTGGACATTTTTCAGTCAGATTGACACTTTGTTGGAATTGAGGTTGCGTCACCTTAAGTTCAATAAAGAGGAAGCGGAAATGTCTGCACGCAAAATTCTCTCCATCCTTCCCGTCGTTGCACTGGCCGGGGCCTGTGCCAATAGCGGGGCAAATTATGTTCCTATCATCGACGGGCCTGTGGGGCCGAACTACCAGTCCGATCTGGCCAATTGTCAGGCGCTGGCGCGGTCCCGTCCGACGCTGGACAGCAACACCGCGGGCGCTGCCGCCATCGGCGCGGCCGGTGCTGCGGCAACCACGGCAATTATCGACAACAGCGCCAGCGATCTTGGCCGTGCGGCGGCGGCCGGTGCTCTGGTCGGTGTGGGTGCCAGTGCGATCAGCAACACCCAGAACCAGGAAGTGATCGTGCGCAACTGCATGCGCGGTCGCGGCTACAACGTCGTAGGTTAATGCCGCGCAAACGGAAGTGTAGGTTAATGTCTGGCGGCAATGGCAACACCTGCGGCATGGCCTGATGACCACGCCCATTGAAAGTTGTAGCCGCCAAGCCACCCGGTGACATCCACCGCTTCGCCAATCGCATAGAGGCCAGGGACATCCTTGGCCTCCATCGTTTTCGATGACAGATCATCGGTATCTATTCCGCCCAGTGTGACCTCGGCAGTGCGATACCCTTCGGTTCCCGACGGTACCAGCCGCCAGTCAGACAGGGCCGCGACCAGTTCAGACAGCTTCGCGTCCGACTGATCGGCCAGATTGCCGGACATCGGAATGACTTGGCTCAGATACTCGACCAGCCGGGACGGCAGATGCCGCGCCAGTTCCGTTGTCAGCGCCTTGCGCCCGGCGTTTTGCCGTTGCGCACGCAGCAGATCGAACAGGGGCAGTTCGGGGATCAGGTTCACGCCGATCTCCTCACCTTCGCGCCAAAAAGAGGACAGCTGCAAAACGGACGGCCCGCTGAGGCCGCGATGGGTGAACAACAGCGCTTCGTCAAAACTTGTGCGTTTGTTGGAAAGCCGCACGGGCAGGGAAACACCGGACAGGTCCTTGAACCGGCCATCCGAAAAGGTGAATGGCACCAGCGCCGCGCGGGTGTCGGTCACCCGCAGGCCAAACTGCCGGGCAATGTCATAGGCCAGCCCGGTCGCGCCCATCTTGGGGATGGATTTGCCCCCCGTGGCCAATACCAGATTGGCACAGGTCAGATGCAGGCGCTGCCCCTCACGCTCGACCTCCAGCGCGAATCCGGTGCCATCCTTGCGCAGATCACGCAGCGCGGTCTGCACCCACAGCTCGGCACCGGCGCGGCTCATCTCGTCCAGCAACATCTGGATGATCTGCTTTGAAGAGCCATCACAGAACAACTGCCCCAGCGTTTTCTCATGCCATCCGATGCCGTGCCGGTTCACCAGATCGACAAAATCCCACTGCGTAAACCGGGCCAGCGCGGACTTGCAGAAATGCGGGTTTTGCGACAGGAAGTTGTCCGGGCCTGCATACATATTGGTGAAATTGCACCGACCTCCGCCCGAGATGCGGATTTTCTCGCCCGGCGCCTTGGCGTGGTCGATCACCAGCACCCGCCCACCGCAACGGGCCGCGCACATCATGCCTGCCGCTCCGGCGCCCAATATGATCGTATCGAACCTCATGCACCGCCCTTGGCGTGGATTTTCGGCGATGACAAGGGTGAAACCCGGCGCATCGGGCCTGAGGCAAAGGATTTAGTTGTCAGGTGAATGATTCCCGGAAAATCGGGGCCTGCGGGCGGTGACACCCTTGCACGGGGGCCGGTTTGGGCTGGTTGTCGGGATTTTGCGCGGGTGTTTCGGGGCTGGGCTGGAAGGGTGCAGATCGCAGAAAACTACGTTCGGGTCCGATCAAATTGGGGCACCGTTCAGGTTGTGCAAGGCATCTGATCCCGCCACATGTGGGGCCACCAAACAGGGTGGTGACTGGCTTGACCGGCAGAAACGGTGAGGGCCGGGCAACGTTCGGATACTTTTTGGAGAATCGATTTCCGGTACCTGTCAGCCGCTGTTGCGTCGTACTGTCCGCCCGGTTCAGCGGCAACAGGAAGGTCCAATGCCAAGGACTTGACCGGGGTCAGCCCTCGCGCACTCCTAACGGGAAGTCTTGCCGCATCAGCCCGTCTTGCCCGCCAAGCACCAAGCGCCACAGATGCCGGGTAAATTGGCCAAATTACACCGAAAAATATGTGCAAAAATAAAAATATGTCGACGGAAGTTCACTAAAACAATACAATAACTCTTATTATTTTGAACTTAACGCATTTTAGAAACCAAATCTCATCAGCGGGCCGATTAATGCCTCGTGATTTCCATTCAGGCCCGTGGCCCGTCCCGCGCAATGCAGCGCCATTCACACCCGTCGGCTGCATTTGCAATCGCAACACGCCTCTGATGCGTGCCAGCCCGCCTGTTTTCGGGGTGGCACATTTCAACAAGTTAAAGAGTTCCGAGACACGATCATGGGTATTACTCTGAATTTGAACAATCCAAGCGACCTTCCCAAGGCGCGGCTCAGGGCGATCCTGTTCCTTGATGCATGTGATTACTCTGCCGCCGTCCGCGAGGCCGAGCTTGAAACGCTGGCCAGAATCCGCCGCGATCTGAACTGCGTCAGCGATCTGGTTAACAGCTTTCGGGGCCGGGTGACCGGCCTGACCGGTGACGGGCTATGCGCCGTCTTTCCAAGTGCGCGTGCCGCCGTCGAAACTGCGCTGGGGGTGCAGGATGTCCTGACCCATGCCCCCGACCGGTACGCCAAGGGGTATCGAATTGGGATACATCTGGGCGACACGTTCGAGGTTGACCAGCAGATCATCGGTGACGCCGTGAACACGGCAGCGCGCATCGAAAGCGTTGGTTCATCCGGCGAGGTTCTGGTCTCAAGCGTTGTGCGCAATGCGCTGCGCGGGCGGCAGGATTTCCTGTTCAACTCGATCGGGCGGCCCAATCTAAAGAATATCGGTGCCTCGCTCGAGCTGTTTAAAGTTGCACGCGCAACAATCGACGTCCCCTATGAGAAGGACGGAAAAGAACAGCCGGTTCCTGTTCCCGCCAACCCAACGGCTTTCCGGTCAGAACAGCTGTCGTTCACCTTACCGCGCCCGAATTTCGTGATCGGTCTGTTGTCTCCGGATGTAGGGGGTGGTTCCGAAACCGCGGCATTCGTGTCCAACATCGTTGCGGAACAGCTGTCCAAATCCCTTACCGAAACCGAAGCGCTTGAGGTTCAGGATTACCGGGTGCCGCAGATTGCGTTCCCGCAGGAACCTTTGTCGGCAGGGCCTGACCTGTTCCTGCAATGCCGCGCCTCGACCTGTGGCAGCATGTTGCAAGTGTCCGCCACAGCAATGCGGTCGGAAGACAGGAAAGTGATCTGGAGCCAGAATGTAGTGGCCGATCAGGGTGACTTTCTGGGGCAAAACTGCTCGGGTCTGACATCGTTCATCAGCTATGCCACCGACGCTTTGCTGACGGCTTTGCTGAACGGGCGTCACATGCGCGACCCGGCCTCCCATCACGCGGCGAAAACCGCCGTTGCCGCCGTGCATCACCTGCTGACGATGACGGGGCCGGGGCTGGACCAGCTCGAGGCGGATATTCTGGCGGCTTACGAGCTTGATCCCAAGCCGGTCTACCTTGCGTGGCTGGCTTATGTCACAACATTCAAGGTCGGCGAACGGTACGGAACCTGGGATGCTACACTGGAAGCGCAGGCGCGCGATCTGGCCCGCCGCGCTGTCGAGGCTGACCCGGATAACGGCACTGTTCTGGGCCTTGTCGCCCACGTGCATTCCTACGTGTTCCGAGAGTTTTCGGTGGCGCAGGATCTGGTCGACCGTGCGCTCGAGCTCAGCCCGTATCGTGCGATGAGCTGGGATTCCGCCGCCATGCTCTATTGCTACACGGATCGTCCGGCGCTGGCAGTGGAAGCTGCGCAGAAGGCACGGCTTATCGGACGGCACAGCCCGTACCGGCATCTGTTTGACGGGGCAGGATGTGTCGCCGCGCTGGTCAATGGCGAGTTCGAGAAATCCATCAGGTTCGGCGAATCCGTGATGGAGGTTCAACCGCAGTTCAAGACCGTCATGCGCTATCTGGCTGCGGCTTACGGGCACGCAGGTGACCAGCAGCGAGGCGAGTTCGCCTTGCAGCGGCTGACCAATCTGGAACCGGACATGTCGCTGGCCTGCATCCAGCAGGACCGGTTCCCGGTGCCAACACGGTTCAGCGCGCAACTGATGGAAAGCGGCCTGTCCAGGATCGGATTGCCGCAACACTCTTGAAGTAGGGGTAAAAGTAGGGGGTTTACTTATGTCTTACGTTTCCACGCTCAACGGTTTTGGCATGATGGTCCGACGTGGTGAGCTGATCTCGTGCAAAGTGGTGAAACTGATGAACCTTGCCGGAACCGGTGGTCTCGGCTCCTCATTGGGGGCGAACCAATCTGAGCTGAACAATTTCATTTTCGATGCCCAGCGAGAGAGTTACCTGCAATACAGTAAAGCGATCAACGCGCTGGACCCAGAGGTGTTGGACGATGAAACGCTGCGCAAACTCAGTGATTTCATGCAGGACGAGCGGTTTATCGATCCGCTCAAGGCTGACGCAGGCGTAATGGATTCGATAGACGATGAGATCGGGAAACGCTCTGCCCTCGGCGCGGCGTCCGTCGCGATGAGCGCATCTTCGGCATTCGCACTGAACCGGAACCGCAACAGAAACCGCAATCGGAACAGAAACCGGAACCGAAACAGAAATCGCAATCGTAACCGGAACCGCAGCGATTTTGACGTCGGCGGCAGCGATGCTTCCTTCGGCTGGCGCGAGATGCGCGATCTGTGCCGGATCGGAATGCTGCCCGCATCCGGTCTGCTGGGCAAGGTCTGGGAAAACATCGACCTTCTGCCGCCCCCGGGCCCTGACGAAAGCATGAAGGAAACCGAATACCTGCTGATCCTGCAAGGTCGGCTCAAATGGTCAAATCAGGCGACACGGCGCGAGGAAATCGTGGCGCAGGCTGGCTTTGGTATTGATGACTATCTCAGCCCGCTGGGCATTGACGAGCAGGGTGGCTTTGATGCGACACGTGCGCTGATGACGATCCTGCTGGAACTGACGAATGAGATTGGCCTGACCTACAAGAACCGCTTCAGCCGGCCCAGACCCAATATCATCCAGCCGCTGATCCGGCCCTTTATCCCGGTGCCTTTTCATGCGGCTTACCCCTCGAACCACTCCTACCAATCCTTCGCGATTGCCGAACTGTTCTCGCGGCTGATCCCTGAACATCCGGGCACTGTCGCTTTGTTCCACCGCGCCCAGCGGATTGCTGAAAACCGCGAATGGGCTGGTCTGCACTACCCAAGCGACACAGCCGCCGGGCGAAGTCTGGCCAGAAAAACCGTGGCTTACCTGACCGAGGTTCTGGACGAACTGATGGACGAAGCACAAGACGAATGGCTGGGTTAAGGATCAACGCGAGGTGACGAAATGACCGCAGGAAACGAAGACTACGCACGATATTACTATCTCTGGCATCTGGTCGCGATCAAAGCCTTGACCGTCAAGGCGCCCCCGCCCGCTGACGGAGAGACCTGCCCGGAAATTGACAGCGCGATCTGGGATTTCACAGGCCCTGCTCTGGCCGAGGCGAAGATCGCCTTGATCGACATGGGCGTGGCCCCGCATCACCCAAACCTGAAAGCGCCGGACACCGGACCAGTTCCGGCGGACAGGGTCATTCGGGACGAAGCCCTTGATCTGGCCAGCCACCCGTTCGGCGTCAAATATATTGATCGGTCGGCCGTTGGGGCAGGGGCAGAACATATCGAAGAACATGTGCAACATCTGTCGGGCATTCAGGACCCAGCAACCATTCCGGGCCTGACGTCGCAGGAACAGCGGGTGATTGCCGGATTGAGATCGGGGTTCGGTGTCAAGCGTTACATCGATGCTTATGATGATCGCTATGCCGGGCACGGCACAAGCTGTGCCGGGCTGGCCTGCGGAACCAGCTTTGCGGCTGATCAATTCGGCAATACCGGCAATATCGCGGCGTATTACGGGGTTGATCCCAAAAGCAGGGTTATTCCGATCACGACGTCGATCTCACCCAGCCCGGAAGAGTTGATTGCGGCGTTTCTTTATGCTCATGAAAAGGATGTTCATGTCATCCTGTTTCCGCGCGACATAGCGAACCCGGACCATTGGCCCGGGTATGATGACCGTCCTGCCACTGTTACCGAACCGTTCTATCCGGGTCTGGACAGGCACGAAAAGACGCGCCTGCACGAGACGATGCGCGATGAACCCGACGGTGACGCGCGCGATATTTCAGTGGCGTGGTCGGCGCTCCACAAGGTCGTCGAATGGGTCAGCACGAAAATTCCGGTGGTCTGCGCGGCTGGCAATGACGGTCGAAGTGAATTGATTTACCCGGCCAGCCTGTCCGGTGATCCAGCCAACGGGATCATTTCCGTGGGGGCCGTCAACTATAATGGCTACCGGTCCGGGTATTCGAACTATTCTGCTGATCTGACCGTGTCCGCCCCCTCGGATGACGGTGAGATATACAACCGCTATCAAATACGTCTGGACCGGGACGCGGCCTCGGCGACTGACTTCCATCTGGAGGATCGGGCCGCTCTTCCCAAACATCACCTCAAACGCGATGGCAGTGGTGACGCGATCCCGATTGTCGATTTCGCACCTCAACGGTTGGTGACGTTGGACGTGCCGGGCCCCCGGGGTTATGTCGAAGGCAGCCTTGCCGCGGCTGTCGAAACCCGAAAAAAGGCCGTGGACGATCCCGCCGGTCTGTATACCGAATTCGGCGGCACTTCGGGGGCTTCGGCCCTCGTTGCCGGGGCAATCGCGATGATGCAACGAAAGTCGCCCAATGTTCTCAATGGGGTGCAGATCAAAGCCATCTTCAAGAACCTCGAAACATCTGCAACGCGATTCAACAACGCCCACTGGTATTGGTCCTCTGCCGCAGGAACCTTGCAAGCTGATGCGATCAACGGTTACACGCCTCCCCCCAGGGCCGAACTGTTCGGTGTGGCGGGGTTGCTGGATGTGCCGCTGCTGCTGACCAAAGTCTGACAGCCCGCCGCCTCCCGCCCGGTGGCCGTCGCAACACGGTTGACAGGCGGTCTGGGTCTGCGGCGCGGGTCTTGCGCAGGAAATCCCGATTTGCCCGCGAACAGGCTGGCCTGATCGCCAAATTGCATGTAGACTCGTAGCCAGACCCCGAAAACGGGGCGTTAACGAGGCAGAGAGTGGCGGTATCTCATGACTGAGATGGTGTATGGCGCGGTCCAGGACCAGCGCGGAGAACCGATTCTACCGAAGTGGTGGCGTACTATCGATCGCTGGACGATGTCCTGCGTTCTGATCCTGTTTACCATCGGACTGTTGCTGGGGCTGGCCTCTTCACCGCCACTGGCCGGTCGCAACGGGTTCGATCCCTTCCATTATGTCGAGCGTCAGGCCTTGTTCGGCGGATTGGCGCTGATCGCGATGCTGCTGACCTCGATGATGTCTCCAACCTTGGTGCGGCGTCTGGCCGTTCTTGGTTTTCTGGGGGCCTTCGTCGCTCTGGTCTTCTTGCCGGTGTTCGGTACGGATTTCGGCAAGGGCGCAGTGCGCTGGTACTCGCTGGGCTTTGCCTCGCTGCAACCGTCCGAGTTTCTGAAACCCGGCTTTGTCGTCGTGGCCGCTTGGCTGCTGGCCGCCTCACAGGAAATCAATGGCCCTCCGGGGCGGTTGTGGTCCTTTGCGCTCTGCATGGCCATCGTGGCCATGTTGGTGATGCAACCCGATTTCGGTCAGGCCTGCCTGATCCTGTTCGGCTGGGGCGTCATGTATTTCGTGGCCGGGGCCCCGATGCTGCTGTTGCTGGGCATGGCCGGTGTTGTCGTTCTGGGCGGGATGTTGGCCTATTCGAATTCCGAACACTTTGCCCGCCGCATCGACGGCTTTCTGAATCAAGAGGTCGATCCGACCACCCAGCTTGGCTATGCAACCAACGCCATCCGCGAAGGCGGGTTGTTCGGCGTCGGCGTAGGGGAGGGGCAGGTGAAATGGTCGCTGCCCGATGCCCATACCGACTTCATCATCGCCGTCGCGGCCGAGGAATACGGCCTGATCCTTGTCATGATCATCATTGCGCTATACGCGCTGATCGTCGTGCGCTCGCTGCTGCGGCTGATGCGCGAACGCGACATGTTCATTCGTCTGGCCGGTACCGGTCTGGCCTGCATGTTTGGCGTTCAGGCGATGATCAACATGGGTGTTGCGGTACGTCTGCTGCCGGCCAAGGGCATGACTTTGCCGTTCGTCAGCTACGGCGGCTCATCCCTGATTGCAGGCGGTATTGCCGTTGGCATGCTGCTGGCCTTCACCCGAACCCGCCCACAGGGCGAACTAGGCGATATTCTGCGCGGACGAGGATAATGGGGAACCCTTACCTGTTGATTGCGGCTGGCGGCACCGGGGGCCATATGTTTCCCGCTCAGGCGCTGGCCGAGGCGATGCTGCACAAGGGCTGGCGCGTGCGCCTGTCCACCGACCCGCGCGGTGCGCGCTATACCGGTGGCTTTCCCCATTCGACCGAGATTGTCGAGGCGTCCTCGGCCACCTTCGCCCGTGGCGGTCTGGCGGCAAAGGCAATGGTTGGCCCGATTATCGCTGGTGGTGTCACCAGCATGATCTTCCAGATGATGCGCGACAAACCCGATGTTGTCGTGGGCTTTGGCGGTTATCCGTCGATCCCGGCGCTGGGCGCCGCGACCCTGCTGAAAATACCGCGGATGATCCATGAACAGAACGGGGTACTGGGCCGCGTGAACCAGCTGTTTGCAACCCGCGTTGCGCAGGTGGCCTGCGGCGTCTGGCCGACGGATCTGCCCGAAGGCGCGCATGGCATCCACACCGGCAACCCGGTGCGTGCCGCGGTTCTGGACCGCGCCGCCGCCGGGTATATCCCGCCGGGTGATTACCCGATGTCGGTTCTGGTGATGGGCGGCTCGCAGGGTGCGCGCATCCTCAGCGATATGGTGCCCGGAGCGATTGCCGCGCTGCCCCAAGACCTTCGCGCGCATATCCGTGTCTCGCATCAGGCGCGGGATGAAGATGGAGAACGGGTCAGCGCATTCTATCAAGACCATGGTATCCGCGCCGACGTTCAGCCCTTCTTCGATGACATTCCCCGCCGCATGTCGGATGCGCAGCTTGTGATCTCGCGCTCGGGCGCGTCCAGCGTGGCCGATATCTCGGTCATCGGTCGCCCTTCGATCCTGATTCCGCTTGCTGCTGCCGCCGGGGATCATCAGACCGCCAACGCGCGCGGGCTGGTGCAGGCCGGCGGGGCCATCATGATCCCGGAAAATGCGCTTGACGTTCCCACGCTGACACAGCAAATCACCACGGTTCTCACGAACCCCGAAGCCGCACAGAAAATGGCCCATGGTGCCCTGTCGGTCGGGGCGCCCGATGCCACCCAGCGTCTGGTCGCTCTGGTCGAGCAGCTGGCGCAGAAGGAGACCACATGAACCCAGCAACCAAACTGCCTCAGGACGTAGGGCCGATCCACTTCGTGGGCATCGGCGGGATTGGCATGTCGGGCATCGCCGAGGTGCTGCTGAACCTGGGGTATCAGGTACAGGGCTCCGATTTGAAAGCCTCGAAGATCACCAACCGGCTGGCCAGTTTGGGGGCCGAGATTTTCGTCGGCCAGCGCGCCGAAAACCTTGAAAACGCCGCCGTCGTGGTTGTCTCGACCGCGATCAAACCGGGCAACCCGGAGCTGGACCAAGCCCGCGCCCAAGGTCTGCCGGTTGTCCGCCGCGCCGACATGCTGGCCGAACTCATGCGTCTGCGCTCAAACATTGCCATTGCCGGAACACACGGCAAGACCACCACGACGACCATGATGGCCGAACTGATGGTTGCAGGCGATTTCGATCCGACCGTGATCAATGGCGGCATCATCCACGCCTATGGATCGAACGCGCGGATGGGGCAGGGCGAATGGATGGTAGTCGAAGCCGACGAGAGCGATGGCTCGTTCAACCGCCTGCCCGCAACCATTGCCATTGTCACCAATATCGACCCCGAGCATATGGAACATTGGGGTGATTTCGACAGGCTGCGCGACGGTTTCTACGAATTCGTCTCGAACCTGCCATTCTACGGTCTGGCCGTCTGCTGCACCGATCATGCCGAGGTTCAGGCCCTTGTCGGGCGCATCACCGACCGCCGTGTCCGCACCTATGGTTTCAACGCGCAGGCGGATGTGCGGGCTGTGAACTTGACCTACAAGGGCGGTGTGGCGCATTTCGACATCCATCTGCAATACGAAGACAAGATGATCGAAGGCTGTACCCTGCCGATGCCCGGCGATCACAACGTCTCAAACGCGCTGTCCGCCGCTGCCGTCGCCCGTCATCTGGGCATGAAAGCTGCGGAAATCCGCGACGCGCTGGCCAATTTCGGCGGCGTCAACCGTCGCTTTACAAAGGTCGGGGAAATCGACGGTGTCACCATCATCGACGATTACGGCCACCACCCGGTCGAAATAGCCGCCGTTCTCAAGGCCGCCCGTCAGGCGACCGAAGGCCGCGTGATTGCTGTGCACCAGCCGCACCGCTATTCGCGCCTGTCCAACCTGTTTGACGATTTCTGCACCTGTTTCAATGACGCCGATGTCGTGGCCATTGCCGAGGTTTTTGCCGCTGGTGAAGACCCGATCGAAGGCGCCTCGCGCGACGATCTGGTGCAGGGCCTGATCCGTCACGGCCACCGCCACGCCCGCGCGCTGCTGGATGAAGACGACCTTGAACGCCTCGTGCGCGAACAGGCCCGACCGGGCGATATGGTCGTCTGCCTCGGGGCCGGTACGATCAGCGCCTGGGCCAACGGTTTGCCCGAGAGATTGCAAAGAAAACAAGCTGTTTGACGCGTCATTTGTTTGTTGCACAACTTAAAAGTGTGATACTCTGACCGCAACAGTCGCGTGTCCTCGGAGGGGCGAATGGACTATTCGATGATCTTTGCAGCGCTTTGGGTGATCTGCGCCACCATCGTGGCAATGTTGCCGATGCGGCTGCAATTCCCGCCGGGGTTTGTCCTGTTGGTCTGCGCACCAATGCTTATCGTGTGGCTTGGATATGTCCACGGCTGGTTCTGGTCGGTCGCGGCATTTGCAGGGTTCGTGTCGATGTTCCGCAACCCCATCCGGTATTACTGGCGCAAATGGACAGGGCGCGAGGTCGCAGAATGACATGGTCTATCGCTCTGGCAGCCCTGTGGGGCTTTGCTGCCAACGTCCTTGCGCTGATCCCCAGCACCGACAACCACTGGACGCGCGCCTATATCCTGATCATCGTGGGCATTCCAATCGTCGGCTATGTCACCTATGAAAACGGCCCCTGGATCGGGCTGCTGGTGCTGGCAATGGGCATGTCCGTGCTGCGCTGGCCGGTGATTTATCTGACCCGTTGGACAAAGTCGAAAATGCAGGGCATGAAGGCGGCCAAAGAATAACCGGCCAACTTCAGGAGGTCTGTCATGGCGACAATCGCCACATTTGCCTATCTGCCGCTCGTTTCCTTCGTTCTGGGTGCCGCTGCCGGGTTTACGGCGGGCCGCTGGCTTGGCCTGCGCAGCCTTCTGTGGCTGATCGGACTGACATCCGCGGTTGGTCTGGGGCTGATCGTCGTGCTGGCCGGTGTCGGAACGGGTGAAGAAGACAAGGCGTTCGGCCCGCTGGTCTGGTTGACTGCCGGTGTTCTTCCCTTCCTTTTCGCCGCAATCATGGGCGGGGTCGGTGGGCGCAGCCTGGCGGTGCGCGCGACTACATGACTCTGCTTCCCCCTGTACTTCCTGACGTCCGGGGCCGCCTGTCCAAAGCGCGCAACCTGTCTGACCTCACATGGCTCCGCGTCGGTGGGCCGGCGGATTACCTGTTCCAGCCTGCCGATGTCGAAGACTTGCAGGTCTTCCTGCGCGATCTGCCGGATGATGTGCCGGTCTTTCCGATGGGGGTCGGCTCGAACCTCATCGTGCGCGATGGTGGCTTGCGGGCCGTTGTGATCCGGCTGGGGCGCGGGTTCAACGCCATCTCGGTTGAGGGCAACGCCGTCACCGCGGGCGCTGCCGCGCTGGACGCGCATGTTGCGCGCAAGGCGGCGGATGCGGGCGTGGACCTGACCTTCCTGCGCACCATCCCCGGCTCGATCGGGGGCGCGGTGCGGATGAATGCGGGCTGTTATGGCAGCTACACAGCGGATGTGCTGCGCAAGGCCACCTTTGTCACCCGACAGGGCGACCTGCGGGACCTGACGCCCGAGGATCTGAACTTTCGCTATCGCCAGTCCGACCTGCCCGAAGGTGCCGTTCTGATTTCGGCCACGTTCGAAGGCCCGTCCGGCGATCCCGATGACCTTCATGCCCGAATGGAAGCGCAACTGAAAAAGCGTGACGAAACCCAACCCACCAAAGACCGCAGTGCCGGATCGACCTTCCGCAACCCGGCCGGGTTTTCCTCGACCGGGCAGGCTGATGACGTGCATGACCTCAAGGCGTGGAAAGTGATCGACGATGCGGGAATGCGCGGCGCGACACGCGGCGGGGCGCAGATGAGCCCGAAACACTCGAACTTCCTGATCAATACCGGCACCGCCACCGCTGATGACCTCGAAGGTCTGGGCGAAGAGGTGCGAAAAAAGGTTTACGAAACAAGCGGCATCACGCTAGAGTGGGAAATCATGCGGGTCGGTGATCCGCTAAAAGAATAAAGCCCCGACCGTCAGACCAAAACAGGCAAATTCAGGCGACGGATCAAAGGCATAAACGCAGTACGGACCACCACATAAGGTCCGGGGACATTGAGGCGCACATTGGGTATGTCGAGCAGGACAAACCCCAAAGTGGCGGTATTGATGGGCGGCCCCTCGGCGGAACGCGAGGTGTCTCTCAGCTCTGGGCGCGAATGCGCGGCCGCCCTTGTGGGAGAAGGTATTGAAGTGGTCGAACTGGACGCAGGTCCCGACCTCTATGCGCGCCTGTTGGATATTCAGCCGGATGTGGTTTTCAACGCCTTGCATGGCCGCTGGGGCGAGGATGGCTGCGTGCAGGGGATGCTGGAATGGATGCGGATTCCCTATACCCATTCGGGTGTTCTGGCCTCGGCCCTTGCGATGGACAAGCAACGCAGCAAGGACGTCTATCAGGCCGAAGGTCTGCCCGTTGTCCCCAGTGTGATCGTCCCGCGTGCCGAGGTGACCCGCGCCCATGTGATGGAACCGCCCTATGTGGCCAAACCCAATAACGAAGGCTCCAGCGTCGGTATCTACATCGTCCACGAAAACGCCAATGGCCCGCCGCAGCTGTCCGAAGACATGCCCGACCAGATCATGGTCGAGAAATACGTGGCCGGGCGCGAACTGACCGTGACCGTGATGGGCGACCGCGCCCTGACCGTAACCGAGATCATGACCGATGGCGGCTGGTACGACTACGACGCCAAGTACAAACCCGGCGGATCATGGCACGTGGTCCCCGCCGATATCCCGCAGGATATCTTTGATCGCTGCATGGATTATGCCCTGCGCGCGCATGATGCTTTGGGCTGCAGGGGCGTCAGCCGCACCGATTTTCGCTGGGATGACAGCGCGGGTGCTGATGGGCTGTTTCTGCTGGAAACCAACACCCAGCCGGGCATGACGCCCACTTCACTGGCCCCGGAACAGGCCGCGCATCTGGGCATGACATTTGGCCAGCTCTGCGCCTGGATGGTTGAGGACGCCTCATGCAACCGTTAATCGCCAGCCGCTCTCTGGAAATCCATCGCACCAAACCCCTTGCCGGGCCGGATGCCGATTTTGCCTCGGCAGATTCGGAACCGCATGACACCCAGCCCATTCTGCGTCTGCGCGGGGCGCGGGTGTTTTCCCGCACCGCACGCCGCAGCGATCCGGCCCCGTCGCGCCTCAGCTATCGTCTTCAGCGCTGGATGCTGACACCGGGTATCCGTCTGGGCGTCAAGCTTGGCCTGCCGATCTGTGCGATTGCTGCGGCAATTGGTGTCTATTTTGCCTCTCAGGACCGGCGCGAAGCGCTTGGCACGTATATCGCCGATATTCGCACCTCGATTCAGGAACGCCCCGAGTTCATGGTTAACCTGATGGCCATCGACGGGGCAGGCACCAGCCTGTCCGATGATATCCGCGAGGTCGTGCCTCTGGATTTTCCGATCAGTTCCTGGGATTTGGATGTCGAACAGATGCGCGACACGATCACCGGGCTTGATCCGGTGAAATCGGCAACCGTACGCATCCGTCCGGGCGGCATCCTTCAGGTCAACGTGGTCGAGCGTCAGCCCGTGATTGTCTGGCGGACGCATGACGGCCTCGAACTGCTCGACGAGACCGGCGCGCATGTCAAGGAAACCACCTCTCGCAAGGACCATGCCGACCTGCCTTTGATCGCGGGCGCGGGCGCGGATGCCCATGTGGCGCAGGCGCTCGAGATTTTTCAGACCGCCCGCAGCCTGGGCAATCGTGTGCGCGGGCTGGTGCGCGTGGGTGAACGGCGCTGGGATCTGGTCCTGGACCGTGGCCAGCGCATCATGCTGCCGACCGAGCGCCCGGTGCGCGCGCTGGAACGCGTGCTTGCGGTGAACGAGGTGCAGGACCTTCTGGAACGCGACGTGGCCGTGGTCGACATGCGCCTTGGCCAGCGTCCCACCATTCGAATGACCAAAGCCGCCAGCGAAGACTGGTGGAATACAAAAGTGACAATGAGTAACGGGCAGTAACGAGCATGATGACCGATCTTTATCAGTCCCAACGCGCCATGCGTCAGATGCGGCGCCAGGCATTGCAACGCGGTGTGATCGCGATTCTGGATGTGGGCAGTTCCAAGATTGCCTGCCTCGTTCTGCGTTTCGACGGATCGGGCCGGCTGAGTGAAGATAACACCATCGGCTCAATGGCGGGGCAGACGGGGTTTCGGGTGATCGGGGCCGCAACGACACGTTCGCGCGGCGTACAGTTTGGCGAAGTCACCGCCATGCAGGAAACAGAACGCGCCATCCGCACCGCGCTTCAGGCCGCACAGAAGATGGCCGATATCCGTGTCGATCACGTCATCGCCTGTTTCTCGGGGGCCAACCCGCGCTCTTACGGGCTGGACGCGCAGGTCGATCTGGATGGCCAACTGGTGTCCGAGGCCGAAGTGGGCCGTGTTCTGAATGCCTGCGACGTGCCGGATTACGGCGACGGGCGTGAAGTGCTGCACGCACAGCCGGTCAATTTTGCGCTCGACAACCGCTCGGGCCTGATCGACCCGCGCGGGCAGATGGGCCAAAGCCTTGCGGTCGATATGCACATGCTGACCGTCGATGCGATGGCAATCCAGAACATCGTGCGCTGTATCAAACGCTGCGATCTGGAACTCGCCGGGATTGCGAACTCGGCCTATGTCTCGGGTATTTCGGCGCTGGTCGAGGATGAGCAGGAACTGGGCGCGGCCTGTATTGACATGGGCGGCGGCACCACCAGCGTTTCGATCTTCATGAAGAAACACATGATCTATGCCGATTGCGTGCGTATGGGCGGCGATCATGTGACCGCCGATATCTCGATGGGGCTGGGCGTGCCCGCGGCTGTGGCGGAACGGATCAAGACGTTCAATGGCGGAGTTCATGCGACCGGCGCTGATGACCGTGACATGATCGATATCGGTGGCGATACCGGTGACTGGGAACACGACCGCCGCACCGTCAGCCGGGCCGAACTGATCGGCATCATGCGTCCGCGCGTCGAGGAAATTCTTGAAGAGGTCCGCGTGCGTCTGGATGCGGCCGGGTTTGAACATATGCCAAGCCAGCAGATCGTTCTGACCGGTGGCGGCAGTCAGATCATGGGGCTGGACGGTCTGGCGACCCGCATCCTTGGTCAACGCGTGCGTCTGGGCCGCCCGCTGCGGGTGCATGGCCTGCCGCAATCGGCGACAGGTCCGGCGTTCTCGTCCTCCGTGGGGCTCAGCCTGTTTGCGGCGCACCCACAGGACGAATGGTGGGATTTCGAAATCCCGGTCGACACCTACGCCGCGCGCCCGTTCAAGCGGGCCGTCCGGTGGTTCCGTGACAATTGGTAGCCCCCTGTACCGGGCCGCTTTGTGTGCGGCCCTGTTGCCGGGGTGGGTTTCGGCCCAGACCATCATCACACCCGAGGCATTTCTGGATGCCGCCGTCGGCAAAACGCTCACCTTCCATGAGATTCGCAGCGGCTATTTCGTCGGGACCGAGCAATTTCTGAACCGTCACATCTCGGTCTGGCGGCAAGAAGGGCAGGGCTGTGTCTATGGGCAGATCACCACGCCAAACGGTCAGATCTGCTTTCTCTATGACAACGACCCGGATGGTATTCCCGTCTGCTGGTGGCCCTTCCTGCACGAAGGCCGTCTGATGGTGCGTCTGGCCTCGTTTGCAGAAAGCGAAATCCAGGAGGTGCGCAGCATCACCGAAACCAGCCTGAACTGTCCAAGTGCACCGCTCAGTTGAAAAATCCGGTTGCAGCGCGTCGATTTATCCCTCAAGATATCCACAAGGCCCGGCAGAGGCCTCGCGGCAGGACCTGAGCAGTTTTCCGCAGTGTAAATGATGGTCGATCAAAGCGTGACGAACGGCTGAGTCCTCGCGCCGGGGTCGTCTGCCTTGTGATGGTCGCCGGCGTTTCCGCTATATCTGGCAGTACCTGCGAAATGCCGCCGGTTTCTGCCTTATTTCCTCCATATTTTGTGGTGAATCGCGATTTTTGACGTGACCTTTTCGCATCAGCCCGCTAGAATCGAGCAAGGATAGGTAAGAAAAACACCGCTTTGGCGGAACATAAATACAGGCGGACAGAGCATGACATTGAATCTTTCGATGCCCGGGCAAGACGAACTGAAGCCTCGGATTACAGTATTTGGCGTTGGCGGTGCGGGCGGTAACGCTGTCAACAACATGATTGAAAAACAGCTGGACGGCGTCGATTTTGTCGTCGCCAACACCGACGCGCAGGCGCTGCAGCAAAGCCAGTCCTCGGCGCGGGTGCAACTGGGTGTGAAGGTCACCGAAGGTCTGGGGGCAGGGGCCCGTCCGGCCGTGGGTGCCGCAGCTGCCGAAGAAAGCATCGAACAGATCGTCGACCATCTGGCAGGCGCGCATATGTGCTTTATCACTGCAGGCATGGGCGGCGGCACCGGCACCGGCGCTGCTCCGATCATCGCGCAGGCCGCACGTGAACTGGGCGTGCTGACCGTGGGTGTCGTGACCAAGCCCTTCCAGTTCGAAGGTGCCAAGCGGATGCGTCAGGCCGAAGACGGCGTTGAGGCGCTGCAACGGGTCGTCGACACGCTGATCATCATTCCGAACCAGAACCTGTTCCGCCTCGCCAACGAAAAAACCACCTTTACCGAGGCGTTCTCGATGGCTGACGATGTCCTGTATCAGGGTGTCAAAGGCGTAACCGACCTGATGGTGCGTCCGGGCCTGATCAACCTCGACTTTGCGGATGTGCGCGCCGTAATGGACGAGATGGGCAAAGCCATGATGGGCACCGGCGAGGCAACAGGCGAAGACCGCGCCATTCAGGCGGCGGAGAAAGCCATTGCGAACCCGCTGCTGGACGAAATCAGCCTCAAAGGCGCCAAAGGCGTGCTGATCAACATCACCGGTTCGCACGACCTGACCCTGTTCGAACTGGACGAAGCCGCCAACCGCATCCGCGAGGAAGTGGACCCCGAAGCGAACATCATCGTCGGCTCGACGCTGGATACCGCCATGGAAGGCGGTATGCGCGTGTCGGTTGTTGCAACCGGCATCGACGCCACCGAAAAATCGGCTGACATTCCGGTCGCGCGCCGCTCGATGTCCGAGCCGCTGACCCGCACCGTTTCGGCCGAAGAATACGGTCGCGAAGAAGCGCCCGCAGCCGCCGAAATGGCAGAGCCCGCGCCGCAGATGGAAGAAAACCGCGAACCTTCGCTGTTTGAAGCCGCGGAAGAGTCCGCCCAGCCGCAGTTCCAGCCGTTCGACGAGCGGGATGAGGACGATCTGCCGCCCCCGGCCTATCAGCCGCGCGTCGCCGAATTCGAGCCGCAGCCCGAGCACGTCGAACCGACACCCGAGGCTTTTGTTGCCCCGCGCGCGCCTGTCGCAGGCACCCCGTCGCCCGAAGCGCTCCAGCGTTTGCAGGCAGCGGTTCAGAAGGTTCCCACGGCAGCTCAGCGCGCCGCTGCGACCCGCCCGCAAGCGGCGGTTTCGCATCACGAACCCGAAGAACGCTCGCGGTTTGGCTTCAATCGGCTGATCGACCGGATGACCGGGCACGCCTCTGACACACCGGCCCAACCGCCGCGTCAGCAGCCCGTTTTGCGCCAGTCCGAGGCCACGGCACCGATTCACGATGAGGCCGACCCGGATCAGGATCGTATCGAAATTCCGGCCTTCCTGCGCCGTCAGGCCAACTGATCGCGGTAACAAAATCCACTCATGGGGTCGCCATTTGGCGGCCCTAATTCGTTTTAAAACAGTGGCTTACGAATAGGTAAGCAGGGTTTTGCCGATCTGTTACATACATGTTTCATTCGGTTACAAAGAGTGAGTTGAGCCTTGACGCGGGCTTCCTTAACTGAGTGTCCAACACAGCCCCAGCAGGCTGGACACCACTCGCCGAGGCCCATTTTGCAACATACGCTCAAATCTCCGGTCACGTTTAAAGGCGTCGGGCTGCACAGCGGCAAGCCTGCGACCATGATCCTGAAACCGGCTGCAGCTGGTCATGGCATCTGGTTCAAACGGACGGATATCCATCTGGGCGATGCGATGATCCCGGCGATCTATCACGTGGTCGAACGAACCCCGCT
Source organism: Ruegeria sp. CH2 (assembly GCF_056537065.1). Lineage (NCBI taxonomy): Bacteria > Pseudomonadati > Pseudomonadota > Alphaproteobacteria > Rhodobacterales > Roseobacteraceae > Ruegeria > Ruegeria sp. CH2. The sequence goes on from NZ_JBQFQV010000003.1 coordinate 187,726, forward strand.
TTGCACCCGTCTGGTGAATGACGCCGGGGTGTCAGTATCCACCATCGAACATATCATGGCTGCTCTGGCCGGGTGCGGCGTTCACAACGCACTGATTGAAATCGACGGCCCCGAAGTGCCGATCATGGACGGGTCTTCGATCGATTTTGTGCGCGGTATCATGGCCCGGGGCGTGCGCCGTCAGGCCAGCCCGGTGCTGGCCTATGAGGTGCTGAAGACCGTCACCGCATCGCGTGAAGGGGCCAGCGCAAGCATCGCGCCCGCGGATGGGCTGATCATCGACTTTCACATCGATTTCGAAGACAGCGCAATCGGCAGCCAGACCAAGACACTGGATATGCGCAACGGGTCGTTCGCGCGCGAACTCAGCGATTGCCGCACGTTCTGCCGCCGCATTGATGTCGAAGCCATGCGCGAAAACGGTTTAGCCCTTGGCGGTACCCTGGATAACGCCGTGGTGGTGCAGGGCAGTGAGGTGCTGACACCCGGCGGGTTCCGCCGCGCCGACGAAGCCGTGCGCCACAAGATGCTGGATGCTCTGGGTGATCTCTACCTGGCAGGCGGGCCGATTCTGGGCCATTTCACGGGCGACAAGTCGGGTCATTCGCTGACCAACACATTGCTGCGCAATCTGTTTGAAACACCCGGTGCTGTGCGTCCGGTTCTGTGCACACCGGAACAGGCCGCGCGTCTGCCGGGGCAGGGCCTGATCGTAAACGAAATTCCCGAAGTCGCCTGATCAGATCAACTCTGACGACATTTGCGCCAGATGTTGCATAAGGCGTTTTGCACCGGAATTTTCTGTGCTAGACCATGGCTCAATTCGGGGCGAACCCTCTTAAGTAAGACGACAAGGATGGGCGGTATGGTTGGCAGCAAGGCGGCAGTCAGATTCGCAGGCGCGGTTCTTCTGGCAGCAGTTTTGACGGCATGTGGAAACGCAGGCGGCCTTTTTGGCAACAAGGGCGCGGACCGGGATCAGAATCTGGAAGGGTTCACACCAGAACAGATCTATACCCGTGGCGAATACGAACTGTCGCAGAATCGCTCGGATGACGCGGCTTGGTATTTCTCCGAGGTCGAGCGTCTGTATCCCTATTCCGACTGGGCCAAGCGTGCGCTGATCATGCAGGCGTTCTCGTTCCATTCCGACAAGAACTACGAAGAAAGCCGGGCCGCTGCCCAGCGGTATATCGACTTCTATCCAACAGACGAAGATGCGGCCTATGCCCAGTATCTGCTGGCGCTCAGCTATTATGACCAGATTGACGAGGTCGGGCGCGATCAGGGGCTGACCTTTCAGGCGCTGCAATCGCTGCGCACCGTGATCGAGGTTTATCCCGACAGCGAATATGCCACCTCGGCAGTGCTCAAATTCGATCTGGCCTTTGACCATCTGGCCGGCAAAGAGATGGAGATCGGGCGATACTACCTGCGTCAGGATCACTTTGTCGCCGCCATCAACCGCTTCCGCGTCGTGGTCGAGGATTTCCAGACCACATCCCACACCGCCGAAGCGCTTTATCGTCTGGTCGAGGCTTATCTGTCCCTCGGCCTGCTGGATGAGGCGCAAACCGCAGGTGCCATCCTTGGCTACAACTACCAATCCTCGGAATGGTATGACGATGCGTACAAGCTGCTGACCTCACGCGGGCTTCAGCTCAAGAGCCGTGGCAACAACTGGCTCAGCACGATCTATCGTCAGACCATCAAGGGTGAGTGGTTGTAATCGCCATGGCATTAGGCTTGGGACGCTGAAGACCCGATGCTGCGCGCCCTTGATATCCGCGACATGCTGATTATCGACCGGCTGGAACTCAGTTTTCAGCCGGGCCTGAATGCGTTGACCGGTGAAACCGGCGCGGGCAAGTCGATCCTTCTGGATTCGCTGGGCTTTGTTTTGGGCTGGCGCGGGCGTGCGGAACTGGTACGGCAAGGTGCGGCACAGGGCGAGGTTGTGGCCGAGTTCGAGCTTTCCGCCGATCATCCCGCACATGCGATACTGTCCGAAGCGGGCCTGCCAGGCGGGGATGAGCTGATCCTGCGCCGGGTCAACACCGCCGAAGGGCGCAAGACCGCTTGGGTCAATGACCGTCGCTGCTCGGGCGATGTGCTGCGCGCACTGTCGGAAACCCTGATCGAACTGCACGGCCAGCACGATGACCGCGGGTTGCTGAACCCGCGCGGCCACCGGGCCATGCTGGACGATTTCGCCGGGGTCTCGGACCGGCTGACATCCGTTCGTGCGGCCTGGACCGTTATGTCACGCGCCCGCAAGGCACTGGCCGAGACCGAGGCCGCGCTGGCCGCCGTCCGAAGTGAGGAAGATTTCCTGCGCCACGCGGTTTCCGAGCTGGATCAGCTTGATCCTCAGCCCGGTGAGGATGCCGAACTTGATGCCCGCCGCCGCATGATGCAAGGGGCCGAGCGTATCCGCGATGATGTCGCCCGCGCCTACGCCCTGCTGTCCGGGGACGGTGCCGAAGGGGCGATGTCCGACGCCATCCGCTGGCTGGAAGGTGTGTCCGGCAACGCGGGCGGTCAGCTGGACGAGCCGATTGCCGCGCTGGGCCGCGCGATGATTGAACTGGGCGAGGCGCAGGATGGCGTGAACGCCTGCCTTCAGGCGCTGGACTTCAACCCCTCGGAACTGGAACAGGCCGAGGAACGCCTGTTTGCCATCCGCGCACTGGCTCGCAAACACGACGTGGCCCCGGATGATCTGGGCGCGTTTGCCGACACTCTGCGCACCCGCCTCAACCAGTTGGAAGCAGGCGATGCCGACCTGGCGGACAGACGTGCCGCCGTGGACGCGGCACAAAAGGCTTATGACAACGCCGCCACCGACCTCAGCGCGGCCCGCGCAGCTGCTGCAGGGCGGCTGGACGCTGCCGTCATGGCGGAACTGGCCCCGCTCAAGATGGAACGCGCTGTGTTCCGGACCGAACTCACCCCGGCTGAACCCGGCCCCGAAGGGACCGACGCGGTGGCCTTTACCGTGGCCACCAACCCCGGCGCGCCTGCCGGGCCGCTGAACAAGATCGCGTCAGGGGGTGAACTCAGCCGCTTCCTGCTGGCGCTCAAAGTGTGCCTGTCGGGCGATGACAGCGCCCGCACGATGATCTTTGACGAGATTGACCGCGGCGTCGGCGGGGCCACTGCCGACGCGGTCGGGCGCAGGCTCGCGTCATTGGCGCAAGGCGGGCAGGTGCTGGTTGTCACCCATTCCCCGCAGGTCGCCGCCCGTGCGGCGCATCACTGGCGGGTGCAGAAACAGGTCACGGACGGGCAAACCCTGTCCACCGTCATCCCTCTGGCCCAACCCGACCGGGTGGACGAGATTGCGCGCATGGTGGCGGGCGACACCATCACGGACGAGGCCCGCGCCGCCGCCCGGGCCCTGCTGCAGGCCTGATGCGCCCGTGGCACGAAATGGCCTCACACTGTCGCTATCTCACTTTTATTAGGGTGCTCCGTGGCTTACTAAGGGTTACGTGATGATCCCCGAGGGCCAATGACCCAGTCGACCCGCACCGTTCTGCGCAACCAGCTCAATCAGGCTCTGGCCGCGATCAGGGATGCGTGGCGGGTGATGCTGCGCCGGGGACCAAGCCAGATCCAGTTCTGGTTCATCGCGCTGGTCATCGGTATCGCTGCCGGTTTCATGGCGCTTGGATTCCGCAAGGCCATCCGCGCGTTGCAGGCCTATCTCTATGACACCGACGACGTTCTGCTGCTGCACAGCCATGCCGAGAAACTGCCGTGGTTCATGATCCTGATCATCCCGATCATCGGTGGGCTGGTCGTGGGCCTGATCCTGAACCGGTTCACCAATGACGGGCGCGTCAGGTCCGTCGCTGATGTGATCGAAGGGTCCGCCATCACCGACGGGCGGGTCGAGGTCAAGGCCGGCATCGCCTCGTTCTTTGCCTCGCTGATCACGCTCAGTTCGGGCGGGTCAACGGGCCGCGAAGGCCCCGTGGTGCATATGGCCGGGGTGATTTCCACCTGGGTCAGCAACCGTATCCATGCCGACGGGATCACGGGCCGCGACTTGCTGGGCTGTGCTGTCGCCGCCGCCGTATCAGCCAGCTTCAACGCCCCCATCGCCGGTGCCCTGTTCGCGCTCGAGGTCGTGCTGCGCCACTTCGCCGTGCATGCCTTTGCCCCGATCGTCATCGCCTCGGTCGCCGGAACGGTGATCAACCGCCTCGAATATGGCGACGTTACCGAGTTCACGCTGGAAACGCCCGGATCGCTGCAATTCTATGTCGAACTTCCCGCCTTCCTGATCCTCGGCCTGATCTGCGGCTTTGTCGCGCTGCTGCTGATGCGATCGATCTTCTTTGCTGAAGATATCGGCAGCCATATCCAGAACCGCCTGTCCATTCCGGGCTGGCTGCGACCGGCCGTGTCCGGCGCGATGCTGGGGCTGATGGCGATCTGGTTCCCGCATATCATCGGCGTGGGCTACCAGACTACGATCCGCGCTTTAACCGGCGATCTGGTTTTGACAACCGCGATCCTGTTTGCGGTGACCAAGACAATCGCCGTGGCGATCACCATGGGCGGGCGCATGGGGGGTGGAGTGTTTTCACCGTCCCTGATGATCGGCGCGCTGACCGGGCTGGCGTTCGGACTGATCGCCACAGGGCTGCTGCCGGATGTGTCCGGCACGCACACACTTTATGCCTTTGCCGGAATGGGCGCGGTGGCCGCGGCGGTGCTGGGTGCCCCGATCTCGACCACTCTGATCGTGTTTGAACTGACCGGCGACTGGCAGATCGGCCTTGCTGTTATGGTCAGTGTGTCCATGTCCACGGCGCTGGCCTCACGCCTGGTGGACAGGTCGTTCTTCCTGACCCAGCTGGAACGCCGCGATGTCCATCTGGCCGCCGGGCCGCAGGCCTATCTGCTGGCAATGCTCCGTGCCGGGGCGGTAATGCGTCCGCTCGGGGATCAACGGTCGATCACTGCGGACGAGGCGCAAGCCCTGATCAAACAGGGCCTGTGCATTCAGGCCAGCGCCACGCTTGAGGCCGCGATGCCCTATTTCGACCGCGACGACATTCCCTGCATTCCGGTTATCGTTCTGGAACAGGACGGGTCCGAGACACCGGTTGGCGCGCTCTACCATGTCGACGCGCTCAAGGCTTACAACCGGGCCCTTGCAGCCACCGCGGCCGAGGAACATTCGTAAGGCGCCCGCGACCGGGACAAGCGTTCCGGAAACCTCCGCTGAAACCCTGTCCGGCGCCTCTAAATCTGCTCCACCTTCACCGAGTCCACCGGATAAAATGCCAGGTATCCCTTGATCTCGGCCACGGTGGAAATCGGGTCTTCATAGCTCCAGACCGCGTTTTCGGTCACCGAGGATTTGTTGACGATGGAAAAATGCGTCGCGTCGCCCTTGCCGGCGCAATGCGTCACCTTGTCGGTCTGATCCAGAAACGCCATCGCAACATCGCCGCGCGGAAAGTAAATCACCGGAGCTTTGTCGCCTTCGTGCAGTTCCAGCGCGTTGCTCGTTTCGCCCAGAATCGCACCGCCCGAACGGACAGTCCATTTGCCCGGTGCTTTTTGGATCGTGATCTCAGTCATCTCTGGTCCTTCCGTCGACGTATTGGGGCCTCTCCTCTGCCCGTTCTATGTAACAGGCGGGTGTCAGATCGGCGCAGTTGCGGCATCCAACCACAGTTGCGCGTCATGTCCCAGCCTTGGGCGGATTTTTTCCGCGACGTCGCGATGATAGGCGTTCAGCCAGCCGCGCTCGTCAGGCGTCAACATATCCACCATGATCAGCCTGCGGTCAATTGGCACAAATGTCAGGGTGCGCCAGCACAGCATCGCGCGTTCCACGTCGCCACCGGGCAGGGCCGGGGCTTCTTCCACAACCACAAGGTTTTCGATGCGGATGCCAAAGGCCCCTTCGCGGTAATATCCCGGCTCATTCGACAGGATCATGCCGGGTTGCAGCGGGACATGGCTGACCTTCGACAGGCGCTGAGGCCCCTCATGCACGCTCAGATAGGCCCCGACGCCGTGTCCGACACCATGGTTGAAATCCTGCCCCGCCGCCCATAGCGGCGTGCGGGCCACGCATTCGATGTCGCGCCCGGCCAGCCCTGCGGGCCAGCGCAGCATCGACATGGCAATCATGCCCTTCAGCACGCGGGTGAAGCAGGTCTTTTCCTCCGCCCCGACAGAGCCGATGGCAAGCGTCCGCGTGATATCGGTGGTGCCATCCAGATATTGTCCGCCACTGTCCAGCACCAGCAGATGACCGTCCTGCAACCGGCTGTCGGTCTCGTTCGTCACGCGGTAATGCATGATCGCGCCGTTTGGTCCTGTCCCGGCAATGGTATCGAATGAGATATCCTGCAACACGTTGTCCCTGCGGCGGTTGTCTTCCAGCCGCGTGACCACCTGCGTCTCGGACAGGCTGCCGGGGGGCTGTGCGTCCAGCCAGCACAGGGTTTCGACCACCGCCACCGCATCGCGCAAATGCGCCTCGGCGCTGCCCGCGATTTCGGCCGGGTTCTTGCAGGCCTTGGGCAGGGCACAGGGGTCGCCGCCATCCACCATGGCATCACCCAACGCGTCCGCCACGATCTGCGGCACCGTGCTCAGGTCCACCTGTACCGCACCGTCCAGCGCTTTCACCGCCTCCAGAAACTCCGCGGGGTTGTGCACCGTCACCTTCGGGTCCAGATGATCCTGCACGTCCAACAGTTTTGCCGTAGCCATGAACAGATCGACCCGGCCGTCGTCATGCAGGATCGCAAACCCGTGGGCCACGGGGTTGTAAGCGATATCCGACCCCCGAACGTTCAGCAGCCACATGATCGAATCCGGCAACGTGATCACCGCGGCCTTTCGCCCGGCCTGCCGCAGGTCTGCGGCCAGTCTGGCAATCTTGCTGTCAGCGGTTTCGCCCGCAAACTCGATCGGATGCGCCTTGACGGCCTGCATCGGCGGTTCAGGCTGATCCGCCCAAATGCGGTCCACCAGATTGCCGCAGCGCACCAGTTCGATGCCTGCGCCCTCAAGCTCGCCCAGCGTGGACGAGATCTGCCCTGCCGCGTGCAACCACGGATCAAAGCCCACCTTACCACCACCGGGCAACTGCGCTTTCAGCCATGTACTCAGGCTGATATCAGGCCACGGCACCGGCGTGAACACATCCGCGACCTGCGCCTTGACCTGCGTGCGATACCGCCCGTCGATGAACACACCGGCCATGCCGGTCAGCGCAGCACAGAACCCGGCCGATCCCGTAAACCCGGTCAACCAGGCCAGACGCTCATCCCGCGGGGCCACATACTCGCCCTGATGCGCATCCGCACGCGGGATCAAAAACCCGTCCAACCCTTCGCGCGCCAGCTCCGCGCGCAACGCAGCCAGACGCGGCGGCCCCTGCTCGGGCCGCGCGGTCACCTCAAAGGACTGGAACATACTACACCTCCCTCAGCCGGGCGGTCGAAATCGCCGCCTTTTCATCTTTTGGGAAATACTCCCGCCGGAGGCAAGGCCAGCCTAGCTGACCTTCTTCATCCCCATCACCCGCGCCCGCGCGCGCGGATCACTGTCGAACAGGGCCGCCAGTTGTTCCGTCATCGCACCGGCCAGCTGTTCCACATCGGTGATCGTCACCGCACGGTCGTAATACCGGGTCACATCATGACCGATGCCAATCGCCAGCAGCTCGACCATCTTGCGCTTCTCCACCATGGCAATCACATCGCGCAGGTGCTTTTCCAGATAGTTGGCGGGGTTCACGCTCAGGGTTGAATCATCAACCGGAGCCCCATCCGAAATCACCATCAGAATCTTGCGCTGCTCGCGCCGCGCGATCATCCGGCGATGCGCCCATTCCAGCGCCTCACCGTCGATGTTTTCCTTCAGCAGGCCCTCTTTCATCATCAGGCCCAGATTGGGCCGCGCCCGCCGCCACGGCGCATCGGCGCCCTTGTAGATGATGTGGCGCAGGTCGTTCAGACGGCCAGGTTGCTGCGGGCGGCCATCGTTCAGCCATGCCTCGCGCGCCTGACCGCCTTTCCACGCCCGCGTGGTAAAGCCCAATATCTCGACCTTCACATTGCAGCGTTCCAGCGTCCGCGCCAGAACATCGGCGCAGATGGCGGCGATCGAAATCGGACGCCCCCGCATCGACCCCGAATTGTCCAGCAGCAGCGTGACAACCGTATCGCGGAACTCGGTATCCTTCTCGACCTTGAAACTCAGCGGAGTGGTGGGGTTCGCGACCACTCGTGCCAATCGGCCCGCGTCCAGAATGCCTTCCTCGCGGTCGAACTCCCAGCTGCGGTTCTGCTGCGCCTGCAGCCGACGTTGCAGCTTGTTGGCCAAACGGCTCACCGCGCCTTTCAGCGGTTCAAGCTGCTGATCCAAATAGGCCCGCAGACGTTCCAGCTCGGCCGGTTCCGCCAAATCCTCAGCGGCAATCTCTTCATCATGCGTGCTCAGATAGACCTTGTAATCCGGGTCCGCTTCGGATGCGGGCGGCGGGGCAGGCGGCTCCAGCGGCGCTTCGCCATCAGGCATCTCGGCCTCGTCACCCAGCTCATCCTCGGCCATCTCGTCCATCGAGACCTGCGCCTGAGATTGATCCTGCTGCTCTTCCTGCGTCTGCTCAGGCGTCGCATCCGCGTCCTGATCGTCCTGATCATCCTGACCGGTGCTGTCGGGATCGGGCTGTTCCTCGGCGTCGTCCTCGGCCTGGTCTTCCTGCTCGTCGTCCAACTCGTCGGGGTCATCACCCAGCTGGTCGCCATAGCCCAGATCCTTGATCATCTGGCGCGCGAACTTGGCGAACTCCGCCTGATCCGACAGCACGTCATCAAGGTTCTCCAACACGCCACCGGCCTGTTCCTCGATGAACCCGCGCCACAGGTTCATGATGTTCTCGGCCGCAGGCGGCAGATCGCGCCCGGTGGCCAGATGCCGGATCAGATAACCCGCCGCCACCGACAAGGGCGCATCGGCAGGCTGCTTGCACTGGTCATAGCCGCGCCGGATCGCCTCATGCCCGATCTTGACGTCGATGTTGCTGGCAGTGCCGGGCATATCCCGCGCACCCATCGCCTCGCAACGTGCCGTTTCCATCGCCTCGTACAAATCCCGCGCCATATCCCCCGGAGGCGCATAGCGCGCATGGGTGGCGTCATCATGATACCGGCGCTGCAAGGCCAGCGCATCCGCCGTGCCGCGCGCCAGCAGAACCTCTTCCCGCGTCATACGCCGAGACACCTGCGGCAGCCGCATCGACTCACCCGACAGGCCCGATGGATCGACCGTGTACGAGATGTTCAGCTCAGGATCATCAGCCATGACCTTGGTGGCCTCGGCCAGCGCTTTCTTGAACGGATCAGCGGGGTTGTCGTTGGGTTTGCTCATCAGGCAGGTCCGGTCTTGTTCTGTCCCGGCAACCTAGTGCTATTCAGGGGACTTGACCATAGGGCCAACCCCCTTTTCCCATCGAACCAGCACACCTGTACAGCAGGTTCTTATGCAATCAGATGCACTTGCCCCATTTAACCTACAGTCCCAGCTAAACACTCACCAGTTGGGAGTTACTCAGGTAGCGAAACTTCCTGGGTGTTTTTCGAGTAGAAACCGCGACCATACTTAATAGTGATAGCGTGCGTGAATTCCGCACATGCAATTGTGTGGGCAGCGAGAAGTCTGCCTTCGTGAACATTGTAAGGTTCGCCATCGTTAAGTTTGATTGGTGCCCAGTAGGTTTCGCCTTGGCTTCGCCAGTTTTTTTCCCAGCCGAGTGCTACTTTTTGCGCATCTGCTAAAACCGACATTCCTCCTATGGCCTCAAGAATCCAGTCGGCGGGTAGGTTGGTCTGAACTGTGTCGCCAAAGTAGTATTCGCGTGGCTTGGAGGACAAGTTGGCTATCTCCGAACCAACTAGTCCAGCTAGTGCGTTGGCATAGTTCACAGCCACACAGTGTTTGATCTTCTCGATTTCTGAAGCACCGGTCGGAAAAACGCTTGAAGATAGTTCGGCGTGCGCCAGAGAGGGCAACGAAATTAACGCTGCACCTATCGTTAGTCGTATCACCAATTAGCCCAAGCTCGCGCTCGCGGCGCTCTCCGGCAGTTCCTCGTCGAAACAGCGCTGATAGAACTCGGCCACGGTCTGACGTTCCAACTCGTCGCATTTGTTCAGGAACGACAGGCGGAACGCATAGCCCACATTGCGGAAGATCTCGGCATTCTGCGCCCAGTTGATCACGGTCCGCGGGCTCATGACGGTGGACAGATCGCCATTCATGAAGGCGGTCCGGGTCAGGTCGGCCACGGTGACCATTTGGCTGACGGTCTTGCGCCCCTCGGCGGTGTTGTAATGCGGCGCCTTCGACAGCACGATCATCGTCTCAGCGTCATGGCTCAGATAGTTCAGGGTTGAGACCAGCGACCAGCGGTCCATCTGCGCCTGGTTGATCTGCTGGGTGCCGTGATACAGACCCGTGGTATCGCCCAGACCCACGGTGTTTGCGGTGGCAAACAGGCGGAAACACGGGTTCGGCGTGATGATCTCATTCTGGTCCAGCAGGGTCAGCTTGCCATCATGTTCCAGCACCCGCTGGATCACGAACATCACGTCGGCACGGCCCGCGTCATATTCGTCGAACACGATGGCGACGGGGTTGCGCAGGGCCCAGGGCAGGATGCCCTCGTGGAATTCGGTCACCTGCTTGCCGTCGCGCAGCTTGATCGCGTCCTTGCCGATCAGGTCGATCCGGCTGATGTGGCTGTCCAGGTTCACGCGCACGGCGGGCCAGTTCAGACGGGCGGCGACCTGCTCGATATGGGTCGATTTGCCGGTGCCGTGATAGCCCTGAATCATCACCCGGCGATTATGGGCAAAGCCCGCCAGGATCGCCAACGTTGTCTCGGGGTCAAACTTGTAGGTCGGGTCGATGACGGGCACACGGTCGGTGGCTTCGGCAAACCCTTTGACCTTCATATCCGTCTCAATGCCAAATACGTCACGGACCGAGATATCTTCGGTGGGTTTTGCGTTTACATCGATCGATCCGTCAGCCATTCGCCTTGTCCTTATCCTTTGGCCCGCATTGCCGGGTTTGAACCCGTGTGTGGTGCAACATATTGCGGGCAAGGGCAAGGGAAAGCCGCCCGCTCGGAAAGGTGAGCAGGTTTTTCTTTCAAACTGGCCCTATCGACGCGCGGGTGATCCTTGGTCGCGACAGGTACAAGACGCAGATCACGCCGCGTTCCTCAATGACAGAACCGCCGTTCAGACGCACCTGCCAAACCATGTGTCCGATATGCTGCATGCAGGTAAGTATTCAGCAATCCATATGTTGTTGAAAACGACGTTATCAATCATATAAGTTGTTCTTATGGGGCGTTTTGTAAGTGATCGGGTATTGGTGAAGCAGGAATGTCAAGCGCAGGCCTTTCCGGGATGTTGCTCTGTGTTGAATAACAGGTCGACGTTGGAGAATGCCCGCACGACCTTGGTGACGCCCGGTGGCATTTAACGTTCTTCTCCATACGGCCAAGACAACGGGCCAGAACGATCTCATCGTCCAGAACACGACACAATCCGCGATCATCAGCGGATCGATGGTGTCGTTTGACGGGGGCGCGACTTTCCAGCCTTACACCTATCTGGGGCAAGGAAACTACCGCGGAACCGGGGAAACCGGAGAATTCATTCAGGTCGGCGGGCAAATCTACGCCTGGGATGCCAATAACCCAACCGGTCCGATGACCACTGGCAACTGGAAAATCACCCCGAGTGATCTGAACCCGACCGATCCGCCCTGTTTTGTTTCGGGCACCCTGATCGAAACGGATCGCGGCCCGCGCCCGGTCGAAGATCTGACCGTGGGCGACCGGGTTTGCGTAGCCGGCGGGACCCCGCTGCCCATCGAATGGATCGGCAAACGAACACTCAGCGCGCAAATCCTGCGCGTCTGGCCCCAATTCAACCCGGTCTGCATCCGGCGCGATGCGTTGGGCAAGGGCCTGCCGGACAGGGATCTTTACCTCTCTCCGCAACACCGGGTTGTGCTGGGGGGCTGGCGGGCCGAGCTTTATTTTGGCGCACCAAGCGTGTTCTGCGCGGCCATTCATCTGGTCAACGATGATACCATCCGGCAAGTGACCACGGGCGAGGCGGTGACATATTATCACATCGCCTGCGCCGAACATGTGATCCTCACCTCGCACGGTCTGCAAAGCGAAAGCCTGTTTCCGGGTGACATGGCGCTGAAATCACTGCACCGCGACGATGTAGAGGAACTGCGCGCGCTCTTTCCGGGGTTGCTTTCAGACGCAGGACCGCCCCCCCAAACGCGCCTAAGCTGCCTGACCGGGCGCGAGGCGCGCGCGTTGCGAGACGTGTTCGCAGATTAGTCCCGCGTTGCGGAAATCGTGGCGCCACTGATAGGCGCGCGTACCCCGACAATACCTCGCTGTTGGATGCTATAGTGCAGTAGTTGCTAATCAGGGACCAATCAAACATGGATTGACGTCTTCATCCGCCGGGGATCACACCGGCATGGCACAGGTTTCAAGACCCGCTCATCCCACCCATTGCCCAATCGGCATGGGTCTCGATAACACTGGCTACGGCCAGCGCCTTTTCCGCGATATCCTCCGGTGTGACCTCGGCGAACGCGATGCGGGTCATCCTGTCGTGCATCGCTTCCGAGGTGTAGAACTCAAAGGCCCGCGTATTGCCGGGGCTGTTCCAGAATGCGGTAATCCAGATCGAGTCCCGCCCCGGAACGCAATATGCGCACCAATCGCGCCACAGGCGCAGCACCAATTCGGTATCCGGGCTTGCGGCGACCTGTTCGAACAGCGATTCCAGCGGCCACCCCGCTAGGGCGAACATGCACAGTGTATCGTCCAGACAGCCGCGTTCCCGTGCCATCTCGCGTTTCAGATACGCGCGCTGGAACCGGTCCAGAACCCGCCATTCCTCGGGTGACCAGTTCTCCGGGTTGCCGGTTTCATACCGGTTCAGGCTCACCTCCAGCCCAACGCTGGCGGGGTCTTCGTCCATGGCCAGAATCTCAAGGATCCGGGGCAGCAGGTACCCCCATGTGTCGCGGGCTATCCCCGCAGGATCACAAGCGGCAAAGAACCAGTCCTGAACGTAATGCAGGGGAAGCTCGGCAATGGGCGGTGTAAAGAAATCGGCCTCAATGTCGGCGTCCATGCAGCAGCCCTCACAAACCTCGATACTGGTCGGCTTTGGATAGGTGAAAACCCTGTAGGCTTCGCTGACGATGTCAGAAAACGGATGATCCGGCGGGATCTTGGCTTTTGGCGGTTTCTGCTCTTTGCGTGCCACGGTGCTTGCATCCAACACGGTTATTTCGGGGCAGGGGCCCGTCGGTATCACTCCTGAACGCTACGAAACCCGGATCGTTGCGTAAAGCTGTGGTCGTGTGGTCAAAGCGAAAACCAAAGCTCGTCCTTGCGAAAACCACCTTTCACAAGGCGATCCGCTTTCAACACATCCGGAAACTCGTCCTCCCAGTCGCGGAACCTGTCATTTGTCACGATACGCGCCCTGCTGTCCCGCGCCGCCTGCAAGATCAGCGGATCTGCCGGCGTGCCTTTGGGCGCGACCATGACCCGCTTGGCCCGCAAGCCCAAGGCGCGGCTCAGCGCCCGGTCGTTCATGTATTCCCCTTCGACCTTGTACCCGACATTCGCGTCGAACACGACGCCCGGTTTGAACCCGGCTTGCTTCAGGCTGGCCAGAACCTGCCGCAACGTCGCCAGATCCGGGGCGCCGTCTTTCCAGTGCATCACGTTCGACCCGTCCACGATGATCCACGTGTTGGCCCTGCGCCAGTCGAACCATGCCCGGATCAGAAGGATCGTACTGGCGAACACACAAAGCAGGGACAAAAGGAACAGCCAGTCCATCTCGGTTGGATAGAACTGCGCCACGACCAGCCCGCAAAGCGAGGCAAGCAACAGTAAGAAAGGCATACGCACAGTGGATGCTCCGGGAAAAGCTCTGGTTCTATTCCCTGCCACTATCGCGGGAATTGAAACAGGTTTCCAGACAGCATCCTCACAATCGTTTCAAACTGTGTAAACAACTGGCGATTGAAGGCGGCCTTACTTGAAATTCCGGCTGTCCTTGATCTGGTCCCAGGCCCAGACGACCTCTTGCAACTGCTCTTCCTGCGACCGGTCGCCGCCGTTCATGTCCGGGTGCAACACCTTGATCAGCTTCTTGTACGCTTTGCGCACTTCGGTCTTGGACCAGCTGTCATTGGCTTCCAGAATCTCGATCGCGCGGCGTTCAGTAGGGGGCAGGCGACGTCCACCACCACCCGAGGTGCGCCCCTTGTTCTGCGTGCTGTTGGCACCCAGAACCTGATGCGGGTCCTCAATGCCCAGACGGGCCCAGGCGCGCGCCTCCGGGTCTCCCATCGGCTTGGTTTCGCGCTCCCAAACCTTGTCCTTCGAGCGCTGCGCGTTCAGCTCGGCCTCGGTGGTGCCGTCGAAGAAATTCCACTTCTGGTTATACTCGCGCACGTGCTGCTGGCAGAACCAGAAATAGTCATCCAGCACATCCGGTGCCTTGGGGGCGCGGAACTTGCCCGGCTCGTCACACCCGTCGTGATCGCAGATCCGGACCGAGGTCTCGGACGCGCCTGACATGCCCCGGCGCCCACGCGGGTTCTTTTTCTTGGCGCTGGAAACGGACAAATCGAATCCGAAGGGGTCTGATTTCGCCATGCTCTATCCTCACGAACGCATCTTTTCGACTCGGAGGCAGCAGTTTAGTCTAAGCAGCCGAAAGTAGAAGAGGGGGGCGGCAAAAATTTTGCCGCTGAGCAAAAAAATGAGCGTGACCGACGAAATCCGAACCCGCCTGCAAGCCGCCTTTGACCCGCATGAGCTTGACGTGATCGACGACAGCGAAAGCCATCGCGGCCATGCAGGCCACAGGGAAGGCGGCGAAAGCCATTTCAACGTCCGCATCCGCGCCGCCGCATTCGCCGGTCAATCCCGCGTCGCCCGCCACAGGGCCGTGCACAAGGCGCTGGGCGACATCGTGCCCCGCATCCACGCGCTGGCGCTGGATATCGGAACCTGACGCTGCGCCCTATTCTGCGCTCATCTGCGCGGATGGGGTCGAGGCCGAGATCGCATATTCCTCATCCGTCATGACGTCTTCGATCCCCTCGAACAGAGGCGTCGACAGGTAACGCTCGCCCGTATCCGGCAGCATCACCAGCATGACCGCTCCCGGCGCTGCGGTTTCGGCCAGTTTCATCGCCACCGCAAAGGTCGACCCGCCCGAGATCCCGGTGAATATCCCCTCTTCCGAGGCCAGGCGGCGCGACCACTCAATCCCTTGCGGCCCCGGAATAGGGACCAGCTGGTCGTAATAGGAATTGTCGATGGCTTCCTGAAGGACCCAAGGAATGAAATCCGGTGTCCAACCCTGAATCGGGTGCGGCTCGAAATTGGGGTGGCTTTCGGTGGGCTGGTGATCGTCGTTGCGCGTATTCACATAGCCTGACGACACGATGGCGGCATTAGCCGGTTCGGTCAGGATGATTTTCGTATCGGGCCGCTCTTTGCGCAACATGCGTGACACTCCGGCGACCGTGCCGCCGGTGCCATAGCCCGTCACCCAGTAATCCAGCTGCTTGCCTTCGAAATCCGCAAGGATTTCCCGCGCGGTCGTATTCTCGTGAATATCGGCATTGGCGGCAGTCTCGAACTGGCTGGCCAGAAACCACCCGTTTTCCTCGGCCAGTTCCTTGGCCTTGGTATACATGCCGAACCCCTTTTGTGCCTTGGGGGTCAGAACAACCTTCGCGCCCAGAAAGCGCATCAGCTTGCGCCGCTCGACCGAAAAGCTTTCGGCCATCGTCACGACCAGCGGATATCCCTTGGCCGCACAGACCATGGCAAGCCCGATCCCGGTATTGCCCGATGTCGCCTCGACAACCGTCTGGCCGGGTTTCAGCCGCCCATCCCGTTCTGCCGCCTCGATGATATTCAGCGCCAGCCTGTCCTTGACCGACCCCGCCGGATTGAACGCTTCGAACTTCACATAAACGGTCACATGCTCCGGCGCGATCCGGTTCATCCGGATACAGGGCGTGTCGCCGACTGTATCAAGGATGCTGTCATACAGGCGTGCCCGCCCCTGTGTCTGCCGAATACCCATTTCAAAGTCCCTCCCGGTTGTCCAGTTAACATGCCACAGATTTCGCTGGGTTGATAAGCACATATCGCGCCCGCAGCGCCAAACCTGCCCGCGGGCGGGCTGCTCAAACTGCGGTGCACACCGTGTTGCAGGTGTAACCGCACGTCAAACCCTGATCCGTCTCAGGCGTCTTTCTTGTCGCCCGTGGTATCCGTGTCCTGGTCAACCTGTTCCCGGCTTTTCAACGACAAAGGCGGCTCATTCGCGTCTTCCGAAATTGGTTTCGGCGCGGCCACCACATCGGGGCCGGGGATCGGTTGGGCCAATGGGGTGTCGTCAAACTCGGGTACGTCTCCGATCACCGACGCATCGACTTCCTCGGCCACGACCCGCCGGAACACCAGCACATTGCGCCAGTTTGTGGTCGATCCGGTCAGGCCCGAGCGTTCCTCGCTGGGCAGCAGCTCGGCGCGCTGGTATTCCCAGCCGTCCTGCGCCATCTGGTTCAGAACCTGTTCGACCGAGACCGCAAAGCGGCCCTCGGCCGTTTTCACGCCCTTGGCTTTCACGCCCTTTTGCGGCGCGGGGACGACCTTGTATTCAAAAAGCTGCATCAAGTGTTCCTAAATACCTGTTCGCGCCAACTTACCACGCTGACCCCCGGGTGAAAGAGCCGTCGCCCGACCGGCGGTTATCAGCCCTGATTATTGCCGCCAGCCTGTGCCGCCTTGGTCACAACCGACAGGCACAGCTCGGTCGCCACTGCCATGTCCTGTACCGAAATCCACTCCAGTGGCCCGTGAATGCACTGCATTCCGGTGAACAGGTTGGGGCAGGGGGTACCGAACTCGGTCAGGCGCGACCCGTCGGTGCCGCCGCGGATCGGGACCGACAGCGGCTCGATCCCCAGCTCGCGACAGGCGTCGCGCGCCAGATCAACCGGTGTCATGTCGTTTTCCAGCCAATAGCGCATGTTCCGGTATTGGTGGCTGATATCGCAGGTGATGGTCGCGCGCGGTTCCGTGGCCTGCACGGCGGCACAGACCTGCCGTACGATGTCACGTTGTGCCTCAATGCCCTCCATCTCGAAATCGCGCAGGATCAGCTTGATTTCCATCTCGGACGATCCACCGCTCATGTCGGTGACATGAATGAACCCGTCGCGGCCATCGGTTGTTTCGGGTGTCATGGTGGCCTGCGGCAAGGTCTGCACGATCTTCGCCGCCAGATGGGCTGCGTTCACCATCTTGTCCTTGGCCAGTCCGGGGTGGATTGATACCCCCTCGATCCGGATCACGGCACGGTCGGCCGAAAAGCTTTCATATTCGATCTCGCCCACTTCGGCACCGTCCAGAGTATATGCGAAATCCGCCCCCAGATCCTTGGGCAGCTGTTCGGTAACGCCGCGCCCGATTTCTTCATCCGGGGTAAAGGCAATGCGGATAGGCCCGTGCGGGATATCCGGGTTTTCGATCAGATGCCGGGCCATAGTCATTAGGATCGACACCCCGGCCTTGTCATCCGCGCCCAGCAGGGTGGTGCCCGATGCCGTGATCAGATCATGTCCGATCTTTTCGGCCAGATAGGGGTTCTCGTCCGGAGACAGCACCAGATCCGGGTCGTCCGGAAAGGAAATGTCGCCACCGTTATACCCCTTGATCACCCGCGGCTTGACGCCCGTTGCATTGAACTGGGGGGCCGTATCCACATGCGCAAGAAAGCCTACCGTCGGGCCGGGTGCGGTGCCGGGGATGGTCGCGACGACCACGCTGTCACCTGTCAGCGTCACATCGCTGGCGCCGATCTCGGTCAGTTCCTGCTTCAGCAGGTTCAGCATGTCGAACTGTATCTGTGTGCTCGGCGTGGTCGCCGAGGTCTCGTCGCTCTGACTGTCGATCGCCGCGTAACGCACCAGCCGATCTTCGAGTTCCTGATCAAATCTGTTCTGCATGATACCTCACCTCTCTGGGTCGGAAGAAAGGGTGCAATCACAGGCGAAGTCAAGCCGATGAGCTGACCCCATTTCTTAAGAAATCGTGGAAATCTGATTGTACAAACCTGACAATTGCCACTGGCAGGCTTGTACAAAATGTAAGGTTCAGGAACTCAGCTTCTTGCTGACCAAATCGTTAACGGCCTTCGGGTTGGCCTTGCCGCCGGTCGCTTTCATCACCTGACCCACGAACCAACCCGCCAGTTTCGGGTTTACCTTGGCCTTCTCGACCTGTGCCGGATTGGCCGCGATGATCTCGTCCAAAGCGGCCTCGATTGCGCCGGTGTCGGTGACCTGTTTCATTCCGCGATCTTCGACGATCTGCGCCGGATCACCGCCTTCGGTATAGACGATTTCAAACAGGTCCTTGGCGATCTTGCCCGAGATAGCATCAGAGGAAATCAGATCGATGATCCCACCCAGCTGCGCCGGAGAAACCGGCGACTCCGTGATGTCGTGGTCTTCTTTTTTCAGACGTCCGAAAAGCTCGTTGATCACCCAGTTTGCGGCCAGCTTGCCATTGCGACCCTGCGCGACCTCTTCGAAATAGGCCGCCGATTCAACTTCGGCAGTCAGTACCGAGGCGTCATAGTCGGTCAGGCCGAACTCACTGATAAAGCGCGCTTTTTTGTCGTCAGGAAGCTCTGGCAGATGGGCGGCGATATCGTCCACCCATGCCTGTTCGATCTCCAGCGGCAGCAGGTCAGGATCGGGGAAATAGCGGTAATCATGCGCTTCTTCCTTGGACCGCATCGACCGGGTTTCGCCCTTGTCCGGATCATACAGGCGGGTTTCCTGCTCGACCTTGCCACCGGCTTCGACAATGGCGATCTGGCGGCGGGCTTCGACCTCAATGGCCTGCTGGATGAACCGCATCGAGTTCATGTTCTTGATCTCGCAACGGGTGCCCAGATGCGAAAAGTCCTGTGTTTTCTGATACTTCTCATAAGCGCCCGGCAAACAGATCGAGACATTCACGTCCGCCCGCAGGTTGCCGTTCTGCATGTTGCCGTCGCAGGTGCCCAGATAGCGCATGATCTGACGCAGCTTGGCGATATAGGCTGCAGCCTCTTCCGGGCCGCGAATATCAGGGCGGCTGACGATCTCCATCAGGCAGACACCGGTCCGGTTCAGATCGACAAAGGACATGTGCGGGTCCATGTCGTGGATCGATTTGCCGGCGTCCTGCTCCATGTGGATACGTTCAATCCGCACCATGCGCGCAGTGCCGTCACCCATCTCGACCAGAACCTCGCCTTCGCCCACAATGGGATGATAAAGCTGGGAAATCTGGTAACCTTGCGGCAGGTCAGGGTAGAAATAGTTCTTGCGGTCAAAGGCCGATTTCAGGTTGATATCCGCCTTCAGGCCCAGCCCGGTGCGCACAGCCTGTTCCACGCAGAACTCGTTGATCACCGGCAGCATTCCCGGCATCGCCGCATCCACGAAAGCCACGTTCGAGTTCGGCTCGGCCCCGAATTTTGTGGACGCGCCCGAGAACAGCTTGGCATTGGATGAGACCTGCGCATGCACCTCCATCCCGATTACCAGTTCCCAATCGTGCTTGGCCCCGGCAATGGTTTTGGGTTTGGGCATTTCGTATGTCAGGTCGAGCATGGCGCGCCTCATTTCCGCAGAAGTCTAAGCCTGCGTATTAGGCCCGGCAGGGCCTAGGGGCAAGGGGGAATCCTGACGCGTTCAGTTCTTGGAAAACTGCAGACCGGACGATGTAAAGGTTACATCCTTGCCGCTGCGCAGTTCATCCCGGAACAAATCCGAGATAGCGCGCAGCGCGTCGCGCTGACCGCGCGCAGCAAACCGCTCGGGCGAGTTGATGCGGACAGAGTTGTTGAACCCGTTGGCGGCATGGGCCCAGATCAGGGGGTGAAGCTCGGTCAGGTGATCGCGGATCAGCCAGTTTGCGGTGTCGCGCATCTGAGCGCGGACATTGTCTGCCTTTTCGTTCAGCCCGTGACCATTCTGAATGGTGATTGCACAATAGGCCGACAACATATTGATCATCTGCTGGTCAGGGCGCAGACCTACGATATCGCGCAATCCTTCAAGGAAATACTCGACATCGACCTGTGCGCAGGCCTCTTCGTCCAAAGCGATGGCATCGAATTGCACCCACGTATATCCACCAGCGCCCCAGATATCCTGTGTCCGGACGGCATTGCGCAATGCCTGCAATTCCAGTTCCGCGTAGCTGCCGAACCACCGGGGCAAAAGATGGCTGCCCATCGCGCGCATGTGACGCTGATTGCGCGGATCCAGCGTGATCAGGCGCTCGTACTCATCGGCAACGCGGGCGTTTGATTTGCGCTGCCCGGCCAACAGGGCACAACCGGCGGCCGCAATCAGAGGGCTGTCCGGTGCATCCGCCTTGCACTTGGGCAGGATCGCAGCGGCCCGGTCGAAATGAGCGGCACAGCGCGAACGGTGCAAGGGTGGAAGGGCCGTGTCCGTGGCGTTCCCGCGCCAGGCCCAGGCCAGGTCGATATGGGCCAGCGCCACAACGGCAGCGATCATCGGATCACCAGGATTGTCTGACAACTCGCCTTCCAGTTCCGAAATACCACCCAGCAAATCGTAATCGGATATGGCCTTGCCGTCCGACAGTGCATGTTCCGCAGCCAGAACCACGTCAGATCTGGCCCCGAACGCCAAAAGATCGGCAATCGGCATACCATCTGATACGGCGGCACGATCCTGATCCGCTGCACGCATTTCATCGGACAACTCGGTCCAGCGATCCTGTCTGGCCAGATAGCGCCCATGTTCGATTGTAGAATGTCCAATCAGATTGTCGCAATTCGACGTTGCAACAGGAATGTTGAGCTGCCCATGTTCAGGCAGGGCAGCGGCCAGCGCAGATTTCGTTGCGCACAGATCTTCTGAGGCGTCCGTGGGATTGGATATGGGCTGGGCAAACAGCGCCCTTAACGACCGAAACATGGTAAAACTCAAAACTGTAAAAACACTTAACTGAGTCTGAAGTCTGGCGAGGTATCAGGCTCAATTCAAGTAATTTGCTTAATAAACTTTGTTTTTTGTGTCCAATGCGCCCTTAGATCACGCAGTGTTTCAGAAAACAGTGAAATGATGACGGTTTACGCGAAAACCTGCCTGTTTCAGAATGGTTTCCAGATCCCGATGCGGCGGCAGAGACTCATCTGGCAGCCGGATTCGTTTCCCGGATTTCAGGACGATGGATAGGCGAACGGAAAAGTCCCACCGGGTGTCAAATCGGAAATGGTCGATATCCCGCATCGGGATATCTCCCTTACGATTGCCCGTGAACCAGCGCACCGCATCCCGGTCCAGATGCACGCCAGCGCTGGTATTCTGGATCACGTCCCAGATTGCGGGGAGAGTGGCAAGAGACAGCAGGCCGACAACCCACCAAGCCGCGTCGAACAGGATGACCAGCGCCAGCAGGGTCGCGTAGACACTGGCCAGAATGACCAGTGTTCGTGTGTTCCGGTTGCGGCGGGTAAAGCTGTAGGGTGTCATGCGCCGAGGATGCGGGATACCATTTCCGTCGTGTCGCGCGACAGGTTCGGTGTTTCTGCAATGCGAGAAAGCTGCGCGCGCATCTGGCCCTGACGCCCGGTGTCGTACCGTTTCCAGGTCTGAAAAGCTGAACACATCCGTGCCGTGGTTTGCGGGTTCACAGGATCAAGGCGGATCAGCCAATCGGCCAGCAGGCTGTACCCGGCACCATCCGGCTGGTGGAACCCTGCGTGGTTCATCGCCAAGGCCCCCATGACAGCGCGGAACCGGTTCGGGTTCTTCCAGTTGAAATCGGGATGCCCGGTCAATGCCTTCGCCGTTTCCGGTGTCGCCTCGGGGGCGGCCATGGTCACCTGCAAGCCAAACCATTTGTCCATGACCAGCCGGTCATGATGCCATTGGTCATAGAAGGCGGTCAGTTGGGCCTCGCCCTTGCGGGCACGCAACAGGCAGGACAGGGCTGTCAGTTGCAGGGTCATGTTATCCGCTTTGGTATACACAGCGGCCGCCATTGCCCCTCCGTCCAGACGAGAGGTCAGCGCCAATGCCGCACTGCCAAGGGCGCGTTTTCCGGATTGCTGGGCATCCGGGCTGTAGGGGCCATCAACCAACGCCTCGCTGTGCAGGCGGGGCAGCAGATCCTGCACATGCTGTGCCGTGGCCTGCCGCAGCGTTTCGACCGCCGACCAGATTGCCATCGGATCGGGCGTTTGACCGTGTTCATGCAATGCCGCAGCCAGTTCGGATTGCGTCGGCAGCCCAAGCATCAAGGCGCGATAGGCCGGGTCCAGCGTGTCGTCGCGCAGCACGGCCAGCAGCCCGTCAAGGTAATCGGCGTCCGGGGTTGCCTCGTCCAAGATCATCCGCAGCAAGGTGTTTTGCGCCAGCGATCTGCCAGCCTGCCAGCGGTTGAACGGATCTGTGTCATGCGCCAGCAGAAACGCGCGTTCGGCGTTTGAATGATCGTGTTCCAGGATGACCGGTGCCGAAAAATCGCGCAGGATCGAAGCTGTGGGCCTTGTCGCAAGCCCCGTGAACTGAAAACTTTGCTCGGCCTCTGTCAGTTCCAGCACTTCGGTCGTGCGGACCTCATCCCCGTTTGGTCCCAGCAGGCCAACGGCGACCGGGATCACCTGCGGCAGTTTCTCTGCCTGACCCGGTGTGGGATCGGTGCGCTGTTTCAGTGTCAGGGTAAAGGTCCCGTCGGCCCAATCTTCAAATACGGTCAAACGCGGCGTGCCCGACTGGCTGTACCAGCGTTTAAACTGGGTCAGGTCGCGGCCTGTAGTGTCTTCGAACACTTTCAGCCAATCCTCGATCGTGCAGGCCTGCCCGTCATGGCGGTCAAAATAGAGGTCCAGCGCCTTTGCATAGGCCTCATCCCCGACCAGCCGCTTTAACATGCCGATGACTTCGGCACCTTTTTCGTAAACCGTGGCCGTGTAGAAATTGTTGATTTCCTGAAAGCTTTCGGGTCGTACCGGGTGCGAGAGCGGGCCGTTATCCTCGGGGAATTGCCGCGCGCGCAGGTCTATGGCGTCGTGTATGCGTTTCACAGGGCCCGAGCGCATGTCGGATGTGAACTGTGCATCGCGGAAGACGGTCAGGCCTTCTTTCAGACACAGCTGGAACCAGTCGCGGCAGGTGATGCGGTTGCCTGTCCAGTTGTGGAAATACTCATGCGCGATGATCGCCTCGATCCGTTCGAAATTGGCATCGGTCGAGGTTTCAGGACTGGCCAGAACAGCCGAAGAGTTAAAGATGTTCAGCCCCTTGTTTTCCATCGCGCCCATGTTGAAGTCATCGACGGCGACGATGTTGAAGACGTCCAGATCGTATTCCCGGCCATAGACATCTTCGTCCCATTTCATGGACTTCTTCAGCGCCTCCATGCCGAAGGCGCACTTGCCTTCATCCCCCGGACGCACCCACAGGTTTAACTCAACATCCCGGCCTGATCTGGTGGTGAACCGATCAGGATGGGCCACAAGATCCCCAGCGACAAGCGCAAACAGATAGGCAGGCTTGGGCCACGGGTCGGTCCATTCGGCCCATCCTTCGCCCTTGCCCGAGGGGTTGCCGTTCGACAGAAGAACCGGCAGGTCGCCATTGATGCGCACGGTAAAGGTGGACATGACATCGGGGCGATCCGGATAATATGTGATCTTGCGGAAACCTTCCGCCTCGCACTGGGTGCAATACATGCCGTTCGACATATAAAGCCCCTCCAACGCCGTGTTGTTGCCCGGATCGATCTCAACCTCGGCTTCCCAGAGGAACGGGGCGTCGGGAACACCGGCGGTCAGGCCCTTGTCCGTGACGTCAGGCGAAACTTCGGATCCGTTGATGGACGCGCGGATCAGGTTCAGATCTTCGCCGTGCAGGAAAAAGGTGCGATCGGTCGCGTCGGGATTTGGACGAAACGCGATACGCGACGTGACCCGTGTTGCATGTGCGGACAGATCGAAGGTCAGGTGTACGCTGTCCAGCAGATAACCAAACGGAGTGTAGTCTTTCAGGAAGATCGTGGTGGGGGCAGCGTCGCGCATGGGGGCCTCGCATCGGTTCGTGTCTGGCGCGACGTTAGGGGCATCGTTCCAGAGCTGCAACTGGCCCCCGCCATTCCCTTGTTGTTTTTGAAACAGCTTCCCTTCGATCCGAATAACCCTAACGCAAAGTCGAAAGTTGCCTATCGGAAACTTTCGGCCTAAGTCACTTACGCATACAATGGCACACAATCGCGGGAGAGCAGGAAGATGAGTGGCAGACAAACCCTGAGCGGGCTGCAGATCGATCCAATACTGGCAGAGTTTATCGAGACGCGGGCATTGCCGGGTACGGGTGTGTCGGCGCAGGATTTCTGGGCGGGTCTGGCGCGACTGGTGTCTGAACTGGGGCCGAAGAACCGCGCGCTTCTGGCCAAGCGCGCCGAGATTCAAGGGCGCATCGACAGCTGGCATATTGCGCGCGAGGGTCAGAGCATTGATCCCACTGACTATCAGGCTTTTCTAAAGGAAATTGGTTATCTGGTCGAGGAAGGCGACGGGTTTCAGATCGACACGACGCATGTCGACCCCGAGATTGCGCTGACGCCGGGTCCGCAGCTGGTTGTGCCGATAACCAACGCGCGCTTTGCGCTGAACGCGGCGAATGCGCGATGGGGCAGCCTGTATGATGCGCTTTATGGCACCGATGCGATAGGCGATCTGCCAACAGGCGGTGGGTATGATGCGGCGCGCGGTGCACGGGTGATTGCATGGGCGAAAGCTTTTCTGGATGACGCTGTTCCTCTGGCTGGTGGGTCTTGGGTCGACGTGTCGGGACTGCATGTCGAAGAAGGTGTTCTTTCCCCAGCACTGGCAAACCTTGCTCAATTTGTTGGTTTCGGTGGCGCGGCAGACAAGCCGGATTTTGTGCTTCTGAAAAACAATGGCCTGCATATTCAGATCATGATCGATCCGACTGGCGCTATCGGTGCCACTGATCGCGCAGGTATCGCCGATGTCCGGCTGGAATCCGCCCTTTCAACGATTATGGACTGCGAAGACTCGGTCGCTTGTGTTGATGCGGCAGACAAGGTCGTGGCCTATGGCAACTGGCTGGGCCTGATGAAGGGTGATCTGACCGAAGACGTCACCAAGGGCGACACCACATTTACCCGCAAACTGGCAGAAGATCTGACCTTCACCACACCGACAGGTGAGCAGGCGACCCTGAAAGGTCGTTCGCTGATGCTGGTGCGGAATGTCGGCCACTTGATGACGAACCCGGCCGTTCTGGACGCCGAAGGGCGCGAGATTGGCGAAGGGCTGATGGACGCGCTCTGCACCACTCTGATCGCAATGCATGACCTGCAACGGGATGGGGGTAACTCAGTCGAAGGGTCGGTCTACGTGGTAAAGCCCAAGATGCACGGGCCGGAAGAGGTTGCCTTTGCGGTTGAGATTTTCGACATGGTCGAAGACATCCTTGGCTTGCCGCGCAACACCGTGAAGCTGGGCATCATGGATGAGGAACGCCGCACGTCGGTCAACCTCAAAGAATGTATCCGCGCCGCGAAATCGCGCGTGGCTTTCATCAATACCGGTTTCCTGGATCGCACGGGGGATGAGATTCACACTTCGATGGAGGCTGGCCCGATGCTGCCCAAGGGCGACATCAAGAACACGCCCTGGATTGCGTCTTATGAAGACCGCAATGTCGATATCGGTTTGGCCTGTGGCCTGAAAGGCAAGGCGCAGATCGGCAAAGGCATGTGGGCGATACCGGACCGGATGGGCGATATGCTGGAGCAAAAGATTAGCCATCCGCAATCTGGCGCCACCTGCGCCTGGGTGCCGTCGCCGACCGCCGCGACTTTGCACGCCACACATTACCACAAGGTCAACGTATTGGCCCGTCAGGACGAGATCGCAGCGGCGGGTGCCCGAGGAACGCTTTACGATTTGCTGACCATTCCTCTGCTGGGGGGCCGCAATCTTGGTGACGCGGAAATCTCGCGCGAGGTCGAGAATAATGCACAAGGCATTCTGGGCTATGTCGTGCGTTGGGTCGATCAGGGCGTGGGATGCTCCAAAGTGCCCGACATCAACGACATCGGGTTGATGGAAGACCGTGCGACCTGCCGGATTTCGTCTCAGGCGCTGGCCAACTGGCTGCATCATGGCATTGTCGACGAGGCACAGGTGATGGCTGCGATGCAGAAAATGGCGGCTGTTGTGGACCGCCAGAATGCAAATGATCCGGGTTATGCCCCTATGGCGCCGGGCTTTAACGGAATTGCTTTTCAGGCGGCTTGTGACCTTGTGTTCAAAGGCCGTGTGCAGCCCTCGGGCTACACCGAGCCGGTCCTGCACGCGCGCCGTCTGGAATTGAAGGCAGCCACAGCGTAATACAAAGGGGGCGATCCGCCCCCTTTCTTCTTTCGACATGCAGACACAGGAATGCACATGGAAGTTTCCCTTCGCAAAGCCCGCACCATTATCCGCAAAGCGCTTGAGAAAGGCCGCGAGATGGAGCTGAAGCCACTTTCGGTGGTTGTTCTGGACGCAGGCGGCCACGTCATCGCGTTCGAGCGTGAGGATGATGCAGCACCGGGCCGCTTTGCGATCGCGCATGGCAAGGCATATGGCTCTGTCATGCTGGGCATGGCGGGCACGGCACAGATGCAACGGGCCGAGGCGCAAGCCTACTTTATGGCGGCGGTAAACGGAGTGTATGGCGGGCAGGTCGTACCAGTTCCGGGCGGGGTCTTGCTGCGGGGTCGAAAAGGGGACGTGATCGGTGCCGTAGGGGTGACCGGCGACACGTCAGAAAACGATGCTGCCGTTGCGATGGCGGGAATTGAGGCCGCCGGGTTGGACGGCGAGATTTAAGTCCGACCATTGAGAGCAGCTCCGTCAAAGCAATGACTTGGCGCATGTTTCCGACTTGAAGTTTTAGGCGGGGAAAGCGTGCCGAGACTGGGCTGATTGTCGGGAGAAAATTTGTGCACCCCTGAACACGTCCCTGCGCTGTCACGCAGGAGGTGTATTCTTGCACGACTGTGAAGCTGCGGTTAGCTTCCTTTCCAAGGGGATGAATAACAAGGAAAGCGGAATGTCTCGACCCGTTGTTGGTATTATCGGCAACTCATACCTCATGAACGATCAATACCCGACCCATGCAGGGGGGACGATGAATTCGGACGCTGTGGCGAACGTATCGGGATGTTTGCCGCTGCTGATCCCCGCCGATCCCCGTTATGTGTCTGTTGAGGAGTTGCTGGAGGTTTGCGACGGCTTTCTTCTGACCGGCGGTCGTCCCAATGTGCATCCCGAAGAATATGGTGAACCTGCAACCGAGGCGCATGGAGAGTTTGACCGCGCGCGTGACGCGATCACCCTGCCGCTGGTTCGGGCCTGTGTGGAACGGGGTCAGCCGTTTCTGGGCATATGCCGCGGATTTCAAGAGGTCAACGTGGCCATGGGCGGAACGCTCTATCCGGAAATTCGCGATCTGCCGGGGCGGATGAATCACCGGATGCCGCCCGATGGTACACTTGAGGAAAAATTTGCGCTGCGCCACGTGGTGAAACTGACGGAAAACGGTGTGTTCCACGACTTGTTTGGTGCGCAGGAGGTCATGACCAACACGTTGCACGGGCAGGGGATCAAGTGCATCGGACAGCGTGTGGTGATCGATGGGCATGCGCCGGACGGAACGCCCGAGGCAATTTATGTCAAGGATGCGCCCGGTTTCACGCTGTCCGTGCAATGGCATCCCGAATGGGATGCGATCAACGACCCGGTTTCACGCCCCTTGTTCGAAGCCTTCGGCATGGCTGTGCGGGGATGGGCGGCGGGGATTGCCTGTCAGGCAGTTCAGAAAACAGCCTGACTTGGGCACCGGACCGTGCGGGCGCGCGACGGACCGGTGCAGGGGAAAGTAAATGGCAATCAGACCAGCAGGTTGAACTGATTGATCAGCGGCAGGCTGCGCGCGCGTTTTCCCGTCAAATCAAACAGGGCGTTGCCCAGTGCGGGCATCGAGGGGGGCGTGCCGGGCTCACCAGCGCCGCCCATATGGCGGTTGGTTTCCAGAACGCGCACCTCGACTTGTGGCGCAGTATGCATACGAAGGGCGTCATAGTCGGGGAAATTGAACTGCTCGACTTCCCCGTCGGCGAAGGTAATCTCGCCGAAACACGCGGCCGACAGGCCATACATCATGCCGCCAAACATCTGTGCCTTGACGTTTTCAGGGTCCAGCGCCAGCCCCATGTCACAGGCGATCCAGGCCTTGTGGATGCGGATGGCACCGTTTTCGTCGACCACTTCGATAACCTGAGCCACCGGAGTGCCGAAGCTGTAGGTGAAGGCCACGCCACGGCCTACACCGTCAGGTGTTTTTCCGGTCCAGTTGGACATTTCCCTGACCGCCTCCAGACATCCTGCAGATGGGGCATGTTCGGTTCTCATCATTTCTAGCCGGAAGTCCAGCGGGTCGCGCCCTGCGGCATGGGCCAATTCGTCCATGAAGGTCTCGTGGAAAAAGCCGTTGTGGCTGTTGCCGACTGAACGCCAGAAGCCCACCGGGACAGCCAGATCAGCGACGTGGCCGCTCATCCGGTAGTTTGGCACGGCATATGGCTGGTTGAAGAACCCTTCGACCAGCACTTTGTCGGGTCCGCCTCCGGGGAAGCCGGTGTAACGCTCGACCGCCTGTTGCGTGCAGGACTGCGCTGCAACCTTGCCGTCAATAAGAACGGCCTTGCCGTCCTGAACAGCGCCGCGCATCCGGGCGATGGCGCCGGGGCGGAAGTAGTCATGGCGCATGTCTTCTTCGCGGCTCCAGGTTGTCTGGACCGGTGTGCCAGGCATGGCCATGGCGACCTTGGTGGCGATTTCTCCGAAATCCAGTTCGCCCCGGCGGCCAAACCCACCCCCCAGATAGGTGGTGTGAATCTGAACAGCCTCAGTGTCCAGATTTGCGGTATTCGCAGCGCGAAAACGGATCAGCGTCGGGGCCTGATTGCCGCACCACAGTTCCAGAGCGTTTCCGGTATAGAGCGCGGTGGCATTCATCGGCTCCATCGTGGCGTGCGCCAGATAAGGCACTTGGTATTCGGCAGTGACCTCGGTTGCGCCATCCGGCGTCACGCTGACATCGCCATCATCGCGCATGGTCGAGTTCGGCGCGCCGTCAAACGCCTCTGCAATCTTTGAGAAAATACCATCGGTATCAGGTGGATATGGCGCATCGCCCCAGTCGATCTCAACAGCCTCAACCGCCTGATTGGCCAGCCATGTGTTGTTCGCGATCACGGCAACACCTGTGCCCAGATCAACAACCTTTTCGACCCCGGGCATGGATATTGCACCACTGTCGTCAAAGCTGTTCATCGCGCCGCCCAGTTTGGGGTTCATGCGCACGGCAGCAAATTTCATACCGGGCAGGCGAACATCGATACCGAACTCGGCAGTGCCTGTCACTTTGCCCACCATGTCCAGTCGCGGTTGTGTCCGTCCCAGATAACGCCATTCGGACGGGTCTCGCAAAGGTACCTCGACGGGTTCCAGTCCGGCCGCTTCCACTGCAAGATCGGTATAAGCGATCTTGTCACCGTTTGGCGTGATGACATGGCCTGAAGCTGTTTTCAGATCCGAGGGGTCGATACCCAACCGATCAGCGGCGGCGCGTTTCAGCGTTTCACGGGCCGAAGCACCGGCTTGCCGCATCCTCTCGAACCCGTCCTTCATCGAGGTGGAGCCGCCTGTGACTTGCAGGCTAAGGGCCTTGCCAAGAACCCCCAGTGCTTCACCTAAGTTGTGTTGGAAGTCCGAGATGTCGTAGCCCTTGTTTGGCAGTCCCTCGCCCATCATGGCTGAGTTGTAATAGGCGGCGGCTGCCGGACCGTGCAGAACGGTGATCTGATCCAGATCGACATCCAGTTCTTCTGCGATCAGCGCGGCCCACGTGGTTTTCACGCCCTGTCCCATCTCGGCACGGGGCGCGAACAGGGTGATGCCATTCTGATCGATCAGTACGAAGGGGTTCAGGGCCGCTTCACCTTCTTTCGGTTTCAGCGGGTTGGGGGCAGGGCGGGTGACATAATACGCGCCAAAGGCGACGCCGCCGACAATTGCGGCTGAGCCGATCAGGAACGTGCGGCGGATAATTTTGCCAACAGAAGCCATCTCTTACGCCTCCTTCAACTTGGAGGCTGCGTCGTGGATCGCGGCCCGGATGCGGGGGTAGGTGCCACAGCGGCACAGGTTTCCCTGCAACGCCTCATCGATCTCTGCGTCCGTGGGCGCAGGGTTTTCCGCAAGCAGGGCAGCGGCCTGCATGATCTGGCCCGACTGGCAATAGCCACATTGCGCCACCTGATGGTCAGCCCAGGATTGCTGGATAGTAGCCAGTGCATCTGGCGTGCCAACGCCTTCGATTGTGGTCACGTCACCCCAGACATCCGACAGCGCCACTTGGCACGAACGTACCGCCTCGCCATTGATATGAACCGTACAGGCGCCGCAAGCGGCGACGCCACAGCCAAACTTGGTGCCGGTCAGGCCAACCTCATCCCTCAGAACCCAAAGCAGGGGGACGTCATCCGGCAGGTCGATCTGATGAGGAGTTCCGTTAATCTTCAGGGCCGTCGCCATGGCGCACCTTTTGTAACTGTGGCAGGTTCTGACATAATGATTGCAAAGTGTCAGTATGTCAATTGACAAATTAAACAAAAAATGTCAGAGATCTGCGCATGAAAGATACGAGTGACGAATCCCGGCAGAAAGCGATCCTAGCATCTGCTTTTCAGGCCTTTTCCGCATACGGGTTCCGCAAGACCTCGATGGATGACATTGCGCGCGGTGCGGGGATGTCACGGCCAGCGGTTTATCTGTATTACAGGAACAAGGAAGCGATCGTTCGCAAACTGACCGAACGGCATTACGAGGAAAAGACCGCAGCGGTGGCCGAGGCGCTGAACGGTGAAGGCTCGGTTTCGGACATTGCCAGAAAGGCGATCCACGCCCAGACCGAGGGCATGGCTGCGATTTTGGCGTCGCCGCATGGGCTTGAGATGCTGGACACGACCAAATCCATGGCCATCGACATTGTCGAACGGGGCGAAGGGGAACTTGCCGCGCTTTATGCCGAATGGCTGAGGCGAGAGCAGGGTGCTGGCCGCGTTCGTCTGTTCGACACGCCTGAAGAAACGGCGAAAACACTTACGGTCACGCTGAAGGGGATCAAGCTGACTGCGTCAGACGCCGAGGAATTTGAAAGGCGCACCAACCAGTTGGCGGCCCTGATCGGGGCCGGGCTGGAAATCAGGTAACGCGCTGCCGGGTTTTGTACTCGGGCGTGTCCCAAAGCTTGTTCTGCATGACATCCGCCAGAATCCCGACTGCACGCTCGACATCGCTTTCATCGATATACAGCGGCGTGAAACCAAACCGCATTGTGTCAGGTGCGCGGAAATCTCCGACGACACCACGCGCGATCAGCGCTTGCATCGCGGCGTAGCCTTCCTTGAAGCGGAATGAAACCTGACTGCCACGCTGCTCGGGCGCGCGCGGACTGTCCAATTGCAAGTCTGGGCAGGTCGCCTCGACCTGACGAATGAAAAGCTCGGTCAATTCAATGGACTTGGCGCGCACATCCGCCATGTCGGCCATATCCCAGATGTCCATGGCCGCCGAAAGTGCGGTCATTTGGATGATCGGAGGTGTTCCAACGCGCATACGCTCAATCCCGCTTCCGGGGCGATAGTCCAGGTCAAAGGCAAAGGGCGCTTCGTGCCCCAGCCAGCCGGACAGGGCCGGGCGCACACTATCTGCAAGTCGGGGCGCAACATAAATGAACGCGGGCGCACCGGGGCCGCCATTGAGGTATTTATAGGTACACCCGACTGCGAAATCTGCATTGCACCCTGCAAGGTCGACGGGGATGGCCCCTGCGGAATGCGCCAGATCCCAAACCGTCACGACACCGTTGGCGTGGGCCAGTTCCGTCAGCGCCTTCATGTCGTGCATCCGGCCCGTGCGGTAATCCACTTCGGTCAGCATCAGGACCGCGACCTCTTCGGTGATTGCATCTGCGACGTCCTGCGGGTCGACGACGCGCAGTTCGTATGGGCTCCCAAGGGATCGCAGCAGGCCATCGACCATGTACAGGTCTGACGGAAAGTTCCCATTGTCGGAAAGCACAACCTTGCGGGTCGGGTTCAGTTCAAGGGCTGAGGACACGGCCTGATAAACCTTGATCGACAGGGTGTCGCCGGTCACGACGCTGCCTGGCTCGGCTCCGATCAGGCGGCCAATTCGATCTCCAAGCCCCATGGGAAGGCCCATCCAACCGGCTTTGTTCCAGCCGGTGATCAGCATTTGCCCCCATTCCTCGGTCAGCATGTTCTGCACACGAGACGCAGCCGTTTTAGGCAGCGGGCCCAAAGAGTTGCCGTCCAGATAAATCACGCCCTCGGGCAGGTCGAACATGGCTTTGGTTGCTGCAAAATCGGTCATGAAGGCTCACTCACTTGTGTGGTCGTCTTTTGTTGCATTTGGGGTAGCCGATCCTGACATGTCTGTCTATCGATGCGACATACTGGTCTTTTGCTAATCTGGCCGAAAAACGGTAGGACGTCGGTCAGAAGCGACATATACCCGACACTGTCGTCGTTCATGAGGGCTTAGAATGCGCTGGATAGATGTACCGCCAGTTTGGTTGATCGCTTTTGCGGTGCTGGCATGGGCACAAGCCAGATACATGGCGCTGGGCCTGTCACTTGAGAGCGGCCTGACCGACCTTCTCAGTGGAGTTCTGATCGGCGGTGGCGTTCTGATGGCCGTTCTGGCCATTGTCGAGTTTCGCCGCCACAAAACAACCGTCATTCCCCATGAGACACCGACCGCGATGGTGCAATCGGGCATCTACAAACGCAGTCGAAACCCGATCTACGTCGGTGACGTTCTGATTCTTGCGGGTTTGATTCTGCGGTTCGACGCCGTGTTGTCACTGGTTTTGGTTCCGGTCTTCGTCTGGGTGCTGGAGCGCCGGTTTATCCTGCCGGAAGAAGACCGCCTGCGCCGGCAGTTCCGCACGGATTTCGCACGCTACGAACGCAAGACGCGGCGTTGGATCTAAGGTGGCTGATTTCGTGATGTCACGTAAAAAATGCTGCACTTGCGAAATAATGTTGCGCAGGATACAT
Organism: Ruegeria sp. CH2; assembly: GCF_056537065.1. Lineage (NCBI taxonomy): Bacteria > Pseudomonadati > Pseudomonadota > Alphaproteobacteria > Rhodobacterales > Roseobacteraceae > Ruegeria > Ruegeria sp. CH2. The sequence goes on from NZ_JBQFQV010000003.1 coordinate 221,132, forward strand.
CTTTGCTTAACAAAGAATACCGACCACCCGCTCGGACAGAGTAAAAATTAGGGGGACTGCCAGTGAAGATAGGCACGCCAAAGGAAATACTGGACGGTGAGAACCGGGTTGCAATGACGCCCGACTCGGCCGTGCAATTGCAGAAACTGGGCTATGAGTGCCTGATCGAGAAAGGCGCGGGCGCGGCTGCCGGTTTTTCGGATGCCGCATACGAGGCCGTAGGCGTTGAGGTGGTCAAGACCGCAGCGTCGCTGTGGAAGACTGCGGATATCATTGCCAAGGTTCGGATCCCGACTGAGGCCGAACTGAAACGGTTGACCAAGGGCAAGACCCTGATTTCGTTCTTCAATCCTGCGGGCAACGAAGAAGGAATGGAGCTGGCCAAATCCAAGGGCGCCAACGTGATCGCCATGGAGATGGTGCCACGCATCTCGCGCGCGCAGAAGATGGACGCGCTGTCGTCGATGGCAAATATCGCAGGCTATCGCGCCGTGATCGAGGCAGGCAACAACTTTGGCCGTTTCTTCACCGGCCAGGTGACCGCCGCCGGTAAAGTTCCTCCTGCCAAGGTGCTGATCGTTGGGGCCGGTGTGGCCGGTCTGGCCGCAATCGGGACGTCCACGTCGCTGGGCGCGATCACCTACGCGTTCGACGTGCGCCCTGAAGTGGCCGAACAGGTCGAATCGATGGGGGCTGAGTTCGTCTATCTGGACTTCGAAGAAGAGCAGCAGGACGGCGCGGCCACAGGCGGGTATGCCTCGGTCCAGTCGGAAGAATTCCGCAACGCCCAGCTGGCCAAGTTCCGCGAACTTGCGCCCGAGATGGACATCGTTATCACCACCGCCCTGATCCCCAACCGTCCGGCGCCCAAGCTGTGGCTAGAGGATATGGTCAAGGCGATGAAGCCGGGTTCGGTCATCATCGACCTTGCAGCCGAGCGTGGCGGTAACGTCGAAGGCACCGTGCCGGATGAGAAAGTTGTCACCAACAATGGCGTGACCATAATCGGTTATACCGACTTCCCCAGCCGGATGGCGGCACAATCCTCGTCGCTTTATGCCACCAACATCCGTCACATGATGACAGACCTGACGCCCGAAAAGGACGGTCAGATCAATCACAACATGGAAGACGATGTGATCCGCGGCGCGACCGTGACGCATGAAGGTGAAATCACCTTCCCGCCACCGCCGCCCAAGATTCAGGCGATCGCCGCACAGAAAAAGCCCGAGGTCAAGGAACTGACCCCGGAAGAGAAAAAGGCGCAGGAGATTGCGGCCTTCAAGGCGCAGACCAGGCAGCAGTTTACATTGTTGGGTGTCGGCGGTGCGCTGATGCTGCTGGTGGGGCTGGTTGCCCCGGCCAGCTTCATGCAGCATTTCATCGTCTTCGTGCTGGCCATTTTCGTGGGCTTCCAGGTGATCTGGAATGTCTCGCACAGCCTGCATACGCCGCTGATGGCGATCACCAACGCGATCTCGTCGATCATCATCGTTGGGGCCTTGATGCAGATCGGATCGGGGTCGTTCCTGGTCATTCTGCTGGCGGCACTGTCTGTCTTCATGGCCGGGATCAACATCTTCGGCGGCTTCCTCGTAACCCGGCGCATGCTCGCCATGTTCCAGAAATCTTAAGGAGGCCGGGCACATGGAATTTGGCTTCACCACTGCCGCCTATGTTGTTGCGGCTGTTCTGTTCATCCTTTCCCTTGGCGGGTTGTCGAACCAGGAAAGCGCCAAGCGCGCGGTCTGGTACGGCATCGTCGGTATGGCGCTGGCGGTCTTTGCCACGCTGGTTGGCCCCGGTTCTGGGCTGTGGCTGCTGTCGATCCTGCTGATCATTGGCGGCGGTCTGATCGGTCAATACGTGGCGCAGCGCGTCCAGATGACCGAGATGCCGCAGCTGGTGGCCGCGATGCATTCACTGGTCGGTCTGGCGGCTGTGTTCGTCGGCTTCAACGCGCATTTTGAAATCGGCAACGTGGCACAAGTCATGGCAATTGCGGATACGGCGAAAGAGGCGGATCTGCATGATCTGGGCACCTTTGCCAAACTGATCGCCAAGAAGACGCCGGCCGAACTGGCAATCCTGCATGTGGAACTGTTCCTTGGCATCTTCATTGGTGCGATCACCTTTACCGGCTCGGTCGTGGCCTATGGCAAGTTGGCGGGTAAGTTGACTTCGGCGGCGACAAAGCTGCCCGGTGGTCATGCGCTGAACGCGGCGGCAGCGGGTCTCTCGCTGATCTGTCTGATCTGGTACACTGCGTCTGGCGGGCTGTTGCCGCTGATCCTGATGACCCTGGCGGCGCTGTTCATCGGTTATCATCTGATCATGGGTATCGGTGGCGCGGACATGCCGGTGGTTGTGTCGATGCTGAACAGCTATTCGGGCTGGGCCGCGGCGGCGATTGGTTTCTCGCTGGGCAATGACCTGCTGATCGTGGTCGGTGCGCTGGTGGGCTCAAGCGGTGCGATCCTGTCCTACATCATGTGCAAGGCGATGAACCGTCACTTTGTCAGCGTGATCCTGGGCGGCTTTGGCGGCACTTCCGGTCCGCAGATGGAAGTTGAAGGCGAGCAGGTGGCCATCGAGGCGGATGGCGTTGCTGCTGCCCTGAACGATGCCGACAGCGTGATCATCATCCCCGGCTATGGGATGGCGGTTGCGCAGGCACAGCAATCGGTCAGTGAACTGGTCCGTAAGCTGCGCGCCAAGGGTAAAGAGGTACGTTTTGCGATCCACCCGGTCGCGGGTCGTTTGCCGGGCCATATGAACGTGCTGCTGGCCGAGGCGAAGGTGCCCTATGACATCGTTCTGGAAATGGACGAGATCAATGACGACTTCCCGGATACGGATGTGGCCATCGTTATCGGCTCGAACGACATCGTGAACCCTGCGGCGCAGGAAGATCCCAACAGCCCCATTGCCGGTATGCCGGTTCTGGAATGCTGGAAGGCCAAGCAGGTCTTCGTGTCAAAACGTGGTCAGGGTACGGGGTATTCGGGTATCGAAAACCCGCTGTTCTTCAAGGAAAATACCCGCATGTTCTATGGCGACGCCAAAGCGTCGCTGGATAAGCTCCTGCCGATGATCGAGTGATTAACCGGTCTGATCCAATTGCAAAGGGCGCCTTTGGGCGCCCTTTTCTTTTTTTGTGCTGTTGGGGGCTTTGCCCCCAAACCCCCAGGATATTTATGGCCAGATGAAGCAGGCGGGTTGTGATATACTCGATGCACGTGTGGTAGGAGCGAAACATGCAGAAAGTGAACGGTATTGGGGGCGTATTCTTTCGGGCCAGTGATCCCGAGGAATTGAGCCGTTGGTACGAAGAACATCTGGGCGTAAACCACTATGATCCGGTGCCCTGGAAGCAGCGCGAAGGGTATACGGTGTTTGCGCCGTTCGCGCAGGACACCGAGTATTTCGGAAACCCGGATCAGCAATGGATGATCAATTTTCGGGTCGACGATCTGGGCGCGATGATACAGCAGCTTGAAGCTGCCGGAATCGCTGTTGAGACCCGCCCCGACTGGGACAGTGAAATCGGAAAGTTCGCGCGACTTCACGATCCGGAAGGAAATCCGATCGAGCTGTGGCAGCCAAATCAATGAGATAGTCGGTTTGTATACCTTTGTATTCGTGTAAGTATATGAAATAAAATAAGAATTGATGTCTCCGAGTTGTGACGTATAGTGCGGACACCGCTATCGGAGCCTCGGAATGACGCCAATCGATGATCACCCGCTGCGCTATGCGCTGGCCAATGAACTTCATGCCCGCCCGTTTCCGGCCGCCGATACGCCGTGCACGGTCGCATTTATTGCGATCAAGAAGCCTGAAGCAGCCGTCGCTCGGGACCGCAATCAGGATATTGCGCATCTGATCGATCTGCTTGACCGGCATGGGGCGCAACATCCGCAGCCGGGGGCCACGCATTATGCCGGGCAGATAGGACGCCATTGGCTGAAATGGGAGCAGCACACAGAGTTTGTCACCTATACGGCGATTGTGCCGAACGTCAGCGGCCGCCCCTTCAACCCGGCTGATTTCGAAGTGTTTCCCCCAGATTGGCTGATGGCCAGCCCGGGCCAGAGGATCACTTCGCTGCTAATGCGGGTGGTACCGCGCCCGGAAGATGCAGCTGTAAAGGTCGCTCTGGCTGATTGGTTCGAACCTGAAAGTCTGGCGGTGTCGCGGGTGTTGGATGCTTCGGCGATTTGCGCCAGTGATTTCCGTATCGACCCGGCTGGTCACATGCGTTTTGCCCTGTTCGTGACCGAAGGCACGGGCACGCGCCGAACAGGGCGTATTATCCAGCGGCTGTGCGAGATCGAGACATACAAGGCGATGTCGATGCTTGGCTTTGCCCGCGTCAAACAATTGGCCCCCCGGATCGAGGAACTGGACGCCCAGCTGGCGAAGCTGATGGTTGAAATGACAGATGACACCACACCACCAGATGCGCTGTTGCCTCAATTGCTGGCCACATCGACCGAGCTCGAGACCATATCGGCCCGCAGTTCGTTCCGGTTTGGGGCAACCGGCGCTTACGAGGCGCTGGTGAATCAACGGATCGACGTCCTGCGCGAGGAAAGGTTCGAAGGTGGTCAAAGCTTTGCCGATTTCATGATGCGCCGTTATGATCCTGCGATCCGTACCGTGAAATCAACAGAACGCCGCCTGCAGGCGCTGTCTGACCGGGCCATCCGTGCGGGTGAGTTGTTGCGCACTAGGGTGGACGTCGAGCGGAGTGCACAAAATCAGGCCCTGCTGGAAAGCATGGATCGTCGGGCCGATCTTGCCTTGCGCTTGCAACACACGGTCGAGGGGCTTTCTGTGGTGGCCATCAGTTATTATGCGGTCTCACTGGTTGGCTATCTTCTGTATCCGTTGACGGCCACCGGTATAAGCAAGGGAACGCTGACGGCGGCGGCGACGATCCCGGTAGTGGCGGGCGTATGGTTCGCCGTTCGGCGCATCCGCAAACGCCTGGGGTAAGCTGCAATTGCCAATTTGCGCCCAACCTGTAGAACGGGTGGGGCGGGCAGACAGCACGAGGTTCTCTGTTGATTGGTGTTTTCTCGGCATGGCGGGCAGTTGCGGCCATGTTCATCCTGAACGGGGCCTTGTTTGGCATCTGGGCCTCGCGCATTCCGGCCGTGCGCGACCGGTTGGACTTGTCTCATGACGCGTTGGGGTACGGGTTGTTGTTCATGGCGGCCGGGGCCGTCTGTTCCTTTCCGGTCACAGGGCGGTTGACGGATCGGAATGGCGCTGTTGCGATTACCCGGATTGTGGCCGTTCTGTACACGCTGTCGCTGGTTCTGCTTGCTGTGGCTGGCGGGTTTTGGGCGCTGGCGTTTTGTTTGTTTGTTTTCGGCGCGTTCCACGGATCGATGGATGTGGCAATGAATGCCTGGGCCGCCGAAGTCGAGCAGGCTTATGACAAACCCGTAATGTCATCATTCCACGCCATGTGGAGCCTTGGGGCCGGTCTTGGCGCGCTCAGCGGATATGTGGCTGTTCAGATGGGGCTGACGGTTCTGGTGCACTTCCTAGTGGCGGGTGGCGCGGTTGTCGCCTTCGCGCTGGCCTTGTCGTGGGTGCGCTGGACGTCGAAACGGTCCGATCGGCCGCAAAGCTCGGTTTTTGCTTTGCCCTCGGGCGCGCTGATACTGGTCGGATTCGCCGCCATGTGTGGTGCATTGGGTGAAGGCGCCGTCGCGGACTGGAGCGCGATTTTCCTGCGAGACGTGTCCGGTGCGCCCGAAAGTGTTGCCGCATTGGGCTATGCCGTGTTTTCCGTGGCGATGGTTGCGTTTCGACTTGCAGGTGCTGTTGTCATCACTTGGTTTGGTCCTGCCGCCACGGCTCGGTTTGGCGGGATCTGCGCGGCACTGGGCGTTTTCGTTGTGGTTTCTTCGGTCGTGCCCTTGCCCGCATTGGCGGGGTTTGCGCTGATGGGTATAGGGTATGCGGTGATCATGCCGCTGGCGTTCAGCCGTGCAGCCAGCGATCCGCATGTGCCGCCGGGGCAAGCCATCGCGAGTGTAGCTACGCTGGGATATGGCGGGCTGTTGATTGGGCCGCCGCTGATCGGATTTTTGGCGGAACTGTTCGGCCTGCGTCTGGCGTTCGCCGTGCTGTTGCCATTGGCCGTTCTGATCGTGCTGTTGGCCGGCGCGCTGAAGCGCGCCGACTAACTTGTTTCAGCGTCCGCGAATGCGGGGATCCAGCGCGTCGCGCAGACCATCACCCAGATAGTTGACGCTCAGAACAGTCAGCGAGATTGCCAGACCGGGCCAGAATACACGCTCGGGGTATTGCTGAAGATAGTCGACACCATCAAACAACAGGCGGCCCCATGTCGGGAAGTCGGGCGGGAAGCCCAGCCCAAGGAAGGACAGCGCGCTTTCGGTGATGATCGCTGTGGCAATCCCCAGTGTTGCCGACACCATGATCGGCGAAAGAACGTTCGGCAGGATATGCCGCGTGATGATCTGGCTGTTGCTGGTGCCGATGGAGCGTGCGGCCAGAACGAATTCACGTTCCTTGATGGCCAGGACGTCACCGCGCACGATCCGTGCAGTCGGCATCCATGAGGTGATGCCGATGGCGCAGACGATCAGGATGAAGATCCCGCGCTCCAGCCCGAAAGCCGCTGACAGGGGCTCGCGGAACAGAAGCATCATGACCAGCAGCAAAGGCAGCAGGGGCAGGGCCAGAAACAGGTCGGTCAGGCGCATCAGCGGCCCATCGAGCCGCCTGAAGAATCCCGCCAGAACGCCGATGAACGAACCCAGAAACAGCGCCAGCAACATTGCGGTTATGCCAACCGAGACTGAGGTTTGACCACCCGACATCATGCGCGCAAGAATGTCGCGACCCAATTGGTCGGTGCCAAAGGGATGCGCCCAACTGGGCCCCTGATTGCGCGACCGGATATCGATCTGGGTTGGATCAATGCTCCACAGATACGGGCCCAGATAGACACCGGCAACGATGATGATAAACAGGATCGCCCCGACCATTGCGCCTTTGTGGGTCTTGAACTGATCCCAAACATCGCGCCATTGGCTGCGGGGAGGGGTGGCCAGTTCTTCCATCACGTCGGCTGTCGGCAAGGCGGTTGAAGCTGGTGCAAGTCCTTCGTCCGGGACCAGCGTATCGGTACGATCATGATCAGTCATATCGAATCCTCGGGTCCAGAATGCCATAAAGTACGTCAGCGATCAGGTTGAACAACACGATCAGTACGGCGAAAATAAAGGTCAGGGTTTGCACCATCGGCAGATCATTGGCCTGAATCGCGCCGATCAGCAACTGCCCGATTCCGTTCACCTTGAACACCTGCTCGGTGATGATGGCGCCACCAAAGATGGACGGAATACCCAGCGCGATCACGGTGACCACCGGGATCATCGAGTTTCGCAGGACGTGAACCATGACCACGGTATATTCGCTGAGACCCTTGGCGCGGGCGGTGCGAACGTAATCCTGATTGAGGTTATCCAGCATGGACGCGCGCATGAACCGGCTGAGCTGCGCGGTGATCTGCAAGGCCAGAACCATGACCGGCATGATCATCTGTTTGAGCTGCACAACAAAACTGTCCCAGCTGTTGACCACCAGCGTGGTGTCATAGATCGACGGGAACCAGCCCAACTGAACCGAAAAGATCACGATTACCAGCACGCCCGAGAAAAACGGCGGGACCGAGAAGCCGACCATTGACACGAAGGTACCCATCTGGTCGAACCAGGAATATTGGCGGTAAGCCGAGTAGATGCCGATGGGCAGCGCGATCAGGATGGCGACCACATAGGCGGTGCCGACAACCCACAAGGTCTGCGGGATACGCTGAACAACTATGTCCATGACCGGCGAGCGGGTCTGCCATGAAATCACGCGCAGGTCGCCTTCGGAGAAGGTTGTACCGAATACAGAGTCGACCAATACCTGTGGTTCTATCCAGAAGAACTGCACGATCCATTTCCAGAACCGGATATGCATCGGCTGGCCGAGGCCAAGCGCCTCGCGCATCTTCTCTTTGACTTCCGGGGGAACGGTGAGTGGAACCTGTGCCATCGGGTCGCCAGGGGCAAGCTCGAGCAGCAGGAAGATGACGAGGCTGATGAACAGCAGTGTGGGCACGGCCAACACCAGTCGTCTGATTGTAAAGTTGAGCATTCAAAGGCGCCTTTGTTGATGCGTCTTCTTGTTGGAGCGGCCTGCAAATGACCGCGCCCCGAAGATCGGGGCGCGGCTTGGCAGGTTTAACGCTTAGGACCCGGTCTTGCGGTACCAGTCCGCAACGTTCCAAAGCTCGCTGTCCCAAGTGTTCAGGATCACGCCACCCAATGTGTTGGAATGTGCAGAGACCCGTCCACGATCAACCAGCGGAACCACGACATAGCTGTCCTTGGTCAGCATATCGTTGAGTTTACGGGCAATTTCGCCACGCTTTTCAAGCTCGCCAGTGCGGCCCAGTTCGGCCACCAACTTGTCGTACTCGGCATCACAATAGCGGTTGATGTTCTCGCCCTGCCACTGGCTTTCCGGTTTGGGTGCTTTGTCGCAGGTGTGCTGCGCAAGATAGCTTTCCGGATCGGTGCCATCGAAGTTGTTGGCGTACATTTCAACGTCTGCATAGAAACGCTGGAACGTGTCCGGGCTGCCCGGGTCACCACCAAAGAAGACCGACGCGTTGATGTTGCGCAGCTCGGTTTCGACACCGATCTGGCTCCACCATTCCTTGATCAGCGCCTGGAAGTCCTGACGAACGGCGTTGGTCGAGGTTTGATAGACCAGCGACAGTCTTACACCATCCTTGGCGCGGACACCGTCAGCACCTTTCACCCAACCGGCTTCTTCCAGCATCTGGTTCGCGCCGTCGATGTCCTGTGTCAGACATTCGGTGTTGTCGCTTGCGTACAATGCCGGGGCCGGTACCAGGTTGCAGGTCGGGCGACCGGCTTGGCCGTAGCCAATCTCAACCAGCAGATCACGGTCGATTGCCATCGACAGTGCCTTGCGAACAGCCAGTTCCGACAAGGCCGGGTGCGGATGTTTTGCGGTTGAACGTTCACCTTCAGGCAGGCTGGGGGACGGATCCGTCATGTTCATTTCGATCCGTTCAACCAAGGTCCCGAACGCCGCGATCGGAGTACCCTTGCCGCCTTCTTTCATCTGCTCGATGACTTCGGGCGCCAGTTGCAGGTTCCACGCATAGTCGAATTCGCCGGTTTCCATCACAGCACGGCCAGCCGCTGTCGCATCGCCGCCACCTTTGAAGGTCAGCGTGGCAAAAGCGGGCTTGTTCGGGTCACGATAGTTCGGGTTGGCCGACATGGTGATCACGTCGTTTGGCTTGAATTCGTCCACCACAAACGGGCCGGTTCCGATCGGGCCAAAGTTCTGATCTGTACATTCGGGCGCCTTGGAGCCCATGCAGTTCTGAAACTGGGCCATCTGGATAATTGGCGACTGGCCACCCATGAATGGGCCATAGGGGTTCGGCTTTGGTTCGGCAAAGTTGACCTTGATAGTCAAATCGTCGATTGCCTCGACGCTTTCGACGCCTTCAAACTTGGCAAGCTGGGCGCAACCACCTTCCGGATGCATGCAATAGTCGGCGGTGAATTTCACGTCGGCCGACGTCACGGGCGATCCATCGGACCAGACCAAACCGGATTTCAGTTTCCACGTGATCGATTTCAAATCCGATGAAACACCACCGTTTTCCACGGTCGGGATATCCTCGGCGAGATAGGCTACAAGGTTCCCGTCTTGGTCATAGCGACCGAGCGGCTCAATCACCAACGAAGCCGATTCGATATCCTTGGTGCCCGAGGACAGGTACGGGTTCAGGATCGACGGAGCCTGCCAGTAAATGATGCTGACATTGCCGTCCGATCCACGCTCGGCCATAGCCACAGGGGCCATCGCCGTGCTTGCAATCGCACCAAGCAAAAGGGTTTTGATTTTCATAAGTTACTCCCAAGTTGGACACGTTCGTGTCTCGATTATCTCCGCAAGGCCTGCGGGTTTGGCGTTGCCGCCCCAAGGTAAGGTTCTGATCAACAAAGATAATAGCGCTAACGATTTCGGTCTGCGCCGCCTCCCCAGGTCGGTTACATGGCGTATCGAAACAGAACCTGAGAAAAATGCAAGTAGTGCCGTCGCGAAAATGTGTAATGGGTTTGACTTTTCCCGGCGGCCCGCCTTAGCGTTCGGAATTCAGAAAAAGAATACCGTCGTCAAGGGAGCGCGCGCGTGCTGGATCAGCCTATTGCACAGATTAAAAAACTGCGGGTGGAGTTTCAGACGAAGGATGGCCCCGTTGTCGGTGTTGAGGATGTCTCGTTCGAGGTCAAACCGGGTGAAACCGTTTGTATCGTTGGCGAATCGGGGTCTGGAAAATCGGTTTCGTCGCTGTCGCTGATGCGGCTGGTCGAGTTCGGTGGGGGTGAAATCGCGGGTGGTGAACTTCTGTTTGATCGCCGCGATGGGGGCGAGATGGACCTGTCCAAAGCCGATCCGGATCTGATGAAACAGATTCGCGGCAACGAGATCGGGATGATTTTTCAGGAGCCGATGACGGCGCTTAATCCGGTTTTCACCGTTGGTCGCCAGTTGACCGAAGGTCTGCGCATCCACAAGCAGATATCAAAGGCACAGGCCGAGGACCGGGCGCTTGAGTTGCTGCGCCAGGTTCGCATCCCCGAGCCCGAGCGTCGTCTGAAACAATACCCGCACGAGCTGTCGGGCGGGATGCGCCAGCGTGTCGTCATCGCGATGGCCATGGCCTGCGAACCCCGCCTGCTGATCGCCGATGAACCAACCACAGCGCTGGACGTGACCATTCAGGCCGAGATCCTGGCCCTGATGGATCGCCTCAAGCGCGAAACCGGAACTGCGGTGATGTTCATCACCCACGACATGGCCGTGGTTGCCCAGATGGCTGACCGTGTTGTTGTCATGTATCGCGGCAACAAGGTCGAAGAGGGGACCGTCAAGGAAATCTTTGAAAACCCGCAGCATGATTACACCAAGGCCCTTTTGGCCGCAGTACCGAAGCTGGGTGAAATGCAGGGCAAGTCGGCACCTGAACCGATGAAGTTGCTGGGTGTCGAGGGGCAGAAAATTGCGCCCATTCCCGGAACCGAAGAAGTTTTGTTGACCGTAAAGAACCTGACCACGCGGTTCCCGGTCAAAGGTGGTCTTCTGCGGCGCACGATCTCGAACGTTCATGCGGTCGAGGATGTGTCATTCACACTGAACAAAGGTCAGACACTCAGCCTTGTGGGCGAATCCGGGTGCGGAAAGTCCTCGGCCGGGCGTTCGATCCTGCGGCTGGTCGAGCCGATGGCGGGCGAGGTCAATCTGGACGGTGTCGATATCATGAAGCTGGACCCGTCCGGCCTGCGCAAGGCGCGGCTGGACATGCAGATGATCTTTCAGGACCCGTTCGCCTCGCTGAACCCACAGATGCAGCTGGTCGATCAGGTTGCCGAGCCGATGCGCAACTATGGCGTGGCGTCGGGATCCGAATTGCAGGACCGCGTCGCGCAATTGTTCGACAAGGTGCAGCTGCCGCGCAGCTTCATGCGTCGTTTCCCGCATGAAATGTCCGGGGGACAGCGTCAGCGGATCGCGATTGCCCGCGCACTGGCCCTGAACCCCAAGCTGATCATCGCGGATGAGGCGGTCTCGGCCCTCGACGTGTCGGTTCAGGCGCAGGTTCTGAACCTGATGATGGAGCTGCAGTCCGATCTGGGGCTGTCCTATCTGTTCATCAGTCATGACATGGCCGTGGTTGAACGTGTCAGCCACTATGTCGGCGTTATGTATCTGGGCCGCATTGTGGAACTGGGCCCGCGTGCACGTGTGTTTGAAAACCCGCAACACCCCTATACGCAGGCATTGATGAAGGCAGTTCCAATTGCTGATCCGAACAAGCGAAAGACTGAAAAAGACCTGAACTTCAAACCGATCCCGTCACCGATCCATCCTGTCGATTACAAACCGGAACCCTCGCAATATCAAGAGGTTGAACCGGGTCACTTTATCCTGACCACAGACAGTGGGTACTGACACGATGGCCAAGCGCCTGACGCCGCTTGAGATCATGACCAAGCTGATCTCATTCCCAACCGTGAGTCGTGACACCAACCTGCCGTTGGTCGACTGGGTGGAAGAATACCTGCAAAGCCATGGGATCACGTCGCACCGCTGGCCTGATCCGGATCAGCCGCATAAGGCGGCGATCTTTGCGCATGTTGGCCCTTTGGAAGAAGGCGCAGTTGTGCTGTCCGGGCACACGGATGTCGTACCGGTTGACGGGCAACCCTGGGACACCGACCCCTTCACCGTGACCGAGGAGGACGGCAAATATTTCGGACGCGGCACCTGTGACATGAAGGGATTTGATGCGCTTGCCATCTGGGCGCTGGTCGAGGCGCATTACGCACGTGTGAAACGACCGCTCCAACTTGCGCTGAGTTTTGATGAGGAAGTCGGGTGCACCGGAGCGCCGCCAATGATCGAGGCGATGCAGGGCGTTCTCCCCAAAGGCTCGGCGGTGGTTGTGGGCGAGCCATCGATGATGCAGGCGGTGACGGGTCACAAGGGTGGGTTCGGCTTTGACACCCATATGGTCGGGTTCGAAGTTCACAGCTCGATCATGCACACAGGCGTCAACGCCATCATGGCGGCGGCCCCGTTGATCGACTGGGCCAACCAACAGAACGCGCGAAACATGGCGACGCAACCCAGTACCGTTGCTGCCGTGTTCGATCCACCCTGGACAACCTGCCACGTCGGTATGATTGAAGGCGGAACAGCCCATAACATTACCGCCAAAGACTGCCGGTTCATGATGGATTTCCGGACTGTGCCCGATGAAACGCAGGCCCAATGGCGCGATGCCTATTTCGAACAGGTTCGGCAAGTTGAGGCTCAGATGCAGGCCGTTCACCCGGATACCCGCATCGAACTGACTGAAAACTTCGCGATTCCGGGGTTGATCCCGGAAGAGGATGGTGAAGCCGAAGCTCTGGTACGCGCCCTGACCGGAGACAACGCAAGCCATGTGGTCAGTTATGGGACCGAGGCAGGCCAATTTCAGGAGGCCGGGTATTCTGCCGTGATATGCGGACCCGGAGACATAGCGCAGGCCCATCAGCCGAATGAGTTCATTACGATTGAACAATTCGAAGCCGGTCATAAATTCATGCAGCGATTGGTTGAAAAACTATGCGTCTAGCCCGGTGTAATACGGTGCCAGCGGTTGAGAGAAAGGTCTTGAGATGCCCGTAAAAAACAGACTTGCGGAAATGCATGGCGAGATCACCGAATGGCGTCGCCACCTGCACGCCCATCCGGAGCTGATGTATGACGTCCATGAAACTGCGGCGTTTGTCGCTGCCCGTCTGAAAGAATTTGGAGTGGACGAGATCACTCCGGGCGTTGGCAAAACGGGCGTTGTCGGGGTGATCAAAGGGCGCACGGATACGCAGGGGCGCGTCATCGGCCTGCGTGCAGACATGGACGCGCTTCCGATTGAAGAGGCGACAGGGCTGGACTATGCCTCGACCGTGTCGGGCAAGATGCACGCCTGTGGACATGACGGGCATACTTCGATGCTGCTTGGGGCCGCGCAGTACCTTTCCGAGACGCGCAATTTCGATGGCACCGTGGTTCTGATCTTCCAGCCTGCCGAGGAAGGCGGGGCCGGCGGTCTGGCCATGTGTCAGGACGGGTTGATGGACCGTTGGGGCATTCACGAGGTTTATGGCATGCACAATATGCCCGGTCTTCCGGTGGGCGAATTCGCAATTCGTCCCGGCGCGTTGCTGGCCTCGTCCGATGAGTTTGAAATCACCGTCACCGGCAAGGGCGGACACGCCGCTGCACCGCACGAGGCGGTGGATACAACGCTTGTGGCCTCGCATATCGTTGTTGCCTTGCAATCGGTGGTGTCCCGGACCGTTGACCCGATCAAGCGAGTTGTCCTCACCGTTGGTACGTTTGTGACTGACAGTGTTGCGTCGAACGTGATTGCTCATACGGTTCGTTTGCAGGGAACCGTGCGGACACTTGACCCCGAGTATCGCACAATCGCCGAAGAACGCGTGCGCCGGATCGCCGAGGATACGGCCTCGGCCTTTGGCGCGAAGGCGGAGGTTATCTGGACACCGGGATACCCGGTGACAGTGAATTCCGAGGCCGAAACAGGCTATGCGGCCGAGGCGGCAGCTGCGGTTGCGGGCAAGGTCAACGACAGCACGGACCCGATCATGCCGTCCGAAGATTTTGCCTATATGCTTGAAGAACGCCCCGGCGCGTACATCTTTATCGGGAACGGGGATACGGCCATGTGCCATCACCCGCAATACAACTTTGACGACGACGCGATCCCCGCCGGTTGCAGCTGGTTTGCCGAGCTTGTGGAACGACGATTGCCTGTCGCATGAAACAGGGAGAATGACATGCCGATCAAGAACCGTCTCGCAGAGATGCATGATGAGATCACTGGTTGGCGGCGTGACATTCACCAACACCCGGAAATTCTGTACGACACCCACCGCACCAGTGCGCTGGTTGCGGAAAAGCTGAACGAGTTTGGTTGCGACGAGGTCGTGACCGGCATCGGTCGCACCGGAGTCGTCGGGGTCATTCGCGGCAAAAGCGACACGCGGGGCCGTGTGATTGGCTTGCGCGCCGATATGGATGCCCTGCCGATGCAGGAACAGACCGGGTTGGACTATGCCTCAGAAATACCGAATGCGATGCATGCATGCGGTCATGACGGGCATACTGCGATGGTTTTGGGGGCCGCCAAGTATCTGGCGGAAACCCGCAACTTTGATGGCACGGCAATTGTGATCTTTCAGCCTGCCGAAGAGGGTGGGAATGGCGCCGAGGCCATGTGCAAGGACGGTCTGATGGATCGGTTCGGCATTCAGGAAGTCTATGCGATGCACAATGTGCCGGGTGTTCCTACCGGGCAGTTTGCCATTCGTTCGGGCCCGTTGCTGGCAGCGGCGGACGAGTTTGACATCCATCTTGAAGGGCGCGGCGGCCACGCGGCAAAACCTCATCAGACGATTGATACAACGGTGATGCTGTCGCAGCTGATCGTGGCGTTGCAGACGATCGTGGCGCGCAACGCGGATCCGATTTTGCAGGCCGTGCTGTCTGTGACCTCGGTCGAGACATCCTCGAAAGCGTTCAACGTGATCCCGCAATCGGCACGGATACGCGGCACCGTTCGGACCCATTCCAACGAGTTGCGCGACCTGATCGAACAACGGCTGAAGGAAGTCTCGGAAGGGACCGCTGCAACATTTGGCGGGTCCGTGAACGTCACCTATACGCGCGGTGTTCCGGTGACGATCAATGCCGAAGCCCAGACGGGATATGCAGCAGAGGCTGCGGTGTCGGTCGGGGGCAGTTGCATTGAAGCGCCGATGGTGATGGGCGGCGAGGATTTCTCGTTCATGCTGGAAGAGAGGCCCGGTGCATTCATCGTTTTGGGCAACGGTGACAGTGCCGGGCTGCACCACCCCGAATACAATTTCAATGACGAGATCATCCCCATTGGGTGTTCGTGGTTTGCGGAAATGGTCGAGCGCCGGATGCCGGCGGCTTGACCTGAATCAGGAGAGAGAAAAGACATGCCAGTCAAGAACCGCTTTGCCGAATTGCAGAATGAAATCACGGAATGGCGAAGGGATTTGCACGAAAATCCAGAGATCCTGTTTGAGACCCACCGCACCAGCGCGAAGGTGGCCGAGAAGCTGAAAGAGTTCGGATGCGATGAGGTTGTGACCGGTATCGGACGTACCGGCGTTGTGGGGGTGATCAAAGGCAAGTCGGACAGCAAGGGAAAGGTGATCGGCCTGCGCGCAGATATGGATGCGTTGCCGATACATGAGGCAACGGGGTTGGACTATGCCTCGAAAACGCCGGGTGCGATGCATGCCTGTGGTCATGACGGGCACACCGCGATGTTGCTGGGGGCGGCAAAGTACCTGTCGGAAACCCGCAACTTTGACGGCACCGTTGTCGTGATCTTCCAACCTGCTGAGGAAGGGGGCGGCGGGGGCCGCGAAATGTGCGAAGACGGCATGATGGACCGCTGGAACATTCAGGAAGTCTACGGCATGCATAACTGGCCGGGACAGCCTGTCGGCAAGTTCGCAATCCGACCGGGGTCGTTCTTTGCGGCAACCGATCAGTTCGACATCACCTTTGAGGGTCGCGGCGGACATGCGGCCAAACCGCATGAGACCGTGGATACCACAGTTCTGGCAGCGCAGGCTGTCCTAACGCTGCAAACGATTTCTTCGCGCAATGCCGACCCGATCGATCAGGTTGTGGTGTCAGTGACATCGTTCGAGACGTCATCCAAAGCATTCAATGTGATCCCTCAGACCGTGCAGATCAAAGGCACGGTGCGCACCATGAGCAAGGGCATGCGGGATCTGGCTGAAAAGCGGATCAACGAGATTTGCAACGGTGTTGCGGCCACGTTTGGCGGCACCGCTGACGTGACCTATATTCGTGGATATCCGGTGATGGTGAACAGCGACGAGCAAACAGAGTTTGCGGCGGATGTGGCCCGGTCGGTGTCCGGTGATTGCGACGAGGCACCTTTGGTCATGGGGGGCGAAGATTTTGCCTTCATGCTGGAAGAGCGCCCAGGCGCCTATATTCTTGTGGGCAACGGTGACACCGCAATGGTTCATCACCCGGAATACAATTTCAACGACGAAGCCATTCCGGCCGGATGCAGCTGGTGGGCAGAGATTGTTGAACAGCGGATGCCAGCCGCCTGATGGTGAGGGTGGGGGCGCTGCCCCCACGCCCCCGGGATATTTCTAGCCAGATGAAGCGGGATCCTTTGCTTGCAGATCAAGCACCGTGCAGAGGGTTTCGACGACGGCATCCAAGGCGGTCGACTGCGTATTGACGCAGGATTGTGCAGCCCTTCGGGCGGCTTGAAGGGTATTCTGGTCCGACAGCCAATGTGAAACGGCCTCAGAGAGGTCAGCGGATGTCTGGACCTCGACAGCGCCCTTGGCGTCGATCAGCGGGGCAAAGGTTTCTGCAAAGTTGAAATACCCCGGGCCGGTGATCACTGCGGCCCCGGCCTGTGCCGGTTCAAATGGGTTGTGTCCGCCAATCTCTTTCAGTGATCCCCCAAGGAAAACGATCGGGCAAAGCGCGTACCAGGTTCCGGTTTCGCCCAGTGTGTCGGCAACATACACCTGCGTCGTATCTGTGATCGGTGCGTTTTTTGACCGGAAGGACGCCTTGAGCCCGGAGTTGTTCAGAAGATCTGCGACCTCACCGCGTCGTTCGGGGTGGCGTGGGATCAGTAGCAGCAGAAGGTCGGGCCAATGCTGCAACAATGCTTTGTGGGCTGCCAGAACGCTGTCTTCTTCTCCGGCATGGGTGGAACTGGCGATCCAGACCGGTCTGGCAGCTAATTGCGCGCGAATGTCATCCAGCGTGTTCTGGTCCACAGGCAGAGGATCGGACATGGCCTTGAGGTTGGTGCCGGGCTGCACGCGTTGGGCAGGGGCACCCATGGCAATCAGGTCGGCAGCTGTTTTGTCGTTTTGCGTCAGGAACAGGCGAAACTTATTCAGAATAAACCTTGCCGTTTTAGGGCGCTTCTTCCATCCGGCGACAGATTTGTCCGACAATCGAGCATTCAGCAGAGCCAGTGGAATGTCGCGCCCTGCGCTTTCGACAATCAGCCGCGGCCAGATCTCGCTTTCGACGAAGATCCCGGCATCGGGTTGCCAATGGTCCAGAAAGCGTTGGACCGAGTTGGCTGTGTCAAGCGGCGGGTACTGGTGCCGGGTGCGGGGCGGCAAGCGCTTTTCGATCAGGGCCGCTGAGGTTGGCGTTCCTGAGGTGATCAGAAACTCGGTTTTGGGAAGGCGGTCGGCCAGCCGATTGATCAGAGTGAGGACCGACAGGCTTTCGCCGACACTGGCGGCGTGGAACCAGATCAACTGCCCTGCGGGGCGGGGCATACTGGCATGGCCAAGACGCTCCTGTTGGCGATTGGCTGGTACACCGGCAGCCTCAAGTTTCTTTCGGACGGTTCTCCAGACCAGAGGTGCGGCCAGAGAGATCAGGGCGCAGTACAGATGGTACAGCGCTGTGGGGCGGTCTTTGTGATCCGGCATGTATCAGCCGCCTGTATGGCTCATGTGGCGGCTCATTCGGCCATCGACTGACTGGCGGGAATAGTCGAAGTCGTGACCTTTTGGTTTCAGGTTGATCGCCGCGCGGATGGCATCTTCAAGCGGCTGTTCGGTGTCGGGGTAATCCCGCAATGCGCAGCGCAGATCCGCCATGTCCTCCTGCCCCAGACACATATAGAGTTCACCGGTGCAGGTCAGGCGCACGCGGTTGCAGCTTTCGCAGAAATTGTGAGACAGGGGCGTGATGAAGCCGATCTTCTGACCGGTTTCTTCCAGCCTGATATAGCGGGCCGGGCCGCCAGTGCGTTCGGCTAGATCCGTGATTGAGTAATGTTTTTCGTACTCTTTGCGCACATCCTTGAGCGACCAGTACTGGTCCAGGCGATCCTCGTTGCCGATATCGCCCATCGGCATGACCTCGATCCAGGTCAGGTCCATGTCGCGCTCGGCGCACCATTCAGTGATCTTGGGCAATTCGGGTTCGTTGAACCCCTTGAGCGCAACAGCATTGATCTTGATCCGCAGCCCAGCCTTTTGCGCCGCGTCGATGCCGTTCAGTACCTGTTTGAGGCGGCCCCAGCGTGTGACCTTGGCAAATTTGTCGTCATCCAGAGTGTCCAGGGATACATTCACACGGCGCACACCGGCGGCATAAAGATCTTCGGAAAAGCGATGCAATTGCGAACCGTTTGTCGTCAGCGTCAGCTCTTTCAACGCGCCGCTGTCCAAGTGGCGAGTCATGGCGTTGAAGAAAGTCATGATATTGCGACGAACCAATGGCTCACCGCCGGTAATGCGCAGTTTCTCGACGCCCATTCTTACAAAGGTCGAGCACATGCGATCCAGCTCTTCCAGCGTCAGAAGGTCTTTCTTGGGCAGAAAGGTCATGTTTTCGGACATGCAGTAGACGCAACGAAAATCACAGCGGTCCGTGACGGAGACGCGGAGATACGTGATAGCGCGGGCAAACGGGTCGATGAGCGGAGCAGACATGCGACATAGGTAAAGCTGTAACCTGCCTGCGACAAGTGCGAACTGCGCTTTGCACTGGATCACACCCGCATGGGGTTGTAGTTTCCGGGCATGAAAAAGGCATTTGTTTTTCTATGCGTTGTTTTGACCGGGTGCGACACTGTCCGGGCAACGAAGGAACGTGTGTTCGGGTCGGGGGACGAGGCGGCTGTGGCCGCATCGGATGTCGAAACTGCGCCAGTTGTCGCTGAGGAAGTTCTTCAGCCCGAGCCTGTTGCGGCACGCCCCAGTTGGGTCGGGGCCAAAACAACCATTGCCGGGCTTGGTGATCCGACCACGCCAGGACGCTGGATGCAGACGCCGCTGGTCGATAGCGAGGTAACGGCGCGGGTTGTTGTGCCCAGAACCGGCGCGCAGGCCTATATCACTCTGGTTCCTGCCGCAGGCCCGGAAAGTAGCGGCAGTCGCTTGTCGCTGGATGCCATGCGGGCCCTTCTGGTGCCATTAGACGAACTGGTCGAAGTCGCGGTTTATGCCGACTGACTTTTCAGGTATTTGGCTGCTTCGCGGCGGGCAAACGGTTTCATTCCATCACCGTGTTTGTCCAAAAAAGCGATCACGCGTTCGGGGTCGTGTTTGGACAGTTCCCGCAGCCACCAGGCGATTGATTTCTGAATGAACCAGTCGCGATCCGGGACATATCCGGCGGCCCAGCCGAGGATACGGTCGCGGCGTTGCAGGTCTTCGGGCTTGGGGTGGTTCTGTTTGGTCCAGGGCAGCGTTGCGACAAGGGCGGCGCGCCGGGTCCACATGTGATCGGACTGTGTCCACTGTTCGACGGCATCCAGCCTCTCGGGATCGGCCATCAGTCGTTTTTGTATCGCCATGCAGGCATGATCGGCGACGGCCCAGGCGTCAAAGACCGGTAGCCAGCTTTGAAGCAGGTCCCAAACCTGATCGTCGGGCCGGATGCGGGCTTGGGTCAGAAGCTTGGCCGCGGCAAGGCGCCCTTCGTGGATATCGGTATGCCACAGCGCCTTGGCCAGCGTGACGCGTTTGTTCACATCCAGCTCTTGCCGCCATGTTTTGGTCAGATCGTTGAGAACCGGATTGGCGACACCCAGATAGACGCGATCCGCCTTGTGATAACTGGCCATCTGACCCGCACGTTCGGGGTCGGCATGGGCTTTGATCTGATCAAGAAAAGGGGTCAGCATTGGGGGCAGACCGGAGCGCCTGTCGGTTCGCCGTCAATCGTCTGGCTGTTCTTTTCGGCCCAATAAGACCGGATGTCGCCGTCCGTCTTGCCATCGACCCATTTCTGCATCGTGTCGCGGTCGGACTGGAATTCCATGAACGGCACTGCATACCCGCAAGAGGTCTGAACCATTTCGATCGACTGGTCATAGATCTGTCGCGCGCTGCGGTGGTTGGGGAAAAGATTGGCCAGTTCATCCCAGCCGTCATCTCCGACGTGCAGAGTGCGGGCTGTGCCATATGTGCGCAGGATCAGTGGGCGCGTGGTGAAGGAGCACCACATCAGTGTCATCCTGTTGACCTGCATCAGATGCCCCGCCGTCTCGTTGCCGCTGCCAGTCAGGTTCATCCAGACGATGCGGTTTGGCCCCAGCACCCGCAGCGAGTCCATACCTTTGGGCGAGATATTGACCTTTCCCTCGGTCCCGGCGGTGCCGACGAAGAACATATGCTGATCTTCGATGAACTTTTGATGCGCGTCATCAAGCCGGGGAAACTGTTTGGACATGGGTCACTCTACCGTCACTGATTTTGCCAGATTGCGCGGCTGGTCTACATCCGTCCCTTTGGCTACAGCTGTGTGATAGGCCAGCAACTGTGCGGGAACCGAATAAAGGATCGGCGCAAGACTGGTGTGAACATGCGGCATCCGGATCGTGCTCCAGACTCCGTCTCCGGCCTCGTCAATTCCATCATCATCAGACACAAGGATCACTTTGCCCTTGCGCGCCATCACTTCCTGCATGTTTGACACGGTCTTGTCGAACACAGTGTCACGGGGGGCCATGACAACCACGGGCATATGCTTGTCGATCAAGGCGATGGGGCCATGTTTCAACTCGCCCGATGCATAACCTTCGGCGTGGATGTAGCTGATTTCCTTGAGCTTCAGCGCCCCTTCCATTGCCAGCGGATACATCAGGCCACGGCCCAGGAACAGAACATCGCGCGCCTCGGACAGGCGTTGGGCTGCTTTGCGGATCGCCCGGTTCTGATCCAGTGCTGTGTTCAGCACGGTCGGCAATCCGCGCAGCGCAGCGGCATGATCGGCGATTTCCTCATCCGTCAGGGTGCCGCGATCTGTCGCCGCCTTGAGCGCGAGCATCAGCAAAACGCTTAGTTGACAGGTGAAGGCCTTGGTCGAAGCCACACCGATTTCAACGCCAGCATAGATCGGCAGGGCGATATCGCTTTCCCGAGCAATCGAGCTTTCAGGGACATTGACGACAGAAACGATCTTGTCCGCCTTGCCCTCGCAATAGCGCAGCGCGGCCAGGGTGTCGGCGGTTTCTCCTGACTGGCTGACAAACAGCGCCAGTGTGCGAGCCGTGATCGGAGGTTCGCGGTAGCGAAACTCGCTGGCGATATCGACCTCAACCGGCATCTTGGCCAGTTGTTCGAACCAGTATTTCGCGGTCAGGCAGGCGTAAAACGCGGTGCCGCAGGCGACCATGGTCAGACGGTCCAGCTTGCTGAAATCCAGCTCGGCGTCGGGGAACACCACTTGATCACCGCCCGTGGGCAGGTAGGATCGGATGGCCTCGGCCACGACGATAGGCTGCTCAGCGATTTCCTTGGCCATGAAATGCTTATGCTCGCCCTTGTCGGCGCGCGCATGATCCAGCTTGATCTTGCGCTTTTCCCGGTTGGCCAGTTCACCGGCTTCGTTGCGGATTTCCAGCGATGTTCGGGTCAGAACCGCGCGGTCGCCTTCCTCAAGATAAGTGATCTGGTTGGTCAGCGGCGCAAGGGCAATGGCGTCCGAGCCCACATACATTTCACCATCGCCGTGGCCGATGGCCAGGGGTGATCCTTTGCGGGCCGCTACAATCAGGTCATCCTCACCATCGAAAAGGAATGCAAGGGCGAAGGCACCTTCCAACTTGTCGATGGTCTTGAAAGCGGCCTCGACCGGGGACATGCCTGTGTTGAGGTGATGTTCCGTCATCAGCGCGACGGTTTCAGTGTCGGTTTCGGTCTTGAAGGCCACGCCGTGTTTGGCCAGTTCCGCCCTCAGGTCGCGGTAGTTTTCGACAATTCCGTTGTGAACCACGGCCACCGGGCCCGCCTTGTGGGGATGCGCGTTGTTGACGGAAGGCGCACCATGTGTGGCCCATCGGGTGTGACCAATGCCGGATTTACCGGGCAGCGGATCATGCACCAACAGATCGCTGAGGTTGACCAGTTTGCCGACCGCACGGCGACGACCCAGGACACCGTCATTAACGGTTGCAATCCCGGCGCTGTCATAGCCGCGATATTCCAGCCGTTTCAGGGCTTCTACCAGTATAGGAGCCGCTTCATGCTGCCCCAAGACACCTACAATTCCACACATATCTCAGGCCTCGTTATCGCGGCGAGCCTTCTTCGCCTTCAACATATCAAACAGTTTTCTCGCGTAGCCGGGTTTGTTTTCCTGCTTGGCACGCGCCACGGCCAACGCCTCGGGCGCCACGTCTTTGGTCACCACGGTGCCTGTCGCTGTCATTGCGCCATCGCCCACAGTGACCGGGGCCACGAGCATGGTATTGGAGCCGATAAAGACATTCGCACCAATGGTGGTCTTGTGCTTCATCACGCCATCATAGTTGCAGGTGATTGTTCCCGCGCCGATATTCGTCGCAGCACCCACTGATGCGTCCCCGATATAGCTGAGGTGGTTGACCTTCGCGCCTTCGGCAATTTCTGCATTCTTGATCTCGACGAAATTGCCAACCCGCGTGTTTTCGGCCAGTTCCGCGCCGGGGCGCAGCCGCGCGTAGGGGCCGACAATGGCGCCGCGACTGACATGGCACCCTTCCAGATGGGAAAAGGCCCGGATGGTTGCACCGCTTTCGACGGTCACTCCGGGGCCGAAGACCACGTTGGGTTCGATTACTGTGTCACGCCCAATCACAGTGTCTGCGGACAAGTATACCGTATCCGGTGCCATCAATGTGACACCCATATCCAGCAGTTCTGCCCGCGCGCGCGCCTGAAACACCGCGTCGGCGGCAGCCAGATCAGCGCGTGAGTTCACGCCCAGCGTCTGGGCCTCGTCACAGGCGACGGCGGTTACGTTCAGACCGCGTTTGCGGGCGATCTCAACTACGTCTGTCAGGTAGTATTCGCCTGAGGCATTGTTGTTTTCAACGGCGTCAATCAGCGAAAAAAGCAACTGGGCATTACAAGCTAAAAGGCCCGAGTTGCAAAATGTTATGGTGCGCTCTTCATCTGATGCGTCTTTGAATTCGACAATGCGTTCCAACGTGTCGCCATTCATGACCAACCGGCCATAGCGGGCCGGATCAGCCGCTTCGAACCCAAGGATGACCAGGTCGTTCCCAGATCGAGCCTCGACCATCCGTTCCAGCGTGTCGTGTTGTAAAAACGGGGTGTCGCCGTAAAGAACCACGATATCACCGTCGAACCCGTCCAGTGCCGTCCTAGCCTGACCGACCGCGTGGGCCGTACCCAACTGTTCTTCCTGAACGGTTATCCGGGCATCTTCGTCTTCGTCCTGAGCAACCTTTGCTACAGCATCGGACCCGTGGCCGGTAACGATCACCGTACGTTCGGGCGACAGGACAGACCCGGCGCGCATCGCGTGAACAAGCATCGGAGCCTGAGCGATGGGATGCAGGACTTTGGGAAGATCCGAATTCATCCTGGTGCCTTTTCCGGCGGCAAGGATGACAAGGGCAATGGTCATGAAATCGTTTTCTCTTTGTGTTTTGTTGCCGACCGTTTTATCCGCTGAGGGCAAAGGCGCAAGCTGTTCGGCCATCAAACAAGATTGCCGATTGAAACAGGGCACGGCGAAAACCTGCCGAAACAGGAGGCTACATGCGGACCGTCATCTTCGATCTGGACGGCACATTGGCGGATACATCGGGCGATTTGCTGGCTGCGGCGAACCATTGTTTTCGCGAAATGGGGCATGGTGATGTGCTGGTCCATGGGCAGGATGCAGGCATTGCGTTGCGCGGCGGGCGCATGATGTTAACCCAAGGGTTGAAACGCGTTGGAGCATACGACGAGGACACCGTTCAGACCTATTATCCTGTTCTGCTTGAGGCTTACGCGCAGGATATCGACACCCACACAAGCTTCTATCCGGGAGCGTTACAAGCCGTCGAGATGCTGAGTAACGCGGGCTACGGTGTCGGCATTTGCACCAACAAGCCGGAACATCTGGCCGAATTGTTACTAACGCGCATGGGAGTGCGGGATCGTTTTGCCTCGTTGGTCGGTGCGGATACGCTGCCGGTGCGCAAACCGGACCCGGCCCCTCTGCGCGAGGCTGCGCGCCGTGCCGGTGGCGACCCGGCCTGGTGCGTGCTGATCGGCGACTCGGATACTGACCGCAATACCGCCCGGGCGGCAGGGGTCCCATCGGTTTTGGTGACTTTCGGACCGTCAGGGGAGGACATGGCAGCGCTGGAGCCCGAAGCGCTGCTGCATCATTTTGATGACTTGCCCGATCTTGTGCCTGATCTGATTGGTGCGGCAGCCTGAAACCTTGACCGGACCCTGTCGGAGAGCCAGAAAAAGACCATGACGGAAACATTCACTGGTAATTTCACGCAGCAGGAACCCCTTCCAGACGATGCAATCGAGGCAGCGCTGGCTGTTCTGCGTCACGGGCGGCTGCATCGTTATAACGTGGTCCCCGGTGAGTTGGGGGAAACGGCCCTGTTGGAGCAGGAGTTTGCGGCACAGATGGGGGCCAAGTATTGCTTGGCGGTTTCCTCTGGCGGTTATGCGCTTGCCACCGCGTTGCGGGCCGTCGGTGTGCAGCCGGGCGACCCGGTTCTGACCAACGCGTTCACTCTGGCCCCGGTGCCGGGATCAATTGCCTCGGTCGGGGCGCGGGCGATCTTTGTCGGCGTCACCGAAAACCTGACCATCGATCTGGAGGATCTTGAGGGTAAACTGGATCAGGCCCGTGTCCTGATGCTTAGCCATATGCGCGGGCATCTGTGTGATATGGATCGTCTGATGCAGATGTGTGACGCGGCGGGCGTTATCGTGATCGAGGATTGCGCACACACGATGGGCGCGGCTTGGCGCGGTCAGTTATCGGGACGGCAGGGGGCAATCGGGTGTTATTCCTGCCAGACCTATAAGCACGTAAACTCGGGCGAAGGGGGCTTGCTGGTCACCGATGACGAGGAGCTTGCGGCCAAGGCCACGATGTTGTCGGGGTCCTACATGTTGTACGAACGCCATCTTGCGGCGCCGGGGCCGGACGTGTTCGAACGGATCAAATACACCACGCCCAACGTCTCGGGCCGGATGGACAATTTGCGCGCGGCGATCCTGCGCCCGCAATTGCGGGATCTGGACCGGCAGGTGGCCCGGTGGAACGAGCGCTATTGCGAGATCGAGACCGGGCTGCGTGGCACTCCGGGCCTGACGATTGTCGAGCGACCCGAAGAGGAAACCTATGTCGGGTCTTCGATCCAGTTCCTGCTGTTGGATTGGTCGCCTGAGCAGATTGCTGACGTTATCGGTCGCTGCGCCGCGCGTGGGGTCGAGATCAAATGGTTTGGCGGGGCTGAGCCAACAGGGTTCACGTCGCGCTATGACAGCTGGAGATATTTCGAAAGCGAACAGATGCCGGAAAGTGACCGTGTTCTGGCAGGCATCATGGATATGCGTGTGCCGCTGACCTTTTCGCTGGAGGATTGCCGAGTGATCGCGCGCATCATCCGAGCCGAAGTGGGCGCAGTTTATCAATCCTAGCCAAACAGAGTGCGCTTTCAGCGCACGCTCGACCCTTGAGAGCGCCGCCCGGTCCAGGCGGCGTTTTGTGTTTTGGTCCAGGCTTTCACAAAGATTGACCGAAGATAGATTCGCTGCTAGAGATTTATTGAACACTTGTTCATTAATGCGGAGGGAGGACACAGATGTTCATGGCCACGATGAAGTTTGATCTGGGTGAGGATGTGAACGCCCTGCGCGAGATGGTACATCGGTGGGCGCAGGAGCGCGTCAAGCCGATGGCGGCTGAGATTGATGCCAAGAACAGCTTTCCGAATGAACTGTGGAAAGAAATGGGAGAGCTTGGTCTTTTGGGTGTCACCGTGCCAGAAGAATACGGCGGTGCGGGCATGTCCTATTTGGCGCATACAATTGCTGTCGAAGAGGTCGCGCGCGCCTCGGCCTCGGTTTCGTTGTCTTATGGGGCGCATTCCAACCTGTGTGTGAACCAGATCAAGCTGAACGGTTCGGAAGAGCAGAAACAGAAATACCTGCCGCGCTTGGTCTCGGGCGAACACGTAGGCGCGCTGGCAATGTCGGAACCTTCCGCAGGTTCGGACGTGGTGTCGATGAAGCTGCGGGCGGAAAAACGCAACGACCATTACCGCCTGAACGGCAACAAGTACTGGATCACAAACGGGCCGGACGCGGATACACTGGTGGTTTATGCCAAGACGGACCCCGATGCCGGATCAAAAGGCATTACGGCATTTCTGATTGAAAAAGAGATGAAGGGTTTTTCGACCTCGCCCCATTTCGACAAGTTGGGGATGCGCGGGTCGAACACAGCTGAACTGATCTTTGAAGATGTTGAAGTGCCGTTCGAGAATGTGTTGGGAGAAGAGGGCAAGGGCGTAGCCGTGCTCATGTCAGGTCTGGACTATGAGCGCGTGGTTCTGGCCGGGATCGGCACCGGCATCATGGTCGCCTGTCTGGATGAGGTGATGCCGTATCTGGCCGAGCGCAAGCAATTCGGCAAACCGATTGGCAGTTTCCAACTGATGCAGGGCAAGATTGCCGACATGTATACCGCGATGAACTCGGCGCGGGCCTATGTCTATGAGGTGGCTAAGGCCTGTGATCGTGGAGACGTCACCCGGCAGGATGCAGCGGCGTGCTGTCTTTACGCATCCGAACAGGCGATGGTTCAGGCGCATCAGGCGGTTCAGGCGCTGGGCGGGGCAGGGTTTCTGTCTGACGCACCGGTTAGCCGGATCTTCCGGGACGCCAAGCTGATGGAGATCGGCGCAGGCACCAGCGAGATTCGACGGATGCTGATCGGCCGGGAAATGATGAACGAAATGCGCTGAATGAAGACGCCCCGCAGACGAGGTTACAGCGGGGCGTTTCGATCAAAGGATCAGAAGCGATGAACGTAGGAAATACCGACCAGCCAAGGGTCGATGTTCGCAGTGCCAATATCGGCTCCGTTCAGAGTGACGTCCGAGTCGATGTCGAACCAGCGTACATTCAGACGGACTGCACCTTTGTCGGTGATCATGTAGTCGAGACCGGCTTGCAGCGAAACGCCGAAGGAATCATCGACCTTGAGGTTGCCAAGGGCAGATTGCTCGTCAAAGAAGATGGTATAGTTCAGACCGGCGCCGACATAGGGCTTCCAGGCGCTATTGGTCGGGAAGTGATAGTTCAGCGACAAGGTGGGCGGCAGATGCTTGACGCTGCCAGCGTCCACGCTTCCGCCCAAGGTGACGTTATGTTTGAACGGGGTCGCGGCCAGCAGCTCGATCCCCAGGTTGTCCTGGATGAAATACTCGGCGGTGAAGATCGGGCGCGTATCCGAGTCGATATCGGCGCTCAGGCCGGCCAGTGTTCCGTTGTTGGATTTCGGGTCCAGGTACCCCACACCGATTCCGAGCGTCCAATCCCCCTGAGATTGGGCAAACGCAGGAGCAGCCAGAGCCACCAACGCGGTGGAAAGGGTCAATGCGGCGAGTTTCTTGGTCATTGTCTTGCCTTTGGT
Source organism: Ruegeria sp. CH2 (assembly GCF_056537065.1). Lineage (NCBI taxonomy): Bacteria > Pseudomonadati > Pseudomonadota > Alphaproteobacteria > Rhodobacterales > Roseobacteraceae > Ruegeria > Ruegeria sp. CH2. The sequence continues at coordinate 249,317 of NZ_JBQFQV010000003.1, forward strand.
TCTGTTGATGACCTTGGTGTTGCAGCGATTGGAACTGCCCACTCTGATCTGCATCAAGTTTATGTGAAGGAGTTGGTTGCAGTTGAACCGCGAAGTGCAGGAAATATAGGGAAAATTCGCCGTGCTAACCGCTGAGCGCATACCGGGTTTGCGCCCGGATGGAGGCTGGGATCTGCCGGACAGGCTGAACATGGCGCAACAGTGCCTGCGGCATGCGGGGGACCGGGTCGCGCTGATCGATTTGACCGGACCGGACCCGCAGCACATCAGCTTTGCGCAGCTGTCGCAAATGACAGACGGAATAGCCCGCGCATTATTGCGCCATGTGCAGCCCGGTGATCGCGTCGGAGTGTTGCTGAGCCAGTCGCCATGGTGTGCGGCGGCCCATCTGGCGATCTGGAAGATCGGGGCTGTGTCGGTCCCTTTGTTCAAACTGTTCAAGCAGGACGCGCTGCGGTCGCGGGTCAGTGACGCAGGTGCCGGGATTGTACTGACCGACGCCGAAGGGGCTGATCTGTTGGGTGATCTGGCCACGCCCTTGATTGCAGCGGAAATTGGCGAAGACGGTCCCGCTGTACCATTTGCCGCGACCGGCCCTGACGATCCGGCTGTGTTGATCTATACCTCGGGCACAACCGGCAGCCCGAAGGGCGCGCTGCATGGGCACCGGGTTCTGACCGGTCATTTGCCAGGCGTTTCGATCAGCCATAATCACTTGCGCGAAGGCGACTGTCTTTGGACCCCGGCGGATTGGGCGTGGATCGGCGGGTTGTTCGACGTGCTGATGCCGGGTCTTGCGCTGGGCATTCCTGTTGTCGCGGCACGGCTTGAGAAATTCACCCCCAAGGCCTGCGCTGACATCATCGCGCGTGGCGGGGTGCGGAACGTCTTTTTCCCACCAACGGCGCTGCGAATGCTCAAGGCAGCAGATCAGGTGATCCCCGGTCTGCGCTCGGTCGCGTCCGGGGGTGAACCGCTGGGTGCCGAAATGCTGGCATGGGGACAGAAGGCCTTTGGTCTGACGATCAACGAGTTTTACGGCCAGACCGAGTGCAACATGGTCGTATCCTCCTGCGCCGAAGATTTCCCTGTGCGCCCCGGCTGTATCGGCCAACCGGTGCCGGGGCATGAGGTTGCGGTGATTGATGAGGACGGAAACCCGACCGGGGACGAGGGCGACGTCGCCATCCGGCACGGCTCGGCCTCGATGCTGCTGGAATACTGGAACCGCCCCGAAGCGACCGCAGACAAGTTTCGCGGCGACTGGCTGATCACCGGCGACCGCGGCGTGTGGGAGGGCGACTATCTGCGCTTTGTCGGTCGGGACGATGACGTGATTACCTCCGCCGGGTATCGCATTGGCCCAGCTGAGATCGAGGATTGCCTGCTGACCCACCCGGCGGTGGCGACGGTAGGCGTGGTCGGAAAACCTGACCAGCTGCGGACCGAGATCGTCAAGGCTTATGTAGTGTTGAAGACGGGTGCTGAGGCCACGGAGCGCGAGTTGCAGGACTGGGTCAAAGACCGTCTGGCGCATTATTCGTATCCGCGCGAGGTGGCGTTTCTGGAGGAGCTGCCGATGACGGTGACGGGGAAGGTGATCCGAAAGGAACTGAAGGCGCGGGCGGCGGGGGAATTGAAATGAATAAGATTCTGCGGCGTCTGTCAGGGTTAAAGTGCCCTAAATGTGGGGTGCCGCAGCCCTTGAGTGTTTTGAACACTATGGTTGGCAGTGAGGAGTACGTGCCAGCTGTAAGGTGTGGTAACTGCGAAGCTTGGCTGCGCGTTAAGTCCAAGAATGGGGTTTTTCATTTCTTACTATTGCTTTTTCTGATGACGCTGCCTTTGCCATTCTTGGCACTGGATGAGATTAGTATCAATTTGAACAACCCTGAAGGGCTGTTCAATTGGCCCCTCTCGTCTTCTGCAAAGAGCGTAATCTTCTACATAATTTACTTCGCAGTGGTGGTCTTGCCCATAAGTAATCGGGCATTGAAGGTGGATATCTACAAATGAAACTCACATCCAAAGCCATGCCCGGCTCCGAGGGCTTCAAGACAAACCGCACCGCTCATCTCGATGCGCTGGCGCAAATCTCTGCTGCTGCCGAAGCAGCCCGCATGGGCGGGGGCGAGAAATCCCGCGCGCGGCATGAATCCCGAGGCAAGATGTTGCCGCGCAGGCGGGTGGCGAACCTGCTTGATCCGGGGTCGCCGTTCCTTGAAATCGGGGCGACAGCGGCACATGGGATGTATGGCGATGCAGCACCTTGTGCCGGGGTCATCGCGGGGATTGGCCGGGTGCAGGGGCGCGAAGTCATGGTGGTGTGTAACGATGCCACCGTGAAGGGCGGCACCTATTATCCGATGACCGTCAAGAAGCACCTGCGCGCGCAGGAGATTGCCGAGGAAAACAATCTGCCGTGCATCTATCTGGTCGACAGTGGCGGCGCGAACCTGCCCAATCAGGATGAGGTGTTCCCAGACCGCGACCACTTTGGGCGTATCTTCTACAATCAGGCGCGGATGAGCGCGAAGGGTATCCCTCAGATTGCCGTGGTGATGGGATCATGCACGGCGGGTGGGGCCTATGTTCCTGCAATGTCCGATGTGACGATCATCGTAAAGGAACAGGGCACGATCTTTCTGGCAGGGCCACCATTGGTCAAAGCTGCAACGGGTGAGGTTGTCAGCGCTGAAGATCTGGGTGGTGGCGATGTGCATACGCGCCTGTCGGGTGTGGCAGATTATCTGGCCGAGGATGACGCACATGCGCTGGCATTGGCGCGGCGGGCTGTCGGGTCATTGGGGGGTGCCGGGCTGAAGCCCGGCCTACGGTTCGAAGCACCCGAGGAGCCAGCTTATGATCCGGAGGAAATTCTGGGAGTCGTTCCCGCCGATTTGCGGACACCTTATGACATTCGTGAAGTGATTGCACGGCTGGTCGATGGCTCTCGATTTGATGAGTTCAAACCCCGATTTGGCGAGACACTGGTCACCGGCTTTGCCCATGTCAAAGGGTGTCCCGTCGGGATCATTGCCAACAATGGCGTGCTGTTCTCGGAGGCCGCGCAAAAGGGCGCGCATTTCGTGGAGCTGTGTTCGCAGCGCAAAACCCCGCTGGTGTTTTTGCAGAACATCACCGGCTTCATGGTTGGTCGCAAATACGAAAACGAAGGCATCGCGCGGCATGGGGCCAAGATGGTGACCGCCGTGGCCACCACCAACGTGCCCAAGATCACCATGTTGGTGGGCGGCTCGTTCGGGGCCGGTAACTATGGCATGGCTGGACGCGCCTATCAGCCGCGGTTCCTGTGGACATGGCCGAATTCGCGGATTTCGGTGATGGGGGGCGAGCAGGCAGCTGGTGTTCTGGCCACCGTCAGGCGCGATGGGATCGAACGACAGGGCGGCACATGGTCAGCTGAGGAAGAGGCAGAATTCAAACGCCCGACACTGGATATGTTTGAGGAACAGTCCCACCCGCTCTACGCTTCGGCCCGCCTCTGGGACGACGGCATCATCGACCCGCGCAAAAGCCGCGATGTGCTCGCCTTGTCGCTGAGTGCGGCGCTGAATGCCCCGATTGAGGAGACACGTTTCGGCGTGTTCAGGATGTAAGATGAACGTTTCATTGAATGACGTCATGGCCCGCTATCCTGGTGCCCAGACTTTCAAGTTTGGTGACAATGCCCGGCTGAGTGCTGAGCTGCTGGCTCTGGTACGATCAGGGCGGAAAACGGCAACCTGCGGTGCGTTGCGCGACTATCCCGAAGGTAGCCCTGACACTCCTGTTGTCGGGCGGAGAGACATTGCGCTGGATTGGGATGATCGTCCGGCCTTGGTGATCGAAACGGTCGACGTCTCGACCTGCCGATACTGCGACGTAACCGAGGATTTCGCGTTGGCAGAGGGCGAAAATGAAACGCTCGAGGGATGGAGAGAGGGGCATCGCCAGTATTTCGAACGCAATGGCGGATTTGATCCCGAGATGGTGCTGCTGTGCGAACGATTTCGCCTTGTCGAAGATCTGGCGGTTGAGGGGTAAGCTATGTTCAACAAAATCCTGATTGCCAACCGGGGCGAGATTGCTTGCCGGGTTATGGAAACCGCTCAGAAGATGGGCGTATCTTGCGTTGCTGTTTATTCCGATGCGGACGCTGCGGCCAAGCATGTGCAGATGGCGGATGAGGCCCTTCATATCGGTGGCCCCGCCCCGGCGGAAAGCTATCTGAAGGGCGATGTGATTATTCAGGCTGCGCTGGATACGGGCGCGCAGGCGATCCATCCCGGTTATGGCTTCCTGTCAGAGAACCCCGATTTCGTTGACGCGGTCGAGGCCGCGGGTTTGACCTTTATCGGCCCATCAGCGGATGCGATCCGCAAGATGGGTCTCAAGGATGCGGCCAAGGTGTTGATGGAACAGGCTGGCGTGCCTGTGGTGCCCGGCTACCATGGCGACAATCAGGATCCCGAACACCTGGCAGGTGCGGCTGATACGATTGGGTATCCGGTGCTGATCAAGGCCGTTGCAGGCGGTGGCGGTAAAGGTATGCGTCTGGTCGAACGCCCCGAGGATTTCCGTTCCGCATTGGACAGCGCACGGGGCGAAGCCAGAACCGCTTTTGGCAATGACGCTGTGCTGGTAGAGAAATTCGTGGCCAAACCCCGCCATATCGAAGTGCAGGTATTTGGTGACGGTACCCATGCGGTGCATTTGTTCGAACGCGATTGCTCGTTGCAACGCCGCCATCAGAAAGTGATCGAAGAGGCACCAGCCCCGGGCATGACTTCTGAGATGCGGGAGGCGATGGGGCAGGCGGGCGTGCGCGCAGCCGAGGCGATAGGTTATAAGGGTGCAGGCACGGTGGAGTTCATCGTCGATGCCTCGGACGGGCTGCGCCCCGACAGATTCTGGTTCATGGAGATGAACACGCGTCTACAGGTGGAGCATCCGGTGACAGAAGCCATCACCGGCGTCGATCTGGTCGAATGGCAGTTGCGCGTTGCGGCAGGAGAGAGCCTTCCCAGGCAACAGGATGATCTGTCGATCTCGGGTCACGCCTTCGAGGCCCGGCTTTATGCCGAAGATGTGCCAAAAGGGTTTTTACCCGCGACGGGAACGCTCACTCATCTGGTTTTCCCGGCCAATTGCCGTGCGGATAGTGGTGTTCGCACAGGTGACACCATCAGCCCGTGGTATGATCCGATGATTGCCAAAGTGGTGGTGCACGGTCCGACCCGCGCCGTCGCGCTTGAGACGTTGCACCGAGTGCTGCGGGAAACCGAAGTGGCGGGCACCGTTACGAATCTCGCCTTTCTGGGCGCGCTGACCCGCCATGATGGATTTGCCTCGGGCGATGTGGATACGGGCCTGATCGGGCGCGATCTTAACGGGTTGGTGCAGGAATCTCCGACTTCGGCCGCGACCGCTGTTGCGGCTGCGATGACCGCACTGAATCTGGTGGATGTCACGCCTGACACCGGGTTTTCGCTCTGGGCTCCGCTGCATCGAGCGGTGCAGCTGTCCGATCAGGGAGAGATTCTTGATCTGGACGTGCAGGTCGACGGGCCGGATCGCCAGCTTTGGCAGCTGGGCGAACACCGTGTCGTGGCCGAGCGGATCTCGGGGCGGTGGGCGCTGAGCGGCGCACCGATGCCCCGGGTGGCTGTCAGCGGAACTACTTTGACCGTATTTACTGACTACGGTCGCAGTTTCGACGTTATCGATCCGCTTGACCGGGATGCCAGCGCGACGGGTGACACCAATGTGATCGAAGCGCCGATGCCGGGTCTGGTCAAGGCAGTCTTTGCCACTGCGGGGCAGACCGTTCAGGAAGGCGACCGTTTGGCTATTCTCGAAGCGATGAAAATGGAGCATTCGTTGCTCGCCGCGCGGGATGGTGTGGTGGCCGAGGTGCTGGTCGAAGATGGCGCGCAGGTCGAGGCTGGGGCAGCTTTGGTGCGTTTGGAAGAAGAGTGATCTGTACCCGCACGGCTCGACGTGCCACGGTCGCGCTATCCGTATTTGGAATGAGAGCAAGCCATAAGGGGTTCTGACATGGGTGATCTGGTCGAAATCTACGAAGTTGGACCGCGCGACGGGCTGCAAAACGAAACCCGTGAGATACCGGTTGCCGACAAAGTGGCGCTGATCGACTGCCTTAGCCGCGCCGGGTTCCGTCGAATCGAAGTTGCAAGCTTTGTCTCTCCCAAATGGGTGCCCCAAATGGCTGGATCGGCGCAGGTTCTGGCCGGCATAACCCGGGCGGACGGAGTGCAGTACGCGGCGTTGACGCCGAATATGCGCGGGTACGAGGATGCGCTGGCCGCCAAAGCGGATGAGATTGCCATTTTTGCGTCGGCCTCCGAGGGGTTTTCCAAAGCAAACATCAATGCCTCGATCGCCGAGTCAATCGAACGGTTCACGCCGATACTCGAAGCGGCGCGCCATATCGACCTTCCGGTTCGCGGCTATGTCTCTTGCGTGACCGATTGCCCTTATGACGGCCCGACCCCGCCCGAGAAAGTGGCCGAAGTTGCCGATCGCCTATTTGCGTTAGGCTGTTACGAGGTGTCATTGGGGGACACAATCGGGCAGGGCACACCAGACAAGATCGCTCATATGCTTCTGGCGGTTAGGGAAAGAGTTCCTGTGACGCGGCTTGCCGGGCATTTTCATGACACCAATGGGCGTGCAATCGACAATATCGATGCGGCACTTTCGCTGGGGGTGCGCGTGTTCGACGCGGCCGTGGGTGGGCTTGGCGGTTGCCCGTATGCTCCGGGGGCCGCAGGCAATGTCGCGACTGAAACCGTTGCAGCGCATTTGCAACGGTTGGGCTATCAAACCGGTCTGGATATCGATGTGGTCGAAGAGGCCGCACAGATGGCCAAGGCGTTGAGGGGCTAACATGTTCGAAACAATCTCGATTTCAGCAGACGAACGCGGTGTTGCCACGTTAACTCTGGACCGGGCAGATAAGCACAACGCGCTGTCGGGTCAGATGATTACCGAGCTGACACAGGCCGCGTCGCAATTGGGCCAGGATGGCGCTGTCCGAGCGGTCGTTCTGGCTGCTGCGGGAAAGACGTTTTGCGCCGGTGGTGATTTGGGATGGATGCAGGACCAGATGTCGGCCGACAAGGCGACGCGATTTGTCGAAGCGCGCAAGCTGGCCGAGATGTTGCATGCGTTGAACACGATGCCCAAACCCCTGATCGGGGCACTACAAGGCAACGCCTTTGGCGGAGGCGTTGGGATGGCCGCCGTGTGCGATGTTGCCATCGGTGTAGATAGTCTGAAGATGGGACTGACCGAGACCCGGCTGGGGCTGATTCCGGCGACAATCGGCCCTTATGTTATCGCTCGTATGGGTGAGGCGCGGGCACGGCGTGTGTTCATGTCGGCCCGGTTGTTCGATGCGCCCGAAGCGGTTGATCTGGGATTGCTGGCAAAGGCTGTGCCCTCCGAGCAGCTTGCGGCCGCGATAGAAGAGGAAGTTCGGCCCTATCTTTCGTGCGCGCCGGGGGCGGTTGCATCTGCCAAGGCGCTGGTTCGAACTCTGGGACCTCGTATTGATGATGCCACAATCGACCAGACCATCAACGAACTGGTCGAACGCTGGGAAACGGAAGAGGCGCGTGAAGGGATCGCGGCGTTCTTCGAAAAACGTAAACCTGCATGGAATAAGTAAGTTTACCGAGTTTCCGCAAGCCAATGCAAAACGCGCGAAATGCGATTCTATGCCGCGCTGTCAAGCGTATGTTTGATGGTGAACGGGGCTGTGTTCGGTTGACCCTCTGACCCGGCGGGGATAGAGAATGTCCAGTCAACACGCCAATTGACGGCGCACCCGACAAGATGCGTGCGCAAGAAAGGAGCTATTCGTGGAAGACCTGCTGCGGGAGTACCTCCCGATTCTGGTGTTTCTGGCCGTTGCCGTAGGCCTTGGAATCGTCCTGATTCTTGCCGCCGTTGTACTGGCTGTCCGCAATCCCGACCCCGAAAAGGTCAGCGCATATGAATGTGGCTTCAACGCCTTCGACGATGCGCGAATGAAATTTGACGTCCGATTCTATCTGGTCTCGATTCTCTTCATCATCTTCGATCTTGAGATCGCATTCCTGTTTCCCTGGGCCGTCGGGTTCCGCGATATCAGCGATGTCGGCTTCTGGTCGATGATGGTGTTTCTGGCCGTGCTGACCATCGGCTTTGCCTATGAGTGGAAGAAAGGGGCCCTGGAATGGGAGTGATGACCGGTGCAAACACCGCTGGCGTCGACAAGGAAGTCGCCACCCAGGCCCTGAATGCCGAGTTGCAGGACAAAGGTTTTCTGCTGACCTCGAGCGAGGATATCATCAACTGGGCTCGTACCGGTTCGCTGCACTGGATGACTTTTGGTCTGGCCTGCTGCGCGGTTGAAATGATGCACACCTCGATGCCGCGCTATGATGCGGAACGTTTCGGCATCGCCCCGCGCGCCTCTCCGCGCCAATCTGACGTGATGATCGTGGCCGGCACGCTGACCAACAAGATGGCCCCTGCGTTGCGCAAGGTTTACGACCAGATGCCCGAGCCGCGCTATGTGATCTCGATGGGGTCCTGCGCGAATGGCGGTGGTTACTACCACTATTCCTATTCTGTCGTGCGTGGCTGTGACCGGGTAGTTCCGGTGGATATCTATGTGCCCGGCTGCCCTCCGACCGCCGAGGCGCTGCTTTACGGTCTGCTACAGCTACAACGCAAAATCCGCCGCACCGGCACAATTGTACGCTGAGGGGAAGGGTAGATGAGCGAAGCACTCAAAGAACTCGGCACCCAGCTTGAACTGAAACGAGCCGATTGTGTTCTGTCCTGGGATGTGACCCATGGTGAGCTGAACGTCGATGTGGCGCCGTCGAACCTCGTGGAATTCGTAGAATTCCTGCGGTCGGACCAAAATTGCAAGTTCTCGACACTGGTGGATATCACCGGCGTCGATTACCCCGAACGCGCCAAGCGGTTCGACGTGGTGTATCACTTCCTGTCGATGTACCAGAACCAGCGCATCCGTCTGCGGGTTTCGATCCGCGAAGATGACATGGTGCCTTCGATAGTCGATATCCACCCCTCGGCCAACTGGTTCGAGCGTGAGGTGTTCGACATGTTCGGCATCCTGTTCTCGGGCCATCCAGACTTGCGGCGCATCCTGACGGATTATGGCTTCCGTGGCCATCCGCTGCGCAAAGATTTCCCGACCACGGGCTACACCGAGGTGCGTTATGACGAGGCGCAGAAACGCGTCGTCTACGAGCCGGTCAGTCTGGTGCAGGAGTACCGTCAGTTTGATTTCATGTCCCCATGGGAAGGTGCGAATTACATTCTGCCAGGGGATGAGAAACAGGAGACCGAATAATGGGTGGCATCTGGTGGCTGATCCTGTCTGCGCTGACCATCATTCCGATGGTGAAGATTTTGCCGTTCTTCGGGATCAACAAATACTGGTGCCTGCTGTGTCTGGTTCCCTTTGGCACGATCGCATTGCTGTGGTGGGTCGGGCTGAAACTGCAAGAGTTGGAGCGCCGCTGAGATGATAGGTGAGTTGATCATTCTGGGCGCGTTTGGGGTTCTACTGGCCGGGTCTGCGGTCAAGGCGGTCGAGGCCGAAAAGGTCCGGGTTCGGGCCGAAGCAAAGAAGAAACGAGGGCGTTGATGGACGGCTCAAGATATGATGACGGCAGCACGGACGCGCTGAGCGGCGAGCAGAAGATCCGCAACTTCAACATCAACTTCGGCCCGCAACACCCCGCGGCGCACGGAGTTTTGCGTCTGGTGCTCGAGTTGGACGGCGAGATTGTCGAACGTTGCGACCCGCATATCGGCCTGCTGCATCGTGGCACCGAAAAGCTGATGGAAAGCCGGACGTATCTGCAAAACCTGCCGTATTTCGACCGTCTGGACTATGTGGCACCGATGAACCAGGAACATGCCTGGTGTCTGGCCATCGAAAAGCTGACCGGGGTCGAGGTGCCGCGCCGGGGCTCGCTGATCCGGGTGCTGTATTCCGAAATCGGACGCATCCTGAATCACCTGTTGAACGTGACCACGCAGGCGATGGATGTGGGCGCTCTGACCCCGCCGCTGTGGGGTTTTGAAGAACGCGAAAAGCTGATGGTGTTTTATGAGCGTGCCTGTGGCGCCCGCCTGCACGCCGCTTATTTCCGCCCCGGTGGTGTCCATCAGGACCTGCCGCCCGAACTGCTGGACGATATCGAGGCCTGGAGTCACGAATTCCCAAGCGTCCTTGATGACATTGATGGGCTGCTGACCGAAAACCGCATCTTCAAGCAGCGCAACGCCGATATCGGCGTGGTGACCGAGGATGACATCCAGAAATACGGCTTCTCGGGCGTGATGGTGCGTGGATCGGGTCTGGCCTGGGACCTGCGTCGCGCGCAGCCCTACGAGTGCTATGATGAGTTTGAATTCCAGATTCCCGTCGGCAAGAACGGCGATTGCTATGACCGCTACCTTGTCCGCATGGAGGAAATGCGCCAGTCGCTGCTGATCATCCGTCAGGCCATCGCCAAAATCCGCGAGTGCCCCGGTGACGTTCTGGCACGCGGCAAGATCACTCCACCGAAACGCTCGGACATGAAGACCTCGATGGAGAGCCTGATCCATCACTTCAAGCTGTATACCGAAGGCTTCCATGTGCCTGCCGGTGAGGTCTATGCTGCCGTCGAAGCCCCCAAGGGCGAGTTCGGCGTCTATCTGGTCGCCGACGGCACCAACAAACCCTACCGCGCCAAACTGCGCGCACCGGGCTTCCTGCACCTGCAAGCCATGGACCACGTTGCCAAAGGCCACCAACTGGCCGACGTCGCCGCCATCATCGGCACCATGGACGTCGTATTTGGAGAGATTGACCGCTAATGCTCCGCCGTCTTCATCCCGAACAACCCGAAAGCTTTGCCTTCACTGCTGCCAACCAGCAATGGGCCGAAGCGCAGATCACCAAATACCCCGAAGGCCGTCAGGCCAGTGCGGTCATTCCGCTTCTGTGGCGTGCGCAGGAGCAGGAGGGCTGGCTGAGCCGTCCGGCGATTGAATCCGTCGCCGACATGCTTGGTATGGCCTATATCCGTGTGCTTGAGGTGGCCTCGTTCTACTTCATGTTCCAGCTGCAACCGGTTGGAACGGTTGCGCATATTCAGGTTTGTGGCACGACCTCTTGCATGATCTGCGGGGCCGAGGATCTGATCGCTGTCTGCAAGGAGAAGATCGCGGCCAAGCCACACGTGCTGTCCGCCGATGGCAAGCTGAGCTGGGAAGAGGTCGAATGCCTTGGCTCCTGCACCAATGCGCCGATGGCGCAGATCGGCAAGGATTACTACGAAGACCTGACCGCTGAGAGCTTTGGCAAGATTCTTGATGATCTGGTGGCAGGCAAAGTTCCGACGCCGGGCCCGCAGAATGGTCGCTATGCGGCTGAACCGCTCAAGGGGCTGACCAGCCTGACGGAGTATGACAGCGGCAAAACGCGGTACAACGCCAGCGTCGAACTGGCCACCGATATTGGCGATACGGTCAAGCGTATCGATGGGACCGAGGTTCCGATCCTGACCCCTTGGTTGGGCAAGGATGGCCAAGCGGCTGCGACCAAAGCTGCACCGAAGCCGCCCAAAGCGCCAGCCCCGGCGAAACCCGCTGTGAAACAGGCCGCTGAGGCGAAGGCAGCGAAAGAGGACCAGCCCGAAACACTCACAGGCGCGCGCGACGGCAAGGCAGATAACCTGAAACTGTTGAAAGGCGTAGGCCCCAAGCTGGAGCAGACCCTGAACGAGCTGGGCTTCTTCCACTATGATCAGATCGCTGCCTGGACACCGGAACAGGTCGCCTGGGTCGATGCACGGTTGAAGTTCAAGGGCCGGATCGAGCGCGATGGCTGGATTGAACAGGCAGCCAAGCTTGCGGCGGGTGAGGAAACCGAATTTGCCAAACGTGCCAAGGAAGATGGCACCTACAAAGACTAAACGGGTGCCCCATCGGGGCATCGGGGGATGATGGACAAGGACAAGGATCAGGCTATAGCCCGAAAGGGCCGACATATTGGCATCGTCATTGCGGTGACGATGGTGATCTGGCTTGCCATGAACCTGTTCATTGGCCCCGCGCTGGGTTTGACAGCCCGGCACGCGCTGCTGTTTGATTTTGCTGCTCTGGCGGCATTCATTTATGCGGGTGTGAACATTTTTCAACTCTGGCGCATGCGTCAGGACAGCTGAAGGTAACGAATGATGCTGAAGGATCAGGACCGGATCTTTACCAACATCTACGGGATGCACGAACGCACGCTGAAAGGCGCGCAAGCCCGCGGGCATTGGGACGGCACAGCTGGCCTGATTGAAAAGGGCCGGGACTGGATCATTCAGACAATGAAGGATTCGGGGCTGCGCGGACGCGGCGGTGCGGGCTTCCCAACTGGCCTGAAATGGTCGTTCATGCCAAAGGAAAGCGACGGTCGCCCTTCCTATCTGGTTGTGAATGCCGATGAATCCGAGCCCGGCACCTGCAAAGACCGTGAGATCATGCGCCATGATCCGCATACGCTGATCGAGGGTTGCCTGATCGCGTCTTTCGCGATGAACGCCCATACCTGCTATATCTACCTGCGCGGCGAATACATCCGCGAGCGTGAAGCATTGCAGGCCGCGATTGATGAGGCCTATGACGCGGGTCTTCTGGGCAAAAATGCCGCTGGTTCGGGCTGGGATTTTGATCTTTTCCTTCATCACGGGGCAGGGGCCTATATTTGTGGCGAGGAAACAGCCCTGATCGAAAGCCTTGAGGGCAAGAAGGGTATGCCGCGGATGAAACCTCCGTTCCCGGCAGGTGCGGGGCTGTACGGATGTCCGACCACTGTGAACAACGTGGAATCCATCGCGGTGGTGCCGACCATTCTGCGTCGGGGTGCGGATTGGTTCGCTGGATTTGGTCGTCAGAACAACGCTGGTACCAAGCTGTTTGCGATCTCGGGCCACGTGAACAACCCTTGTGTCGTCGAAGAGGCGATGTCGATTCCGTTTGAACAGCTGATCGAAACCCATTGCGGCGGTATTCGCGGCGGGTGGGATAATCTGCTGGCGGTTATCCCCGGTGGGTCCTCGGTTCCCTGCGTGCGTGGTGAAAACATGCGCGACGCGATCATGGATTTCGATTACCTGCGCAACGATCTGGGGTCGGGTCTGGGCACGGCAGCGGTGATTGTGATGGACAAATCCACCGACATCATAAAGGCGATCTGGCGCCTGTCGAAGTTTTACAAGCATGAAAGTTGTGGTCAGTGTACGCCGTGTCGCGAAGGCACCGGCTGGATGATGCGTGTGATGGATCGTCTGGTGCGCGGCGAGGCTGAACTGGAAGAGATCGACATGTTGTTCGACGTGACCAAACAGGTCGAAGGACACACGATCTGTGCCTTGGGCGATGCGGCCGCCTGGCCGATCCAGGGCCTGATCCGCAACTTCCGGGAAGAGATCGAAGACCGCATCAAGGCTCAGAAATCGGGCCGTATGGGTGCCATGGCAGCGGAGTGAACAAGATGGAAGTGTTTGCTGAATATAGCCACGCAATTGCGTCGGTTGTGCTATTCACACTGGTTGTGTTGTTTCTGGCACCGTTTTCGGCACTGGCCAAACAAGCCAAGGGGCTGGCACCCGGTGCGACGCCTGACCAGGATTATGCCGACAAGGCGTATCGTCTGAACCGGGCCTATCTGAATGGAACGGAAACACTTCCGGCATTTGTGACAGTCATTACAGCGGCGATTTTGCTTGGTGTCAGCCCGTTTTGGGTAAACCTGCTGGCCTCAGTGGCGTTGGTTGCGCGCTTGGCGATGCTGGTTGTGCACCTGAAAGGGATTGGCAAGCCAAGCAGCGGTCCGCGGACAATTCTGTATGTGATCGGCTGGGCGTGCATGGTCGTGATCGGGCTTATGGCATTGGTGGCGGCGTTTTGATGGCGACGCAGCGGAACAGAAAACAAAGAGGGAAAGTATGAAGGCCCCCAAAGCCCTTATTGTTGTGTTGGCGCTGGCTGGTGTTTCTGCATGCGGTCTGGTGAAGCCGTCGGCAGACCGGCTTTTGTTCGACGGCAAGTCGTTCAGGGCCAAGGCGAAGGTGGTCAACAAGAAAACCTCGCCCGCGGACTTTACGGTTGTCGTCAAAGGCGTCTCTGCTTCACTCGATGGTGCGCGCGAGGCCGGACGTCATGAAGGTACCAAATTCTGCATCCAGAACTTCGGATCGTCTCGGATTGCTTGGAAGGTGGGTCCGGATACTGACCCGCAGAACCTCAGCGTCAGCAATGATCAATTGACATTTGCAGGAACCTGCCAGCGGCCATGACCGGTGTTTTTCCATATCTTCGGTGGGCGGGCAGGGTGTTATTGCCTAGCAGCCGCAAACCGCTTCGTCTTGGACAGTCCAAGACGAAAGGAAAACCCATGTCTGTTACAAAACTAGTCGCCCTCGCATCGCTGATGGCCTTGCCGACGGTGACAGAAGCAAAGCCGCCCTTGAGGGATGTCAAAGAGATCGACAACGAACTCTACTACATCGCCATTGCAAATGAGATTTCCGAGTTCTGCCCGTCGATCAGCGGGCGGCGATTGAAAGCGATCAGTGTGATGTGGGGACTCCGGTCCAAAGCGAATAATCTGGGGTACTCGGACACGGAAATCCGCTCCTATGTCGAGTCGGATGCTGAAAAGGATCGGATGCGGGCCAAGGGCGAGGCTTATCTGGCGAAAAACGGCGTGTCCTACGACAACCCCAAAACATTCTGCTCTCTGGGGCAGAAAGAAATCCAAAGAAACAGCGCCATTGGCGTTTATTTGAGAGCGAATTGAGAGCCATGTCTGACCTCCGCAAGATCAATATCGACGGGCAGGAAATCGAAGTCGATGGTGCGATGACCTTGATACAGGCTTGTGAACAAGCCGGGGTCGAGGTACCGCGTTTCTGCTATCACGAGCGTCTGTCGATTGCGGGAAACTGCCGGATGTGTCTGATTGAGGTAGTGGGCGGTCCGCCGAAACCGGCTGCCTCGTGCGCGATGCAGGTGCGCGATCTGCGCCCGGGGCCGGAAGGGCAGCCGCCGGTAGTCAAGACGAACTCTCCCATGGTCAAGAAGGCCCGCGAAGGGGTGATGGAGTTCCTGCTGATCAACCATCCATTGGATTGCCCGATCTGTGATCAGGGCGGAGAGTGCGATCTTCAGGACCAGGCGATGGCTTATGGCCTGTCCGGTTCGCGGTTCAAGGAAGCCAAACGCGCGGTTGATGATCTGGATCTGGGACCGCTTGTGGGCACCGCAATGACCCGCTGTATCAGTTGCACCCGCTGCGTGCGCTTCACCACCGAAGTCGCCGGGATCACTCAGATGGGTCAGACAGGGCGCGGTGAGGATGCCGAGATTACCTCGTATCTGAATCAGACGCTGGATTCGAACCTGCAGGGCAACATTATCGACCTGTGCCCGGTTGGGGCACTGACCTCGAAACCTTATGCGTTTACCGCCCGCCCGTGGGAATTGACCAAGACCGAAAGCATCGACGTCATGGACGCGCTGGGATCGAACATTCGTGTCGATACCAAAGGGCGCGAGGTGATGCGATTCCTTCCTCGCAATCATGACGGAGTGAACGAGGAGTGGATCAGCGACAAAACCCGCTTTGTCTGGGACGGGTTGCGGCGTCAGCGTCTGGACAAGCCTTACATCCGTGAAAACGGCAAGCTGCGCCCGGCCTCATGGTCCGAAGCACTGACCAAGGCCGCAGAGGCGCTGAAAAGCGCTGAGAAGCCAGCCGGTATCGTCGGTGATCTGGCACCGGTCGAGGCTGCGTTCGCATTGAAACAGATGATCGAAGGACAGGGCGGTGTTGTCGAATGCCGCACCGATGGAGCCAAGCTTCCGGTCGGGAACCGTGGCGCATATGCCGGGACCGCCGCGATTGAAGACATCGATACGGCCGAGCGTATTCTTCTGATTGGCACCAACCCGCGCGATGAAGCACCGGTTTTGAACGCGCGTATCCGCAAGGCGTGGGCGCACGGGGCCGAAGTCGCTTTGGTAGGTCCAGCGGTCGATCTGACTTATGCGTACCATCATGTGGGCGATGACCGCGCGGCGCTGCAAAAGGTTGTCGACATGGGGGGCGACGATGAAATCAGGGGCAAACGCTCGCTGGTCATCATCGGGCAGGGAGCGCTGCAGGAGGCGGATGGAGCCGCTGTTCTGGCTGCCGCGCAAACAATTGCCGCAAATACGGAAAGCGGCCTGATCATTCTGCACACTGCGGCGTCGCGCGTGGGCGCGATGGATGTGGACGCCACAAACGCAGGCGGCATGGAAGCGATCAATGCTGCGGATGTGATCTATAACCTTGGTGCGGATGAGGTCGAAATCGGCGAAGGCGCGTTTGTGATCTACCAGGGCAGCCACGGAGATCGGGGCGCACACCGCGCAGATGTGATCCTGCCGGGTGCGGCCTATACTGAGGAAAACGGTCTGTTCGTGAATACGGAAGGCCGTCCGCAACTGGCGATGCGCGCCGGGTTTGCGCCGGGTGAGGCCAAGGAAAACTGGGCCATCCTTCGTGCGCTGTCGGCTGAACTGGGGGCGACGCTCCCCTATGACTCGCTGGCGCAGTTGCGCACAGCCTTGATCGAGGCGGTCCCCCATCTGGCCCGCATCGACGAGGTGATCGAGAACGAGGTTCAAGCGCTTGAGGCCGGATCTTTGGGCCAAGCGACCTTCCGCAACGCGATCAAGGATTTCTATCTGACCAACCCGATCGCACGGGCCTCGCAACTGATGGCCGAGTTGTCGGCGCAGGCGCAGGTCCGCAAAGCCGAGAAGATTGCGGCGGAATGAACCATAGCAGTTTCATATCGCAAGCCAGTGCTGCGGTTGGGTCGCACCTGACTGCGCCGGAAATGTGCGGGAAACGAAAGAAAAAGGGTGGCGCTATGGCGGCAGATGCTGTTTACACCAACGCGCCGACCCAGCCGCAGTTTGCGCAGGCATCTGGCCTTTGCATCGCGCGCGAAAAACGGAATACCCACGGTGTGAGGACCAATGGCTGAATTCTTTAACACCCCCGGCGGAATAGCCATCATCATTCTGGCGCAAGTGCTTGCTGTTGTTGCCTTTGTGATGATCTCGCTGTTGTTCCTTGTTTATGGCGACCGCAAAATCTGGGCCGCTGTCCAGATGCGCCGCGGCCCTAACGTGGTCGGCGTCTACGGTCTGCTGCAATCGGTGGCGGATGCGTTGAAATACGTCGTCAAAGAGGTCGTTATCCCCGCAGGAGCCGACCGCACGGTTTTCATACTCGCGCCGCTCACCTCTTTCGTGCTGGCGATGATCGCCTGGGCGGTGATCCCATTCAACGATGGCTGGGTCCTGTCGGATATCAACGTCGCAATCCTCTATGTCTTCGCCGTATCCTCGCTTGAGGTTTATGGCGTGATCATGGGCGGTTGGGCGTCGAACTCAAAGTACCCGTTCCTCGGCTCGTTGCGCTCTGCCGCGCAGATGATTTCATACGAGGTCTCCATCGGCCTGATCATCATCGGTGTGATCATCTCGACCGGGTCGATGAACTTTGGTGACATTGTGCGGGCGCAGGATGGGTCGTTCGGGTTCTTCAGCTGGTACTGGCTGCCGCACTTCCCGATGGTCTTTCTGTTCTTCATCTCGGCGCTGGCTGAGACAAACCGGCCACCGTTTGACTTGCCCGAAGCGGAATCGGAACTTGTGGCGGGTTATCAGGTCGAATACTCGGCCACGCCCTTCCTGCTGTTCATGGCGGGTGAATACATTGCAATTTTCCTGATGTGCGCGCTGACCTCGCTGCTGTTCTTCGGCGGCTGGCTGTCGCCGATCCCGGGCCTGCCCGATGGTGTTTTGTGGATGGTCGCCAAGATGGCGTTCTTCTTCTTCATCTTCGCGATGGTCAAGGCCATCACGCCCCGCTACCGCTATGACCAGCTGATGCGGCTGGGCTGGAAAGTGTTCCTGCCATTCTCGCTGGTCTGGGTGGTGTTCGTGGCCTTTGCGGCGAAATTCGACTGGTTCTGGGGCGCATTTGCCCGTTGGAGCGTAGGAGGCTGATATGGCAAACATCAATTACACCCGCGCTGCCAAATACTTCCTACTGCAGGATTTCTGGGTCGGAATGAAACTGGGTCTGAAGTATTTCTTCGCTCCCAAAGCCACCGTGAACTACCCGCACGAAAAGGGCCCTCTGTCCCCGCGTTTCCGCGGTGAACACGCACTTCGCCGCTATCCGAATGGCGAAGAGCGCTGCATCGCCTGTAAACTGTGCGAGGCGGTCTGCCCGGCGCAGGCCATTACCATCGACGCCGAACCGCGAGAAGACGGCAGCCGCCGCACCACGCGCTATGACATCGACATGACCAAGTGCATCTATTGCGGCTTCTGCCAAGAGGCCTGCCCGGTTGATGCCATCGTCGAAGGCCCGAACTTTGAGTTCGCCACGGAAACCCGGGAAGAGCTGTTCTACGACAAGGAAAAACTCCTGTCGAATGGCGAACGCTGGGAAGCCGAGATCGCGCGCAATCTGGAACTGGACGCACCGTACCGATGACTGACAGCCCGACAAATCCGTTCGAGCTGATGATGAAGCAGGCTCAGGACATGGCCAAGGCGATGAACCCGGCGATGGAAAGCTTCTCGCCCAAAGGGTTCGAGGCGCTGTGGCCAACCATGCCCAAAGAGGTCATGGAGATGATGTTCGGCAACACCGTCAACAAGGACGGGCTGGATGCCAAAACACGCCTGCTGCTGACGCTGGCCGGGCTGACCTGCCAGGGTGCGCAGGCGGATTCGGCCGTTCGCCAGACCGTGCGTCATGCGCTTGAGGCGGGCGCAAAGAAACAAGAGATCGTGGAAACGATCGGTCAGATGTCGGTCTTTGCCGGCATCCCGGCCATGACCCGCGCGCTGGATCTGGCGCAAGAGGTCATGGGCGACAACGAGGATGAGGATCAATGACCGTCTTTGCCTTCTACCTGTTTGCCATCAGCGCCATCACCGGCGGGCTGTTTACGGTGATCAGCCGCCAACCGGTGCACTCGGTCCTGTGGCTGATCCTGGCGTTTCTGTCCTCGGCAGGGCTGTTCGTGCTGCTGGGGGCCGAGTTCGTGGCGATGCTGCTGGTCATCGTCTATGTCGGCGCGGTCGCGGTTCTGTTCCTCTTCGTGGTGATGATGCTGGACGTGGACTTTGCAGAGCTCAAGGCCGAAATGGCGCGCTATATGCCGCTGGCCCTGTTGATTGGTCTGATCATCCTGATGCAGTTTGTCATGGCCTTCGGGGCATGGGACAGCGCACAGGGTGCGGCGGCCAATCTGGCCCAGCCGGTCCCGACAGACCGCCACAACACCGAGGCGCTTGGCCTCATCCTTTACGATCAATATTTCCTTCTGTTCCAACTGGCGGGCCTGATCCTGCTGGTGGCCATGATCGGAGCCATCGTTCTGACGCTGCGCCACCGCAAGGACATCAAGCGTCAGGACATCATCGGCCAGATGATGCGCGACCCGGCCAAGGCGATGGAATTGAAGGACGTGAAACCGGGGCAGGGGTTGTGAGGTTCAAAGCCGTGATACCTGGGCTAAGTTTCGCTTTTTTCCCCGCGACTGTTTTCGCAGCGGGTATCGAAGCTTGCGAAGCTCTTCCGATTATGTCGCATCACGTGTTCGAGACGAACCACAGAATCGTTGGCAACGGCGTTGTCTCTTACTCTGAGATTGGCTCTATCTGCACCGACGAATTGGGATGCACACATACTGAGTTTGTTTTGTTTGCGGCTTGTGAAAGCGGTCAAACGATGCGCGTCGTAGCGAAACTTGAACGGGACTTCGACGGTACTCATTTGGATCGCGTCGATGAAGCAAATGAAGTTGTCCAAGTACTAGCATCTGCTGAAACAAGTTATTCGTGGACTTCGGCAACAAAAGCCTTTGAGCGAAAGGCATTCCAGATCGACGACTACATTGAATCGAAAGAAAACTGCGCCTGTGCAATGGCGTTTCCCGAGCTTCGCAACGGGAAAGAGAAATTCGAGGGACTCTAAGACGATGATCGGACTTGAACACTATCTTACGGTCGCGGCGACGCTGTTCGTCATCGGCATCTTCGGTCTCTTCCTGAACCGCAAGAACGTCATCATCCTGCTGATGAGCATCGAGCTGATGCTGCTGGCGGTGAATATCAACCTCGTGGCGTTTTCCAGCTTCCTTGGCGATCTGGTCGGGCAGGTGTTCACGCTGTTCGTGCTGACCGTTGCGGCGGCCGAGGCGGCGATTGGTCTGGCCATTCTGGTCTGCTTCTTCCGCAACCGCGGCACCATCGCGGTTGAAGACGTCAATATGATGAAGGGGTAAGAGAACATGGAAACCACCATCCTCTTTGCCCCGCTGGTGGGCGCGCTGCTCTGCGGGTTTGGCTGGAGATTCATTGGCGAGAAGGCCGCCATGTGGACGGCCACGGGCCTGCTGTTTCTGGCTTGTCTGCTGTCCTGGATCGTGTTCTTCACCTTCGACGGCCACACGCAGCAGATCGAGATCATGCGCTGGATCGAAAGCGGTTCGCTTTCGACAAGCTGGGCCATCCGTCTGGACCGACTGACGGCAATCATGCTGATCGTGGTGACGACGGTCTCGGCGCTCGTGCACCTGTACAGCTTCGGCTACATGGATCACGATCCGCAATGGCGCGAAGGCGAAAGCTATAAACCGCGCTTCTTTGCCTATCTGTCCTTCTTCACCTTTGCCATGCTGATGCTGGTGACGGCGGATAATCTGGTGCAGATGTTCTTTGGCTGGGAGGGCGTCGGCGTCGCTTCATACCTGCTGATCGGGTTCTATTATCGCAAGCCTTCGGCCAACGCGGCGGCGATCAAGGCCTTTGTAGTCAACCGGGTCGGCGACTTTGGTTTTGCTCTGGGCATCTTCGCGCTGTTCTTCCTGACCGACAGTATCAACTTCTCGGATATCTTTGCCTCTGCCCCTGCCTTGGCCGAAGAAAAGCTGCATTTCCTGTGGGGGGAATGGACCGCGATCGAAGTGATCTGCGTTCTGCTCTTCATCGGCGCGATGGGTAAATCGGCGCAGTTGATCCTGCACACATGGTTGCCGGACGCGATGGAAGGCCCGACGCCTGTGTCAGCGCTGATCCACGCTGCGACCATGGTGACCGCAGGCGTCTTTTTGGTCTGCCGCATGTCCCCGCTGATGGAGTTCGCACCGGGCGCGACAGGGTTCATCACTGTTCTTGGGGCCTCGACTGCGTTCTTTGCGGCCACTGTTGGTCTGGTTCAGACCGATATCAAACGTGTCATCGCGTATTCGACCTGTTCCCAGTTGGGTTACATGTTTGTGGCGGCGGGCGTCGGCATGTATTCGGCAGCGATGTTCCACTTGTTCACGCATGCCTTCTTCAAGGCGCTGTTGTTCCTTGGGGCCGGTTCCGTGATCCACGCGATGCATCACGAACAGGAGATGACCGAATATGGCGGTCTGCGCAAAAAGATCCCCTATACCTTCTGGGCGATGATGATCGGTACCCTGGCGATTACCGGTGTTGGCATCCCGCTGACCACCTTTGGGTTTGCCGGTTTCCTGTCAAAGGACGCAATTATCGAAAGCGCCTATGCGGGCGGGTCAAGCTATGGCTTCTGGTTGCTGGTTGTCGCTGCGGCGTTCACCTCGTTCTACAGCTGGCGTCTGATCTTCCTGACCTTCTATGGAGAGCCGCGTGGGGACAAGCATACGCATGATCACGCACATGAAAGCCCGATGGTCATGCTGGTGCCGCTGGGAGTTTTGTCGCTGGGTGCGGTATTCGCGGGCATGATCTGGTACGGAAACTTCTTTGGCCATGCCGACAAGGTCGGCAAATTCTACGGTATTCCGGTTGCAGAAGCTTCAGAGCATGCCGAGGCCGGTGATCACGCGGCAGCGGATGCGTCGCACGGCCAAGACAGCCATGCCGATGAAAGCCATGCGGCTGACAGCCATGCTGACGAGGCCGCGAGTGGTGAGAATGCCGCAGTGGGCGGGGACCACCATTATATGTTTGCGGGTGAGCCGGGTGAAGGTGCGCTTTACATGGCGCCGGACAACCACATTCTGGACGATGCGCATGCGGCTCCGAAATGGGTCAAGGTTTCGCCATTTGTTGCGATGGTGCTTGGCTTTATCGTGGCCTATTGGTTCTACATCGTGAACACGTCGCTACCCGCGCGTCTGGCCGCAAATCAGCGCCCGCTGTACCTGTTCCTGCTGAACAAATGGTATTTCGACGAAATCTACGACGCGATCTTTGTCAAACCCACTGTCGCCCTTGGCCGGTTCCTGTGGAAACGCGGTGACGGCAATACAATCGACGGCTTCCTGAATGGGGTTGCAATGGGCGTTGTTCCCTTCTTCACCCGCCTCGCAGGCAAGGCGCAGACCGGGTACATCTTTACTTACGCCTTCTGGATGGTATTGGGCATTGCGGCCCTTGTCACCTGGATGTCGATCGGCGGAGGCGCACACTAATGGACAATATCCTATCTATTGTCACCTTTATCCCCGCCATCGCAGCAGGCATTCTGGCGCTGTTCCTGCACGGGAGCGACGTCGCAGCGCAGCGCAACGCCAAGTGGATTGCATTGCTGGCGACAACTGTGACGTTTCTGGTGTCTATTGGCATCTACACAGGCTTTGATCCTTCGAACACCGGCTTCCAGATGGTGGAAGAGGGCGCATGGCTGATGGGTCTGAGATACAAGATGGGTGTGGATGGCATCAGCGTTCTGTTCGTGTTGCTGACCACCTTCATCATGCCGCTGACTATTCTGGCCAGCTGGAATGTGACAGACCGCGTCAAGGAATACATGATTGCCTTCTTGCTGCTGGAAACGCTGATGCTGGGCGTGTTCATGGCGCTGGACCTGGTGCTGTTCTACCTGTTCTTTGAGGCGGGTCTGATCCCGATGTTCCTGATCATCGGGATCTGGGGCGGCAAGGACCGTATCTATGCCAGCTTCAAGTTCTTCCTTTACACCTTCCTCGGCTCGGTGCTGATGCTGGTAGCCATGGTTGCAATGTATGCTGACGCAGGCACTACGGATATTGAAGCGCTGATGGCCCATCAGTTCGCATCCGAGAGTTTCAGCGTGTTGGGCATCTATATCACCGGCGGTATGCAGACGCTGATGTTCCTGGCCTTCTTCGCATCTTTTGCGGTGAAAATGCCGATGTGGCCGGTGCACACCTGGTTGCCCGATGCGCACGTTCAAGCGCCGACGGCGGGCTCGGTCGTGCTGGCGGCGATCCTGTTGAAGATGGGCGGCTACGGCTTCCTGCGGTTCAGCCTGCCGATGTTCCCGGTTGGCACGGCGGTGATGACTGATCTTGTGCTTTGGATGTCAGCCATAGCGGTTGTCTACACCTCGCTGGTGGCACTGGTGCAGGAGGACATGAAAAAGCTGATCGCGTATTCCTCGGTGGCGCATATGGGCTTTGTCACGATGGGCATCTTTGCTGCGAACCAGCAAGGCATTGACGGCGCAATTTTCCAGATGCTGAGCCACGGGTTCATCTCTGCTGCGCTCTTCCTCTGTGTCGGCGTGATCTATGACCGGATGCACACCCGCGATATCGAGGCTTATGGCGGTCTGGTCATTCGGATGCCCGCCTATGCGCTGGTCTTCATGCTGTTCACCATGGCCAATGTCGGACTGCCGGGCACCAGCGGGTTTATTGGTGAGTTCCTGACACTCATGGGTACATTCCAGGTTAACACCTGGGTGACTGCAGTTGCGGCGACCGGTGTGATCTTCTCGGCAGCCTACGCGTTGTGGCTCTACCGCCGCGTTGTCTTTGGGGACCTGATCAAGGAAAGCCTGAAGGCGATGACCGACATGAGCTCTCGCGAGCGGCTGATTTTTGCCCCGCTGATCGTGATGACGATCCTGTTGGGGGTCTACCCGTCGCTGGTGACCGATGTGATCGGGCAATCGACGACGGCACTCATTTCGAACTATGACACGGCTCTGGCCGCGGCTGAGGCTGCGACCCAGACTGCCGCTTCGCATTAAGGGAGCTTTGGAGACATGATCCAGGCTGATCTGACAATTATCCTGCCGGAAATCGTTCTGGCGATCTATGCGATGGTGGCTCTGTTGGGGGCTGTCTACACCTCGAGAGACGGGCTGGCTTCGGTTCTGGTCTGGACCACGGCGGGCCTGATGGCGTTCCTGGCGATCTGGATCGCCACCCAGGGCAGTGGCACCAACGTGGCCTTCAACGGCATGTTCGTAGATGACGGGTTCGCGCGTTTTGCCAAAGTTGCCATCCTTTTGTCGGCAGGTGCCGTTCTGGTGATGAGCCAGGAATACATGGCACGCCGGGGTCTGCTGCGCTTTGAATATCCGCTGCTGGTGGCGCTTGCTGCCGTTGGTATGATGATGATGGTCAGCGCGGGCGATCTGATGTCTCTTTACATGGGGCTCGAGCTGCAATCCCTTGCGCTGTATGTTGTTGCCGCGCTGCGTCGTGACAGTGCGAAATCAACCGAAGCAGGGCTGAAATACTTTGTTCTGGGCGCTCTCAGTTCAGGTCTGCTGCTGTATGGTGCGTCGCTGGTCTATGGGTTCACCGGCACGACACTGTTCTCGGGCATTATTCAGACGGTCCATCATGGGGACGTCTCGGTTGGTCTGTTGTTTGGCCTGATCTTCCTGATCTCGGGTCTGGCATTCAAGGTCTCGGCGGTTCCGTTCCATATGTGGACACCGGATGTCTATGAAGGGTCGCCGACGCCAATTACGGCCTTCTTTGCCACCGCGCCGAAAGTCGCGGCAATGGCCTTGTTTGCACGTCTTCTGCATGACGCTTTCGGAGGCGTGGTCAAAGACTGGCAGCAAGTGATTGTTCTGCTGTCGGTGCTGTCAATGCTGCTGGGGGCGGTTGCCGCAATTGGTCAGCGCGACATCAAGCGACTGATGGCGTTCTCGTCGATTGCCCATATGGGCTATGCGCTGATCGGTTTGGCGGCTGGCACCGAGTTGGGTATTCAGGCGATGCTGATGTATCTGGCGATTTACGTGACCATGAACATTGGCACGTTTGCGTTTATCCTGATGATGGAACGCGACGGCAAACCCGTCACTGACATTGATGCGCTGCGCCAGTATTCCAAACGTGATCCGGGCAAGGCCCTTGCTGTTCTGATCCTGATGTTCTCGCTTGCCGGTGTCCCACCGATGCTGGGTTTCTTTGCGAAGTTTGGTGTTTGGCGGGCTGGTGTAAGTGCCGATTTGACAGGCCTTGTTGTGGTCTCAGCCATCGCATCGGTAATTGGCGCCTTCTATTACCTGCGGATCGTGTTCTACATGTATTTCGGGGCCGAGAACGAGGACCCGATCGAAACGCGGTCGACACCCGTTCTATGGGTCGCCCTGATGGGGTCCGCGGCGCTGATGCTGATCGGGGTCTTCTATCAGTTCGGGATCGAGGGCGCGGCCGCTGCCGCGGCGGCGACTCTTGTCAACTGAACGTTTTGCACAATCTGAGAGAGGGGCTCGGTCGCGTGACCGGGCCTTTTTGATATGACCAAGTGGCCACAAGGCTATGGCCTGCACGAGGTGCAGGAAGTCGATAGCACACTCAACGAAGCGGCGCGGATTGCCCCCAATGCCCGTGGTCCTGTCTGGATCATGGCGCATCATCAGACGGCTGCGCGTGGGCGACGCGGACGGCCATGGGCCAACCCCATGGGCAACCTTGCCGCGACACTTTTGATGCGCCCCGAAGGTGCACCAGAACAGGCGGCACTGCGCAGTTTTGTTGCGGCACTGGCTCTGTTTGACGCTTGCGTCTCTGTGACAGGGCGTGCGGCGGGGCTGTCGTTGAAATGGCCCAATGACGTACTGCTGAACGGTGGTAAGCTTGCTGGTATTTTGCTGGAAAGCGCCGGTCAGGGGCGCGGTGTAACGCATCTGTCGATCGGTATTGGCGTGAATTTGGCCAGCGCCCCAGACGCCGACGTGGTAGAACCGGGCGCGGTCCGTCCCGTCTCGCTGTTGTCGGAAACCGGTGCAAACGTCACGCCCGAGGATTTTCTGACCGAGCTTGCCTCGGCCTATGCCAAATATGAAACTCAGTTTGTTACCTACGGGTTCGAACCCATTCGCACTGCGTGGCTGTCCCGTGCTGCCCGGCTGGGCGAGGTTATCACGGCCCGTACCGGAACGTCCGAGACGGTTGGGACCTTCGAAACGGTAGACGCAAGCGGTAACCTTGTCTTAAACACCGCCAAAGGCCGCGTGAGCATTCCTGCGGCAGATGTCTATTTCTGAAAGGGGCGCAAATGCTTCTGGCCATTGATTGCGGCAATACCAATACAGTCTTTTCAATCTGGGACGGTCAGGAATTTCTGTGCACCCTGCGTACCTCGACCCATCACGCACGCACGGCGGACGCCTATTTCACTTGGTATTCGACGCTGGTGAAACATTACGGGATCGAGGCGAATATCTCGGATGTCATCATTGCCTCGACTGTGCCGCGCGTCGTGTTCAACCTGCGCATCTTTGCTGATCGCTTTTTTGGGTGCAGGCCGCTGGTGGTGGGTAGGCCGGACTGCCTGTTGCCCGTGCCTCCGCGTGTGGATCAAGGAACTGTGCCGGGCCCGGATCGACTGGCCAACGCGGTTGGCGCATTTGACCGTCATGGCGGCAATGTCGTCGTGGTGGACTTTGGTACCGCAACAAATTTCGACGTTGTCGCCGCGGACGGTGCCTATGTAGGGGGCGTCATCGCTCCGGGTGTTAACCTCAGCCTTGAGGCTTTGCATCAGGGCGCAGCCGCACTGCCGCATATCGACATCACGCGACCCGAGAAGGTGATCGGTACAAATACGGTTGGTTGTATCCAGTCGGGCGTGTATTGGGGATACTCCGGCCTGATCGAGGGGCTGATCGCGCGGATCAAGGCCGAATATGGAATGCCGATGAAAGTCGTGGGAACCGGAGGGTTGGCCCCCTTGTTCGATCAGGCCGACGTGGGGTTCGACGTAATCGAAGATGATTTGACGATGCACGGCTTGACCGTGATTCATCGCTACAACAAGGAAAATGGCTCGATATGAGCAGTGAAAGATTGATCTACCTGCCGCTGGGTGGCGCGGGCGAAATTGGCATGAATGCCTATGTGTACGGATATGGTCAGCCCGGGCAGGAACGCCTGATCCTGGTGGATCTGGGCGTCACCTTTCCCGATATGGACACAACTCCGGGCGTCGACCTGATCTATGCGGATATTTCATGGTTGAAAGAACGGGCCGACCGGCTGGATGGCGTTTTCATCACCCATGCGCATGAAGATCATGTCGGCGCGGTGGCTCATTGCTATGAGGCTCTGGGAGCTCCGATCTATGCCCGGGCTTTCACGGCCAATATCGCGCGTCGCAAGATGGAAGAATATGTGCACCCGACCGACGCGGTAACAACCGTGTCCGCATGGCCCGAAAAGGTCTCAGTCGGACCGTTTACGGTGGGTTTCCTTCCGGTTTCACACTCGATCCCGGAAAGTGCTGCGTTGGTCATCGACACGCCCGCAGGGCGCGTGGTGCATTCGGGTGATTTCAAGCTGGATGCAAACCCGGTCGTGGGCGAAGCCTTTGACCCCGATCTATGGGCCGAGATTTCCAAGCCGGGTGTCAAGGCGTTGGTTTGCGACAGCACGAATGTTTTCTCGGCGCATCCGGGCCGTTCGGAATCCGAGGTTGGGCCAGAGATTACAAAGCTAGTCGAAAACGCCGAGGGTATGGTTGTGGCTACCACCTTCGCGTCGAACGTGGCACGGGTTAAAACATTGGCCGAGGCGGGCGCACGCGCGGGGCGTTCAGTTGTGTTGCTGGGGCGCGCAATGCGGCGGATGATCGAGGCCGCGACTGAAACCGGTATCCTGTCGGACTTCCCCAAGGTGATCAGCGCGGAAGAGGCGCTGGACCTGCCGCGCCAGAACCTGATGCTGATCGTGACCGGCAGCCAGGGCGAGCGCCGTGCGGCAAGCGCGCAACTGGCCCGCGGCAAGTACCGTGGTCTGGAACTGTCCGAAGGCGACCTGTTCCTGTTCTCGTCAAAAACCATTCCCGGAAATGAACGTGGCGTGATTTTCATCATGAACCAGCTCAGTGAAAAGGGCGTGGATGTGGTGGATGACAGCTCGGGCCTCTATCATGTCTCTGGCCATGCGAACCGGCCCGATCTTGAGAAGGTGCACGCGCTGATCGATCCGCAAGTTGTGATCCCAATGCATGGAGAGCACCGGCACCTGCGCGAACATGTCAAACTGGCTGAGCAGGGTGGCAGAACGGGTGTGCTGGCCGTGAACGGCACCATGCTGGATCTCAGCGGCAATGCACCCGTGGTGATCGACTATGTCGAAACCGGGCGTACCTATCTGGACGGTACAGTGAAAATCGGTGCGATGGACGGTGTGGTACGGGACCGTATTCGCATGGCGCTGAACGGCCACGTAACTGTGACAGTCGTTCTGGACGAAGAAGACGAGCCGCTGGGCGAACCGTGGTGCGATACGATGGGTCTGCCCGAGGTTGGAACGTCCCGGGCCGGATTGGTCGAGGTGTTGGAAGAAGACCTGAACCAGTTCCTGATGCGGGCGGCAGCCAAGACCCTACGGGATGACGACAAGCTGGAAGACGAAATGCGCCGGATTGTGCGTCAGACGGCAAAAGCGGAAATCGGCAAAAAACCCGAAGTGACGGTGGTTGTCAGCCGGATGCGGTGAAACTGATCGGTCAGTCGTGCTCGGGCATCGGATAGCCTCTGAGCCGCAGGAACAGATTGGCTTCTTCGTTGTTCTGATAGAACGGAACCGATACTGGCGGCTCGGGTGAGGTCACCCGGGCCGCGACCTCGGCCAGAACAACCTCGGTGATAAACGGCAAATCTAGGTCGCGCGCCCGATCCAGTTCCACCCATTGCAGATGCGACAGCTCGTCCGAGGCATGGCTGAAATCATCCAGATCGCCCTGCAGCGCATCGGCATCGACCAGAAAAAACCGCGCATCGAACCGGCGGGGGCGACCGGGCGGTGTGACTGCGCGAAAAACAAATTGTAGCGCAGCTGCCGACGGCACGTAACCCATGGCGGAAAAGCTCTGCCAGTCGTCGGGAATGCTGCCCGGCCAGTGTCCTGTCTGGCCAAGGACAAGTCCTGTCTCTTCCCAAAGCTCGCGAATTGCTGCGGCGGCAAGGGCGTGTTGTTTTCCGGATTCCGCCTGTTCCGCCAACCGCTCAGAACACAGGTCAGGCAGTGCGGTCGCAAGCGGTACATCCGCATCCGCCGGATCGACCGCTCCACCGGGGAACACGAATTTGTTGGGCATGAACACAGCCTTGGACCCACGTTGACCCATCAGGATCGACGGATTGGTCCACCTGTTCCGCAAAACGATGACGGTTGCGGCGTCGCGGATGGCGGTCTTGTCGGTCATCATGCCCAGAACAATCGCTTCTTCCGGCTCATGAATCGTTGCCAAAACCGTGCATACGACGCGCCCACTGATAGGCGACCACAGCGCCTTTCAAACGGGGGAGCAAAAACAGCGACAGTGCAATGCAAGCAATGGAAAACCCGATGGCCATTACCCATGGGTCCGGGCGCCAGTTCACATACGAGACGTGCAGGGCCGGGGCCAACAAATGCCCGACCAGCAGGATCGTCAGATAGGCGGGCCCATCATCGGCGCGATGATGAAACAGTTCCTGTCCACAGTTCGAGCAGGTGTCATTCACTTTCAGGTAGCTGTGCAACAGCTTGCCTTCGCCGCAACTAGGGCACTTGCACCGAAACCCTTTGACCAAAGCGGGCCAGGTTTCACGCTCGCTCTGGGTTGTGGTGTCGATCGTCTGATCCGTCATAATATAACTCGCGCAGTAATCTTTGGCGGATAATGCGCCTGAACGGGTGGTTTTTAAAGGGGGGTGCGTCGCTTTGCAACGCACCTAAGGTGAACCACGTCGTGAAATACCGAGATGGTTCAAAAAAAGTTGCCGGCATTGCGACGGAATTCCCTGCCTCGCGCGTTTGAATGGATATGAGCAGCGGCACTCAGGCCGCGTCAACAAGGGAAAACCGAAATGAAAAACGCAAAGTTCATCACGGCGATTGTCCTGTCGGGTGTTGCAATCACCGGCACGTCTGTTCTGGCGGCTGGCCCGGGTGGTCGTGAGCCAGTGTCCTTTCAGGAATTGGATGCCAATGGCGACGGTCAAGTGACTCAGCAGGAAATGGAAGCACATCGCACCGAGCGTTTCTCGGCCGCGGATACTGATGGGGACGGCCAGCTCAGCCTTGAGGAGATGCAGGCCGCCGCTCAGAAAAAAGCAAACGACCGCGTCACCAAAATGTTCGAAAACAACGATGCGAACAAAGACGGGTTCCTAAGCCAGGACGAGTTGTCGAAACCGCGCCGGGGTGACAAGATGTTTGACCGGATGGATACAGATAACAGTGGTGGAATATCGGAACAGGAATTTGCCGATGCCAATAACCGGATGGGACGGCACCATAAGAAAAAGCACCACAAGTCGGGTGCAATCGACAACTGATGCAGGGTGGAGGACCTGACCTCCCACCTACACGATGTTCGCGGTGCGGGTTGCACCGCGAGCTCTCTCAGCGACGATGTGTTGCTGAGCCAATTTGCTGAGGGTGACGCACAGGCTGCGCGGGTCTTAACCGATCGCCTTGGGCCGCTTTGTTATTCCGTCGCGTTGCGTATGTTGGGCAATCGGGCCGAGGCAGAAGACGTAACGCAGGAGGCGATGATGCGGATGTGGCAGATGGCGCCGGAATGGGTGCCGGGTCAGGCCAAAGTGTCGACATGGCTGTATCGCGTGACGTTGAATCTGTGTGTGGACATTCGGCGCAGGAAGGCCCCCGGCAGGTTGTCGGATATTCCTGAGCCAGAAGATGGCAAAGCCAGCGTAGCCGACCGACTGCAGGATGAGGCCCGCGTGGATGCATTGCAGCTTGCCCTGTCTCAGCTGCCGGAAAGGCAGAGGCAGGCAGTGATTCTGCGCCACATCGAAGAGTTGCCCAACCCTGAAATTGCCGGGATCATGGGAATTTCAGTAGAAGCGGTCGAAAGCTTGACCGCGCGGGGCAAACGAAGTCTGACCGCGATACTGGCCGGGCGACGTGAAGAACTGGGGTATGACGATGACGGATGAAAACCTGGAACTGGATCATTTGTTTGCGCAGGCTCGGCAAAACCGACCGGCGCTGCCCGACGATCTGGCCGTGCGCATTCAGACAGATGCTGAAAAACTCCGCCTCAGTCGCCTAAGGCCCGAACCGCGTCCTCAATCTTCGATCTGGCATCGAATGATGGACAACGTAGGTGGCTGGCAGGGGTTGGGCGGCTTGATCGCCGCAAGTGCGGCGGGGCTCTGGATCGGCTTTTCCGCGCCGGGGTTCCTGCCTGATCCCGCCAATCTGCTGGCATCGCAGGAGACGGTCCTTTTTGTGGCGGACCTTGGGTATGACACGAGTTTTCTGGAGAGCACTGAATGAATGCTGCCCCTAAACCGAAACGCCGGTGGATGACGGTTTTGCTGGTTTCGTCATTGGCACTGAACCTGTTAGTTGTCGGTGTTGCAGTCGGAACCGTGCTGCGCCTGAAGGATGGAGATCACACCGAGGCACCGCCGGGGTTCGGTCCTGCGCTGTATCGCGCTTTGCCGAAAGATGACCGCAAAGCGATGCGAGGTGAACTGTCTGCGCTGCGCGAAAAAGACTTAAGGGGGCGCAAACAGGACTTTCAAGCCCTGAGCCTGGCACTGCGCACAGTGCCCTTCGATCCGGCCACCGTTGAAGTGTTGTTGCAGAAACAGTCGCAGGCAACGGCAGAACTGCAATTAGCCTTGCAGACACAATGGCTGGCTCGCGTCACCGCCATGAGCGACGCAGAGCGGCAGTCTTATGCGGACAGGTTGCAAAAGATCGTCGAACGTGGGCCGCATGGGCACAAGAAAAAGGACTGACAGGTTCAGGCTGCGCTTTGCCTGATACTCACCTGATTGCGCCCCGCTTTTTTTGCCGCGTAAAGGGCTTTGTCGGCGGCTTTCAGGATATCTTCAACAGGAACGGGTGTGCGTTCTTTTCCCGGCGTACCCGATTGCGGCATCTCCAGCCCAATGCTGATCGTGACGTTAACCCGCAAACCTTGGTCCGATAGTCGAAACGGGGCGCGACAAATGCTGTCGCAGATGGTCTCAGCCAGTTTTCTGGCTTGCTTTTGTGACACATCAGGCACCGCAAACATGAACTCTTCACCGCCGATACGGGCGACAAAACCTTTGGATCCAAGCGCGCTTTGCATGCGTTTTGCGGCCTGCGTCAGAACACAATCACCGGCGCCATGGCCATGGCAGTCATTGATGGTCTTGAAGTGGTCCAGATCCGCCAGCATGACGGCAAAGCCACGTCCGGTACGGGCAGACTGGCGCGCGATCTGATCCAATGCCCGCATGGCGTAACGACGATTGTGCAGCCCGGTGAGCGGATCAATACAGGACTCGGCGATCCCTTTTCTCAGTGATACGCGCAGATGATCAAGCCGTGCCTTGCGCGCAATCTGATTATTCAGCCGCAACAGAATCTCTTGCGCGCAGAACCCCCCAAGGCATACGGCGCCCGCTCCTCTGTCCAGCGCTTCCGAGGCCTGCACGGCATCGTTGTTCTGCAAGACGCCAATCAGGACGGTATTCCGGGTTGCTGCGCGTGACCTGAGATCCGCAAGGATATTCAGCGCGGACGGGTGCGAGCCCAATTCGACGACAATCGCGTCCGGAATCGGTCCGGACAAAACGCCTTGTAAGTTCGATTGAAGGTGCCAGGACAGATCGAAACGGTGCTGGCCTTGCAGGGCCTTGTACCAAAGGGCACCGGTTTGGACAGTATCGGCCAAGATATCAACCCGGGCCGCGTTCGGGGGGCTGACCATCACAGGGGCGGGTTCCCCAAATCCAATAGGTTGCGATCCGTTGCTGACCTGCAAATCTTGAGTAGCTGCGCGCACGCGCAAAAGGCTGCGAATGCGTGCCAGTAGCAACGTATCTTTGAAAGGGTGCGTCAACACATCGTCCAGCCCGTCTTTCAGGGCACGCAGACGCGCGTTTTTGTCATTCTGTGCTGCCAGTACGACAACGGGCACGTCATCAAGGCCTGATACTTCGGCGAGGGCTTTCTTGACATCTGCGGCTGTTCCATCGGGCAATGTTTGGGCCGTCAGAACTAGGTCCGGCTGCACGCGACGTGCAAGGGCTTGTAGCCCTTCAAGTTTTCCACCCTGTACCACGTGATACCAGGCAGCAGTCAGTTGAACCTTCAGCATTATGCGGTTGGTTGATACCCCGTCGAGGACAAGGATGGTGCCTTGCACAGACATAGTCGTTCACCGTTGATTGCATGCGTGAACAAATTGTTTATGAGTCTGGTTAACAAACTCTTTCCAGCACCATTTTCTGAGCGCAGTTTATGCCCCTATCGCCCGATTTAGCCGAGACTCTTGCTCTGACAGCCCTGGGGTGGCTGGTCAGCAATGACGAGCTTTTGCCTGTATTTCTTGGCTCGACAGGTGCTTCGATCGGGGATGTTCGCAATCGGGCCGGTGATCGGGACTTTCTGGCTTCGGTTCTCGATTTTCTGGTGCTTGACGATTCGTGGGTCATGGCGTTTTGTGACGCCAACTCGATCGCCTATGATCACCCGGCCCAAGCGCGGGCCGTTCTGTCAGGCGGTGGCGATGTACACTGGACCTGAACACCTTTTCCGCAGGAGCACGCGATGCCAATAGAAGCAATCGTCTTCGACAAGGATGGCACTTTGTTCGATTTTGCCAAAACCTGGGGAACCTTCGGGCGCTCGTTGCTGATGCGTCTGACAAAGGGGGATGTAGACCGGGCGGTGGAACTCGGGAGCGTCATCGGGTTTGACTACGAGCAAGAGCGGTATGCCACAGATAGCATTGTGATCGCCGCAACGGTCGAAGAAATCGCCGAGGTGCTTATTGCGCATGTTGACGATGTGACATTGCAGGAAGTTGTGGACATGATGAATGCCGAGGCCGTAGCCGCTCCTCAATCCCCTGCCGTGCCGTTGGGCCCATTCCTGAAAGGGTTGCAGCAATCCGGGATCAAACTGGGCGTTGCGACAAATGACAGTGAGCACCCGGCATTGCAGCATCTGGAATCTGCTGGAATACGCGAACACTTCGATTTTATCGCTGGGTATGACAGTGGTCATGGGTTCAAACCGGGGCCAGGTCAGTTGCTGGCCTTTGCCGCACAG
Organism: Ruegeria sp. CH2; assembly: GCF_056537065.1. Lineage (NCBI taxonomy): Bacteria > Pseudomonadati > Pseudomonadota > Alphaproteobacteria > Rhodobacterales > Roseobacteraceae > Ruegeria > Ruegeria sp. CH2. The sequence continues at coordinate 283,768 of NZ_JBQFQV010000003.1, forward strand.
GTCGGGGTCGAGCCGTCGCGCATTGCAATGGTGGGTGACAGTGTTCATGACCTGCAAGCGGGGCGCGCAGCCGGGATGATCACCATTGGCGTTTTGACCGGATTGGCAGAAGCAGATGCGCTGGCACCGATGGCGGATGTGGTCCTGCCGGATATCGGTCACATTCCTGCATGGCTGGCCGAAAAATGATGCGTTGATCCGGAAAATCGACGCACAATTATAGAAAACCGACAAGCTCTGTCGCAGATGGAGCGGCCAGAAATGCGTCTTCGGGTCTTGCTTGTATCAAGCCAGAACGGAGGCAACCATGGCCGAGACCAACACACGCAAACGCCGCGGCGGAGGACGCGCAGGTGCGGCAGCACGCAGGGGCAGCGCGGTGATTGACCAGATGCCGTGGGACCCACCCATCAATATAGATCGCCCGACTGAACCGCTGGATCAGGCCGGGATCGAAGCGATCCATGAAGGGGCCATGCGAATTCTGGAAGAAATCGGGATCGAATTCTACAACGAAGAGGCAATCGGCATCCTGCGCGAGGCGGGGTGCACGATCAATGGTGACAACGTCCGCATGGGGCGCGATTTCGTCATGGAGATGATCGCCAAGGCGCCCAGCCAGTTTTCCATCACGCCACGCAATGTTGACCACAGGATCGAGATCGGTGGAAAGAACATCCTGTTCGGCAACGTTTCGTCGCCGCCTAATTACTGGGACATGGAGATTGGAAAGAAAGTGCCCGGCAATCGCGAGATGTGCCAGAATCTTCTGAAACTGACGCAGTACTTCAACTGTATTCACTTCGCAGGCGGATATCCTGTAGAACCCGTCGATATTCATGCCAGCGTCCGGCATCTGGATGTGCTGTATGACAAGCTGACCCTGACCGACAAGGCGATGCACGCTTATTCGTTGGGTAAGGAACGTGTCGAAGATGTGATGGAAATGGTGCGCATCGCGGGCGGTCTCAGCCATGAGGAATTCGAAGCCTCGCCGCGGATGTACACCAACATCAACTCGACCTCGCCGCTGAAGCATGACCATCCGATGATTGATGGCTGCCTGAGATTGGCGCGGCGCGGGCAGGCGATTGTCGTAACCCCCTTTACGCTGGCGGGAGCAATGGCGCCCGTAACAATGGCGGGGGCGGTCGCCCAGTCCCTGGCCGAAGCCTTATGCGCTATCGCTTTGTTCCAATATGTGCGCCCCGGTATTCCCTGCGTAATCGGAACGTTCACGTCGAACGTGGACATGAAATCAGGCGCGCCCGCTTTCGGGACGCCGGAATACATGCGCTCGACCCAGATGACCGGGCAGATGGCGCGATATTATGGGCTGCCGCTGCGTTCATCCGGTGTGTGTGCGGCCAATGTGCCAGACGGGCAATCCGTGTGGGAAACCTCGAATTCGCTCTGGGCGGCCGTGCAGTCGGGCACCAACATGGTGTACCACGCCGCCGGTTGGTTGGAAGGCGGCCTGATCGCAAGCCCGGAAAAATTCATTATGGATTGCGAGGTTTTGCAGCAAATTCAGCGTTATATGAACCCTGATCTAACCGCGACCGGACCGGATGAGATTGCTTTGGATGCCATCCGCGCGGTTGGCAATGACGGTCACTTTTTTGGAATCCAACACACACAGGATCGCTACACCACGGCCTTCTACCAGCCCTTCCTGAGCGACTGGAAGAACTATGAGGGCTGGGAGGCCGCCGGAGGCATCTGGACGGCTGAGCGTGCGCATCACATGTTCAAAGAGATCATCTCGAGCTTTGAGGCACCTCCGATGGACGATGGTATCCGCGAGGAACTGGCCGAGTTCGTTGAACGCCGCAAGGCTGAAGGCGGCGCGCCGACGGACTTCTGACTGGGCGGGTAGTGTCGACTTGATACTCCGTTGCTTTCACAGCAACTCGGGGCGAATTTTGGCTATTTGTTAAGGTTTCTCAGACCACAGTGCCAAGGACACCAAACTGAGGCATCCGATGCATGGTCTGATCAATCGGGCGATACAGTCCTTTGTCGGCGCGACCTACGGGCAATCCTGCTGGGTTCGCGTGACCGAAGGTGCGCGGCTAGGGTTTGTCGAATTTGAAGCCATGCTCATCTATGATGATGACATGACGACGCGGTTGCTTGAGGCCCTGAGTATTGACCTCAATCGACCACAGGCGGAAATCCTCGAAGATCTGGGAACATATCTGGTGTCCCATCCGAACATGGAAGGGCTGCGCCGACTGCTCAGGTTTGGGGGTGTCACCTATGTTGAGTTCCTTCATTCCCTTGATGATCTTGCGGATCGTGTAAGACTGGCTGTCTCTGATCTGAATTTGCCTGCGCTTGAGTTGAGAGAGCTTTCAGCCACGGAATACCAGTTGTGCTGCCTTCCGGACTTACCAGGATTTTCCAGTGTTATGGTCGGGGTCCTGCGCGCGATGGCCGATGATTATGGTGCGCTGGTGATGCTGTCGCATGAGGGTCGTCAGGAGTGTTGTGAAATCATTTCAATCATTTTGGTCGAAAGCGCCTTTGCCGAGGGGCGCCATTTTGATCTGGGGGCTCGGAACAGATGACACATACTCAGGAACTGGCAGATCTTCTGGAAACGCTTTGCCCGATGTTCCTGTTGGTGGACCGAAGCGGATGCATTCAACAAGCGGGTCCGACACTGCAAAAGCTGCGGCCCGAATTGCCTTTGGTTGGGCTGGGTGTTCTGGACGTGTTCGAGCTGATCCGCCCCAGAACAGTCACCACCCTTCCCGCGTTGATGTCGATGGCCGGTGCCAAACTGCATCTGAGATTTCGCGATGAACCGCGTACGACCCTGAAAGGCCTGGTCGCGCCCTTGCCCGACTCGGGCGGTGCAGTCATCAATCTGTCATTCGGTATTTCGATTTTGGATGCGGTTCGGGATTACGCCCTGACAAGCGCTGATTTTTCCGGCACTGACCTGGCGATCGAGCTGTTGTATCTGGTCGAAGCCAAATCCGCCGCGATGGAAGCGTCTCGTTCACTTAATCTCAGGCTTCAGGGGGCAATGCTAGCCGCGGAAGAGCAGGCATATACCGATACATTGACAGGATTGAAGAACCGCCGCGCGATGGATCATTTGTTGGGGCATCTGATCCTGGCAAATTCTACATTTGCCCTTATGCATCTGGATTTAGACTTCTTTAAATCCGTGAATGATCGGCTGGGCCATGCCGCTGGGGATTACGTTCTGCAACAGGCGGCCCGCATCATGCTTGAAGAGACGCGTGGAGACGATACGGTTGCGCGGGTTGGAGGGGATGAGTTTGTCATAATTTTCAAGGGCCTGACGCGGGAAGAAACTCTGGAGTCCATCGCCGGCCGTCTGATCGCAAGGTTGAATGAACCCATGATGTTTCAGGACCAACCGTGCTGTATCTCTGCAAGTATCGGAACGGCCTTGTCCACCCAGTTCAAGGTTCCCAAAGCCGCCGACATCCTTCACGCCGCCGACGTCGCCCTTTATCAGGCCAAGCGAGACGGCCGGTCCTGTCACCGCCTGTATTCCACGCTGATCAAAGCGCAAACCTGAGTTTTTCCTGTTTCCGGGTCGGAGATTTCAGGCGAATTTTCAAGCGAGCTGAACGGCCTTTGTTAACTGCTTGGCAATCTGGTGCCGGATGGGTGGCAGTTCCCCTACCACTGGCAGCAGAACGCCTTTGAACCCTGCTTGGCTCAATCCGGCGGGCACGTCGTCCACTGCGTGCCCCCCGGTGCAGGCAAAGAACGGAAGGCACAGCGCCTGAGCCCCCGTGCCGGTTGCGGCTTCGGAAATGTATGGCGGTTCTTCAACAAACCCAACGCGGACAGATTTGAAAGCCAGCATTTCTTGAAGTTGCGATGCGAAGTTCAGAGCCACGACCGAGGGGTTTCGGCTACGCCCTGACCCATGTGCTGCAATGACCAGGTCGGTCGACGCAGCTGCCCAATTCCTTTCGGACAATTCGGATTGCAGGGCGCGTGCGGTCAATTCCGGTAGCTCTGGGTCAACACCCAACGGGTCTAGAATGCGCGCTTTGTGATCCCCTAATCGTTTGGGCAAAGCGCTGGTGACAAACCATCCATTTGCCATGAAAAGCGGATAAATGACCGTGTTTTCCGGCAGGCTGCTCAGCTTAGCCTCGAACGCGCCGGGCGCGGCCAGAGTTGCGGCATGCACCGTTACATGCTCGGTCAGGGCGTCGACCGTAGCCGCGAACGCAGCCAAAGCAGCCTCGGCCGGTTCTGGATCGGACGGCTGACCATGTGCGACGATGATGGCATGTGGCATTTGGATCTCCTGACACGAAATGCGTTAGGTGCCTCTGTGCGAACCGAAGTCAACACTACTGTTAGCCCAGAACCGTTAGCCAAAGCCAGACAGTCAGGATAGATGTGGCTGTCCCAATGAGAACAGCCGAAGCTGCCACCCGCTTGGCGCGGCCATACATGTTAGCAAAGATATAGGCGTTGAACCCCGGCGCCATGGCTGCGTTCAACACGCCCGAGCGGAACAGGTCCTGAGGCAGCCCTGTGGATTTGCCGAATATCCACACAAGGCTGGGATGCAGCATCAACGAGATACAGCAAACAAAAGCGATGGTGCGCAGATCGCCTTCGGGTTTGTATTTGACCAGTACCCCGCCCAGTGCAAACAGGGCGCCAGGCAGGGCGGCCCGCGTGATCAGACCAAGGGCTTCGTCCACCACAGCCGGGATGTCCAAACCGGATAGATTAACCACGAATCCCAGTGCAATACCAAGGATCAGCGCGTTCTTGAACATTGCCGACAGAACAGAACGCGCCATGCGTACGCCACCGTTTCCGCGATTGCGGACAACCTCCATCACCGTGATCCCTACGCCGTAACAAAACGGGGAATGGAAGGCGATAATCGCATAGTTGCCTGTCAGGTTCTCGGGACCATAAGCGCGTTCGGTAATCGGCAATCCCAGCAGAACCGAGTTAGAGAACAGGCAACAAAACCCGATTGCCACGCAGTCTTCCCATTCGCGGCCGAAAATGATGCGCGCACCAAAAAGACCAGCGATGAAACACAAGGCGGCGGCGGAATAGAAACTGGCCAAAAGCCGGGGATCGAAACTGGCGCTGAGGTCCAGATGCGCGATGGCAAGAAACAACAGGCATGGGATCGCGAACCCTTGCGTAAATCTCATCAGCCCGTCGACATGGTCTTCTTTGAAATATCCTGTTCGTGTTGCCGTGTAGCCGGCACCGATCACAAGAAAGACAGGAAGAATGACGTCAATCAGACTTTGCAGCATTTGGCCCCCGTGCAACGGCCAGGTTGCGATATCTTATGCAAAAGGAACAGGGGCCTGAAACGCGTGATGTATCACCATCCCGTCATAGGCGGGGGTGATATTGTCCGGAGTTTCTGCATCGAGGGTCATATAATCCAGATCGATATGCATGTTGGTTAGAATCGCCTGTTTTGGTTGCAGCTTCTCAATCCACTCAAGCGTTTTTTCCAGATGTGCATGTGTGGGATGAGGGCTTCGGCGCAGGGCGTCGATTATAAGATATTCCAACCCTTCCATTTCAGGCCATGCGTCGTCGTATATTTCGGCAACATCCGGCAAATAGGCGAGCCGTCCCATGCGAAAACCTAGAGAATCTATCGAGCCGTGATTGACCTTGAATGGACGAAACGGAATGGGCCCGCCGGGTCCATCAATTTCGAACGGTCCGTCGATGGACTTGAGGTCGAGGATCGGAGGATAAGGTGACCCTTCGGGTTGAATGAAGGCGTATCCAAACCGCCCCAGCAGGGCGTTCTGGGTATCACCATCAGCCCAGACCGGTACACGGGTTTTCATGTTGAACACGATCATGCGCAGGTCGTCGATTCCATGGACATGATCCGCGTGAGAGTGTGTATAGACTACACCATCAAGCCGCCCGGTGCCCGTGTCCAGCAACTGGCTGCGCATGTCCGGGGTCGTATCAATCAACACTGAGGTTGTGCCGCCGGGGCCGTTACGCTCGACAAGCAGGGAACAGCGCCGGCGAATGTTCTTGGGGTTAGCAGGATCGCAAGCACCCCAGTGGCCACCCAACCGGGGTACGCCGCCTGACGATCCGCAGCCCAGAATGGTAAATCGCAATTCGGTCATGCAGCGGCCCTGTTCGTTGCCGCCTTGCTGAACAGCCGGTCAAAGTTTGCCTGAGTTTGGGCGGCAAAAGCCGGATACTCCAGCCCGAACAGCTCGGCCCCTTTTCGGGCTGTATGTGCGGTATAGGCCGGTTCGTTTCGCTTGCCACGATAAGGGGGCGGTGCCAGATAGGGCGCGTCAGTTTCCACCAGAATGCGATCCACTGGCGTACTTGCGAAAATGTCGCGCAACTCCTGGCTTTTGGGAAAGGCCGCAATGCCGGACATGGAAAGATAAAACCCCAGATCCAGCGCGGCCTTGGCCAACTCGGCCGAGGACGAGAAACAGTGCATCACGCAGGAATAGGGCGCATTGCGATATTCTTCGGCCAGAATTCGGGCCATATCGTCGTCTGCGGCGCGGGCATGGATGATCAAAGGCAACCCTGTGCGCTGGGCGGCTTCGATATGAATGCGCAGTGATTGCTTCTGAAGCTCAGCGCTGTCCGCTGTATAGTGGTAATCCAGACCGGATTCGCCGATGCCTACAAATTTCGGGTGTTGTGCCAGTGCAACCAATTCATCGACCGAGACCATAGGCTCGTCTGCGGCACTCATCGGGTGGGTCCCTGCGGCGTAGAATACCGGCGCATGGGCTTCGGCAATTGCACGGACCGCGGGTTCATTGCGCAGCTTGGTGCAAATCGTCACCATCCGGGTCACGCCAGCCTCGGCCGCGCGCGAAATGATGTCGCTCAACTGACCGTCAAAATCCGGGAAGTCCAGATGGCAATGACTGTCGGTGATCTGGGGGGTGTCGCTCATCTGACCTGGCCGGCGGTTTCCTGTATCTTGAACACCGTATCTAGGACCAGAGCGGCAGGGTCAAGGTTCACCGCCTGACCATGTCGCGCGCGGGCTGTGATTGTCGCGGCGACTTCGGCCCATCGACGAGCCTGATCCGTAGAATTCGACAATCTGGCCAGCGTTTCAGCTTCGTTCGGGGCGGCTTCGGGGGACGGTGGTGCGCCGGTTGCCCCGGTCAGGGCCAGCCGAGACAAGGCGACATCGATCAGTGTCAGCAGCAGATCAAAGCGCTCGGCCGCGCCGCGTTGTGCTGCAGCCTCGGCCAGGGCCAGTGCGCGCTGCCGGTCCAGACGGGGCAGGGTGCCCAGAATGGCAATCAGTTCGGCATAGATTTCAAGTCCGCCCAGATTGATCAGGCGAACCGCGTGCCCGACCGAGCCAGCGGCCAATGCGGCGAGATATTCGGGGTGCGCCAGTAAGGTCGTCCCGGTTTGCGACAGCGCGTCCTGCATATCCCCAGCGTTCAGCGGCCCCAGACGTAGGGTACGGCAACGAGAGCGGATGGTTGGCAGCAAGCGCGAGGGTTGGTGCGATACCAGCAAAAGGGTGGTGCGCGCCGGAGGCTCCTCCAGCATCTTCAGCAGTGCATTGGCGGCGCTGACATTCATCTCATCCGCCGAATCCACGATTACGACCCGGCGCCCGCCATCGGCAGAGGACAGGCCAAAGAACTTTCCCAGCTTTCGGATGTCGTCCACAACGATTTCGTTGCGCAGCCGCCCCTGATCATTCAGTGACCTGGCTATCGCGGCCAATCCCGGCTCGGCCCCGGCCAGTATGCGACGTGACACCGGGTGGTCGCGATCAATGTCGAGCGTCTCTGGCGGTGGCGGCGCGCCAAACAGCCCACCGTCGTTTGCCAAAGGTGTAGCCAGCAAGAACCGCGCAATCCGCCAGGCCAACGTTGCCTTGCCGACGCCACGCGGCCCGGTCAGCAACCAGCCGTGGTGCAGCCGGTCCGAGTTGTAGGCGGTCAGAAACGCCTGTTCCGCCGCATCCTGACCAAAAAGCCGGACAGTCTCGCGGGGATGCGGCGCACCGGGCACCTGATCCGGAGAGGGGATTTCGTCATTCATCGTCTATCGCAAAGCAGCCTGGACGATTTCTGTCACATCCTGCGCAACGCTGTCCATGTCCCGGTTACCGTCCACCACGCGGAAACGGTCGGAAAACTCATGGGCCAGTGCCAGAAAGCCCGCCCGCATTTTCCTTTGTAGGTCCGGGCCGAAATCTTCGAACCGCTCTTCCGCGCCTTGCCGCCCTTTGGCGCGGGACAGACCGGTATCGGGGTCCATGTCGATCAGCAGCGTCAAGTCCGGCTCGCGCTTGATCATCAGGCTGTGCAGCTGATCAACAAGGCCGCGCAGATCGCCCCGCGACAGGCCCTGATACATACGTGTGCTGTCGGCAAAGCGGTCGCAGATCACCACTTGCCCTGCGGCAAGTGCGGGTTCGATCGTACGTTCCAGATGGTCGCGGCGGGCGGCCGTGAAAAGCAGGATTTCCGTTTCGGCCGACCAGCGGTCGGGATCACCTTCCAATACCAGGCTGCGGATTTCCTCCGCGCCGGGTGAGCCGCCCGGTTCACGCGTCAAAACGACCTCATGACCCTGCGCCCGCAGTTGATCCGCCAGCATCCGCGCCTGAGTTGACTTGCCTGATCCGTCAATGCCTTCGAAAGTCAGAAATAACCCCGCCTTGGTCACATCGACTCCAGTGGGTTATTGATCACGTCTTTCAGAACTATGCCGCCAACGGTCAGCATACGGACGACAAATCCACCAATTGCAACGTCTTCCGCTGCCACCAGTGGACGTCGAATTTCCGGCAATCCTTCAGGCTTGATGACAAGTTCGGCCAGTTGCTGGCCTTTCTTGACCGGTGCATTGACGGGACCCTGATACACAACTTCGGCCTTGACGTTTTGTGTGCCCAGAACCGGAAACAGAACCGTCAGATCGCCGTCAGGTACAAGACCAACAGTCTTTTTCTCGCCCATCCACAGCTTGGCTTCGGCTATCGGCGTTTCCGCGTTGGCAACTGTCCTCTCGACAAAATTTCGAAACGACCAGTTAACCACGGCCTCAGCCTCCTCTGCCCGTTGACCGGTGCTGTCCAGCCCGCTGAGGACAAAGATGACACGGCGATCGCCTTGTTTGGCAGACCCGACCAGGCCGTATCCGGCCTCCTGCGTGTGGCCGGTTTTCAGGCCATCCGCGCCAATGCTCAGTTTCAGCAATGGATTGCGGTTACGGGCATTCGATGGCGCACGGCCATCGAATTCGAATACCTCTTCTGAAAACAGGGGGTAGTATTCGGGAAAGTCGGTAATCAGCCTGTCGGCCAGAACCGCAAGATCATGAACCGACATCATATGTCCGGCGGCAGGCCAACCGTTCGAGTTCGCGAAATTCGAGTTGTTCATACCGATCTGCTTTGCGCGCTGGGTCATATAGCGGGCAAACCCGGCCTCTGTCCCGTCAGGGCTTAGCGCCTCGGCCAGGACCACGCAGGCGTCGTTGCCTGACAGAACGATGATGCCGCGCAGCAGGTCCTCGACCCGAACCCGGTCCTGCGTGTTCAGAAACATGGTCGAGCCGCCATAGCTCATCGCGTGTTCGGACACGGGCAGGGTTTCGTCCAGCGTCAGTCTTCCGTCACGCAGCGCTTCGAAAGCAACATACAGCGTCATGAGCTTGGACATGGATGCAGGAGGCAAGGGCTGATCGGCGTCTTTCGCCAAAAGCACCGTACCGGTGGTCTGATCGATCACATAAGCCGCGCGGGCAGATGTATCAAAAGCCTGAGCCGGGATTGCCAGAACGGCAAGCCCAATGGCCAGAACAGAAGTTCGCAATGAGGATAGCATGTTATGCCTCCTTGTATCAGTCGGACACGGTGAACGCATCTTTGAAACCAAGGTCCTTTACATCTTTTTGAATGGCCTTGCGTTCGGCCCGGGTTGCGGCAGGGCCAACCAGGACCCGCCATACTGTTTTGTTTTCGGTTTTCAGTTCCCGCACAACAGTCGACATGCCATTCCGGCGCACTTTCTCGGCGGCGGCATTCGCATTTGCTTCGACGCTGAACGTGCCGATCTGCACAAATGGTTTGCTCAGCGGAGACGCAGCGCCTGTTGCCGCCGCTGCGGCCGGAACCGCTTCGGTCGCGTCAATCGCGGATGCAGCGCCTTCGATGGGATCCAGTGGCGTTTCGGTGATCTCAGTGGGGTCTTTCTTTTGCCACCACTTCCGTTTTGCAGGCTTTTCAGCGGGGGCTTCGACCGGCGCGTCCGACAACGCCGGTGCAGCTGCGGCTACCGCTACATCTGCGGCCACATCAACACTGTCTGTCGCGACGTCCGCCGCAGCCACGGTGGCTCCCGCAGCCGCTGCTGCTGCTGGCTCTTTTTTCTGCCACCACTTCCGCTTGGCGGGTTTTTCTTCAGCGGGCTCTGTTGGGTCCTCAGTGGCTGATGCCGCAGCTGTGGTCGTGTCCGTACCTTCGGTCGCTGCGTTGGCAGAACTTGCCGCATCCGCCGCAACCACTGCCGAACCGGCTGCTGCCGCTGGCGCCTTCTTTTGCCACCATTTCGGCTTGGCCGGTTTTTCGGTATCTGCCGCGGATGGATCGTCGGTGGCCGCGGTGTCCGATACCGCAGCCGTATCTGCCGCCTCGTCTTCCGGTTTGGGCGCGTCCTCGGGTGGTGATTCCTTTACAGCTTCACGGCGCAAAGCGACCACACTGACCTTTGTCGGCGCGCCCGCCAGCATTCCGAGCTGTTCCGCAGCCGCAGATGAGACCTGTAGCGCCGGGCCGGGCAGGTTGCGTTCACGTCGGAACAGGGCCCCTGTTACAGACTTGTTGTTTGCGGTGTTCGTAATTACGACACGCTCGGGCTGGGATACTTCCGGATAGGCAACCCAGATCCCGCCCAGCGAGGGCCTGCCATCCCAAAGCCCCGCTTCGGTGACCTGAAAAACCTCGGGGGCTTCGACGTCACGCTGCGAGCCCGAGGCTACCTCGGGAAGGAGTTCGGTTTTGTTTGAGTTTTCTTCAGGTTTTTCAGCCTCTTGAAGAATGTCTTCACACCCGCTCAAAACTGTCAAAGTCAACGCCAGATACGCCAACCGTTTCGGTCCCGGGCGTGTCATGATCGCTCGCTTCATCTGCTTATCCCTTGCCTGAAGGGGTCTCGTTCTCGGAACCCCGCTGCCGGTCTGCTGGTTCTGCTTGCCAGCCTGTTTCGGTCTATTTCGGGGATCATAACGCGGCTGAAGAGTCATGGAAAGACCGCTGCGCGGGCTTCGGCAAGAAATCCCGATTTCGACTTGCCTCTGACCGAACTTGCGCTTAGACCCTGCCTTCGACGGGGAGGTGGCAGAGTGGTCGAATGCGGCGGTCTTGAAAACCGTTGGGCGTGAGAGCGTCCCCAGGGTTCGAATCCCTGTCTCCCCGCCACTCATACCTGTCTCACTTCAGTTGTGTTTTCTGACCCGAAATTGTGTCGCAATTTCCGCGAGTTGGCGCGTGCGCTTTCAATCAGAGACGGAGCGGACTGTACATTCAGAGCGCAATTCCGGCCGCAGTCTCAGTGCCGCATTTTGGCGGGGTCGCTTTGGGCTGGATTTCCCTGATAACCTGCAATTTACAGGGAATTTTCGCGAAACAGGTCTGAGTTCCGTTATTTCACCTGTCGGAACTGTATGTTTTTCAGAGGTTTATGTTGCAAATTCCCTAAAAAGTGGAACAGGGAACTTCCTCGCGGGAACAGAGAATTGTTCCACCGGATCAGGTAGGGCAAACTGGACGTGTCGCGGTTTGCTGCCGCTCCTTTGATAGCATTTATTGCAGCAAAGGAGACGAACTATGGGACTGAAACGGACGGACGAATTTC
>NZ_JBQFQV010000004.1:0-275975 GCF_056537065.1 Ruegeria sp. CH2
AACCTCAACCTCAGATGCCCACCGTCTCTCCGGCGCGTCTCAACCGTCTTTCCAGTCCGTCAGGCCAACCTCAGTTGCGCCGGTGAAGGGGGTTCTAAGTATTACTCTCAAAACCCGCAAGCGGAAAATGACGTTATTGGTCTTTTTTTTGAATTTTCTTTGTTTATTGTTTTACTTCAACGGCTTACATTCATTCAAAATTGACCTCCACCCTTCTGTCCGGGTACTTTTGGGCACGATCTGACTGGCAAGCCCCATGAGACAAAATGGGCCGACACAAGATATAGAGACTCCGCGATTTCAAGATACAAGTCAGGGCGACTCGAAACGGGAAAACGAGTCGGAACTGCGGCCAGAATCCGGTCAAAAACCTCTCACCCCCGCCGGACGCCTAATACTGCGGGTCGCTCCCTGCCGGGATGTGGACGGAACAGGCACGATGTCCGCTATTGAACGCCCTGTCTTGCGCATCGCCTAAAGATGCGGTCAGGTTCCACCAATTCACTCTTCGATCCGAAAGCAGATCAGCAATGGCGCGCAACATTCAGTTTCCTTTGGTCAGAACCGTCGGATTTGACGGCGCGCTGGTGACCTTTGCGGATAGGATGACCGACACCGCGAACCGGGCAGCACTGGCGTTTCGGTCTGAAGTCGATCGTCTGCACTGGGATGAGGTGACCGAGTCGTCAGCCTCCCTGGGCTCGGCCTTTGTTCGGTTCGACACGCAGCGCATCTCTCATCAGAAGATGCTGCAAAAGCTTCGGGATCTGGTTGACCAGAAGGACTGGTACACTACACCCCTGCCCGCGGGTCGCAGGTTGTGGCGCGTTCCGACGGTTTACGGGACCGACCTTGCGCCCCAGCTTGACGATGCCGCCGCTGCTGCCGGCCTGTCACCGGAAGAAGCAATACGTCGGCTTGGACAATCCCGCGTGCGGGTTCTGACCATCGGCTTCGCTCCGGGGCAGCCTTATCTTGGGCCTCTGGGACCCGAATTCAACATTCCCCGGCTGCAAAGCCTGACCCCCATGGTGCCGGAAGGGGCTCTGGTTCTGGCGATCTCGCAATTTGTTCTGTTTTCCGGGCCGACGCCAACCGGGTGGCGGCATATCGGGCAGACCGCCTTTCGGTGTTTCCGTCCCGAAAGGGTCGAGGCCTTTACCCTTAGACCTGGCGATGAACTGTTGTTCGAGCCCGTTTCCCGCGACGTTCTGGAACACATCAGAGTCAACAACGAGGACGGCACAGGCGGCGCAACCTGTGAGGAGATCGCGCCATGAGCCTGATCGTCCACCGGATTGGCCCGGCCTGCACCATTCAGGATCAGGGGCGCACAGGTTTTCTGGATCAGGGGCTGTCCCGATCAGGGGCCGCGGATATTCTGGCCTTGCATGAAGGGGCGGCGTTGCTGGATCAAAGCCCAAACCTTGCGGCGCTGGAGATGGCCGGGATGGGAGGCGAGTTCGAGGCGACGCATAACACGCGCATCGCCCTGACTGGCGCACGAATGCAGGCCAGCATTGATGGCAGCCCTGTCGCCTGGAACGCCTCGCACCAACTGAGCGCCGGGCAAAGGCTGGTCATCGGGGCGACGCTGGCTGGAAACTACGGCTATCTGCATCTGGGCGGCGGTATTGATGCCGAGGTTTTTCTGGGGTCCCGCTCCACCCATCTGACAGCGCGGATTGGCCGGGCGTTACAGCAGGGTGACAGGCTGACCTGTGGACCGGATGCAGGCAACAGCGGGATGAAACTGGCTGCTGTCGAGCGGTTTTCGGGCGGGGTGCTGCATGTGGTTGCCAGTTTTCAGACATCTTTGTTTGACGGCGCGACGCTTGAACGGTTTGCCCAAACCAATTTCCGGCGCGGCGCACGCGCCAACCGGATGGGCATGCAGGTGGACAGCGACGGTGACGGCTTTGCCGCCTCGGGCCAGCTGAATATCCTGTCCGAGGTGATCACCCCCGGCGATATCCAGATGACCGGCACTGGCGATCCGTTCATCCTGTTGCCGGAATGTCAGACCACGGGCGGGTACCCTCGTATCGCGACCGTTCTGCCATGCGATATGTCCCGCGCGGCACAGACACCCGCAGGCGGCGACATCCGGTTCGAATTTGTCAGCATGGAACAGGCTGAAGAAATGCACAAAGCGTTCCTGTCAGACCTTGCGCGCCTGCCCTCAAAAGTCGAGGCACTGGTGCGTGATCCCCATGACATACCGGACCTGTTGTCCTACCAATTGATCGGCGGAGTGATCTCTGCCACCGACTAAGGAGATGTGCCAATGCCAAGCGTCGATCTGAATGCCGATATGGGGGAAAGCTTTGGTCCCTGGAAAATGGGCGATGACGAAAGCCTGTTGAAAATCATCACCTCGGCCAACATCGCCTGTGGGTTTCATGCCGGTGATCCGGATGTGATGGCATCAACGATGAAACTGGCGGCCGAAAACGACGTAGGCATCGGCGCGCATCCCGGCTTTCCAGATCTGCAGGGGTTTGGCCGGCGGAACATGAAGCTGCCCCATGACAACCTGTGCAATCTGGTCCGGTATCAGTTGGGGGCCGCAATCGGCATGGCCACGGCGGTTGGTACCAAGGTACGGCACCTGAAACTGCACGGGGCGCTGGCCAATATGTGTTCAGCCGATATCAATATGGCGCACGCCTGTTATCAGGGTGCACTGGATGTTGATCCCGATATCATCGTCATGGTGCTGGCCGCGACAAAACAGGAAGAGGCCGTGCGTGAACTCGGGTGCAATTGGGTGGGCGAGATTTTCGCCGACCGTGCATATAACGACGACGGAACACTGGTTGATCGCAGCCTGCCCGGCGCCGTCATCCACGACGCCGACGTCGCCGGACCTCGCATCCTGAACATGGTCCGCGAAGGTGCGATCATCACCGAAAGCGGCAAGCGGCTGGAAACGTCCATCGACACGATCTGCCTGCACGGGGATGGTCCAACTGCCGTTCAGATTGCCCGCTCAGTTCGCGAAAGCCTGATCGGGGGAAGTGTCGAGGTGACGAAATTCACCCGCTGAACATCATGCGTTAACGTCAGCAACCCAATTTCACGACTGTTGCCCGCACAGGTCTCAGCGCCTAGCATGGCGGGCAAGCACATGTTCTGAAAACCACAATTTCAAGCGATGCCTTGCTGCAGTCAGGGCTTCGTGCACGGAGGTAGTCGAATGTCCTTTGATCTGATGTCCTATCAACCCCGGGGCGACAAGAAGAACTCGGACTTCTTTGCGGAATACCTGCCGAAAATCTACGAGCGCCGGACAAGCTCGGGAATTGCCGATCAGGTCGGGCCAATGCGCGCGATCTGTATGCAGGTCGAAACCGGCGCGCTGTTCGATACGCTGGTCGAGCTTTACGTGATGACACCCTATCGCCACACCGCCAGCTATCTGGGGCAGACCCACAAATTTTCGGTCCTGCATTCGCATCCCGATTATCCCGCGCTGATCGTGATGGCCCCGCTCAGCCCCGGTTTCGAAGACTTCATTCCCCGCATCAATCGCATGTACCCGCTGGCCCGCAACACGCCGCAAACGCGGTATGTTGGCGAGGTTTTCGGCGCCAGCGATCTGAAGGCGCTGACCCGGACGCTTGAGGATCAGAATATCCGCTTCGAATATGCGGGAGACACAGAAAACCCGTTCTACACATTGGGCGGCTTCCGCTTCACGACCCCGTCCGATTTCACCTGCAACCGGGTCGGGTATTCGACACATGATTTCAATGACACAGACAGCCTCGGTCTTGGTGATCGCGTGTTGCTGAGTAACGCGGAACAGGCCCGGCTGGATCAGGCAGCCGCGTTCGGATCGGACAGCAAAATCGCGCCTTTGATGCTGGGCATCGATCATCTGGCGACCCGCGTGCTGGCGGGTGAGCGCGAGGATGCGATCCTCGAATTCCTGACCATGGTGCCCTACTATTTCTGGGGGGCTTACAACATCTTCGACATGAACTCGTCCACCAATGTGAACCGCAACGCCAATGTGGACGATGACAAGAAATCTCCGGCCAAGGTTTTCACCGCCAACAACACGCCGTCCTTCGTCAACTCATTCGCCAAGCTGCCGATGCCGACCGAGGATTTTGTGCGCAATTTTGGCCGTCGCCTGCATCACATGGCCGTCGAGATCAAGGATGGCGACCATGGTGCCGGGGAAAAGAATGTCGACTTTGTCGTGAACACGCTGAAGGACAAGGGCGTGCCGTTCCTGGCCCATGTGGTGGGCGAATGCAAAGACGACCCGAACCTGAAACAGATTTTCTCGAAACACTCGCAGAATACGCTTCTGATCACCGAATATATCGAGCGGTGTCACAAGTATGACGGGTTCTTCACCAAGGACAATGTCGCCGCCCTGACCGCCGCTGCGGGACAGGACGAGCAATATCAGCACGGTCACGTCTTCGATTAAAAAAGGGCCGCGGATGACCGCAGCCCAGACCCAACAGGAGAGATTATGCCGGACCTTATGATGGCCCGATCATGAAACAGGTGACATTGCGGGCTTGCAGACGACGACACGCCAGATCGGCCTGTTCCCGCGTCATGCCCTGGAATGTCGCATCAAATCCGCGCGAGCTCTGACTGACCTTGCGCAGACTGCCATCCAGCGTAGTCATTTCCGACAGCGCCGTTTTCAGCAGGATCTTCTCGGCCTCATATCGTGTGGTGTAGCGGCCCACATTGACCCCCCACAGATGCCCACCGGACGAGGACAGGCGGGTAATCACTTCCTGCTCGGGCTCTGGAGGGCTGGCGGGCTCGGTCGAGGCCAGCACCAGATTGTCCGGGCGCAATGCCGGGCGGGTGTCCGACGTTTCAACCGGCGGGGCGGTTGGAGCAATATCCGCTTCGGCAATCGCTGCGGCAATGCCGCTGCTGATACGGTCGCTGTTCTGGTCTGCCACGACCGCGACCGCACTGGCAACCTGTGTTGTGGCACTCGGGCGCCCAAGCGGGCGCAGGCTGGATTTCGGTGCTCCGCTCAGCGCTGCAACTTGGGTATCGCCCCCCAGCCCGACATTGCCCGCATAGACCGGGCGCTCAGGTTTGCGGATAGGTGCACGAGACGGGGCACGGCGAAACCCCAAATCCAGCAATTCCGCAACCTTGGCGTTCCGCGACGCCCCGGATTTACCACCAAAGACAGTTGCGATGATACGCTCATCCTTGCGTTTGGCCGACGCCACCAGGTTGAACCCCGCCGCACGTGTGTATCCGGTCTTTATTCCGTCCGCACCTTTATAGGCCGCCAGTAGGCGGCGGTTGGTGTTGGGAACAGTCTTGATACCGGCATCCGTCGATTGGCGCGAGAACAGGTTATAATACTGCGGGTAATCATATAGCAGATGCCGTCCCAGCGTGGTCATGTCACGCGCGCTGGACAGGTGCCCTGCCTCAGTCAGACCATGCGCATTCTTGAAGGTCGTGCGGCTCATTCCCATTGCTTTGGCGGTTCGGGTCATACGGCGGGCAAAGGCTGCTTCCGAGCCACTGATGGCAATGCCGATCGCCGTGGCCGCGTCGTTGGCCGATTTTACCGCAGCGGCGCGGATCAGATAGCGGAACGCAATCGTCTGGCCCGCGCGCAGGCCCAGCTTCGACGGGGGCTCGGCCGCCGCCTTCTGGGTAATCCGAACGGGTGTATCCAGTGTGATTTCGCCGTTTCGCACTGCCTCAAACGCGATATAGAGCGTCATCATCTTGGTCAGCGAGGCCGGGTGCAGCCGCGCATCCGCATTTCGTGAATGCAGCACCTCGCCAGTTCGGGCGTCAATCACCATAGCTGCATAAGGCGCCGCCATTGACCTGAGCGGCGCAAACGCCAGCACACATAGCAACGCTATAAGGAAAAAGCCCATTCGGGCCGGAACTGTCCGCCGAATCTGCACGATCTTTGCCTCTGTCTGCCTCACGCTGCCGGGTTTTCCCGGTCAGCAATATTTATTTTATTGTCTCCAAGGCTATCACAGCGACCCAATGAAATAAACCGAAAGCTGAGGTTTTCGCAGTTTCGTTTTGCGTCTGGGCTGAGGCTATATCTTGCGAATTTTCCCGTCAGAACCACCAGATGCGCGATAAAGGCAAAACTGCGCCCGGTTGCGGCAGGGTTTATGTGAAACTGAGGCGAAAAGGCAACATCACTTCAGGTCGCGCAACAGATCGGCCAGATCACCCAAATCCCTTAACTCGCGGAATCGGGGGCTTTCGACCGGGGCTTCTGCATGTTCCACCTCCCAGACCAGACCGTGGGGCACGTAGACACCCCAGCACCCGGCCTGAATCGGGGCTACGACATCTGACCGCATCGAATTGCCGATCATCATTGCGGCAGTCGGGCCATCACCATGACGGTCGAACACGAACCGATAGGTTTCGGGCGTCTTTTCGGAAACGATTTCCACACCATCGAACAGATCACCCAGCCCGGACTGGGCCAGTTTGCGTTCCTGATCGATCAAGTCGCCCTTGGTGATCAGGATAACCCGATACGCATCGGCAACACCTTCGACGGCCTCGCGGGCATGGGGTAACAGCTCGATCGGATGGGCCAGCATCTCTTGCCCCGCTTCGATCAGCTGCCGGATGACCCAGGCCGGAACGCGGCTTTCGGTGACTTCGATCGCCGTCTCGATCATCGACAGGACAAATCCCTTGATGCCATACCCATAGCGCTGAATGTTGCGTTTTTCTGCCGCAAGAAGACGGTCCATCAGGTGATCACGATCGGCATGATCGGCCAAGAGTTCAGCAAAACGAGCCTGCGTCAGCTGAAAAAACCGTTCGTTATGCCAAAGGGTGTCGTCTGCATCAAACCCGATTGTCGTCAGCTTGGTCGTCATCCCGTTTACGTCCGCTTGCTCTTTTCACCAGCCATGCACACGTTATATAAGCGCCAAGATAAACCCCAAGCCTGAATCGGACAGTTGCACACGATGCTTGAAATGATCTGGATGATGTCTGACAAGCCGGACGACGACAGTGACGCGTCCGTCCTGGTACAGACACGCCCAAAAACCAAGCGTCCGCCTTTATACAAGGTCCTGTTGCTGAACGACGATTATACACCGATGGAGTTTGTGGTGCATGTGCTTGAACGCTTCTTCGGCATGACCCATGCGCAGGCGTTCGAGATCATGCTGACCGTTCACAAGAAAGGCGTGGCCGTAGTCGGTGTTTTCAGCCACGAAATTGCCGAGACCAAAGTTGGTCAGGTGATGGATTTTGCCCGCCGGCACCAGCACCCTTTGCAATGCACAATGGAACGCGAAGAGTAAGGCCTTTGGCCTGACGCGCGCGCCTCTCTCAGCCGGAATTGCCCATGTCCCCTCGTCTGGAACTTGCCCTGCAAAACGGCCTGACACTGTCCCCCCCTCTTAGCGTGATCTGCCCCACGCCCGACCATGATCTGTCTGCGCTGGCGGGCGGCGCACAAGTTGTGCAGCCCTTCAAACCATTTCACGACCATTTCGCCGCGCAGGGTTTTGAAACGGTGCCCGACGCAGATGGCCCCTGTCAGGACGCCATTGTCTTTCTGCCCCGCGCCAAGGCACTGGCCCGGTCGCTCATTCAGCAGGCCTGTGCGCGGGCGAACGGCCTGGTTGTCATCGACGGTGCCAAGACGGACGGTGTGGACAGCATTTTGAAGGATGTGCGCAAGCGGGTTCCGGTCGAGGGACCGCTTTCCAAAGCACATGGCAAGATTTTCTGGTTTCAGGCCGATGATCAGGCCTTTGCGGACTGGGCCGCGCCGAAACAGCAGATGGTTGGCGGATACCACACGGCACCGGGTGTGTTTTCAGCGGACGGGATTGATCCTGCCTCGGCCCTGTTGCTGAAGACTCTGCCTGACCGGCTTGGCTCCTGCGTGGCCGATCTGGGTGCGGGATGGGGGTATCTGTCTGCGGAAATCCTGAAGCGCGGCGGGATAACCTCGCTGCATCTGGTCGAAGCTGACCATGCGGCCCTGACCTGCGCGCGGCTTAATGTTACTCAATCCCAGGCGCATTTCCACTGGAGCGATGCCGTATCCTGGACCGCCCCGGAACCTATCGACACCGTTGTGATGAACCCGCCATTCCACACGTCTCGCAGCGCGGATCCCACCTTGGGGCAAGGGTTTATAACCTCCGCCGCCCGCAATCTGACACGCAACGGAACCCTTTGGATGGTCGCCAACCGGCACCTTCCTTACGAAGCTACACTGAACGAACATTTCGCTCAGGTCGGTGAAATTGCCGGCGACAACCGGTTCAAGGTATTCCAGGCCTCTCGCCCTCGGCGTTAAGGCCCGTTAACCTGCGCCCCAATTCAGGAGGATTCGGATGTCCTTTTCCATCGCTGGCAAGACAGCAATCGTTACGGGCGGGGCCAGTGGCATCGGCCTGGCCATCGGGCGGCATTTCGCGGATGCGGGCGCAAATGTCATGTTTGCCGACATAGATGAAAAACGCCTGATCGACGAGCTTGGAGAACAGGCCGAAGGCAGCAATATCCGGTACTTTGCGGGCGATCTGCGCGAAAAGCTGACCATAGCCAACCTGTTATCTGCGACGCTGGATGCGTTCGACCAGGTGGATATTCTGGTCAACGGCGCACGGCAGGTGATCCCGTCTGATCCGCTGGATCCGGATGACGATTCGATGCGCACCCTGCTGAACCAGAACCTGATGCCCGCCCTGCGGCTCAGCCAGCTGGTTGCAAAGCGCATGATCAAACAGGCCGACGGCGATGTCGAAAGCCCGGCGGGGACGATCATCAACCTGTCCTCGATCGCGGCCCGGCGGACCCACCCCGATCTGATGGCCTATTCCGTCTCGACCGCAGCGCTGGATCAGCTGACCCGGTCCCTTGCGGTTGCGCTGGCTCCGAAACGTATCCGCGTCAACTCGATTGCGCTGGGTTCGGTCATGAGCGCATCGCTACAATCGACCCTCAAGGACAATCGCGACTACCGCGTCGATATCGAAAAGCACACGCCCTTGGCCCGCATCGCCTCGGCCACGGAACTGACGGAAACCGCGCAATATCTTGCGTCTGATGCAGCTGGTTTCGTCACCGGACAGATCCTGACAATCGATGGTGGCCGTACCCTGCTTGACCCGGTCGCAGCCCCTGCACATTAAGACCCATGTTCGAAACAGAAAAATCTACCGCCTCCGCCTGGTTTCGCCAATTGCGCGATGACATCGTTGCAGCGTTCGAAGCCCTTGAAGACAGCCACACCGACGGGCCGTTTGCCGATGCCGCACCCGGTCGGTTCGAGGTCAAGGAAACCAAACGCCAGTCGGACGATGGGTCAGACGCGGGCGGCGGGCTGATGTCGGTCATGCGCGGCGGGCGTGTGTTTGAAAAGGTTGGTGTCAATGTCTCGACTGTCTACGGCACGCTGGGCGAACGTGCGCAACAAGCGATGGCGGCGCGCAAAGGCATCCCCGGAATGACCGAAGACCCGCGCTTCTGGGCGTCGGGTATCAGCCTTGTGGCCCATATGCAGAACCCCCGTGCCCCGGCGGTCCACATGAATACACGCATGTTCTGGACACCCCATGCCTGGTGGTTCGGTGGCGGCTCGGACCTCAACCCCTGCATCGAGTATGACGAGGACACCGCGCATTTCCATGCCACGCAAAAGGCGCATCTGGACCCGCACGGACCCGCCCATTACCCGCGCCTCAAGGAATGGGCTGACGAGTATTTCTATATCCCTCACCGCAAACGCGCGCGTGGCGTCGGCGGGATCTTCATGGACGACTATTGCACCGGTGACTGGCAGGCGGATTTTGCCCTGACACAGGATATTGGCAGGGCCTTTCTGCCCGCCTTCCTTCCCTTGGTTGAAAAGCGCCGCGTTCAGAACTTCTCAGAAGCGGACAAGACCACCCAACTGGTGCATCGCGGCCTTTATGCGGAATACAACCTCGTCTATGACCGGGGCACAAAATTCGGTCTGGAAACCGGGCATGACCCGGATGCCGTTCTGATGAGCCTGCCTCCGATGGCAAAATGGGTCTGACGATCAGAACGGGTCCATGATGAAATTGTCGTAGCAATAGTTCTGCGCCGACACCGCCGACATGTTTGCTCCGACTTTCTTGACCGTGATCGAATAGCCGGGTTTCGTATCGGCCCCCGGCGGCGGAGTCATGGAAAATTGCACCGTTCGCACGCCGGGTTCATACGCCCGCCAGATATAGATCCTCTGCGAGTTCGGAACGCCCAGTGTGCGAATGGCATAATCTCCGATCCCGCACCAATAATTGACCGGCGCGGATGAACCGACAGCCTTTACTTCGTAAACCCCGTCCGGCAAGGGCGTGATCTCGGTTCGGAACTGCGGCCGGACTGACAGGCCGAACCCCACCGCCCCAGCCACCGCTGGCGCTAAAACAAGTGTGGCAGTGATGAATGGCTTGAGAAAACGCATGATCCAGATATCCCAAAACGATGGCACCAATACCGATAGCATAACCACGACACCCTGCGAGTAAAGTGGGGCAAACCAGCTGCGCCGGCACAGTTATCCGGGGAAATTCCACTATTCATATCGCCGGAAACAAGTACACTACCCGAAAGAATTAATAACGCATCAAACTGTCGGCAGTTCCGTTGAACAAGAGTTTTCCAAAAGACTGGTTCGATTTCCCACCCGAGAAATATGCGGATCTGGGGGCGATGTTCTATCTCGCGGGTCTGACAAAAACGCACCAGAAACGTAACCTTGCACAAGTTCTTTATGCGTTCGAAACCCCGTTCCGTCTGGGCCAATACCAGATCTTCAGGCAAAATGGCTTTCCCCGCGGATTCGTCACTTTTGCCGGTCTCAGCCCCGACGCCGAATATCGCTATGCGGTGAAAGAAACGTCACTGACAGACAAGGATTTTACCAGCGGGTCTTCCTTCTGGATCATCGACCTTGTCGCGCCGTTTGGACAGACCAGCCAGATTGTTGATATCCTCAAGCAAGAGATCCCGCATCCGCGCGTGCGCACCAACCGAATGGACAGCGACATGACACGCAACCGGATTGTCGAATGGACACGGGACGATGCAGGCGAGGTTCATATGCGCCTGTACCGAAAGAAGGAATTTGAGCGGATGCTGCAACAAGGCGAGGTCTAGTTGGTTTCAGTTCCGATCACAGGTGAATTGACCGGCAACGTGACCGGGTCCCCACCCAATGTGGCGATGGGGCAACCCACGCTGAACAACGGAAACTTTACACCGCTCACCCAAACCTGGACAATTGCGACACCCCCTGCCAACGGTACAGCCACGATCGACCCAAATACCGGTGAGTGGACCTATACGGTCGATCCGACGTTTTTCGACAGCCTCGACAATGGTGAAGTTGTTTTTGATTCCTTCTTCATCAGTGTCTCGGGAACAACGCAAGCCGGTCCGATTACACTTCCGTTTACCGGCTCCCCGGACCCGGTAGAGGTGGTCATCCGGATCGAAGGCGTGTGTTTCGTAGCCGGAACCCTGATCGAGGCCGAAAACGGCCCCCGCGCCATAGAGACCCTGAAGGTCGGGGACAAGGTGGCGACAGCCGATCACGGGTTGCAACCTGTTCGCTGGATCGAAAGCAGCACGATCCCACCCGACCGATTACGCAATGAACCCGCAATGTGGCCCGTTCGCATCTCGGCAAGCAGTCTGGGATCCAACACACCCTCGCGGGATCTTCTGGTGTCTCAGCAGCACCGTATTCTGGTGAAAGGCCCCCGGGTCGAACTGCTTTTCGGAACCACCGAAGCGCTGGTTGCCGCCAAGCACCTGTGCAGATGGCCCGGAATAGGGCTCGATACCTCGGTTGAAACGGTCGAGTATCTTCACATCCTGCTGGATCGGCACGAAATCCTCTCGGCGGATGGGGCACAGGCAGAAAGCCTGTTTCTGGGGGAAGAGGCGCTACATACCCTTTCATCCGACGCGCTCCAGGAACTGGCCGCCATATTTCCCGACCGTCCCTCCTCTGGCCATCAGGGGTTTGGGCGCGCCGCGCGCCTTATCCTGCTGGAACACGAAGCCCGCGCACTTGCCTGAGGTCAGGTGCCAGTCCCGATACGGCCACCGACATTCTGCGGGGCCAGTGCAACCGTCTTGATCACGGCATGGCACGTGCTGCCCGGCTGCAAGTTCAACGCCGCAACTGACCGGCGCGTGACCCGTGCAAGAACAGTCCCAGCCAGTGTCCTGACCGACACGATCGCTCCGGGACCTTCACCCGACCGGATCGAGTCGACCGTCCCGCTGAGCACGTTCAATGCCGACAGACCCTCGGGCTTTTGGACGGACAGGATCACCTCTTGCGCCGGAATGCGAATTCGCAGATGCGCGCCGACCTCCTGCCCGATACGTGGCAGAAACAGACGCGCGCCATTTGCGTTCAGCTCGGTCAACCCGTCAGCGTGGTGCTGGTGCACCTGCACTTCCAACACGGCCCCGACCGCGCGCACACCTGCGGGCGCCACGGACGGATCCGACAGAACCTCGGACGCGGGGCCATGGCGGACGACCCTGCCATCCTGCAAAGCGACAACCGATGTGGCCAGACGGGCCACCTCGTCGGCTGAGTGGGTCACATACAGGATCGGGACAGACACCTCATCCCTGAGACGCTCGAAATAGGGCAGGATCTCCGCCTTGCGGGCCTCGTCCAGCGCCGCAAGCGGTTCATCTGCAAGGATCAGTCGCGGGCTGGCCAGCAACGCCCTGCCTATCGACACGCGCTGTTTTTCGCCTCCTGACAACCCGGCTGGACGGCGATTCAGAAGGTGGCCGATCCCCAGCATCTCGATGACCTTTTCCGGGTCTTCACGCCGCGCGCTTTTGGGGGCGAACCAGCGGCCATAGGCAAGGTTCTGGCGCACGGTCAGATGCGGGAACAACCGCCCCTCCTGAAAAATATAGCCCAACCGCCGCCGGTGCGGTGGCAGCCAATGCCCCCTATCGGTGTCAAACAACACCCAGTCATCCACGGCCACCCTGCCCGCGCGCGGCCGCAGCAATCCGGCCACCGCGTTGACAATCGTGGTCTTGCCCGACCCGGAACGCCCAAACAGCACGGTCACACCGGGTGGCGCGTCAAAACTGACCTCCAGATCGATCCCCGGCAGCTGATGATGCAAGCGAACGGACAGGCTCATGATCCGGCCACCCGCGCGGCAGCGCGCCGTCCCACATATTCCGACAGCAATAGCGCGCCCATGGCGATGACGATCGAGATCAGGACCAGCCGCGTTGCAGCAGCCTCGCCCCCCGGCACCTGCAAGAAGGCGTATACAGCCGATGGTAATGTCTGCGTCTGGCCCGGAATATTCGAAACGAATGTAATCGTGGCCCCAAACTCACCCATGGCCTTGGCAAAGGCCAGAATGGCCCCGGCGATGACACCGGGCAGGATCATCGGCAAGGTCACGGTCAGAAACACCATAGGCCGCGACGCCCCCAGCGTCGCCCCCGCCTGTTCCAGCTTCGGGTCCACCGCCTCGATCGACAGACGTATCGCCCGGACCATCAGCGGAAACGCCATGATACCAGCGGCCAGCGCGGCCCCAGTCCAGCGAAAGGCAACCACAATGCCGAACTCGGCCAAGAACCGCCCCAACGGCCCCTGAATGCCGAAGGTCAGCAACAGCAGATACCCCGTCACAACCGGCGGCAGGATCAAAGGTAAATGCACCAGACCATTCAGAACCTGCCGCCCGGGGAACCGCCAGCGGGCCAGAATGTAGGCCACGAAAATCCCGACCGGCAAAGTCGCCAGCGTCGCCCAGAATGACACGCGCAGCGACAGCTTCAGCGCTTCGACTTCAGCGGGGCCCAACCACTCCAACGCGATCACCCGCCCGGCAAGGAAAATCCCTGCTCCTGAAAAATAGCCAAAGCCGCATCGCTGTGCAGATGATCCAGAAAAGCCCGCGCCGCACCCGTGGCATTACCTGTCATCGCCGCCGGATAGATGATCGGAGGGTGCAGGTCGTTGGGAATACTGGCCACAACACTGACCCGCTGTTCCGCCTGCGCATCCGATCGATAGACGATCCCCAGAGGCGCAGCACCCGTTGCCACAAGGGCCAGCGCAGCGCGCACATTGTCGGTTTGTGCCACTCGGTCCTGCACCGCCCCCCACAGGTTCAGCCCCTGCAAAGCCGCCTTGCCGTAGATACCGGCGGGCACCGCATCGACCAGCGCCATGGCCAGAAAGCCTTCGCCCAGCTCGGCCCTGAGGTCATGAACCACCCGAATGTCGCCCAGAACAGGACGCCCCGCAGCGCCGATCAGAACCAGACTGTTGCCCAGCAAATCCGACCGTGTCCCTGGCCGCAGCAAGCCCTGCTGTTCCAGAAAATCCATCCAGTCGGCATTGGCCGAGATGAACACGTCCGCAGGCGCACCCTGCTGAATCTGCCGCGCCAGTACCGAAGACGCCGCGTAAGACACGGTGACATCCTGCCCCGTCCGCTCTGTGTATTCCGTTGCGATTTCGTCCAAAGCGGTCTTGAGACTGGCCGCGGCGAAAACCAAAACCCCTTCTGCCCCGGCCCGAACCGGAGCCAGCACAAATGCGCCAAGGACCAGTGCCACCATCCAGATACGGCAGGCGAAGGGTAGGATCATGTGTGCTCCCGACCGGAAAGTTGCAGTCTCTTCGGGCATATCGGAGGCCATAGGGCTCTTGCAAGCGCCTTTGATCTTTTCCAGACCACACGCCTGAAACCCACGCAGACCTGCCTCATAAGCCCATGCTCACCGAGGCTGGCGTTGTTGAGGGCGGCATTTCCTATCCGCAACCCATCGCGGAATAAAAATCTCACAGACCCTCTTGCGCCCGCCCGCTGGCTTGGCTACATGCAGCGTCACGGGTGATTAGCTCAGTTGGTAGAGCGCTTCGTTTACACCGAAGATGTCGGGAGTTCGAGTCTCTCATCACCCACCATCCTTTCCCCACAATTTATCAAGGTCTTACGTGACTGGCACATTTTGCTGTGCTGCGCGTGAAACTGTGTCCGCTGCGCATTGATCGCCCCGCTGAGTAAATAGCGTTTTCTTGATTAGTGACACGTATCTCAGCATGATCCGGATATGTCGGTTGAAATGGACACGTGGCTAAACGACCTCGGATTGGGTCAGTACGCAAGTGCCTTTGCGGAAAACGACATTGATGCGCGGGTTTTGCCATTGCTGACAGGCGACGACCTGAAAGAGCTTGGGGTAAGCCTTGGTCACCGAAAGATCATCCTTGCGGCGGTTCAGGATTTGGTTGGCTCTGGGCGCCTGTCTTCATCAGCGCCAGCCGCAGGGGAGCCAACCAGCGAGAAAACTCAGCCATCCGCCCTTGATGATGTGCATGGCGAAGCTGCACCAGCAAAAAAGCCCATCGCACCTGCGGCTGAGCGGCGTCATCTGACAGTCTTGTTCGCTGATCTGGTCGGCTCGACGGAGTTGACCAACCGATTTGATCCCGAAGACATGCGGGATCTGCTACAGAACTATCAGGATACCGTCGCGGGGGCAGTGAGCAGGTATGGTGGCTATGTCGCGAAATATCTTGGCGACGGTCTTCTTGTGTTTTTCGGCTGGCCAACAGCCTACGAAGATCACGCCATTCGCGCGATAAAGGCGGGGCTTGAGTGCGTCCGTCGGGTTGAAGAGCTCAACGCCCCTGACGGTGAGCGTTTGTCAGCCAGACTGGGTATTGCCAGCGGCGATGTCGTGGTCGGTGACACGATCGGCGAAAACTCGTACGAAGAAGGTGCCATGACCGGGCCGGCGGTCAATCTGGCGGCGCGGATACAGGAACACGCCCTGCCAAACTCGGTGGTTTTGTCTGCAGAAGAAACCGAAGCCGCCTTGCACCGGATATTCGAGTTCGAGACCCTTGGATCAACTCAGTTGAAGGGTTTCAAAGACCCTCGGACCTTGTTGAAGGTCGTATCGGAACGCAGCGCGGAAAGCCGGTTTCGCGCGTCATACAAGGATGACGCTGGCAGCACCATGATTGGCCGGGACTACGAAAAGGGTATCCTGTTGCAATCGTGGCAACGTGCCCAAAACGGTCATGGTGAGGTCGTTCTGCTGTCGGGGGAGGCGGGGATTGGAAAGTCGCGCCTGACTGAGGGGTTTCTTGCGGACGTTACAGCAACCGGACAAGCCGATGTGATAAGGCTGAACTGCTCGCCCTATCTGACCAGCAGCCCCTTTCATCCGGTCACCCAGCGAATTTCACAGGATGCGGG
Organism: Ruegeria sp. CH2; assembly: GCF_056537065.1. Taxonomy (NCBI): domain Bacteria; kingdom Pseudomonadati; phylum Pseudomonadota; class Alphaproteobacteria; order Rhodobacterales; family Roseobacteraceae; genus Ruegeria; species Ruegeria sp. CH2. The sequence continues at coordinate 16,281 of NZ_JBQFQV010000004.1, forward strand.
CGTTGAACCGGATTTTGACGACAATCAAATTCTGGAACATGTCAGGAAGCTGCTGGAAGGCCGGGAAGGTCTGGACTGGGAACAGGTTCTGCCTGTCTTTGCAGCGCTGGTTGCGCCGCGCAGCGCGCTGGCTCGTGAAGTTCTCGAGATGTCGCCGCAGGAGCAACGCGACATAACGATCCAAACCCTGATCCATGCGGTGCAGGTCCGGGCAAGTGTACGCCCGGTTATTCTGTGTGTTGAGGATGCACATTGGATCGATCCCTCGACGCAAGCCCTGCTGGAGCGGGTCAAGGCGATTTGTACCGATCTTCCCCTGATGGTCCTGATGACCCACAGACCTGGGTGGGACCTGGCCCGCGATGACGGGGACACGCATGTTCAAACACTCCTGCTGCGCCGGTTCGGTTCTGCTGATGTCTCGGATCTGGTCCGCAATATCACTGGCAAGGACCCGGACGATGCCTTGATCGCGACAATCATCGAAAAAACGGACGGTGTGCCCCTGTTTGTCGAAGAATTGACCCAGGCGATCGTGAATGCTGATGAACAGGGACAAGTCCGCATACCATCCTCGCTGAAGGGCGCCTTGATGGCGCGGCTTGATGCAGTTTCGCCCGAGGCCAAACAGGTCGCGTTGACGGGGTCGGTCATTGGGCGGGAATTTGAACCAGATTTGTTAAGGGCCGCGATGGGGCTGGAACGCGCGGATATCAATCTTCGCCTCGAAGAACTGTCGCGAACGGGACTGATCTTTGAAAGCGGAAACAACCGCGGGCATTTTGTGTTCCGCCATGCCCTTATCCGCGATACGGCATATCAATCCATGCTGAGCTCTACCCGCAGGCAGCAACATTCAAACGTTGCCCGCGCACTGATCGCGATGCGATCAGCTGAAATCGATCGCCGCCCCGAACTGGTGGCCCGCCATCTGTCAGAAGCAGAAGATTGGCGCGCCGCATTCGACAAATGGGAAGCTGCGGCTGAAATGGCATTGGCCCGGTCAGCCAGCCAGGAAGCGATGACCAATGCCCAGGAGACGCTCAAAGCGGCTAAGCGTCTGAACTCGGAAACCAGCCCGGAAATGGTCAGGGGCATGATCCTGGTTGGCCGCAGCCATGACAGCCAGGGTCAGTTGTCCGAGGCGATGGCGGTTCTGAAAAGTGCATCTAACGCTGCACGGAAACTCCACAATGTGCAGTTGTCAGCCGATGCAGCCAATCATTTTGCTGACTCGTGCATGATGACAAGCAAGCGACATCACGAGGCCATTGACCTTTGTGAAAAGGCGCTGAAAGACCTGTCTGACAGTGACGAAGTCAGGCGGTGCCGGTTGATGAGCCAACTAGCACGGGCGTATATGTTTGTCGGCCAGTTTTCCGAAGGCACCCGCTTTGGTCAGCAATCCATGGAACTGGCAGCGAAGCTTGGGGATCATAAATCCCAGTTTTCGGTAATGATGATGCATTTTGGGGCGCCATTCATCGCGCGCAACGGGCGAGAGGCGCGCCATTGGCGTGAAAACCTGGATGCCATGCATCGGGTCGCAGAAAAGCTTGGCACCATTGATCAGGGCCGCGACCGGACGCTCAGCCTGTTTGTCGGTGCTGAAATGGCCGACCGCGACCTGATGGACAACTCACTCGAATTGCTGACTGCGATTTCCGAAAAGGACAATCATCTGCAACTCTATTGGGTTCAGAAACACGCACGCGCCATGGTTGCAATCATGGACGGCGACTTTGTTCAGGCTGAAAAGCACGCCACCGAAGCGGTCAAGATCGGCCGAAAAACGCACGGCGAACATGTCGAGGGCGTTTTCGGCGTTCAGATGTTCACCATCCGCCGCGAGCAGAACCGCCTGCACGAGGTCGCGCCTGTGATCAAGAAACTGATGACCGACAGCCCCGAAGACATATCGTGGAAGCCGGGTTTTGGCCTTATCGCAGCCGAACTGGGGTACACGGAACCCGCCGAAAAAATACTGAATGAAATGGCGGAAAACGGCTTCGACCTGCCGCCAGATGCCATGTATTCAACAACACTGTCCTATCTTGCCGACATCTGTGTGGCAGTCGGGCATCCGGATCATGCCCAGACGCTTTACGGTATGCTGCAACCCTACGAGGACCTGACGATCACCGCAGGGGCAACCACAGTCTGCACAGGTGCCGCAGCCCGACGCTTGGGGAACCTGGCAACGGTGCTGAAAGACTGGGAAATTGCCGGGAAGATGTTCCGGAAAGCCATCGAGATTGACACGAGGATGAATTGCCCGCCATGGATTGCGCATTGCAAGGCAGCGTATGCATCCGCACTCAGACAACAGGGCCGCCCCAGCGATTTGGAACTGGCGTTTCAACTGGAAGGGGAAGCGTTGGCAATATCACAGAAATTGAGTATGGTTTCCCTTAAGTCAAAGCTCGAAGGGGTAGCCAGTTAAGGCCCGGAAAATGCTTGGGGGGCATAATGCCACGATACATCATTGAACGGAATTTTGCCGAGCAGCTGAATATCAGCGACAACGACAAAATTCACATCAAAGAAATCAACGACGAAGTCGGCATTGAATGGATCTTTTCCTTCCTCAGCGCAGATAAGCGCAAAACATACTGCCTTTACGAAGCCCCGGATGAAGAAAGCCTGCGAAAAGCGGCCGAGCGTCTAAACATTCCTGCCGATGTCATCACGCCGGTAGATCGGATCGATCCGGGAATATTTGCCTGACGACCAGCTTTCCCCCACAACCAAGTATCCCCTTCTCAGGGCAATAACAAATTCACGAGGCAGCCGTGCGCGAAACCTTTCCTGAAACAAGGGAGGCCTAAGCATGTTTGACCTGAAAGCACTCGACGGACGTATCGCGACTGTGGATCAAGGCGATTTGGACGCGCTAGATGCCTCACTGCGCGGCGGGGTCTACCTGCGGGGAACCCCGGAATATGAAGAAGCCAGGATTACCTGGAACAGCATGTTCGAGCGTTACCCCGCCTTCGTGATCCGTGCGATGGGGGCAAGCGATGTCCAGAAGGCAATAAACTTCGTCCGACAAGCAGGCCTCATGATGACCGTTCGATCAGGTGGACACCAGATTGCAGGGCACGCCGTCGCGGACAAGGCCGTCATGCTGGACCTGTCCCAGATGCGTTCGGTTCACGTGGACCCTGCCCGCAAAACTGTCCGCGTTGCACCCGGTGCGTTGCTTGGAGACGTTGATCGCGAAACACAGGCCCATGGTCTTGTCGTCCCCACAGGCATCAATTCGACCACCGGCATCGCCGGGCTGACCCTGGGCGGCGGTTTCGGCTGGACGACCCGGAAATTCGGCATGACAATCGACAACCTTCTGTCGGCAGAAGTTGTCACAGCGGATGGCGCGATTGTCACCGCATCATCCACGAGCCACCCGGAACTTTTCTGGGCCATTCGTGGTGGTGGCGGAAACTTCGGTGTCGTTACCTCATTCGAATTCCAGTTGCATGATCTTGGGCCGGATGTCCTGTCCGGCCTGATCGTGCACCCGATCGAAAAGGCACCAGAATTGCTTTCCGAATTTGTGGCCATTGCGGACACGTCCCCCGATGAGCTCACCGTCTGGAGCGTGATGCGAAAAGCGCCGCCGCTCCCGTTCCTGCCGGAAGAGTGGCACGGGCGCGAAGTGCTGATTTTCGCAGCGTGTTACAGCGGCCCGATGGATGAAGGTGAAAAAGCGATGTCGGCCTTGCGCGCGCTGGGTGAGCCGATTGTGGATGTCATTTCACCGCACAGGTTCGTGGACTGGCAAGCGGCTTTTGATCCCCTGTTGTCGCCGGGCGTCCGCAACTATTGGAAAAGTCATGACTTCAACACGCTGCCCCCGGCCGCCATCACGGACCTGCTGGACGCGATTTCCACCCTTCCTGATCCCGCCTGCGAGGTATTCATTGCTCATGTCGGTGGCGCGATGGCCCGCGTTGAGCCCGCTTCTACCGCCTACCCACAAAGATCTGCGCATTTCATCATGAATGTCCACACGCGATGGGAAGACCCTGACAAGGATGACACCTGCATCGGTTGGGCACGCCAGCTGTACGAACAGATGAAACCGTACTCAACAGGCAGTGCCTATGTGAACTTCATGCCTGAAGACCAATCCGATCACATGAAAGGCGCTTATGGAGTGAACGGCGAAAAGCTGTCCAAGATCAAAGGAAAGTACGATCCCACCAACTTGTTCAGGATGAACCACAATATTCTACCAACGTAAGACAACCAGAGTGGCAATTCCCGAACTGCATTGATGTTGGGACCGCTGTCTTAGCACCACTCAATTTTTCTCGCTGTTCGGCTATCGCGCCAAGCGGTTCCTCTCACCTATGGCCGCGCTGGCACTCATGCCCTCTTGTCGTGCAGCTACCCTAGATGCTGTATCCTTAGAGCGTTGAACTTGCGGGGCGCGACCGAACCGACGTCCCTGATCCCGCTTCAAACACCTGTTTTACGCTTAAGCCTGCAATCTGGGTCGCTAAGAACAATTCATCGAATAACCGCCTCGAAATTCGCGGGGCAAGTTTCTTTCGACTACTGGCCGAAACTATCCGACAAGCCCATTGCGGCGTCCGGTTCCCAGAACCTTCACCTCGAGCCAGTGGAACACCAAAGCAATTACGCCCGCTACGAGAATGTAGAATACAGCCAACAGGATAAGCGGTTCGTAGACGATAAACGTATCGGCACGCACACGGGACGACACGGCATAGATATCAACCACGGTTATTGTGGCGACCAGCGGTGTTGCCTTTAATTGCAGGATAGTTTCACCGCCCAAAGTCGGCAGAACATTGCGGATTGCCTGCGGTAACCAGATGCGGCGAAACATCGTCAGCCTTGGCATACCAAATGCCTTGGCCGCCTCCAGCTGTCCTTTGGCAACGCCCTTGAAGGCTCCGCGCATGACCTCGCCTTCATAACCCGCATAAGAAAGTGTCAACGCCAGCACCGCATAGGGCCAAGCCTGACGCAGGTACGGCCAAAGATCAGACGATCGTATCCATGGAAACTGCGGAAACAGAGAGCCGAGGCCATAATACAGCAACCAAAGCTGCAAAAGTAGCGGTGTGCCGCGAATGATGGTACAGAACGCCTTGGCGGGTGCCGCAAGATACCATGGCCCAACGGCCTGCGCTAATCCAAGCGGTACAGCCAGTAAAAATCCAAGAACGATCGTGACAACCAGCAACCAAAGCGTGGTCCAGATACCCTTCAATGCAAGCGGCGCATAATTGGGTATCCAGTCCCACCGCAATGTCATCGCGCACCAAACCGCGATCCCGGCAAAGATCAGCATCATCACGATACGATGAGGTTGCATCAGAGATCTGAGGTCGATCATCTGCTGCCTCCGTTCAGAGCGGGTTGGCCGCGACGGGCCCATTTCTCAATCCGCGCAAAGATCCCACCCGAAAACAGCGTAACCATCAGATAAAGGAAGCCCGCCGCCAAGAAAAAGGTGAAGTAGGCCCGCGTGCTGCTGGCCGCCTGGCGCGTTTCCAACGTCAGCTCGTTAAAACCGACTACAGCCAGCAATGCTGTGTCTTTGGTTGCAATCAGCCACAGGTTGGCCAGACCAGGTACGGCGAAGCTCATCATGGCGGGGATCGTGACGCGCCGCATGGTCATGAAGGCCGGCATTCCGTAGGATTTCGCCGCTTCGATCTGACCGGGCGGAACCGCCTGAATGGCGCCGCGCAGAATCTCGGTCGCATACGCGCCCTGAACGACGCCCAGCACCCAAATGCCTGCGGCAACGCCGTTGATCTCAACCCGGCCACCACCCATGGCAGCAGATATTTTGTTGATAATATCGGATCCCACGTAATACAGGATCAGGATCAGGACCAGTTCCGGCACGGCCCGGATCACGGTCGTGTAAATGGCAAGAAGGTCGCGCGTGACCTTCCCGCCGTAAAGTTTGCCATACGCTCCGAACAATCCGATCACGAGGCCCAGTGCATATGCGCCAAAAGCGATCTGCAAGGAGTGGGACAATCCGCGTAGCAGATTGGCCCCCCACCCCGGCGGCGAGAGCGACAGAAGCTCTGCGCTCTGCGCCAAACCAAGTGATTCCAGAAATCCGGTCACGGCAACGGCTTAGTAGATGCTGGTCGAGAAATAGTTCGACGTGATCTTCTCATGCGTGCCATCGGCAAGAATTGCCGCGATGCCCTTGTTCAACGCCGCAAGCAGGTCATCCTGCCCTTTACGAACGCCCGCACCGACACCACGCCCCAAAATGGCGGGATCGTCCTTCACGGCACCTTTGATTTCGCAGCAAGCACCGGCATCCGAATTCACAAAATCGGCCATCGCAATGCTGTCAGCTTGTGTGGCGTCGATCCGACCCGCAAACAGGTCCTGATTGGCCTCATCCTGAGTTTGATATACGCGCAGTTCGGAATCCTTGAAGTATTCCTGCGCATAGGCTTGGTGGATCGTCGAAGCCTGAATGCCAATGACTTTACCCGCCAGCGATTCCGGGGTTGCTTCGATATCCATCGATTTATCGGCAACGATAACCGCAGGTGTGTTGTAATAAGGATCGCTGAAATCAATGGTTTTCAACCGCTCCTCGGTGATCGACATCGAGGCCATGATGGCGTCGATCTGCTGCCCCGTCAGCGAAGGGATGATACCGTCCCAGGCCACCGGCGTGATAACACAGTCAAGTTCGGCAGCGGCGCAAACTGCATTGATGACGTCGATCTCCCAACCAACCCAGTTGCCTGAACTGTCCAGCGACGCGAAGGGCGGATAAGGCTCAGCCGCGATGCCGATCTTGACCTCTTCTGCACTGGCAACACCAGCCGAAAGGACAGCGGCGGCAAGACCGGACGCGAGCAGTTTTTTGACGTTCATTTTGTTACTCCCTTTAGGTTTATTTTGTTGTTTTTTGTAGTGGATCAGGCGACCGAGCTGAGGAACTGCTTCAATCGTTCTGATTTTGGATTTCCGAAGACCTCGGCAGGTGGACCCTGCTCTTCAATGCGGCCCTCGAAAAGATAGACGACATGGTTCGCGACTTCGCGCGCAAACTTCATTTCATGGGTCACAAGCAGCATGGTGCGCCCTTCCGCTGCAAGATCCCGGATCACGGTCAGAACCTCGCCGACAAGCTCTGGGTCAAGCGCTGAAGTTGGCTCATCGAAAAGCATTACCGAAGGATCCACCGCAAGCGCGCGTGCGATGGCGGCGCGCTGTTGCTGACCGCCTGAAAGATAGGCCGGATAGGTGTCGGCCTTGTCACCAAGCCCCACCCTTTTCAGCAGGTCATGCGCCCGCGCGACAGCTTCGGCCCTTGGTACCTTAAGGACATGTACCGGTACCTCGATCACGTTTTCCAAAAGTGTGCGATGTGTCCACAGGTTGAACTGCTGGAAAACCATCGCAAGCCGCGTACGGATACGTTCAATCTGGCGGCGGTTCGAGGGGCTGCCGTCGGCATGCATTTCAACCAGCTCACCGCCGATGGTGATCTTTCCCGAGCTTGGTGTTTCCAGAAAGTTGATACAGCGCAGCATGGTGGATTTGCCCGAGCCCGAACCCCCAATGATGGCAACGACATCGCCCTTGTTCGCTGTCAACGAGACACCTTTCAAAACCTCCAGCGTGCCGAAAGACTTGTGCAGGTCCTCAACCCTTATCGCCTCGTCAGACGTGGTTGTTTCGCGTGCGGGTGATGCTGCTTTGGCTGTGTCCATATCCAAGAATCTTCTGATTTCAGCTTGCAGTAAGCCTCGAATCTCGCAATTATGCAAGTGTATAATAATTCCGTACCATGGATGACCCGGACGTGCAGGACGACAGCCGTAAATTTACACGTGAATCTGCCGAGTTTCGGCGCGAGGCGCTGATCCTGGCGACTTTGGACCTGATCGCCGAGATGGGTGTTCGGGGGGCCACTGTGCGTCAGATCTCGGCCCGTGCGAACGTGACCCAAGGGCTGATCCGGCACTATTTCTCATCCAAGGAGGAACTGGTTCAGGCCGCGTACGAACATCACATGAATACGCTGACCGATCAGACAGCTGCGTCGTCAGGGAAAGGCAGCGCAGTATCTCAGTTGACCAACTTCGTTGATGCGTCGCTGCGACCGCCAATCGTTGATCCAAGCGCTGTGGCCTTGTGGGCCGGCTTCCTGAACAAGGTGCAGCGAGATCCGAAAATGCAACGCATTCACCAGCAAACCTATAACTATTTCCGGGATCACCTTGAAAAGCTGATCGTCGCCGCATTGCAAGAAACCGGGCGTCCCGTCACCGCGTCGCAAGCGGCGCAACTGGCCATTGCCTGTAACGCGGTTATCGACGGTCTTTGGCTGGAAGGCGGTGCGCTTCCAGATGCGTTTTCCGAAGGTCAATTGGCGCAGATCGGATTGGATTCAGTCAGTGCTATCGTCGGTATCTCATTGATCAAAGAGGTGGAACAACCATGAAGACCACATCTGTGACAGAACGGTTAGCGGGCTTGGGTGGCGCCAAATGGGGCGTACATCTGAAAGCGCGCGACCTTATTAAGGCCGGAGCGGACATCGTCGAAATGACGATAGGTGAACCGGACGTGCCGGTGCCGGACGCGCTGGTCGAAGCCACCGTAACCTCACTACGGGCCCAGCGAACGGGCTACTCCAATGGCCGTGGCGAAGCTGGCTTGCTTGACGCGCTTTCCGCCCGTTACTCGGCTTCCCGCGGACGCGTTTTCGGGCCCGAGAATTTTCTGTGCTTTCCCGGAACGCAGACCGCATTGTTCGCTGCCATGGCCGGCGTTGCCGAGGCCGGTGACGAAGTTCTGGTCGGTGATCCGATGTATGCAACCTACGAAGGGGTCGTGCGTGCTTCTGGGGCGGAAATGGTGCCCGTACCGCTGCGCCCGGAACACGGGTTTCGCATGCAGGCCAAAGATATCGCCGTACGCGTAACACCGCGCAGCCGCGCCATTCTTCTGACCACGCCACACAACCCAACGGGCGCGATCCTGACCGCCGAGGAGCTAGCCGAGATCGGACAGCTCGCGATTGCGCATGATTTGTGGATTATCTCGGACGAGGTCTATGAAGAACTGATCTTTGACGGGGCCAGATTTGTGTCGCCACTGGCAGACCCGGAACTGGCGGATCGTGTCATAGGCGTATCATCCATCTCGAAATCACATGCCGCGCCGGGGTTCCGCAGTGGCTGGTGTGTCGGGCCAGCCGCGTTTTGCGAAGCGCTACTGCCCTATTCCGAGACCATGCTTTTCGGCAATCAGCCCTTTATCGCCGATATGACTGAAAAGGCGATCCGCGACGGGTCCGAGGTTGCCTCCGGCATGGCCGCCCGTTTTTCGGCGCGCGCCACGCTTTTGGCTGATCGCCTCGAAGCAGAAACGGATCTGACCGTTCACCGGCCTCAGGCGGGAATGTTCGCCATGATCAACGTCTCCGCCACCGGGTTGGACGGCGAAGCCTATGCCTGGGACCTGTTGCAGACCGGGGTGGCTGTCATGCCGGGTTCCGCCTTTGGGGACAGCTTGAAAGACTGGGTGCGAGTGGCCCTGACGATCAGTGACACCAACTTTGCCACTGCGGTCTCTCGCATCATCGACCACGCCAACAGAAAATCACGCGAGGTTGCATGAGTGAAATGACCGTGGGCGAAGCATTGGTTGCAAGGCTTCGCCAAAAGGATGTGACCTGCGTGTTCGGAATTCCGGGCGTTCATACGGTCGAGCTTTACCGCGGGCTTGCAGGCTCGGGCATTCGTCACGTTACACCCAGACACGAACAGGGTGCAGGGTTTATGGCCGACGGCTATGCGCGCGTGTCAGGCAAACCGGGTGTGGCCTTTGTGATCACCGGGCCTGGATTGACCAATACATTGACGCCGATGGCGCAGGCCCGCGCGGATTCAATACCGATGCTGGTGGTGTCCGGTGTCAACAAAACCGCATCTCTTGGCAGGGGTTTAGGGCATCTGCATGAATTGCCAGACCAGTTGGGACTGGCCAGGACCGTTGCGTTGCTGTCCGAACAAGTTTCCGCCACCAACGCTCTGGACCCGGTCTTGGACCGCGTGTTCCACACCCTCGCCAACGGTCGATCCGGACCGGTGCATATCGAAGTTCCGTTGGATATCGCAGCGGCTGATTATCAGGAAACACAGGTCGAACCGCTTGTCTCAGCCTCTCCGATTGACCCGGCTTTGATTACACAAGCCGCACAGCAACTGGCCAAAGCGAAGAACGTTGTCATTCTGGCGGGCGGCGGCGCAAAACGTTCCGAGGCTGGATTGCAGGCCCTGGCCGAAGCTCTCGATGCGCCCGTGGTGCAAACGGTCAACGCGCGCGGCCTGATGCACAGGCATCCGCTGACTGTTCCGGCAAGCCCCAGCCTGAACGCCGTACGCGGCTTGATAGAAAGCGCCGATTGCGTCCTTGCACTGGGAACCGAGCTGGGCCCAACCGACTATGATATGTATGCCACCGGCCAAATTGCCAAAATGTCAGGGTTGATACGGGTTGATCAATGTGGCGGGCAACTGGCGCGACATGAGGCAGCGCTCATCATTCAAGGTGACGTCAACTTGGCTGTATCAGCGCTGGTTGACGCCTTGCCGCACAAGCCAAAGCAAAGCGATGGCGCGGAACGTGCAGGCAAAACACGTGACGCCGCCTGGGCGGAAATTGGTCCAGACTATCGCAAACAGGTGGAAATCCTCAACGCAATGCGTTCTGCGGTCCCGAACACCCTGATGGTCGGAGACTCCACGCAACCAATCTATGCCGGCAATCTTTTCTACGATCACGACCGGGCCGGAGGCTGGTTTAACGCGGCAACCGGGTACGGCGCGCTGGGCTATGGAATCCCCGCAGCCATCGGCGCTTCGGTCGCCGATCCCACGGCACGTGTAATATGCATCGCGGGCGATGGGGGCGCGCAGTTTTCTCTGCCTGAAATTATGGCCGCGGTCGACGAAGACCTGCCGGTCACCTTCGTGATCTGGAACAATCACGGATACCAGGAAATTGCCACGTCAATGCAGGATGCGGGCGTGACAGTCATAGGATGTGATCCCTCGCCCCCCGATTTTTCAGCGACGGCCAAGTCATACGGTATTCCATTCGCTTCGGTTCCAGCTGAACCGCAGGCTGTCGCGCAGGCATTGCGCCAAACTGCCGCCCAGAACGGGCCGGTAATGATCGAAGTCACCGCTCCGAAATTCGCAGCTCAGAAAGATTGAAACATGTCAGACCCAACCTTTGAGTTTTCCCGCGCCATCACCCGCCGTCCGGCTCCGACTATTGCAGGCGGGTTGCGTGCAGAAGATATCGGAAACCCGGATTTCGACGGGATGACAGCGGCGCATAAGGCATATGTGGCAGCACTGAAAAGCACCGGAGCAGAGGTGATCGAACTGGATCCCCTGAACGCGTTTCCCGACGCGCAATTTGTCGAGGATACAGCCCTTTGCCTGCCGCAAGGTGCGATATTGATGCGGCCCGGCGCACCTTCGCGGATGGGTGAAGTGGCTGAAATGGCGCCGACCCTTCGCGACTGCTACGACACGGTTCTGGAAATTCAGGGACCCGGCCATGTCGAGGGTGGAGATATCCTTGTTACCGGTCGAGAAATTCTGGTGGGCCGGTCAGACCGGACTGACGCGGAAGGTGTCGCCGAGCTGGCGAAAATCACCTCGGAGTGGGGGCACAAACTGCGCGAAGTTTTCACGCCCGAGGGCGTCCTACACTTCAAGACAGATTGTTCGCTGATGGACGCCGAGACAATACTGTCGACCCGACGGCTGGATGCATCGGGCTGTTTTGAGGGCTACCGGGTGCTGCATGTTGCGGACGGAGAGGAAGCTGCCGCCAATGCGATCCGCTTCAACAATCTGGTGCTGATGGCCGCTGGCTTCCCACGCACCGCTGAGATGTTGGATCGCGAAGGGTATGAGGTCGTAGAAATCGACAACACCGACTGCGCAAAGCTGGACGGAGGAATGTCCTGCCTTTCGTTAAGGTTCTAAGGGCGTAACCGGTAGCGTTCGATCCTTGGTGTTTCTTGCGAAACCCGTCGCCTGTACCGGTCTTTCCTTTCCCGCCATTCGCTCATAAACATAGGTGGCCGGCGATGATCTCGTCCGCCTAGTGCGACCTGCAACCGGTTGCAAGACTTTTGCGATGGTGCATAATGAATCTCTGATGCAAAACACCTTGATATCTCTGACCATCAACGACCGGAGCCGCACTGCGTGAGCGTGACCCTGAAAGACGTCGCCGCCTTGGCCGGTGTATCGCGATCTGCCGTGTCGCGCACCTTTACCGAAGGCGCCTCGGTCTCTGCGAAAACACGCAGCAAAGTTGAAAAGGCCGCGCGAGAGCTTGGCTACAGTCCCAACGCCCTCGCCTCGTCCCTGACCACCGGGCGCACAAAACTGATCGGGTTGATTTCGAACAACTTTCACAACCCGATTTTTCTTGAGGTGTTCGATCAGTTTACCCGCGCCTTGCAGGAACGCGGGCTGCGTCCTTTGATCGTGAACCTGACGGACGAGACCGAGCCCGCAAACTCGGTCCGCATGCTGCGCCAGTATTCGGTTGACGCGGCCATCGTTGCCTCTTCGACGCTGCCGCCCAGCTTTGCCAAGGCGTTTCACGATGCGGGCGTACCGGTGGTGCACACGTTCGGTCGCTCGGCCACCTCGCCCGAAGTGCATGTGGTGGGAATCGACAATGTCGAATGCGGGCGCATGGCCGCGCGCGAGCTTTTGGCGCGCGGATACAGGCGTGTCGGCTATCTGGGCGGGCCCAAAGATGCAACCTCGGCACTCGACCGGTATCGCGGGTTCATGGAAGAATTGGCAGATCATCCCGATATCGAATTAAGTCATTGTTTCGCAGGGGCTTATTCCTTCGAGGCCGGCCGCGCCGAAATGTTGCGCCTGTTGGCCAACTCCCCGTCCGAGGCGTATTTCTGCGGCGATGACATCCTGTCTGTAGGCGCATTGTCCGCACTGGCTGATCATGGGCTGAAACCCGGTCAGGACATTGGAATTATCGGACTGAACGACATGGAAATGTCGCGCTGGGAAAGCGTTAACCTGACAACGATCCACCAGCCGATCAAGCAGATCATCACCTCATCCGTCGATCTGGTTGTCGAGATGCTGAAAGAGCCTCAGCGCTATCCCGAGGCCCGCATTTTCCCCTGCCGGGTGATCGAACGGGGCACATTGCGGCCCCGCCCCTGATCAGCGAAACATCGGCGGCCGCGCGTCCTTCCATACGCCATCGGCCTTGCCCGATGCAACAGCCGCGTGAACGGCCGCAATGGACCGCAGCCCATCTGCCGCACCGGGCAGACCGTCGCGTCTTTCACCGCGGATCGCATCCGCCAGATCGCAATAGATGTTGGCGACCGCCAGCGGGAACCCCTCGGGGTGCGCTATGGCGACACGCGACAGGCGTTGCACCTCGTCGTGCAAACCGCCCTCACCCTTTTCGATGATCTGAGTACGCCCCCCGACCGGAGTATAGATCAACTGGTTGGGCTGTTCGGATGCCCAGCGCAGCCCACCGGTTTCGCCAAAGACCTGAATGTCAAAGCCATGCTGCCGCCCGATCGCCACTGATGATGTCCACAGGCGCCCAACCGTGCCGCCCTCCATCCGGAAATTGATCATTGCATCATCTTCCAACTCACGGCTGGCGATGGTCGAAGCCATGTCGGCAGACAGGGTTTTCACCTGATCGTCACAGATGAAACTGGCCATGTGCAACGCATGGATGCCGCAATCGGCAAACTGCCCCGAAACACCGGCCATCGCTGGGTCATAGCGCCAGCGCACGCGCGGATTATCCGCATCTGTGGCGTCGCCATGATGACCGTGGCTGAAATTGGTCACCACCAGACGCACCTTGCCGATATCGCCTGCGCGCACCATTGCACGGGCCTGACGCACCATCGGATAGGCAGAGTAACAGTAGTTCACCGCACAGATCCTGCCCGAGGCTTCGGCCACGCGCACAATCTCTTCGCCCTCTTCCACCGTCATGGTCATCGGCTTTTCACACAACACGTTAAAACCTGCCTCAAGATAGGCCTTGGTAATCTCAAAATGGGTCGAGTTGGGCGTCGCGATGGTTACCAGATCAACCCGATCCTCGCGGTCTTTTTCGCCCGCCAGCATCTCTTGCCAGTCACCATAGGCACGATCGGCAGCAACACCCAATCGCTGCGCGTATTCGCGGCCCACCTCGGGTCGGTGATCCAGCGCGCCAGCTGCAAATTCGAACAACCCGTCCGCCTGCGCCCCAAGGCGGTGTGCAGGACCAATCTGGCTGCCTTCACCACCCCCGATCATGCCCCATCTCAACTTAGCCATGGTCATTGTCTCTCATTGGAATTGTCACGTAGAGCGATCAGAAATCGCTGATGTCCTGCCACTGCCGCTGATCGGACGAGGCCAGCGCAGCGGCCAGCACGCGGTTGACCTCATGCCCGTCGCGGAACGTGGGCCAGATCGCCTCGCCGGTGTGGATGGCCTGTAGAAAGTCCTTGGCCTCGATGATGATCTGGTCCTGATAGCCGGTTCCATGACCCGGACCCTGACAGAAGGGCTCATAATCCGGGTGCGCGGGGCCGGTCAGGATCTTGGTGAACCCGCGCGCGGCTTCGGGCCCTTCGCGCTTGTACAGCCACAGCGCGTTCTGGTCCTCCTGATCGAACCGGAGCGCGCCTTTTGTGCCCGAGATTTCATAGGCATAGCCCATTTTCCGACCCGTCGCGACGCGGCTGAAATACAGGTTTCCCATCACCCCGTTTTCAAACCGACACATCATCTGGGCATGGTCGTCATTTGTTACCTCACCACCGGGGCGGGTTTTGTGAACGGTCTCAACATCGGCCATCACCTGCGCAATGGGCCCGATCAGCGCCAATGCGCCGTTGACCATATGCGGGGCAAGATCGCCGATTGTGCCATTGGCCCTACCGGTTGTGCGCCAGGTGGCCGGGGCCTGCGGATCTGCATAGAAATCCTCGGTATGCTCGCCCCGGAACCACGTGATGTCACCAATCGCGCCATCGGCAATCAACTGGCGGGCATATTGGCTGGCGGGTGTGCGGATATAGTTGAACCCCACCATGTTCACCGCCCCCGAAGCCTCTGCCGCGGCAACCATCGCCCGACTGTCTTCAAGCGATGCACCCAATGGTTTCTCGCACAAGACCGGTTTACCCAAGGCAAAAGCTGCTTCGGCAATCTGACGATGTGTTGACTGAGGCGAGGCGATAACGATTGCCTCGACCCTGGGGTCTTCAACCAACATGCACCAGTCATCGGTCGCCCTCTGAAACCCATAGGCCGCCCGGTAGCGTTCGGCACTGTCCGGGCTCGACGCGCAGATGACCTCAAGCCGGGGGCGCAACGCCGTGTTGAACACCGCACCGACGGCCGACATGGCAACGGAATGGGCCTTGCCCATATAACCGCCACCCACGATTCCCACTCCGATTTCAGGCATCTGCCTTGGCCTCGCACATTGTGTTTGCAACCGGTTGCAAAATCAGTATCGTGTGAATCGATTCAACGCAAGGTCCAAACTTTGCCCACCCCACTTTGCCGGAGGACATGACGTGAGCGCTTTGATGGAGGGTATCAAAGGAAACAGCTTTGCCGTTCTGGGGCGTGCGGGTATGGACCTTTACGCAGACCCGGTCGGTGTCAAAAGCGAAGAGGCCGATACGTTCCATGCAGATCTTGGCGGCTCGTCCGCGAATATCTGTGCCGGTCTGGTCAAGCTGGGCAGTCAGGCATCCTTGATCACCTCCATCTCGGACGATGCAATTGGTCGATTCTGCCTCAACCGGTTGCAGCATTACGGGGTAGACACCGCTTATATCCGCGTGTTGGGGGGCGAGTACCGCACCTCTCTGGCCCTGTATGAAAGCCGGACCGAGAATTTCCAGAATGTCATCTACCGCAACGGTGCGGTCGATTTTCAGGTTACTGACGCGGATGTGGACAGGGTTGATTACTCATCCTTCTCGGCCCTGATCTCGGCCGGCACCGTCTTTGCATCCGAACCCTCGCGCAGCGCCACGTTCCGAGGGTTTGAAAACGCGCGCAAAGCTGGTCTTCCGATCATATTCGATGTTGATTACCGTCCCTACAGCTGGCCGTCGCCAGAAATTGCCGCTGACGTTCTGTCCCGTGCGGGCGAAGCCTGTGACCTGATTGTCGGCAATGATGAAGAGTTCGGGTTCATGGCCGGAGGTCTGGAAAAGGGCTTTGCCAAGGCACAGGACCTCGCCAGGAAACCGGGCCGGGTTGTCATTTACAAGATGGGCGAAAAAGGCGCCGTGACGCTGGCGGATGGGCAGGAAATCAGAACCGGGATCTACCCAGTGGACGCCATCAAGCCAGTCGGGGCTGGTGACAGTTTCATGGCAGGGCTTCTGGCTTCGATCGCGGCGGGGCACTCGCTGAAAGACTCGGTGATGCGCGGTTCCGCCTGCGCATCCATTGTCGTTTCCAAACCCGGCTGCGCCCCCGCCATGCCGACGACCCCCGAACTGAACGCGTTCCTCGCCTCTCATCCAGGCCCGACCACATAGGAGTATCCCATGCATATCGCGCCCTATGACAATCAGAACAAGCCCATCGTTGACGCCGGTGATCCGACCGTTCCGCTGAACTATTTCAACATCGTCAAACTGAAAAAAGGCGAGGCGTTCGAATACCAGGTGCCGGGCTACGAGACCTGCATCGTCCCTGCAACCGGCAGCGTCGATGTGGATGTCGAAGGCGTTTCCTTCCCCAGTCTGGGCAACCGGGGCGAAGATGTCTGGGATGGCGAGCCCGAGGGCGTCTATGTGCCCGTCGGCGCAAAGGTACAGATGGTCTGCGTTTCTGACGCGACCGAGGTGTTCATTGCCGGTGCGAAATACGACAAGGTGCTGGACCCGTTCGATGTGCGCGAACACGACCTTGTGCAATATGGCAGCGACGACACCAAAACCCACCGCAAAATCAAACACATCCTTGGCCAAAAGCAACACGACAAGGTTGGCCGCCTATTGGTGAGTGAGCTGTTCACCGTCGGTCAGGGCGGCTGGTCGGGCTTTCCCAGCCACAAGCACGACACCAACCGCCTGCCGGACGAGACCCGTCACGACGAGACCTATAACTTCCGGTTCAAGCCCAACTGGGGCTCGGGTCTACAGATGCTTCAGCGCGAAGATAACCAGCCGGGCGACGCCTATCACATCGTGGATGGATCGACCGTTTGCATCGACAAGGGTTATCACCCCTGCTGCGTTTTGCCGGGGTACGAGATGTATTATTTCACCATCCTCGGCGGCCTGACCCAGCGTTCTCTGGTGCAGTATTTCCAGCCCACACATGCCTATCAGATCGAGACCATTCCCGGCATCAAAGACATGATTGCGAAATTCAAATGACCCTCGTCACGCTGAAAGACGTCCTGCAACCCGCTTATGAAAAGGGCTATGCCGTGGGCGGGCTGGTCACACTCGGCTGGGAAGATATGCGCGCCTATGTGGCCGCGGCCGAGGCCGAGAATGCGCCCGTGATCCTGCAAGCCGGACCCAGCTGCCGCGACCACACTCCGCTGCCGGTCCTGGGCAAGATGTTCCGGTATCTGGCCGAAAACGCCTCGGTACCCGTCGTGGCGCATCTGGACCACGGCTATACGTTCGAAGACTGCAAGATCGCGCTCGACAGCGGTTTTACGTCCCTGATGTTCGACGGATCGCGCAAGCCCTTGCAGCAAAACATCGATGAAACTGCCGCAATTGCCGAGATGGCCCATGCGGCAGGGATTTCCTGCGAAGGCGAGATTGGTTTTGTCGGGTACTCGGGCGGTGAAGGATCGAACGGCACCGACCCGACAGAAGCGGCCCAGTTCGCACGTGAAAGCGGTGTGGATGCGATGGCGATATCGGTCGGCAACGTCCACCTGCAACAAAACAAGGAAGGCGGTCTGGACGAAGCCCGCATCGCCGAGATCGACGCCTTGACCACAGTGCCTCTGGTCATTCATGGCGGGTCGGGCGTGCCGGTAGATCAGCGCATGAAGCTGTCCCGCGAAACCTCAATCTGCAAATTCAACATCGGGACCGAGCTGCGCATGGCCTTCGGCAGTGCCCTGCGAGACGCTGTCAATCGCGATCCCGAACGGTTTGACCGCGTGACCATCCTGAAAGAAACCCATGATCCGGTCGAAGCCGCCGCGCGCATGGTCATCCGTGCCTTTGGTGCACCCCCGCAACGCTAACGCGCGCTTTCTCCTTCAGATCGAGCCGCCCTCGACCATGAAGTTGCCCGCGCTGCACATGGCGGCGTCGTCCGAGGCCAGAAACAGAACCATGCGCGCGACATAGACAGGCTCTATCGGATCGGGCAGGCATTGACGGTCCACCTGTTTGGCCAGCGCCTCGGGCGTGACCCACAGGTCTTTCTGGCGCTCGGTCATGATCCAGCCCGGCACCACCGTGTTCACACGAATGCGGTGATCGCCCAATTCGCGCGCCATGGTGCGGGTCAGGCCATGCACCGCCGATTTGGCGGTGGCATAGGCCGGAAAACCTGCCCCGGCCTCCCACCAGGAATTCGATCCTATGTTGACGATCGAACCTGCGCCCTTGGCGATCATACCCGGGGCCACAGCCTGAATGGCAAAGAACATATGGCGGATATTGGTCGCCATCCGCTCATCCCAATAGTCCGGCGTCACCTCGCGCCAGTCGTGGCGGTCATCCTGGGCGGCGTTGTTGACCAGCACATCCGCCTCGCCCAGCTCCTCGACCAGTTGCTCCAGCGCAGCCCGCGTCCCTTCGATATCGCGCAGGTCACATTGCGCAAAGGCGTGTTCACCGTCCAAGTCCGCCAGCAGAGCATGGCCCGCATCCGCATTGATATCCAGAAACCCGACCTTCGCCCCTTGCGCGGCAAAGGCGCGAACGGTTTCCGCACCAATTCCCCCGGCCCCGCCGGTGATGATAACCGTTTTGCCCGCAAGGCTAGGGTAATTGGCGAAGTCTTGGCTCATCCGTCACGCTCCATGATCCATTCGACCTCGGGGGCCAGGGCAAACCGCCATTTGCGCAGCGGGCCCGCCATGACGTTCAGATAATACATCTCAAACCCATAGGGCGCGCCGCAAGGGTGATGGCCACGCGGAACGATCACAACATCGCCATCGGAGACAGCCATCGTCTCATCCAACTGGCCATCATCGGTATAAACCCGCTGAATTCCGAACCCGTTGGCCGGGTTGAGGCGGTGGTAATACGTCTCTTCCAGATAGGTGATGCGGGGAAAATCGTCCTCATCATGTCGATGACTGGGGTAAGAGGACCAGTGCCCATTGGGCGTAAAGACCTCAGTCACCAGCAGACTGTCGGCATAATCCTCGTTCTCCATCGCGATATTGTTGATATACCGCGTATTCACACCCTTGCCGCGTTCGGTCAGCGTGATGCCATCCGGCCCGATCCGGCGCGCTTTGTGGCCGCCCTTACCCGGGGCCGAGCACACCGCCACAACGCAGTCGGTTTCCGCCACAGCCTCCCACTCGGTTCCGTTGGGCAGATACAGGCTATGCGGCGGTGTCTTTTCGAACACGTTCATCCGGTCGCCCAATACACCCCAGTCCTGACCGGCCCCGGTGATCCGTGCCTTGCCTTCGACCATCACCAGAATGATCTCGCGGTCTCCTGTCGCCTCGGCCGCCCTGTCGTCCGCTTGCAGATGATACAGCCCAAAACCCACATATCGCCATCCGGCACTGTCCGGGGTGATGTCATGTACCTTGCCACGGGTTCCAATAGGCTTCTTCAGCAGGTCTGCCATTCTTGTTCTCCTTATTGGGCGGGCCTAAACGGCCCGCCTGTATCGCCCTCAGGCCGCTTGCCGTGTTTGCAGGGCCGAAAGCGCCTCGGACAGTCGGGCCTCGGCCCACCCTTCCGATACGGCCCGGTGCAATATGTCAGCCTGGCTTTCGGGCGCATTGCCACCAATCGGCGGGTCGGTGTCCAGATTGGTCGGGAACGGATAGCCCTCAGCCGT
This sequence comes from Ruegeria sp. CH2, assembly GCF_056537065.1. Lineage (NCBI taxonomy): Bacteria > Pseudomonadati > Pseudomonadota > Alphaproteobacteria > Rhodobacterales > Roseobacteraceae > Ruegeria > Ruegeria sp. CH2. Next base: position 36,386 of record NZ_JBQFQV010000004.1, read on the forward strand.
TGCGGCAATCGCCGCAATCAGCTCTGGCGCACTCAGCGCCCCCCGTTGTTTCAGGGCGGCCAGCGACGGAAACACCGCCTGCGACATGGACTGCCGGTCAACCATCTCCATCGCACGACCGAAGGCAGACGAGACCTGCAACAGGTTCGCCATCCGCTGAATATCCGCACTGCTGTTTTCCCCGGCAGCGTGAAACAGCGCCGGGTTGAAGAACACCGCATCCCCCTTTTCAAGGGGCAACTGAATGTAGTTCTCTTCGAAAAACGCCCGGTGTGCCGCGTCATGGAAGGCGAGATATCCCGGCGCATAAAGCTGCGAAAACGGCAGCAGTTTGGTTGGGCCGCTTTCCACGGGCATATCGCAATGCGCAACCGCCCCCTGCAAGGTCAGCGAAGCCGTCACCAGATGGGCATGGGCCGGATACCGGGCGGCGCTGTCGGCGGTTTGAAAGCCCAGATGATAATCCCGATGCGCCTGCTGTGCCTTGCCGCCGGGGCGCACCTGATTGATTTGCGCGGTCATTTGATAGTTCGGCCCCAGCCACGCCTCGCAAGCCGCTGCAATGGCCACATTCCCGAAATAGAGCGCAAAGCCCTCGGGATCGCGCAAGCACTGTTTCTGCAATGCGTTCCATATCCGGTCATTCGCGCCCGAGGCCGCGAAGTGGTCACCTTCCCCGGCCCCGCCCTGACGTTCTTCCTCGATGATCTGATGGAACACAGCGGTCGCCCGGTCGATCACGGACGTATCCGCAAATGCGCCTTTTAGAACGATCACACCCGCAGATTTGTCCAACACGCCTGCCCATTCTGCCAGCAGTGCTTTTCTTTGATCCGCATTCTCCAGCGCCGGGCGCAGGGCGTGCATATCATAGATCGGAACGTTCTTTTGCACCGATGCGGCATGAGGCACCGCACCGGTTGTCAGGTTTTGCGAGGTCAACACCTTGAACTCATCCAGATCGCAGGATTCCCGGTCAAAATAGCCGACGTATCCAAGTTCTTGATGTACCATGACAAACTCCTCTTTCATGGCTTCGGTGTTGCCCCGAGGGGCGGTGATTAAACGGTGATCTCCAACCCTGCCTTGCCGCAAACCTCGACGATGTGGTCATAGCCCAATTTGGAGTACTCATAGGGCGGCGCCTTGGCGGGGTCCTGCTCGGCCTCGACCACGATCCAGCCGCTGTAATCCATTGCTTTCAACGCGTTGGCTACGGCCTGAAAGTCGATGCACCCATCACCCGGCACGGTGAACGCGCCGGCGATCACCGCATCCAGAAAGCTGCGATTGTTCTCGCGCGTGTCCCGCACGATGTCCGGGCGGATATCCTTGAAGTGGACATGGTGCACACGGTCGCCCCAACGGTTCAGTGTGGCCATCACGTCGCCGCCACCAAACAGCAGATGGCCCGTATCGAAGCACAAGCTCAATTCGGGGCCGGAACCCTCCATCAACCAGTTCACATCCTCTTCGCTTTCGATGATCGTGCCCATGTGATGGTGATAGGCCATCGGCATACCCTGATCTGCCATCCATTTGGCAAGCTCGGTCAGTTTGCCCGCATAGGCCAACACATCGTCTTTGGACAGCTTCGGGCGGTCATTGACCGGCGTTCCGATCTGCCCCTGAACGGTATTTGAACACTCGGCGTAAACGATGCAGGGGCTGTTCAGCGCAACAAACTGTTCGACCTGTTCACGCACGATGGCGATTTCGGCGTCCAGGTCATTGACCAGAGTACTACCCGAGCACCAGCCGCCGCACAGCGCGATGTCACTGGCATCCAGATAGGCGCGCAACCCTTCGGTGTCGCCGGGCATCCGCTGGCCACGCTCGACACCGGTATAGCCGATCTCGCGCGCTTCTTTAAGCGCCTGCTCCATCGTGTAGGCTGCGGTCAGGTCCGGCAAATCGTCATTCTGCCAGGCAATCGGAGAGATACCGATCTTCACGCTCATTTCGTGTTTCTTTCCTTGATGGCGACCTCATAGGCCGCACGTTTTTCGTTTACTTCCGGGCGGATGCTGACCTCGGGCACCGCCACTTCCCACCACGTTCCGCCATATTCGGTCGATGGGTACGGGTCGGTGTCGATCACCACCACATAGGGGCCTTTGACCTCGCCACGTTTGGCCAGTGCCTCCTCAAGCTCGGCGATCGAGCTGACCTTGACCGCCGTCGCCCCCATTGCTTCGGCATGTTTGGCAAAGTCGATCACCGAATTTTCACCGCCGATTGCGTGATCCAGCAGGTTGTTAAACTCGGCCCCGCCGGTTCCCATCTGCAAACGGTTGATGCAGCCAAAGCCGCGATTGTCGGTGACCACAACGGTGAACGAAATCCCCATCATCGCCGCCGTCGCCATTTCGGAATTCGCCATCATGTAAGTGCCGTCGCCGGTAAAGCAGATCACGTCGCGGTCGGGCTGGGCCATCTTGATGCCCATGGCACCGGCGATCTCATACCCCATGCAGCTGAAGCCATATTCCATATGATAAGCACCGGGGCGCGGTGCCTTCCACAGCTTGTGCAGCTCACCCGGCATCGTGCCTGCGGCACACATGGCAACGGTGTTTTCATTGGCCGCCCGCTGCACGGCACCAATCACCTGCATATCCGTGGGAAGTGCATTGCTGTCCGCGGGCGCGTCGGTCAACGCATCGACCTTGGCAAACCATTCCGACTTCAGCGTCGCGGGCATATCAGGCGCGCGGTAACCGCCCAACGCACCGCTCAGGTCACCCAGCCCAACGCGGGCGTCAGCCTGCAGCGGCATCGCGCCGTGCTTTGCCGCGTCATAGGCGGCGGTGTTCAGGCTGATCAACTCCCGCTCGGGGTTTTCGAACAATCCCCAGGACCCGGTGGTGAAATCCTGAAAGCGGGTGCCGACGCCCAGCACCAGATCAGCCTCGGCGCAGATATCATTGGCAGGCTCACCGCCTGTGACGCCAATCGGACCAAGGTTCAGGGGGTGATCCCAGGCCAGCGCGGATTTTCCCGCCTGCGTCTCGGCCACCGGCACGTTGTGCGCCTCGGCAAAGCGCTGCAACGCGGCGGTCGCGTCCGAATAATGTACGCCACCCCCGGCCACGATCACAGGGCGCCTGGCTGCCTTGATTGCGGCCACGGCCCGTGCCAATTCACCTTCATCCGGACGAATGCGGCGCTGATACCAGACGCGCGGCTCAAAAAAGCTAACGGGATAGTCATAAGCCTCGGCCTGCACGTCCTGACAAAAGGCCAGCGTCACCGGACCGCAATCCGCCGGGTCCGTCATGGTGCGGAAGGCACGCGGCAGCGCCGTCAACAGGTGCTCCGGCCGGGTGATGCGGTCGAAATAGCGGCTGACCGGTCTGAAACAGTCATTCGCACTAATAGTTCCGTCCGAGAACACTTCGGGTTGCTGCAAAACCGGGTCGGGTCCACGCGTGGCGAACACGTCACCGGGCAGCAACAAAACCGGCAGGCGGTTCACATGGGCCAGCGCAGCAGCGGTAACCATGTTGGTGGCCCCCGGCCCGATGGACGAAGTGACCGCCATCGCCCGCCTGCGCCCCAACTGCTTGGCATAGGCAATCGCACAATGTGCCATCGTTTGTTCGTTATGACCGCGATAGGTGGGCAGGCTGTCTTTCACACCGTGCAGCGCCTCGCCCAAACCAGCCACATTGCCATGGCCGAAAATCGCCCAGACACCTGCGATAAAGGGCTCTCCGGCCTCGTTCATCTGCGCGCCCAGATAGCGCACCAGAGCTTGCGCCGCGGTCAGTCGGACTGTCTTGCTCATCATGATCCCTTTCAACTCAGCTCCGCCTTTGGCGGCCTGCGGGTTTTCTCATTTGCGAAGGTGCCAGCTTTTGTATCAAAGCCTGAAAACAGAGTGGCGTCACGTGCCACCGCTCGATGGATGCCCCATTGGGACATCCAAATTCTGTACTTTAAACCGTGCCGCCCAGCGATCCCTCAAGCTCGGCCATTTCCTGACCGCCTGCCATCAGGTCCTGCAACTGCTCTGGCGTGATCTCGCCACGCGTTGCTGTGCCCAGCGTCTTGCCCCGGTTCAAAACGGTGAACCTGTCGCCCACTGCCAACGCGTGACGCACGTTGTGGCTGATGAAAACCACGCCGACGCCCTGACTTCGCACCTTGTCGATGGTGGCCAGAACGTTCGAGGTCTGGCGCACACCAAGGGCCGAGGTCGGTTCGTCCAAGATCAGAATCTTGGCACCGAAATACACGGCGCGGGCAATGGCGACGGTCTGCCGTTCCCCCCCAGACAGGGTGCCAACGGCCTGATCCGGTCCACGCAGGTTGATGCCCATCTTGCGCATCTCTTCCATGCAGACCTCATTTGCGTGTTCAACATCGAACCGCTTCAGCAGACCCTTACCCTTGGTCGGCTCGCGCCCCATGAAAAAGTTGCGCGTGACGCTCATCAGCGGGATCATCGCCAGATCCTGGAACACGGTCGCGATGCCTGCCTCCATCGCATCCCGAGGGGTGTCGAAATGCAGTGGCCTGCCCTCGAAAAAGATCTCGCCCTTGGTGGGTTTATGTACCCCGGACATGGTCTTGATGAAGGTCGACTTACCCGCGCCGTTATCGCCCAGCAAACAGTGGCATTCACCCGGTTTGACGTCAAAACTGACGCCCGCCAATGCGATGATGTTGCCAAAGTGCTTCTCGATATCCTTCATTTCCACGATGGGGGCCTGATCGCCCGCCGCATCGCCGTGGTGGAACTTGGTATCTTCGGTCATATCAGCGCTCCCCGGTTACGCGTTTGCGGATCGCGTTGTTGAACAGAACGGCAATCAGCAGCATCGCGCCCAGGAACACCTGGAACCAGTCCTGATCGAAATCCGTATAGGTCAGTCCGATGACAACCATGCCAAAGATGATCGACCCAAAGAACGCCCCGATGGCCGAGCCATATCCGCCCGTCAGCAGGCAACCTCCGATCACGGCGGCGATGATCGCCTCGAATTCTTTCTGGAAACCGCGCCGCGCGTCGGTCGAGCCCGCGTCGATCACCGTAATGATGGCAACAAGTGCAGCACAGCAGGCGGTCAGCATGAACAGGGACACCTTGATCTTGCTCACGGGAACACCTGAATTCGATGCCGCAGTGCTGTCACCGCCCGCCGCGAAAATCCAGTTTCCGGCAGGGGTCCGCAGCAACACGTAGGTGGCTGCCAATGCCAGCACGATGAACCACAGGATTTCGACCGGTACGCCGGGCACCTTGGGTGCTCCGCTTTTGAAGGTGTCAATCATGCCGTTGGCCGCCAGCCAGGCAAACAGGCTGCCAAAGGCTTCTCCCGAAAAGAACGGCGCCAGCCAGTCGTTTTCAACCACGTCACGCACACCGCGCAACTGGGTCGATCCTCCGGTCGCCGCCTTGAGGCCAACCAACGACAGACCGCGCAGAATGAACAGGAAAGCCAGCGTCACGATAAAGGACGGCAGGCCGGATCTTATGACGATATTTCCGTTTACTGCCCCGACGAATGCCGCGAATACAAATGTCATGGGGATCGCAATGATCAGTGGCAACTGCCATGTCACCACACAGACGCCGAAAAACAGTCCCGCAAACGCCACCATTGAACCGATGGACAAATCAAACTCGCCGCCGATCATCAGAAGGGCCGCACCGATTGCCAGAATGCCCAGCTGTGCCGCAGGTGTCATGAAGTTCATGACCCCGGCCAGGGTAAACATCGAATCGTCTGCTGTGATGGCAAAGAAGATGACCACCAGAACGACGCCCGCCATCGCACCGAGTTCGGGCCGTTTCATGAGCTTGGTCATGAAAGGTTCTTTCTTGACCCTTTCGTCCCCGGCGATTTGCGCTGAGTCACTCATCGTTTCCTCCCACTTGGGTGGGAACGGCGCCAACGCGCCGCCCCGTTTTGTTCAGGTTGCGGTATGGATCAGCGGATGCCCTGCGCGGACAGCTCGATCACCTGCGCGGCCTTGTCCTGAGTGATCAGGTTCGGACCCGAAGGAACATTACCACCGGGCATCAGGCCGTATTTGGCGTGCAGGCCCATGAAGTTCACCGACAGATACCCTTGCAGATACTGCTGCTGATCAATGGCAAAGGCCGCGTCGCCATCCGCAATCGATTGCAGGAAGTTGGCCGACAGGTCGAAGGACGCAACATTCACGTCACGGCCCGATGCTTTGACAGCGGCAACAGTCGGCTCTCCGGCCGAGCTTGCACCCAGCGCCATAACCGTATCGACGGCTTCATTTGCAGCCAGAGCAGCCGAGACTTTCGACTCGATTTCCGACGGATCGTTCGAGGTCGGCAGAACTTCGACATCGCCGCCAAAGCCTTCCGCGAAACCTGCACAACGCAGGTCCAGCGCAACGTTGCCCACTTCGTGGTTCACACAGATCGCGGTTTTGCCCCCCATCGAAGCCAGTTGTTCGCCCGCAGCTTTCCCGGCGTCAAACTCGTCCTGACCCACGTGCAGCAACGCACCCAGCTGTTTCGACACATCCGACCCCGAGTTGATCGAGATCACCGGGATGCCTGCGGCAACGGCGCGTTCGATTGACGGGCCAAGCGCATCCGCATCCGGGATCGAAACGATCAGGCCATCGGGCTCCTGGTTCACGGCAGCGTCGATCAGCTGCGACATGGCCACCATGTCGAAGGTTTCCGGCGCGCGGTATTCCACATTCACACCGACATCCTTGCCAGCCTGCTCAACACCGTTCTTCACGACGTTCCAGAATGCGTCATTGGCCTGGCCATGCGATACGACCACGATGTCCTGCGCAAGAGCAGGCGTCGCCAGGGCCAGTGCCCCCGCGGCAAGTGCACCTTTAACGAATTTCTTCATTTCAGTTTCCTCCCATTGGTTCAGTCTGATCTTCTGTTGGGGTACCGGCCCCAATCATCCGGCTGTGCCGAATCTCAGTGGCTGCGGCTCAGGGCCGAGCTGTCGTTAGTTTGAAGAATTTTGGTCATTTTGCAACCGGTTTCAAAATTTCCTCCATCCGGACGGGCATTCCCGTCTGCGCTGACAGGGTCGCGGCCTCGGCCATCGCCAGCGCCGCCACACCATCCTGCAACGTGACGGGAACGTCGGAACCGCCGCCGACAGCATCAACAAATGCGGCCCATTCCACGCGGTAGGCCGGCATGTAGCGTTCCAGAAAGAAATAAGTCGGCTTCGCGCCCACAACGCCATTTGCCGTCGATTTCACGACGGTGTTTTCCAGCATGTTATGCGCCTGCAACAACCCTTCCGAGCCCAGCAACTCGACCCGCTGGTCATACCCATAGGCCGCCCGGCGCGAGTTCTTGATGACCGCAATCCGGCCGTCTGCGTAAGTCATTGTGACCACGGCCGTGTCCACATCGCCTGCTGCGCCGATCTCTGCATCCACAAGCGACGATCCCACCGCTGTGACGGTCTGGGGCACATCCCCCATCAGAAAGTTCGCCATGTCGAAATCGTGGATCATCATGTCCCGAAACAGTCCTCCGGACACTTTTACGTAGCTGACCGGTGGCGGGGCCGGGTCAAATGACGTGATCGACAACAGTTCGGCCTTGCCGATTTCACCTGCGTCCAAACCGGCCTTCAAAGCCGCAAAATTAGGATCGAACCGCCGGTTAAACCCGATCATGACAGGTTTGCCGCGCCCCGCTACGGCGCTCAGACAGTCCTGTGCCCTCTGAAGGCTCAGATCGACGGGCTTTTCGCACAGAACGGCTTTGCCAGCGCCCGTGGCCGCCTCGATCAGGTCGGAATGCGTATCCGTCGGCGTTGCAATCAGAACCGCGTCAATTTCGGGATCAGCGATAATTTCTTCTGAACTGCGTGCCTCGGCCCCATATTCATCCGCGAGGCTGTTCGCCGCCTCGGGCAGCGCATCGGATATCGCACACAGCCTGCTCCCCGGATGGGAAGATATGGCCTGCGCATGAACGCGCCCAATACGCCCGGCACCCAGCAATCCGACCCTCAACATGCAGCTCTCCCGAATCTTGTTGTTGTGCGTAACAATGATTTTCTTTGCAACCGGTTGCAATATATTTTTTGCATCACCCCCGGATTTGCCAGCGGCTTCTACAGCCTCAACACGAATACCGCGCAAAAACCCGGTCTGATCTCAACAGGATTGCACTGCCTGACACGCATATTTCCGCGCAAATGCCAACCTACGGGAATCCCCCAATATCGCCGCACGGTGAATCACGTTAGATTGTACGTAAGGAACACATACTACCACTCTGTGACCCCCTTAGAGGGGCTGGCATGACCCCCTCGTCCAGCCCCTCATACCACACCAAACAGCCACAAAATCACGACGCGCCGACCAAAGCAGGCGCATGTCCGGTATAGATCTGGTTTGCAAATGGCGATCCCTGAAGGACTCGAACCCTCAACCTGCTGATTAGAAGTCAGCTGCTCTATCCAGTTGAGCTAAGGGACCGCTGCGCCCTTCTTGCGGTTTTTACCCGCGGGGTTCAAGAGGCAAGCGCATGAATGCGCTGTTGGGATCATCAACATATCCAAAGATAGGCCCGCAATAGGAATATCCCAGCGACTCATACAGCTTGCGGGCGGCATCATATTCGCGAAGATGGCTCGCCCCGGTCTCAAGAACCAAAGCCTCGCACCCCTCTGCGCCGGCCTGTTCAGCCAGATGCACCATCAGCACGCGCGCCAGCCCGCGCCCTCTTGCCTGCGCCAGAATATGCACTGATTTTACTTCGGCGGTTCCATCGGGCAGCGCTTTCAGCGCACCGCATCCCAATGGCTGCTGTCCGTCAAAAATGGCCCAGAACCGCACCCCCGGCCCGGCCAAGGCTTCAGCATCCATCGTGTGGTTGCTTTCCGCGGGTCCCGCGGTTTCACCATGGGCAAAATGCGCATCGACAATCGGGCGCAATACGTCCGATGTCGGGTCAGCCTCTCGGATTTCGATCATTCAGTGCGTCCAGGGGGCACGCCGGTCGGTTGCGAAATTCTCGCCATAGCCCCGCGCACGCAGATTGGGTTTGCGCTTGTGCGGCTCGCTGACCTCAGCATCGATACCGTGGGCCTTGGCATAATCCAGCGCCTCTTCCCTCGTGTCGAACTTCAGGCGCACCTGAGCCTGCGTGTCGCTGGACGACGTCCAGCCCATCAGCGGATCAACCTCGCGCGCCGAGGCCGGGGCGTATTCCAGAACCCATTTGCGGGTCTTGGCCATCCCCGAGGTCATCGCATTTCTTGCGGGCTGGTAAATCCGTGCGCGCATGTCGCCTCTCCGTACTCACTTGGCTGAGCCCGTTTATGCGTCAGAGCGCGCCCGGGGGCAAGATTGCAATTGTCGCGGCCCTCGCCCGCGAACTCATGCCAGAAACTGTCATCAGGCTGGGATAGGATCGCGCCAAACAAACGCAAGAACATTACACCATCTCACCCCCGCACAGTCTCAGACCGCATTGCGCGCAATGAATTCGGATCGGCCCTTGCAGTTGGACAAAATAAGAACAAATGTAAGGGCCTGACGCCCGGAGCCTGCCTATGCCATACGCCCATTCCGACAAGACCCAATTGACCGCCGAAGACGTGCGCGCCCGCCTGAAACTGGAAGGCGGCAGGCAATTCGTGATGCATACCGAATTCAATCCGGCGGGCGATCAGCCCACGGCGATCAAGGAATTGGCGGGCGGCGTGCTGGACGGGGAACGCGATCAGGTGCTGCTGGGCGCGACCGGAACGGGCAAGACCTTCACCATGGCCAAGGTGATCGAGGAAACCCAGCGCCCCGCCATCATCCTGGCCCCCAACAAAACGCTCGCCGCGCAGCTATACGGTGAATTCAAGGGCTTCTTCCCCGAAAACTCGGTGGAATATTTCGTGTCCTATTACGACTATTACCAACCCGAAGCCTATGTGCCGCGCTCTGACACCTACATAGAAAAAGAATCCCAGATCAACGAACAGATCGACCGGATGCGCCACTCGGCCACGCGGGCGTTGCTGGAACGCGATGACGTGATCATCGTCGCCTCGGTCAGCTGCATCTACGGTATCGGCTCGGTCGAAACCTACGGGGCGATGACGCAGGATCTGAAGGTCGGTCACGAATACGACCAGCGGCAGGTGATGGCCGATCTGGTGGCCCAGCAATACCGCCGTAACGATCAGGGGTTTCAGCGCGGCTCGTTCCGGGTGCGGGGCGACAGTTTGGAAATCTGGCCCGCCCACCTCGAAGACCGCGCCTGGAAACTGTCCTTCTTCGGCGAGGAACTGGAACAGGTCACCGAATTCGACCCGTTGACCGGCGAAAAAACCGACACGATGGACCATATCCGGGTCTATGCGAACTCCCACTACGTGACGCCGAAACCGACGATGCAGCAGGCCATCATCGGGATCAAAAAAGAACTGCGGACGCGCCTCGACCAGCTGGTCGGCGAAGGCAAACTGCTCGAGGCGCAGCGGCTGGAACAGCGCACCAATTTCGATCTGGAAATGCTCGAGGCCACCGGCGTCTGCAACGGGATCGAGAACTATTCGCGCTATCTGACCGGCCGCGCGCCGGGCGAGCCGCCCCCGACCCTGTTCGAATTCATCCCCGACAACGCCATTGTCTTTGCCGACGAATCCCATGTCAGCGTGCCGCAGATCGGCGGCATGTACCGGGGCGACTACCGGCGCAAGTTCACGCTGGCCGAACACGGGTTCCGCCTGCCGTCCTGCATGGACAACCGGCCCCTGAAGTTCGAGGAATGGGATGCCATGCGCCCGCAATCCGTCTTCGTCTCGGCCACCCCCGCCGCGTGGGAGCTGGACCAGACCGGCGGCGTCTTCACCGAACAGGTGATCCGCCCCACCGGCCTGCTGGACCCGCAGGTCGAAATCCGCCCCGTGTCGATGCAGGTCGACGACCTGCTGGACGAGGTGCGCAAGGTCGCCGCCGATGGCTATCGCACATTGGTCACGACGCTGACCAAACGCATGGCCGAGGATCTGACCGAATACCTGCACGAACAGGGTATCAAGGTGCGCTACATGCATTCCGATATCGACACGCTGGAACGGATCGAGATTTTGCGCGACCTGCGTCTGGGCGCGTTCGACGTGCTGGTCGGCATCAACCTGCTGCGTGAAGGGCTCGACATTCCCGAATGTGGGCTGGTCGCCATTCTGGACGCCGACAAGGAAGGCTTTCTGCGGTCCGAGACCTCGCTGGTCCAGACCATCGGCCGCGCCGCGCGCAACGCCGATGGCCGGGTGATCATGTATGCCGACAAGATCACCGGTTCGATGGAACGCGCGCTGGCCGAAACCGACCGCCGCCGCGCCAAGCAGATGGCCTATAACGAGGAACACGGCATCACGCCCGCGACCGTGAAAAAGAATGTCGAGGATGTTCTGGCCGGGCTTTATGAGGGCGACGTGGACATGAACCGCGTCACCGCCACCATCGACAAACCGATGCACGGTGCCAATCTCGAGGCGCACCTGAACGGGCTGCGCGACCAGATGCGCAAAGCCGCCGAGAACCTGGAATTCGAAGAGGCCGCTAACATCCGCGATGAAATCAAACGCCTGGAAGCGGTCGATCTGGCCATCGCCGACGACCCCATGGCCCGCCAATGGGCGGTCGAGAAAGCCTCGGAAGATGCCGTGAAATCGCGTGGGCGGTCTACGGCTGGACGGCCGGGGCAAAGGGGTGGGAATGTTAAGCGGCGGAAGAGGTAGGTTAAAACGCAACTGACGGTTGCAATTTGCCTCAAAGCAGGAAATCTATCTTCTTAGACAATCGGTTTAGGAAAGTTTTTTGATCACGCTTCTTATTGTAGTTGGACTGCTCGGAACAATTTCACTCCTAGCAATGGTTTGGGTATGGGTAAGTGTGCTCGCAGGATGGCGCGAAGCGTCGCCCGGCAGAAGTATATCAATGCTATGGTTCGTGCTCCTTTTGATGATCATCTGGGGACTTGGAGTAGATTCGAGCTTTAGCGGCTTACGAATGCTGGCGCTCGCTGTATGGCCCGCCTCAATCCTATTTTTACTGGGAGATGCTTTAACCGCGAGACTTTTTGTTTTTTTCTTTGCGGCGTTGATTTTACTGTTTTTGGTGGCCGCAGCCGCTGCGATCATGCCGGGCAAGGCAAAAATACCGACTATTATTGTTGGCGCAATGCTTACAGTGATAGGTCCGGTCGCGTTGCAAAGCCTGCAAGTGCAATGGCAAATGAAAAGATACGCGAAAGCATCCGAGTTACGCATCATAGAACGTTCGTCTTTGTTCAAGTCCATTCGAGAACGCTCCGACGGTTACCAGTCCCCACATGGCGTCGCGTGTAACAGCGAGAATTGGCCGTTTCTTTGGAGTTATCGGCACAGAGACTGGATCGCACTGCCGTCCAACACCCGTTACGGCGGTGATACTAGGGAAAGAGTTATGAGCGTTTGCCTGAGTAGGTAAGTCACATCCCACACTCCACCCTTGCAGCCCAGCGCGCACTGCTCCACGTTTGAATTCACAAATTGTGTTTCCAAGCGGTTGCCATGACGAACCCGAACACCCTGGCCAGACCACATGAGGTCCAAATCGCTGTTCTCTCCAAATAAAAGAAAGGGCGGGTCTATCCCCGCCCTAACCGCTACCCCTTATCCCAATGGGCAATCACGTCGTACCCAACCGGCGTCGGTGGGCCTTCCATGAATTCGGCGAAATGGCCCCACAACTCGGCCACTTTGGGTGCGTTTGCGTTCGAGGTCGCCTCGCTTTCGACCACCGAGATCACATAGCCTGAACCATCCTCGTTCATCACGTTGGTAAAGCTGTGCATGCCGGGCATACCCATGATGTCGGATTTCAATTCATTCATCTTCGCCGTCGCCGCCTCGCGCGTACCGGGCTTCATTTTGTATTGGGTAATTCGTGCAAACATCACTTTCCTCCGTCGTCTGGCAAAATTGCCATGTAACACGGCCGGAACGGCCCCGCCGCGCGTACTCTAGCACGGCAGTCCGAAATCTCGCATTGATACCGGCGATTTGCGCCGATTTTCAACCATACACCGCACTGCATCCGGGTGGCTGTCCCTTCAGGGTTGCAGCCTCGCCCCCAGTGCGGTTGTTTTTGCACCGATGGATGCTTGATCCCAATCAATGCCGCACCACGAATGCGTCGGCAAAGTGGGTCCCATGCAAACACAGAACCCAACCGGAATTGACGCCTACAAACCAGCCCAGATCGCCGAGCTGGTTGAAACCGCTGGTGTTGCCAAGGCACATCTCACGGTCGGTCAGACGCTGACTCTGGCGATACTCGCGGGTGTGTTCATCGGTTTCGGCGGGGCCGCCTTCACCATGGTCATGACCGGCGTTGACCCGGGGTTTGGACCGGCCCGCTTTCTGGGTGGCGTCGTGTTCTCGCTGGGCCTGATCCTTGTGATCGTCGGCGGGGCCGAGCTGTTCACCGGTAACGCCCTGATGACCATCGCGGCGGTGGATCGGAAAATCTCGCCGCGCGCCCTGCTGCGCAACTGGGGGCTCGTGTACCTTGGGAATTTGGTCGGGTCTATCGCGCTGGCTCTGGCCGTCGCTGCAACCGGTTTGCTGGACGGGCCCATGGGGGCCACCGCATCAGCAATCGCAAATGGCAAGGCCGACCTCTCTGCCACCCAGGCGTTTGCCCGCGGCGTTCTGTGCAACGCGTTGGTCTGCCTTGCCGTCTGGCTGAGCTTCGCGGCCAGAACAGCGGCGGGCAAGATCATGGCGGTACTCTGGCCCATAGCGGCGTTTGTCCTCTTGGGGCTCGAACATTCGGTCGCCAATATGTACCTGCTGCCGCAGGGCGCGCTTGCCGGTGCCGACCTCGGTTTTGGCGCGGCCATGGGCAACCTGTTCTGGGTCACGATCGGCAATATTGTCGGCGGCGCAGGCGGCGTCGCGCTCGCTTATCGCTTTGCCTATCTGCGCAAGATACCCCAATGAACACGCCCACCATCCGATCAGGGACGCGGCAAACCCCGGCATTTCAAACTTGCACCCCGCCCCACCCTCCTCCACGTTTGAAATCACAAATTGTGATTCCAAACGGCTGCCATGACGAACCCGAAAAACCTGCCCAGCGCGCATGAGGTGCAAAGCGCCATTCACAGGGTGCGCGGCACCCGTGTGGTGCTGGCCGAGGATCTGGCGCAGTTCTACGGAAAATCCGTCAGTGCCTTCAATCAGGCGGTGTCGCGCAACACCGACCTGTTCGAGGGCTACCGCTTTCAGCTGACCGATGCCGAGGTCGCTGATTTGCAATCACAGAATGTGATTTCAAAACCCAAAGGCCGCGGCGGGCGGCGGGTCAATCCGTGGGTCTATACCGATTACGGCGTGGCCATCGCCTCGGCCCTGTTCAAGGACCCGCGCGCGATCAAGATCACGCGGATGATCACCGAAGCCTTTGTTGATGGCGCGAACGCTCTGGCCGAGGTTCCGCGCAACCTGCCGGAAATCCTGCCGCCCGAGGATGCACCCGCCCCGCTGCTGCCCAATGGCGACCAACTGCGCGAACTGGCCGAAAACATCCTCGATTCCGGCCAGCAGAGCCTTGTCGATTATATCGCCAACCCCACCACCAAGCGCCAACAGGCCGTGGCCGTGATCATGAAGACGCTGGCCGAAACCGCCGGGGAAGAGGTCCGCACTCAACAGGAACGCCTGCGCCTGCGTATCGCCGAACGGCTGGCCACCGGCGATTATGCCAGTGACGACGATCGCAAAGGGTTGTTGGAATTGCTACAGGCGATGAAAGGCTAGCCCCTTCCCGCCCCCCGAAAATCAGGGGCGCACGAACTTGGCGCTTCCCACCGACCGTTCGCGCGGCTTTGGCTGGTCCTGCGCCTGCACGGTGGTCGCGCGTGGCAGCTCCAGCTCGGCATACCCGCAGGCCACCCCGTCACCATCCGGGTCGTTGCGCTCATGATAGCCCGGCTGCCCAGCGCGGAACGGACCGATCCCCATGGCCTGTGTCGCATCACACCCCGCCAGCGCGATCAGGTGGATCACCGCCTCGTCCCGCTCATAGCCCGAGGTGCGCAGAAAGACGCCCGTGGCAATCAGCACGGTCGTCAGCGGCAGCAGCAGAACCATGATCAGGACTCGCAGCGGGGACAGCGCCTGCCGCCGCGCCGCCTCGGCGCGCTGGTGTCGTCTGGCCGAGCGCGGGTTCAGATCAGGTGCTTCCTGCGAGGGTTTCTTGAACAACATGCCCCGACCCATAAGGGCAATATGTGGCAAAGCCGAGGCAACTCAGTTCCACCGGGTTCAAAAAATCTGGCCCGGCCCAAAACCACCGCCCGCACAGGCACAATTTTGCTTACTGCCGGTGATGTCCGACCGTTACCGGACCACATGTACCGCGCAAGGGGCGTGGCGTACGATATGGGACGCGGTTGACCCCAGCAGCAGATCCTGCATCCCCGGCCGGTGCGAGGCCACGATGATCAGGTCCGGGTGATGCGCCTCGGCCCAATCCAGAATGGTCCGGCCGGAGTGCCCTTCGACCACCACGCCCGTGGCATTCGGCAATTGCGACGCCAGCGTATCAAGCTCTGACTGAATCGCCTTTCGGGCCTCGGACAGATATTCCGCCGGCATGTACGAGATTGCATAATTCGGAATATGCTCAACCACATGCAGCAATGTGACCTGCGCGTCCGGCGTGGCCAGAACCCGGGCCAGTTTCAACGGCCCGGACGTATCTCTTTCGGCATCGAAAGAGATCGGAACGAGAATGTTGTGATACATAGCATGCGCCTCCGTTTTGCAGACTTACTTTGAAACAGACATGCACCGCAGGCTTTGATTCAGGTCAGGTAGAGCCAAATGTCTCTGCAACGTCATACATGACCGGCTCAAAGCTCTTGCACAGCTCGTTGATCTTGCGGTTGCGGTCGCGCATCTCGGGGGTCCGCAGCATGGCCAGGAAATCCTCGCGACGTTGCCATTGCGAATAGTTGGCAATCCGGGTTTGCGCATCATTCACATGAAGCCCCGCAGAAACAAAGCCGGGCTGCTTCGAGATGAACTCGGAATAGGCGTCGGTCAGCGCTTCCAAAAGGTCCTGACAGGTGCCGGGCGTCATTTCAAACGTGGTGATAACTGTCTGAACACTGGCGTTTTTGGCGATTTTCGGCATCGGGATTCTCCATTTCTTTCCCCAAGCCTAGCACATCAGATTGAAACGTCGCCTATTTCCTTGCCGATGCGCCAATCGGCGCTTTTCTGCGCCCGTTTATCAGGCGGCTGGCCACCCCGGATTGGGCGGCCAGCCGCTGTTTCAACGCTCCATGCGCATCGTGACCGAGACTTCGCCTTTCAGGTGATCCGGCCAGCGCAGAATAAGACTGTCGCCACTGACCCCCTGTTCGGTCAGAACATGAGGGGCCGAATAGACAAGGTTGTTGAACACCCCGGTCAGCGACCCGATGGCAGTGACCCCGTCGCAGCCGCGCGCCTTGCCGCCAAATGGCAATTCCCCGTTTGCCGAAACCGCCCAGATATTCGCAACCGAGTTCTGCTGGCTGCGGACGCGCAGCGGGTTCGAGGATCTCTTGCCAATCCCGTGATAGGTATTGTTGTGGTAGGTCACGTTCGAATGCCTGTTATTGTCCAGATCGGCAAAAGACGTATCGACCCGTTCCGCCCGCTCAATCGAACCGCTGGTGGCGCGGAACTTGTTGCCGGTCACCGTCACGCCATTCAGGTAATGGCCAGCGCCATAGGGGCGGATGATGATATAACTGAACCAGGCCGGTGCATCGCTTGAGAAAAAGATATTGTCCGTGATGCTCATCGAACTGAACGAGAATCCACTGGTATAGTTGGGTGCCGCATCGCGTTCATTGGTCCATTCGATAAAGCAGTTGTCGACATAGTTCTCGGCAATGGTCGAGGTGTTGTAGGTGCCGATCATGATCAGCCCTGCGGTGCGGACCCCTTGCGGGATGCCATCGCCCTGGAAGAAATGGTTGCCCAGAACCAAGTTGGTACCGCCGCCCAGAACGGCAAAATGCTTGAACCGTACCGCCCGATTGTGACGCAGCTTCACATCGTTCGAGTTGGTGTTCAGCCCGATGGAATTCCGGTCCGTCACGTCAAGCGCTTCTTCTGAGGACAAGAACTGGCAATTGTCGATCAGCAGCCCCTTGCACCCCGTCGCGGTCGAGGTCAGTCCCCGATCCTTCGGGCGACTGATAAAACAGTCCTTCAACGAAAATGTGCTGCCCGAGGCCGCCAGACGAATGCCGCTGCACCGGCTGTTGCACTGAAACTCGATCTGTTCCATGCCGAATTTCCGCAACGTATCGAAACCGCTGAAATCCAGCAGGTATTTGAACGACTGAAAGGTAAAGGTCTGGGTACCGGCGGCGTCATAGATGGGCGCACTCAGGGTTATCTCACCGGCACCTATGTTCTTCGAGCGCACATAAACCTCACGCCCGACACCACTGCCCTCAACCAGCGATCCTACCGGAATATTGGCCACATTGGCGACATTGGTCAGGCGTGTCTTGTCCGACGGGTCATAGGTGGCGACAGAGGTGAAGGTTTCGGTGTCCCAGGCGGTACCGCTTTTGACATCGAACTGCCCGTTACGGATCACGCGCCGCGTGGAAAAGCCGCTTTGCTTGTTGGGAACCGCAGCGGCCATGTCGATCGGCGCGGAAACGGAAATCTTGCGCCCGCCCAGATCCAGCGAGTCATGATCCGAATTGTTCAGCAGAGCCTGAAACGCCTTCTTGAAGGCCAGCTCCTCATCTCCGAACGCCTCGATATATGCGGGCAGATGGAAATCCTTGGTCAGCAACAGCATCTTGTCATCCGGCATGGTGACGGTGCCTTCGAATTCAATTTCCGCATCGATGCTGGTGTTCTCCGCAAGGTGATAGCTGCCTTGCGGAACAAAGACCCGGCGGCCACCGGCGGCCTGATCCGCCGCCTCAAACGCAACCGAGTCATCCGTCACACCGTCACCAACGGCACCAAAGTCGCGCACATCGACCAGGCTGATCATCTCGCGCAGAAAGAACCCGGTGACATCGGTGATCTCAAGATCATCGACGCGCACCAGCGCGCCGTTGGCCCCTTCGATATCCAGGCCGAAATGCCCGTAAAGGGCAGCCAGCCCCCAGGGCATGTCCACGCCCGGGCGCTGGCCAGTGCCGACAATCGCGGTGATCTCGTGAACGGTGCCATAGCCCGACAGCTGGGTGGCCGGCCCCTGTTCCACAACACCGGCCACATGCACATCACCCGCGCCACCGGCCCAGGCTGCAATGCGCACCGACGGCAACGGGCCGCTGATCGCCTTGACCCGGGCTTTGATCTGCAAATAGCAACCGGGCAGGATCGGCGTCTGCCCCATGTAACGCAATTGCTGGGTTGTGTTGACCTTCAGGATCTCAAGACAACCGGCAAAATCCGCATCCGCCGGAACAAATACCCCGGTGCCGGACCCGCCATATGTGGGCGACCCGGGCGTTCCGTCCCCCGCAGACCAGACGGTCAGACCATTCGCGAATTGAGGCGGCATGAACACGATGCCGTCGGTGATTGCCTTGTTCATTGAAAACCCTTTCCCAATCGCGCCGCGCAAATCCGGCGACGCGTTCAAACCCCGTGTTCAGGTCCGCCCCGAACGCGACAGTCTGGATATCGAAAAGGAATTAACCACGGTTCATCTCACCGTGACGGTGGTGTTGCCTCAGGCCGCAGGGTCAGCCGCACCCAACAGTTGCACCCCGTTGATCTTCCAGCCTTCCGTCAGCGGGATCATCTGATAGTCCAGAAGATGCACCCGCCCGTTACCGTCCGTAATCATCACCTTCTGCCACAGCGCGCCGTCAACCTCGCGCAGTTCCAGAAAACGCACATCGGCAGGACGCCAGACCATGGGATAGCCATTGCGCACCATCGCGCCGAAATTGTCGGGGTTTCGGAACAGACGCTGGATGTTGGGGCTGGCAAAGGTGAAGGCGGTCGCAAAGTCATCCGCTCGGAAGGCCTGTATCTGCGCCGCGATATTGGCCTCGATCTCGGCACTCTGCGCAAATGCGCCTGACACCAGCCCGGCGCACAGGGATAATGCAAGCAGTAGTCGACGCATGGGGCCACCTCCTGTTCCAAGGATAGCCCCATGCCGGTTCAGGTCAAATCAGACCAGCTCTCCGGCCAGTGCCTTGTCGATCAGCGCGATGGTCTCGGGCACGCCGTAAAGCGCGATAAAGCCCCCGAAACGCGGCCCTTGCGAGGCCCCCAGCAGCACCTCATAAAGCGCCGAGAACCACCCTTTCATTGGATCAAACCGCTCGCGGCCGATGGCATAGACCACCGATTGCAACGCTTCATCTTCGGTCGGGCCATCATATGCCTCAAGCGCCGCCTTCAGCGCTTCCAGCGCCTCGCGCTCCTGATCCGTCGGCGCGCGATGCTTGCGCGTCGGCTTGACGAAATCGTTGAAGTACCGCACGGCGAAACCGGCTGCCTTGTCCAGATCGGGATGGCTCTCTGCCGTTGCCTCGGGCGCATAGCGGCGAATAAAGCCCCACAGCGCCTCCTTGTCTTCGGCACCGGAAACCGATGCCAGATTCAGCAGCATCGCAAAGGGAACGATCAGGGTCGACTCCGGCACGTCACCGCCGTGAATATGCCAGACCGGGTTGTTCAACTGCGCCTTCAGGTCCTGCCCCGGATAGGCGCGCAGCTGCTGATGATACTCATCATAGGCTTTCGGTATCACGTCGAAATGCATCCGCTTGGCCGTCTTGGGCTTTTGGTACATGAAATAAGCCAGCGACTCAGTCGGCGCATAGGTCAGCCATTCGTCGATCGAGACACCATTGCCCGACGATTTCGAAATCTTCTGTCCGTTCTCGTCCAGAAACAGCTCATAGCTGAAATGCTCGGGCGCGCGTCCACCCAAGGCCCGGCAGATCCCGTCATAGATCTTTTCGTTGGTCGCGTGTTCCTTGCCGTACATCTCGAAATCAACGCCCAGTGCCGCCCAGCGTGCCCCGAAATCCGGCTTCCATTGCAGCTTCACCTTGCCGCCAGTGACGGGAACGGTCCATTCCTTACCGTCTTCATCATCGAAGGTGACGGTGTAGGTCTCGGCGCAGACTTTTTTCATCGGCACATACAGAACCCGCCCGGTTTCCGGGTGGATCGGCAGGAAGATCGAATAGGTCTGCTGGCGTTCTTCCCGCAGGCTTTTCAACATGATGGCCATCACGTCGTCATAGCGTTCAACCGCACGCTTCAGAATCTCGTCGAACTGGCCCGAGCGATAAAAGTCTCGCGCCGAATAGAACTCGTATTCAAACCCAAAGGTATCAAGGAACCGGCGCAGCATCGCGTTGTTGTGCTCGCCAAAGCTGTCATACTCGCCAAACGGATCAGGAACCGAGGTCAGCGGGCGCTGCAAATGCTCTTCCAACGCCTCGGGGTTCGGCACGTTACTGGGAACCTTGCGCATCCCGTCCAGATCGTCCGAAAAACAGATCAGCTTGGTCGGGATGTCCGACAGCGCCTCAAAGGCACGCTTGACCATCGTGGTCCGCGCCACCTCGCCGAACGTGCCGATATGCGGCAGGCCCGACGGGCCATATCCGGTTTCAAACAGCACATACCCCTTTTCCGGAGCACCTTTCTGATAGCGTTTGAGCAACCGGCGCGCCTCTTCAAAGGGCCAGGCCTTGGACGACATCGCGGTTTCGCGCAGTTCAGACATTTCAATGTGCTCCATTGGGGAAACGGTCGCGGCTGCACCACGCAACCCGACCGGCCCCTCCTATTGTGCCAGTGCAGCATGAGTCAATGACAGGCAACACTTTTCGCGATCCTGCGGCACCAGATCACTGGCGCCACCCCGCAAGGACTGTCAGTTTTCCCAATAGGCACACGACCCTTCTTCCTCCACGTCCAGGCGCGAAAGCAACTCATGTACAGAATGAAACCCGGTGTTAAGAAAGACCCCGAGCGCAGGTGGGCGCTTCCGGACCGTATATTCTTCGGCAATGGCGCCTGCCACATACTCGCTGGCGTCTATCTGAAGATGTCGCCTCTGCCCGGTTTTTATGCAGAAAGAATTGTCCCTGCCGAAGGGTTTGCCGGAAGCCACATTTACGTCACCAATGGCTTGCTCGCGTTCGATTGCCACGGGTATACGATCCGGAACCGGCTTGTCAGGTATTACACGAACAATTGGGCCGGCGAATATGATGAAGGGTGGAATTGCTGGCTGGAACTGGTGAATTTCGACCTTCTGAGTACCGCAGATCTGAATGCACGCAAGTTTCTTGGCCCCGACCAGTACAGATATGACCCGGTTGAGCGGGCACAGAACTATCTCGCACGGATTGACCACAAAAATGCTTCAGAGAAAACCATGCTCCGGCACCTCCGGGTTATGCCCGACCGGGGTTAAACAGAATTCCTAACCCCCAGAACCTGCTTTTCCGCCTCAAATCACGAGCTAGGTGTTGAACCTCACCGCCCCCCCTCATATCGTGCGCGATCAGAAACACCCAAGCAGGATGCCCCGAATGACCGAGCAAGTTCCCCACCCGATGTCCCCACAGGATTGCCTTGTGGCGATCATGGTTGCGATCTCGGCCTCCGACGAAACCATCCGAACCGCCGAGCTGGTCAAGATCGAGGTCGCCGTGAACATGTTGCCGGTTTTCGCCGGGTACGACATCGACCGGATGCGCCACGTGTCGCAGGTCGTGTTTGACCTGTTCGAACAGGAAGACGGGCTGGATGCGCTGTTTGGCCTGATCCGGGACAACCTGCCCGAACGCCTGAACGAAACGGCCTATGCTCTGGCCTGTGACGTCGCCGCCGCTGACGGAACGCTGGCCGAATCCGAACTGCGCCTGCTGGAAGAAATCCGGTACGAGCTGAACATCGACCGCCTGCACGCGGCCGCGATCGAGCGCGGGGCTAGGGCGCGCCACACCGTCTGACGCCCGCTGCTTCAGGCCGGTTTCAGGTTTCAGCTTCCGTAAAGTGATCCCCAGCGCTCCAGCAAGGCGCGCTGCAATTTCCGTGATCTGCTGTTCCAGCTGCGTGCGCCATCCGGGCGCTCACGCTGCGCGCGTGGGATCGTTGCGCGATGGTCCACGTCGGCGGTGAATATCGCGAATGCCAGATCGACCCCGTCCGCAGTTGTCAGGAAACCGCCCAACCCGGATACAAAGTTCAATGTCCCTGTCTTGGCATCAACCTTGATTGGGTGGTTCTTGACGGGCCGCCCGTCCCGGTCGGTCAGTGCAAAAGGTTTCATCAGGGGTCGCAACATCCCCGATTTCTGTGTTGCAACAAGGGCCGCAACCAAATCCGCCGGTACCATGCGCGAGGCATCGCTCAGTCCCGAATGATCGACCATGGCGATCCCGGTCACGCCGAAACGACTGGCGGCCCACCGGTTCATCTCGGCTGCTGATTCCGCCAGGGTGTGCGGGTCAACACCGCGCGCCCTGGTCGCGGCCAGCCCGACCATCTCGGCCGTCAGGTTGGTCGAGTATTTCAGCATCCCGCGCAGGACATGGTCCAAACTGTCGCTGCGATGCACCACAAGATCAACACCCCGCACGCTCTGGTGTGTCACCTGAACACGCTTCAAAACGATCCCGTTCGACCGCGCCAAGGTGCGAAACACATCACCCGCGTACAAAGCGGGCTTGCGCACCGGCAACCAGCGGGCCCCGCCATTGCCCAACGCGCCCTTGGCCACGGTCCAGCGATCCTGCCGCGCGCTTGCCTGATAGGTATAGATCGGCAGGCTGCGATCCTCGACCCGCATGGCCGAGACATCCACTGCAGGCACATAACGCTCACTGCGGGCATCCATGGTTATGTCATAGCCATTGCCTGCGCGTTTCCATTCAAAATGGACACGATTGAAGTTCAGGGAAATGCCGCTGACAGCCGGGCTATAGCCCACATGATCCGGCTGTTCGGGATCGATGCTGAACACATAAGGCAACGCCCCGTCATAAACCTTGAACGCGCCGCGCACTTCGATAATCCCGGCCTCGCGCAAATTGGCCGCCATCGCGGCCAGCGCATCCGTATCCAGCAGCGGGTCGCCGCCCCCAACCAGAATCAAATCGCCGTGCAGAACGCCGTTCTCGATCCGGCCATCCGCCACCAGCCGAGTCTCGAACCGGTGTTCCGGCCCCAGAACATCCAGCGCATAAAGCGCGGTCATTGCCTTTCCAACGCTGGCCGGGGGCAGACTTGCGCCCTCACCAAACACTTCCAGTTGCGCCCCGGTCGCCACATCCGCAACCGCAAACACAACTTCGCCTTTCAGGCCTGCTGCGGCCACCAATCGCTCGGCACCGCTTAATATGACCCCACGCGCCTGCGGTCTCAGCGATACAAGCGGCGCCTGCGCAAGGCCCGCTGCCGGGATCAGGGACGCCCCCAATCCCCCCAGAAACAAACGACGTGAAAAACGACCAGCCATAGCCGAATTAAAATCCCACAGATCAAAAGCACACAACCACTGTGTTAGATTATGCGCCCGTTGGGGCTATTCCGGCAACACTTCTGCGCCCCATTCGCCGCGCGTCCGGAGTTCGGTCGAACTTACATCGATCATCGGCACGTTCACGAAACACCACGCCGGGGCCAGTGCCTGCCCCAAAAGGTGCCGCGCCTGCCCGTCGATCCGGTACTTCGCATAGACCCGCGCCGCAGGTGACATCCGGGCCGAGATCCGCTCGCCCGGCCGCGCCACCACGCCCACCGGCACAGTGTCCATGATCAGCCGCCAGTCTTTCCAGCGATGAAACTGCGCCAGATTATCCGCGCCCATCAGCCAGACAAACCGTACCTGCGGGTAAAGCCGCCTGAGCGCTGTCAGAGTGTCCGCAGTCGCCCGCGTGCCGACCAGCGCCTCGATATCCGTCACATCCACCTTCGGATGCTGCATCACCTGCCGCGCCGCCGCCATCCGCCGCGCAATCGGCGCAGGCCCCCGCTCTTTCAACGGATTGCCCGGTGACACCAGCCACCACACCCGATCCAGCCCAAAGGCCTTCATCGCCTCACGCGTTACATGCACATGGCCCCGATGCGGCGGATCGAATGACCCGCCGAACAGCCCAACGACCTGCCCGGGCCGCGCGTATGGGATGTCATACCGCTCCATAACCTGCTGATGTTCAGAACCGGGCCGCGTTGTCAATCAATCGGTTGCACGGCGTCGCCCAGCGCAACCCGCCCCGGCCTGACAACTTCGGCACACCATCCCCCATGCCCCCGCACGGCAGAATAGCCGCCCTTGCCCAGCGCCTCTTCCATCCGGCTGCACGGTGCACAGATCACGGTAAAGCGCAAAACGGCCTCGCCCACCTGCACCTCACGCCCCTTGAGCGCGGCAAGGTTGATCCCCGAAACCACCAGATTGCGCCGCAGGATTTCGGGCGCAACCGGCCCCCGCCCCAGATAAGACCCAATCGCCGCCAAATGCTCCTGCTGGATCAGAGAAACCGCCCGCTTGCCCGCATGGCCCCGGTCGCCTTCCAGCCCATCGGCCGAGACCACCGCCTCCCTCACCACCTCCACCCCAACCCGCCGCTCGGGCCGGACGCCTATCCATTCGACACGTCCTGGCTGCGCCCAGCCTGATATCAGTTCCGCCAGTTCCACTACTTCATGCCCTTCATACAGCCCGGCAAACCTAGCCCATGCAGATACGGGACGAAATTCACAAAACCACCAGCTTGCCCCGCCCGCCCCGCTCGGATATCCAGCGTTTCAACCCAAATTCCCGACCCAGAGGACGCGACATGGCCGCCTATCAATATGTCTACCACATGCAGGGTGTCTCCAAGACCTATCCCGGTGGCAAGAAGTGCTTTGAAAACATCCACCTCAGCTTTTTGCCCGGCGTGAAAATCGGTGTTGTCGGCGTCAACGGCGCCGGTAAATCGACGCTGATGAAGATCATGGCCGGCCTCGACACCGACTTCACTGGCGAAGCTTGGGCGGCTGAGGGCGCCAAGGTCGGCTATCTGCCGCAGGAACCGCAGCTGGATGAATCGCTCACCGTCCGCGAAAACGTGATGCTGGGCGTGGCCGCGAAAAAGGCCAAGGTCGACCGCTTCAACGAGATCGCCATGGAGATCGCCGAGAATTACTCGGACGAGCTGATGGAGGAAATGACCACCCTGCAGGACGCGATCGACGCGGAAAACCTCTGGGACCTCGACAGCCAGATCGACGTCAGCATGGAAGCGCTGCGCTGCCCGCCGGACGATGCCAACATCGCCAACCTCTCGGGCGGTGAGAAACGCCGCGTGGCGCTCTGCAAGCTGCTGCTCGAAGCGCCCGACATGCTGCTCCTGGATGAACCGACCAACCACCTGGACGCCGAGACCATCGCATGGCTGCAACAGCACCTGATCGACTACAAGGGTACCATCCTGATCGTCACCCACGACCGTTACTTCCTGGATGATATCACCGGCTGGATCCTCGAACTCGACCGCGGCCGCGGCATTCCGTACGAAGGCAACTATTCCGCATGGCTGGAACAAAAGGCCAAACGGCTGGAGCAGGAAGCCCGCGAGGACAAGTCCAAGCAGAAAACCCTGCAGCGCGAACTGGAATGGATGCGTCAGGGCCAGAAGGCCCGTCAGGCCAAATCCAAGGCCCGGATCAACGCCTATAACGAGCTGGCCGAACAGTCCGAACGTGAAAAGCTGACCCGCGCCCAGATCGTCATCCCCAACGGCCAGCGCCTTGGCGGCAAGGTGATCGAGGTCGAGGGCCTGTCGAAACACATGGGCGACAAGCAACTGATCGAAGGGCTGGACTTCGCCCTGCCCCCCGGCGGCATCGTCGGCGTCATCGGCCCCAACGGTGCCGGTAAATCGACGCTGTTCAAGATGCTCACCGGTCAGGAACAGCCCGACAGCGGCACCATCACGCTGGGCGACACGGTCGAGCTGTCTTATGTCGACCAGTCCCGCGACGACCTGAAAGACAACGACACCGTGTGGGAGGCGATCACCGGCGGCGCCGAGATCATTCAGCTGGGCGACGCGCAGGTCAACTCCCGCGCCTATTGCTCGTCCTTCAACTTCAAGGGCGGCGACCAGCAGAAAAAGGTCTCGCTGTTGTCAGGCGGTGAGCGCAACCGCGTCCACATGGCCCGCCTGCTGAAAGAGGGCGGCAACGTCCTGCTGCTGGACGAACCCACCAACGACCTCGACGTCGAAACCCTGCGCGCACTGGAAGACGCGCTGGTCGATTTCGCCGGCTGCGCCGTCGTCATCTCACACGACCGTTTCTTCCTCGACCGGATTTGTACGCATATTCTGGCGTTCGAGGGCGACGCCCATGTGGAATGGTTCGAGGGCAACTTCGAGGATTACGAAGAGGACAAAAAGCGGAGGCTCGGACCGGACGCGCTGGAGCCCAAGCGGTTGAAGCATAAGAAGTTTGCGCGGTAGCAGCCGCAGTAATAGTGTTATTTAGAGATGAGTCTTGAAAGCTAATAGTAGGTTCTCAGAGTTGACCGAGACAGAAGGTGCAAAACAAGTTGTAAAAGATCTCGCGGATGGGTTTAGCTTGTATGCGAAGCTATCTAATCGATTGTGGCTATCCCTAGTTACAGTTCTGGCTGTTGTCGTCTTACCAGAAACGCAGCTTTCTGAGGACGGGGTGGTGATAACAAAATCACTTCCTTTCGGACTCGGAATTGTTGAGAAAGGGCTGTTCGACGTCTTGGCATTCTTCACGATGTGCGCTTTGGCCGTTTCTTATAGCTCAGCTCGGGCGAATGCGATGCTGGCATATGACTTAGCACACAAAGCGATTGATCAAATTGTCGACCCAGACACGTCGATTGTTACTCAACGGCAATTTTTTGACATTATGTCATACCCAACGCTTCTTCGCGTTGGGCCTATATCTGTAATTACACGTTTGAGATTCAAAAACAGGAAATCAATTTTACTTATGAGTTCGTGGATGTACGCGATTGTCAAATACATGGGAGTGATAATAACTTATGCTATCCCATTGTATGCAATTTTTTATTCTTATTACGCAATTACCCAAAACCAAAATGTGTCGTCTTTGGTGACATGGGTCGCCCTTGGGTCAGGTTTGTTGGCGAGCCTTGCAATGGTTCAAGTAATGCTATCCGACATAGTTCTAACATTGGGGGTTTTTCGACGACTCTCAAATTCTAACGGCGGTACAAAACAAACGTAGCGACCATAAGATGAGCACTCGCACCCCTGACGCCAACTGGTAGGCCGGGCTTCAGCCCGGCACCACTCGAAACACCCACGCCTTTACCAAAATCCGCCGATGAATGGCCTCAAAACCCTTCAATCGCTCTGAGGGGAATGGTGGATGCCGGGCTGAAGCCCGGCCTACGGGGGGTGTTCTTTGTATCACGGCTCTCCGAATGCGCCGTCCGTCACACCGCCGCTCCATTCCGGATCAACCCGGCCCGCACGGATATCGCGATGGATCGACGAATACGGCCAATCGGTCGGGCGGGCCACCAACCCGTGCTTGACCGGATTTCCCCAACAATAGGCCATATGATTGCGATAATCCCGTTCGTCACGAATGGTATGCTCCCAAAACCGACGCTGCCAAACCGCCCCTTCGCGTTTGTTGGCCCGTAGGCCGGGCTTCAGCCCGGCATATCTGCCAGAGGTAACAACAGGTAGATGCGTGGGTTCGGGTGCTGGGCTGAAGCCCGGCCTACGGTTTGTCTTGTTCACGCGCATGGTGAACCGCGCTTTGATCGCACCCCACCGCGTGGAATAATCCGCATCGCCCGGCGGCAAGGTCCACACCGCGTGCAGATGATCCGGCAACACCACAAACGCATCACACCAAAACGGACGCTCCCGCTGCGCTTCGGCAAAAGCCCCGCGCAGATGTGCGACCTCGCGGGTCAACAGGTCCGATGACCGGTCGGCCAGCGACACCGTAAAGAAATATCTGGCTCCGGGAATGCCGACGCGGCGATAATCACTCATGCGCCAAGGTGGCGCAGGTATGACTACCAAGTGGTTAACACGCGCCTTTGCAGGCAACCGTCGCAGGACGACAGGTCCACCAACACCCGGTGCCCCATATCACAGCATTCAAGGTTGATTGCAGGTGCAGCGCTTACCCGAACCGGTTGCCACGCAGCCGTCCGACGCCGAACAGCCCTGTCAGCGCCCCAACCAGCAGCAGCCAACTGGCCGGAAGCGGCACGGCGGAGACGTTCACGTCCACCGGCGTTTCTTCGGACCCTGGCTCATTGCACCACAGCTCGCAGAATTCGGGCCCGGAGTCCTCCTCGACCTCCGTCCGTTCAGCCAAAACCTCCAGCCAATGCTTCGGCCTTCCACGTTCAGCCAAACGAGGACGTCTTTCCTTACGGCGCGGGTCCTCCTTCGCAAAGACAGGTGTCTTCAACTCGTGTTCAACTTCGAACATGTTGTCGAATTTGAACCCGCCTTCACGCGCGCCCGGCATCGAACCCTCTGTCCCAAACGGAACAGTCAGGGCCTGCGCGGCTCCGGCCCAGCACAACAAGGTTATCGTACAGACAACTTTCATATCCGCCCCCACAGCTGCCAAATAGTATAGCACCGGATAGCGAAATTTCCAAACATAGTGATTAATGAATAAAAACCGTCGGTTGTGAGAAGACCCCCCGCGCAACCGGCCAGAATGACACTGGTCCTGACCACGTGCCTGCAACCAAGAAAAGTGTCACTCTCCCGCGCAGGTATGGCACGCGGTGACCGCTCCGCATGGCCGACCGGAAAAGTGTGGGTCCGGGTTTTTCACTACCGTCGCGTATCAACAGACAGGGTGATCAGAGCACCCGGGATGCCATCAAACGGCGTCAAACCCGTCAGCGGATTCTTGTACAAATTGGGCTTTCTGCCCTCTGACCCCTGTACAATCCGTACAAACCACTCTTGCCACAGGCTTACCTCAATGCCATATGCAAGGTGCTAACGTTTTTCTATTTCGACCTACTGTCTCCTTCTACGGCGCTCAGTCTATCGATCCAGACCTACGACGCCAGGCTGCCGCAACTCCGTGGGCAGCACCAAACAGGAGACACGGATATGCCAGCAGGCACCGTAAAATGGTTCAACACCACCAAAGGCTACGGCTTTATTGCGCCCGAAGATGGCGGCAAGGACATCTTCGTCCACATCTCGTCCGTCGAACGCTCGGGCCTGACCGGTCTGGCCGACAACCAGAAAGTCACGTACGAACTGCGTTCGGGTCGTGACGGCCGCGAGAGCGCCGACAACATCCAGCTTGCATAAGCTCTTGAAAGGGTGAGGGAAATTCCTCACCCTTTTGTTCAACCGCTGCCGTTTCAGGTGGCCGATTGATCACATCACGGATGCGTGATGCTTGCCCCAGAATTGACCAAATAACATATCATGATGAAACTGGTTCTTAGGTTTCATTGGTCAATTGATGAGGGTTTCGATGTTTACACGCCGAGTTTTTCTGGCCGGAACAGCGGCCACGCTGCTGCCGGGCATCGCCAGCGCCAAGAAAGCGGTCGAGTATGATCCGACACCGCAGTTCGTGCGCATCAAAAAGCAGTTCCTGCCCGGGCAGCTGCTGGTCGCCCCCCGTTCATTCTATCTTTACTATGTCACCGAACCACGCAAAGCGATCCGCTATGGCTGCGGCGTCGGCAAGGCTGGTCTGGAATTCACCGGCACCGCTACCATCGATGTGAAGAAGGAATGGCCGACCTGGCGCCCGACCCAAGAGATGATCCAACGCGATCCGGTGGCCTACGCAAAATTCAAGGACAATGACTATGTCCAGCCGGGAGGTGGGGATAACCCCCTCGGCGCGCGCGCGATGTATTTGTTCCAGAACGGTGTCGATACCTATTTCCGAATCCACGGCACGACACAGCCACAAACCATAGGCAGGGCGGTGTCAAACGGGTGCATTCGAATGCTGAATGAACATGTCATCGATCTGTATAACCGGGTCCCCATCGGAACGGTTGTTACGGTCGTCTGATCGCTATCACGGGGATGGCTAACCTTCCCCGCCCGCCTGCGTCACGAGTTGCAGCACGGACGGACCCATTGCGTCGACGATCTTCGCCACCCCTGCCGCATTTGGATGAATGCCGTCCGACTGCATGAAGTGCGACACGGCCCCAGGGTCGCCCTCCGCTGCAAGCCCCTCGAAGAAACTACTGTAAAACAGGACTTCAAACTCCTGCGCCAGCGCAGGGTACATGCCATCGAATGCCCGCTTGTATTCAGCGCCGTAGTTGCCCGGCGCCTGCATTCCGATCAACAAGACAGGAACCTTCGCATCGCGTGCAACCTCAAGGATCTTGCGCAGATTGGCTTGCGAAACAGCAGGATCGATCCCGCGCAACACGTCATTCCCGCCTAAGGCAACGATCATTCCGTCCACATCGGGTGTCAGGGTCCATTGCACCCGTGCGGCACCACCCGCCGTTGTATCGCCCGAGACACCGGCGTTGATAACCCGGACATCTGCGTCCTGCGCCTGTAGCCAACGGTCAAGCTGGGGAACAAACCCGTTCTCTTCCACCAGCCCGTAGCCTTGCGTCAGCGAATCCCCAAGGGCTGCAATCGCCACCTGTTCGGCTGTGGCCGCAAAACCGCAGAACACAAATGGGCTTGCCATCAAAACCTTGCGCAATACGGTGATCACTCCATATCCCAAAAACCGCTCCTTTATCGGGAAGACCCATGACGCCTGCTGTTCTCGCTCTTCAGAATGCCGCTTTATCGCTGGATGGCAATGCCGGGCGGGTCGATATTTTGCATGACATTACATTGACCGTGAACAGGGGGGAAACGCTGGGGCTGATCGGGCCATCGGGGTCGGGAAAATCGTCGCTGTTGATGCTGATGGGTGGGTTGGAACAGGCAACAAGCGGTCAAATCTTGGCCTTGGATCAGAATTTGACAAGCATGGACGAGGACGCCCTGGCGCGGTTTCGGCGCGACAACATGGGCGTGGTGTTTCAGAATTTCCACCTGATCCCAACGATGACCGCGTTGGAAAACGTGGCGACACCACTGGAACTGGCAGGGCACAAAGATGCGTTCGACCGGGCCGAAACTGAACTGAATGCCGTGGGATTATCGCATCGCCGCGATCATTACCCAGCACAGTTGTCGGGTGGCGAGCAGCAACGAGTTGCCTTGGCGCGCGCATCGGCACCACGCCCCAAGATCTTGCTGGCGGACGAACCGACCGGGAACCTGGACGAGACAAACGGTGCCGCGATCGTTGATCTGCTGTTCGGGCTTCGGCGTAAATATGAAGCGACGTTGGTTCTTGTGACGCACAGCCGTTCACTGGCTGAACGATGTGACCGGGTGATCCGGCTGCGCGACGGCAGGATTGCCGACGAGATACGGCAGGAGGCCGCAGAATGAGCCTTCGGCTTGCCGCGCGGCTGGCCCGTCGAGAGCTGCGCGGGGGCCTGCGCGGGTTTCGCATCTTTCTGGCCTGTCTGGCCTTGGGCGTCGCAGCCATCGCAGCCGTCGGATCGGTGAGTCAGGCGATTCAGACCGGGCTGACCCGTGAAGGCGCATCCCTGCTGGGCGGCGATGCCGAGCTTGAGTTCACCTATCGTTTTGCTACTGAGGTTGAACGCAGCTGGATGCAGCAGTCATCCGAGCAGGTGTCAGAGATCGTCGATTTCCGCTCGATGGCGGTTGTGCCCCGCGACTCCGGGCCGGAACGTGCGTTGACCCAGATCAAATCCGTCGATAAGGCTTACCCGCTCATCGGATCGGTCAAACTGAAACCGGATATCACTCTGGACGACGCCCTGAACGGCAAGTCCGGATTACCCGGTGCCGTTATGGAACCCGTACTGATAGATCGGCTTGGTTTGTCGGTCGGTGATCATTTCGCGCTTGGCACGCAAGAGTTCATTCTGATGGCCGCACTTCGGAATGAACCCGACAGCGCCGCGGCTGGTTTTGCCTTGGGGCCACGTACAATGGTGCGTACCCAAGCGTTGCAGGCATCTGGCCTTCTGGAACCCGGAACGCTTTTTTCGACCAGGTACCGGCTGACCTTGCCCCATGACACGAACCTGTCGGAGGTGGCCGCACGTGCCAGCGCGGCGCTTGAAGGCTCGGGGATGCGCTGGAGCGATGCGCGCAACGGCGCGCCGGGCATATCGGAATTCGTCAACCGCCTGAGTGCCTTTCTGGTCCTTGTCGGGTTGTCGGGGCTTGCCGTTGGTGGCATCGGTGTGTCCGCCGCCGTACGGGCCTATCTGAGCCAGAAAACGGAAACCATTGCGACATTGCGGACATTGGGGGCGGATCGCTCCACCATTTTTCAAACTTACATGATTCAGATCGGGGTGCTGTCCCTGACTGGCATTGTAATTGGGCTGGTACTGGGCGGGATGGCTCCGCTTTTGCTGGCGCCGCTGCTGGAAAACCGGTTGCCGGTTCCAGCAGTGTTTTCTCTGTATCCGCAACCGCTGATCGAGGCTGCGCTTTATGGCCTGCTGACAGCGTTTCTGTTCACGCTCTGGCCGCTGGCCAGAACCGAAGATGTGCGCGCCGCAACCCTGTTTCGCGATGCGCTGACCGCAGCTCGTCCCGTCCCACGCGCAATTTACGTCGTGGCAAGCGGGATTGGATTGGCGTCCCTGATCGCGATTGCGTCCTGGTTCAGCGGCTCAACGCGCCTAACCCTGTGGACCAGCGGCGGACTTGCGGGCGCACTGATCCTGCTGGCGCTCGCAGCCTATGCCATTCGCAAACTGGCACGGGCTGGGACACCTTTGGCGCGGGGCCGCCCTGCCCTGCGATGGGCTTTGTCCGCCATCTCTGATCCGCGTGAGGGTGCGGGGTCAGTGGTTTTGTCACTTGGTCTAGGTTTGTCAGTGCTGGCGGCGGTTGGGCAGATTGACGGCACGCTGCGCAATGCGATCTCCGGCAATCTGCCGGATGTCGCGCCCTCATACTTCTTTGTCGATATTCAAAATGACCAGATGCCCGGTTTTACCGAACGGCTGCAAACCGATCCTGCTGTCAGCCGCATTGAAAGCGCACCAATGCTGCGGGGCATCATCACCCAGATAAACGGTCGCCCTGCGCGCGAGGTGGCCGGAGATCATTGGGTTCTGGAGGGAGATCGCGGCGTCACCTATTCAGCCCGCCCCCCGGCAAATGCACGGGTGACAGCGGGGGAGTGGTGGGCAGAGGATTATTCTGGCGCACCACAGATCAGCTTTGCAGCCGAAGAGGCCGAAGAGATGGGTCTGAAACTGGGCGATCAGGTAACTGTCAACATCCTGGGGCGGGATATCACCGCAGAGCTGACCTCAACCCGAGAGGTGGATTTTTCCACAGCGGGTATGGGTTTTGTCATGTCGATGAACCCGTCGGCACTGGCGGGTGCGCCACACAGCTTTATTGCGACGGTATATGCAGAAGAACAGGCCGAGGCCGCCATTCTGCGAGATCTTGCAGGCCAGTTCCCGAACATCACGGCCATCCGTGTGCGCGACGCAATTGACCGTGTTTCGGGCCTTTTGGCAGGGATCGCCGCCGCAACCTCGTATGGCGCGGGCGTGTCTTTGTTGACAGGATTCCTGGTGCTGATCGGGGCGGCAGCCACCGGCGAACCCGCCCGCAGATACGAGGCGGCAATCCTCAAGACGCTGGGGGCTGACCGTGGCCGCATCCTGCGCAGTTTTGGACTACGCTCGGTCCTGCTGGGCGCCGCAGCGGGCTGCGTCGCCTTGCTGGTTGGCATCCTGGGCGGATGGGCTGTGGCCACCTACATCTTCGACACAGGTTTTACCGTGATCTGGTCTTCGGCCTTTGGCATCGTTCTGGCCGGTGTCGGCGTCACGCTCTGCGCAGGTTTCGCATTCGCGCTGCGCCCTCTCTCTGCCCGGCCAGCCCGCATTTTGCGGGCCAGCGACTAAGGTCAGCGTACGCAGGCCACGGGCTGCAACAGCTTCAGCAACGGGTCGTTGTCACAAACCAGCGCATCCAACGACACTTCGTCCAGAGATGCATAGAAAACTTCCGCCGCATCCTGCAATGCCAGCCGCAGCCTACAGGCATCGGTCAAAGGACAGGTGTTGTCCGCATCCGCAAAACACTCGGCGATGGGCAAGGCCCCTTCGACGTGCCTGAACACCGCGCCGATCCGGATTTGGCTTGCCGGACGCGCCAACGACATACCGCCGTTGCGGCCGCGCTGAGTGCTCAGGTAATTCAACTGGCTTAACTGGTTGATCACCTGAGCCAGATGGTTTTCCGAGATGTTGCAGACTTCGGCGATCTCGGCTTTGGTGACCAGCCGGTCCGGGTGTGCGGCGCAATACATCAACAGGCGCACAGCGATATTCGTCCGTTTGGTAATCCGCATGAAGGCCTCCCTGAATAAAAGATGAAGCCTTATTGCATGTCGCGGAAAAAAGCGGTTTGACATACATCAATCGACCCAAAGGACACCTCTCGCATGGCCGACCCCTATTTCTTTGGCTATGGAAGCCTTGTGAACCTCGCCACACATGATTTCCCCGACCCCCGCCCGGCAAAGCTGAAGGGTTGGAAACGCGCATGGCGTCATACCGATCTGCGTCCGGTCGCGTTCCTGACAGCTGTCCCAGACCCGGAGTCTGAAATTGAGGGAATGATCGCGCATGTCCCAAAGAACGACTGGGCCGCACTGGATGAACGGGAATGGGCGTACGACCGAATTCCTGCGACGCATTCGATTTCACATCCACTGACACATGAAGTTGAAATTGCGGTCTACGCCGTCCCGCAGGATCGGCATAACGAGCCCAGCAACCACCACCCCCTGCTACTCAGCTACATCGATGTTGTTGTTCAGGGTTACTTGCGGGCGTTCGGAGAAGACGGAGCGGATCGTTTCTTTGAGACGACAACCGGCTGGAACGCCCCGATCTTGAATGATCGCGCCGAGCCGCGCTATCCGCGCCACCAGCAACTCAAACCTGCTGAGCGTGATTTTGTCGATGACCGCCTGACCAGTTTGTCGGCCCGGATTGAACAGCCGGAATAAAAAGGGCCACGCTTGGGCACGACCCTTTATGCTGGAATAGTAGCGGTTTACCCGCGCGCGCGGATCACCTGCAGCAATGGCAGCAACGCAGCCATTTCCGGGCCACGCTCTGCACCGGTCAACGCCTTGCGCAGCGGCATGAACAGACCTTTCCCCTTGCGGCCTGTCGCCTCTTTCACGGCATTGGTCCAGGCCCCCCAGGTGTCGCCATCAAACGGGCCCTCGGGCAGCAGCGACATGGCCTGAGCGATGAATTCGCGATCTTCATCCGCAACCAACGGCTCGGCACCATCGCGGCACAGATCCCACCACCTTTTGAGGTCGGCCAAAGTAGTGATGTTTTCCCGCGCCATGGCCCAGAACGGTTCAGCCAGTTCGGCTGGCACTCCGGCATCCGCGACAGCACCGGCCACATTCGCCAGCGGCAGAGATTGCAGGTATTTGGCGGTCAGCGGGAACAGGTCCTGCACGTCGAACTTGGTCGGCGCGGCACCAAACCGGCTCACGTCAAAGCCGTCGATCAACTCGGCCATATCCGAGCGCAGCTCGACCGGATCGGACGAACCCAGACGCGCCATCAGGCTCAGCAATGCCATCGGCTGCACACCCTGTTCACGCAGATCGCGCAGGGCCAGCGTACCAAGGCGTTTCGACAGTGCTTCGCCCTGCGGGCCGGTCAGCAGCGAGTGATGCGCAAAGCGCGGGCAATCCCCGCCCAGTGCATTGATGATCTGAATCTGGGTCGCAGTGTTGGTCACGTGGTCCGAGCCGCGCACGACATCTGTCACGCCCATTTCGGTGTCATCCACCACCGACGCAATCGTATAAAGAACCTGCCCATCACCTCGGATCAGCACCGGATCAGAGACCGAGGCCGCATCGATCGAAATGTCGCCCAGAATTCCGTCGGTCCACTCGATCCGTTCGTGATCCAGCTTGAAACGCCAGACACCGTTGCCACGTTCCGCGCGCAAGGCATCCTTCTCGGCATCCGACAGGTTCAGCGCGGCGCGGTCATAAACCGGCGGCTTGCCCATGTTCAGCTGTTTCTTGCGCTTCAGGTCCAGCTCGGTCGGCGTCTCAAACGCTTCATAGAACCGCCCCATCGCGCGCAACTTGTCAGCCGCTTCGGCGTAGCGGTCCAAACGCTCGGATTGACGCTCGACACGATCCCAGTGCAAACCCAGCCATTCAAGATCCTGTTTGATGGCATCGACATATTCCTCTTTCGAGCGTTCGGGGTCGGTGTCATCGATGCGCAGGATGAACGTACCACCCGCCTTGCGGGCGATCAGATAGTTCATCAGGGCGGTGCGCAGGTTGCCCACATGGATGTAACCGGTGGGCGACGGGGCAAAACGGGTGGTTGTCATGGGTGTCTCCTGTTGGCGCGGCTCTTGTCACATGGGCGCGTTTTTGTCCAGCCGCCGCTTGATCCATCAGGTGATTCAACGCGGTTCCACGGGCCATATCCTGCCAAGGTCGTCCAACCCGGCGCGGATGAGTTCCGACAGAATCTGCATGTCGATATCCGCCAGCGTGTTCACATACAGGCAGGACTTTCCCAGCTTGTGCTTGCCCAACCGGGCAAGAATGCCGCTAAAATCCGCGTAACCCGGCATGATATAGATCACCAGCGCCGACTTGCGCGGGGAAAATCCGGTTGCAAGAAAATCGCCCTCTCGGCCCGAGGCGTAGCGATAGTGATAACGGCCATACCCTATCATCGACGGGCCCCACATGACCGGATCAAACCCGGTGGTGGCCCGAAACAGTTCATCCAGAGCGCGCGCCTCCTCGGCCCGACGTTCTGATTGGACCGAATTAAGGAAGTCTTCTACACTTTGATCTGTTGGAACGGTTTTGTTCTGCGATCGCGACATGAACAAAAATTAACACGTATTGTTCATCCATGCACCCTACGTGGATGTCGTAACATCTGGTCAGAATCTCACAACGTTCTAGTTTTTCTAAAGGTGTTCTGACAGGGAGAACGATAATGACAATCAAACTTACGCGCCGTGCCGCCTTGGGAACTGCTGCCGCCTTGCCGTTTGCCACGGCAGCAGCGCCGGTTTTGGCCGCAGGCTCTGACGCCAAGGCCAACTCGACCATCGCCAAATCCTTCAAGGTCGGCGACTTTACCGTCACGACCCTGCTGGATGGCAGCCTGCCGCGCGACGGCGCCAAGGATATCTTTGGCGGTGGCGCGTCTGATGAAGACTTTGCAAAGGTTTCGGCAGAGAACTTTATTCCCGCCGACACCGCCCAGTTCTTTTTTACCCCCTCACTGGTCAACACCGGATCGGAACTGGTGTTGTTCGACACCGGTCTGGGACAAGGCGGCATTCAAGCCGCTTTGGCCGATGCAGGTGTCAGCCCGGATCAGATCGACGTTGTCGTGCTGACCCATATGCATCCAGACCATATTGGCGGCATGACAACGGATGGCGCACCGACCTTTTCCAACGCACGCTATGTGACCTCGGCAACGGAATACGATTTCTGGTCCGCGCAAGAGGCCGGAAACAATGTCGGTGATCTTGTGGCCGCAAAAGTCACGCCGCTGGCCGAGAAGATGAGCTTTATCGGTGATGGAGAGCAAGTGGCATCGGGCATAACTGCGGTTGCGGCCCACGGCCATACTCCGGGCCATACGGTCTATCATCTGGAGAGCAACGGACAGCGCCTTCTGCTGACAGCGGATTTGGCCAACCATTACGTGTGGTCCTTTGCCCATCCGGAATGGGAGGTTCGGTTTGACATGGACAAGGCCGCCGCGACAGCCGCGCGCCGTAATGTTCTTGGCATGCTGGCAGCCGACAAGGTGCCGATGGTCGGCTATCACATGCCCTTCCCTGCCGCGGGCTTTGTCGAGAAACGAGGCGAGGGCTTCCGCTTTGTTCCGGTCAGCTATCAGATGATGGGCTAAGCCCCTAGTAACCCGGATCCGGTCGCACCTTTGAGCCGTCGGTGAACCGAGACAGGCGGAACGCGGTCGGATCCACACAAGGGGTTGAATCAGTGACAAGGTCAGCCGTCAGGCGGCCGGCGCCGGGCCCGATGCCAAAGCCGTGGCCGGAAAAGCCCGTGGCGATATACATACCCGGCATGTCATCCACGCCCGAGATTACGGGAATGGCGTCGGGGGTAACATCAATCATACCCGCCCAACTTTGGACGATTTCACTGTCCTGCAAGGCAGGGAACCCTTTTCGTGCACTGGCCCAGGCTTGTCGCAAAAACTTCTGCGAAGGTTCAGGATCCAAAACCCGGCACAGCTCGAACGGGGTCACGTCGGTCGGCAACCATTTTCTGTTCTGACGGGCCTCGATAGCCCACTGTTTTGACCAGCGAAAACGCAGGGATTTCCATTCCTGCGCAAAGGCAAAACGAAACTGCAACCCCAGCCGGAAACTGTCTGGCACGATATCAACCGTGTTCTGATGCCCGGACGCGATGGTGTGCCCGCCGTCTGCGCGCTTTCGGATTGCAAAATCATCCGACCATAGCGCAGTTTCGGGCCCATCTTTCACCGGAGAGGTCCGCAGAACTGTGTTCAGAACCTTAAGCTGCGGCAGGTTGATACCTGCATTACCCGCAAACAGACGCGACCACGCACCCCCCGCCAAAACCACGCGCCCGCAGGCGACCTTGCCGCGTTCGGTGAATACACCAGCAATACGCCCATCCTGAATGTCCACACTTCGCACAGCGCAGCCTGTCATGATCACAGCACCTAGACGACGTGCGGCTTCGGCAATGGCCGGGGCGGCCCATTGCGGTTCAGCCCGCCCGTCCTGCGGCATGTACAGAGCAGATGTCAGGCCGGTTTCGTGCCCGTGCAACAACTCTGCCAACTCGCGTCCCGACACCATTTTTGCCCCGGTCTGCAATCCTTCCACATGGCACATCCAACGCTTCAGGTTGACTTCTCCCCGCTTGCCGGACGCGCCGAAAAGAATGCCGGATTGCGCATAGCCGGTATTGCCATCCAGGCGGGCATCAAGGGTCTGCCAGATCCGCAACGCCTCTTGCATCAGGGGAATTTCGCGGGGGTCACGCATGCCCAAACGCACCCACCCCCAATTGCGCGAGCTTTGTTCAGCTGCAATCTGCCCCTTTTCGCACAAAAGGACGGAAGCGCCGCGTTCAGCCAGTTCCAGCGCGGTTGAAACGCCGATTATGCCGCCGCCAACAACGACAACATCAACAGATTTGGGAAGGGCAAGATCGGATTCTACGGGGTTCGGTTTTGGTGCCGTCATAAATACGCAATACTCTGTCGCCTGAACCCGTATGGGGACCAAGACCCAGAAGTTTGGCAACACGAATTGTCACAACGTCGGCACTATTTTTACGCCTGTGGCCCAGACGCCAATGGCAACGAAAATCCTCAGCACATCACGCTGCGCCGGACAGTTCCGCCCATTTCTGACGCAGCTTCGCGGTCAATCCGTTGTCTTTTTGCACGGTCTGCGCGGTTACGTCCTTCTGCGGCAACAAGCTTGGAAACTCAGCCCGAAGCGACGCCGCTGCCTGTTCGTCGGACAGCCGCTGTTCATTCAGGACACCGGCAATCGCCGCTTCCAGCTTTTCCTCATCCAGCTCCTGCGGCGGAGATTCCATCGTCCGCCGTTTCAAAAGAGCATGATGCGATCCTTGATATTCCTCATACATGTCAAAACCAAACCATTTACTCAGACATCCAACCCCGGATGCGTCACACTTCATCAAAATCAACTCGCGACTTTGAGAATTGCGTCGCACCCGCCCCACATAGGGCAATTTTCAAGCTAAAATGTGGCAGAAAGTTGGCGTCACAACAAGTCAGAGGCCGGTTTTAGCGCCCGTGGCAGGCCCATAACGAGCAATCGGAAAACAATCAAAGGAAGGAAAACTTTACTGTTTCCAATTCAGCGCACGAATTGCGGCAATCAGGGGCGATCACGCCAGCGATTCACAATCGGATACCGCCGGTCCAGCCAGAACGCGCGGTTGCTCAGGCGCGTGCCGGGGGCGGACTGGAACCGTTTATACTCGCTGATATAGACCAGATGTTCGACCCGCTGTGCATCTGCTTCGTTGTACCCGGCGGCGACACAGTCTGCGATCGATCCGTCCTGATCGACCAGGATCTCAAGTATTCCGTCCAGCACCGGGTAATCCGGCAGGCTATCGCTGTCTTTCTGATCTTCGCGCAGTTCCGCACTGGGCGGTTTGTCGATGACAGAGGGACGGATCACTTCGCCTGCAGGGCCCATCATCCAGTCTCGGTGATTGGCATTGCGCCAGCGGCAGGTTTCGAACACACGGGTCTTGTACAGATCCTTGATCGGATTATAGCCGCCGTTCATGTCGCCATAGATCGTGGCATAGCCCACGGCGACCTCGGATTTGTTGCCGGTGGTCAACAGCATTTCGCCGAACTTGTTCGAGATCGCCATCAACAGCAACCCGCGCAGGCGGGATTGAATGTTT
Source organism: Ruegeria sp. CH2 (assembly GCF_056537065.1). Taxonomy (NCBI): domain Bacteria; kingdom Pseudomonadati; phylum Pseudomonadota; class Alphaproteobacteria; order Rhodobacterales; family Roseobacteraceae; genus Ruegeria; species Ruegeria sp. CH2. Next base: position 76,993 of record NZ_JBQFQV010000004.1, read on the forward strand.
TCTTCGGTCAACCCTTCATCCAGCCCTGCAAACAGCGGTGCCAAAGTGCTGGTGACGGCTGCGCGGCTGTCCGAGATCGGCACGTAGTCATAATGCACGCCCAGCGCTTTGGCGACCGCCTCGGCATCGTCAAGCGAGGCCTGACTGGTGTATTCCGACGGCAGCATCACGCAGCGGACATTTTCGGCCCCGATGGCATCGACCGCAATGGTCGCGACCAGCGCGGAATCGACCCCGCCGGACAAGCCCAGCAGCGCCTTTTTGAATCCCGTTTTCCCCATGTAGTCGCGAAGGGACTGCACCATCGCGCGATAATCCTGCTCCCACTCATCCGGTTGAGGCACGATTTCACCTGATGCGATCCGCCAGCCGTCTTCGCCGCGCTCAAGATCGACTTGCGAGAGCAGTTCGTCAAAAACAGGCATCCGGAACGCCAGTTCCCCGCCCGGGTTCAGGCCAAAGCTGGCACCGTCAAAGACCTGATCATCCTGCCCGCCAACCATATTCAAGTAGATCAGCGGCAGGCCGGTTTCGACCACGCGCGCGACCATATGGTTCAGTCGCACATCGTATTTATCCCGAAAATAAGGCGACCCGTTGGGGATCAACAAAAACTCGGCCCCGGTTTCCTCCAGCGTTTCTGCCACGTCCGGGTGCCAGCTGTCTTCGCAGATCGGGCTGCCAATCCGGAAATTCCCTACCGAATACGGCCCACCCAATGGACCCGCATCATACAAGCGCACTTCGTCGAACACCGTCTCATTCGGCAAGTGGTGCTTCAGAACCTTGCTGGTGATCCGGCCACCCTTCAGGATCAGGTATGCGTTGTACAGCTTTCCATCATCGACCCAGGGGCCACCAATGGCGATTGCAGGACCTTCAGCGCATTTTGCGGCCAGCGCTTCGACCGCAGCCATGGCTGCGCGGTGGAATACCGGTTTGAGAACCAGATCCTGCGTGTTGTAGCCGGTGATGAACATCTCGGGGAAGGCCACCAGATCCGCGCCCGCTGCCTTGCCTTGCTCCCATGCCGCAACGGCCTTGGCCGCGTTGCCTTCGATATCGCCAACGGTCGGGTTCAGTTGCGCCAGAGTGATGCGGAAACGGTCGGCCATGCTGCCCTCTTGCCTCGTAAGTCCTATTGCCATTTAGCAGATCACCGCGCGAGTAAAAGACCAATGCGGCAAAAGCCGTTGCTCTGCCCGCAACGGTACCTTAGTTTTGCGAAAGAGATATCACCAGCGACGACCGGGCAGACAGGACCAGAAATGAACGTGATCCGAAACTCAATTTTGGCGGCGGGGATGAGCCTGACAGCGGCCACTGCTTTCGCGCAGGACGGGACCGTCATCGTCAAGGATGATGAAGTTGGCGGTGTCTATGAAGGCACTTATGAGAACGGGTTGCGGCACGGGACAGGAACGTATCGGCTGCCGAACGGATTTGAATACACCGGGCAATGGGTAGAAGGCGAAATTCAGGGTCAGGGTACGACACACTACCCCGACGGGTCAGTCTACGAAGGCATGTTCGCCAAAGGTCAGCCCGAAGGGCGCGGCAAGATCATCTATGCCAATGGCAGCAGCTACGAGGGCGATTGGTCCAACGGGTCAATCAACGGCACCGGCATCGCTGAATTCGCGAACGGCACGCGCTATGAGGGTAAATTCAGGAACGCCCAGCGACATGGCAAGGGCGTGCTGAGTTTTCCCGACGGATACATCTATGATGGCGACTGGGTCGACGGCGAGCGGCAGGGCAAGGCCAGGATCACCTATGCCGATGGCAGCGTTTACGAGGGCGACGTCAGCGCAGGCATGCGCGATGGCACCGGCACGCAGACGATGCCAGACGGGATGGTGTATTCAGGGGATTGGTCCGGGGACCAGATCACCGGGATGGGTAACCTGACCTACTCCAACGGTGACGTATACGAAGGCGAGCTTCTAGAAGGGCGCCGCCACGGCAAGGGCAAAGTGACCCACGCCCAAGGGGATGTGTACGAAGGCGAGCTTCTAGAAGGGCGCCGCCACGGCAAGGGCAAAGTGACCCACGCCCAAGGGGATGTGTACGAAGGCGATTTTGTCGACGACCGTCGCCACGGCAAAGGAACGTTCACCGGAACGGACGGCTTTGTGTATACCGGCGACTGGAACGCCGGGCAGATTGAAGGTCTTGGCGAAGTGACCTATCCGGATGGCTCTGTCTATGTCGGCGATTTTGTTGCCGATCTGGCCGAAGGAAACGGCAGCATCACCTATCCGGACGGATCGACCTATGAAGGCGAATGGATCGCGGGTGTTATCGAGGGTCAGGGCACGGCCACCTATCCCAATGGTATGATCTACAAAGGCCAATTCAAAAACGCACAAAGCCACGGCAAGGGTGTCGTTACGCGCGCAGATGGCTCGGTATATGACGGCGACTGGGTTGAAGGCGTGCGTCAGGGCAAAGGCAAGGCGACCTATTCCGATGGCACGGTATATACCGGCGATTTCCTGAACGGAAAACGGCACGGCAAAGGGGAAATCGCAACCCCTGCCGGGTTCAAGTATACGGGCGACTGGTCGGACGGAAAAATCAACGGCGTGGGTACCGCCACCTACTCGAACGGGGACGTGTATGAGGGCAGCTTTGTCGACAACAAACGGCAGGGCAGTGGGACGATGCGCTATGCCAACGGCCAGGAGGAAACCGGTGTCTGGGAAAACGGCGTGTTGCCAGATCAGACCTCGGACCAGCAGAGCGACGCTGACACCCCTGCCCCGCAACCCAACCCTGATGCAAATACTGAGGCAACCGGAACCTCGGACGGGTGAAGGCTCACCACGGGACCCGCTTACCGGCCCAATCATAGAACCCTCCTGTATCAGCGAGCGTTAACCCGCGTATCACGTTCAACAGGTTATCGGCGGCTGCTTCAGGTTCGACGGCAGGATGACGACCCAGGTATTTCTTCGTGAACTCTGTTTTTACTGTGCCGGGGTGAATGGCGACGCAAATCGCCTGTTTATGTGTTCGGGCCAATTCAATCGCGGCAGTACGGACGACCTGATTGACCGCTGCCTTGGCCGCACGGTAGCTGATCCAGCCGCCTGTTCGATTATCCCCGATTGATCCCACCCGCGCCGACAGCACCGCGAATACAGATCGTCTTTGTCGCGGCAACAGATGATACGCGTGGCTTAGCACCAATGCCGGACCAACGGCATTCAACGCAAACTGATCCATCATGGCTTTGGCTGAAATCGCCCGAAGGGTTTTTTCTGGCACTGCGCCGTTTATCTCCAAGGCGCCCGAAGCCACCAGAATCAGATCAAACTGACCTGGTAGGTTTTCAAGCTTCAGCATCACCCCGTCCGGATCGGTCAGGTCAAAGCCGTCCTCCGACCGGGACAAACGCGTGACCGAAACGCCCTGCTCAACCAGCCGTCCGGTAACAGCTGCGCCTATCCCGCCAGAAGCACCAATTATCAATGCAGTTTCCATCCATGATCAGCTAGCGGCGCTGTGCAAACAATCAAGGCGGTCGAAACAAGGGCAGTTGCCAGAAGTTCGCGTATTGCAAATTGGTTCTTTTCATTCCCGGCGGGCTCTGTATAACCTCAATCCCATGATCAACCGCGCAGATATCCCTTGTGTCGACACCGCCCTTCGCGGTGCGTCGCTGCGTGGCCTACTGATCCTAATCCGCCTCTGAGCGTGCCATCCGGCGCGCCCGCTCAGAGGAGGACGCCAGCGCGCCATAGGCTTTAGGACAGAAGAAGAAAGAGAACCCCATGACCAACGTGACCGACCAAGACCGCGTCTTGATCTTCGATACCACTTTGCGCGACGGCGAGCAGAGCCCCGGCGCCACCATGACCCATGACGAAAAGCTCGAAATCGCCGAGCTGCTGGACGACATGGGCGTCGATATCATCGAGGCCGGTTTCCCCATCGCGTCCGAAGGCGATTTCAAGGCTGTGACCGAAATTGCACAGCGGTCAAAGAACAGCCGTATCTGCGGTCTGGCCCGCGCAAATTTTGCCGATATCGACCGCTGCTGGGAGGCGGTAAAACACGCTGAGAAAAACCGCATTCACACATTCATCGGCACTTCGCCGCTGCACCGCGCCATCCCGAACCTGACGATGGACGAGATGGCAGACAAGATCCACGAAACGGTCAGCCACGCGCGCAACTTGTGCGAAAACGTGCAGTGGTCTCCGATGGACGCGACCCGAACCGAATGGGATTACCTGTGCCGGGTGATCGAGATCGCAATTAAGGCCGGGGCAACCACGATCAACATCCCGGATACGGTGGGCTATACCGCTCCGGTAGAAAGCGCGGACCTGATCAAGCGTCTGATCGAAACGGTGCCGGGGGCGGATGACGTGATCTTTGCCACCCACTGCCACAATGACCTTGGCATGGCGACCGCGAACTCGCTGGCCGCTGTGGCAGGTGGTGCCCGCCAGATTGAATGCACCATCAACGGTCTGGGCGAACGCGCTGGCAACACGGCGCTGGAAGAAGTTGTCATGGCACTGCGCACGCGCAACGATATCATGCCGTGGCACACTGGCATCGACACCACCAAGATCATGCACATCTCGCGTCGGGTTGCGACGGTCTCGGGCTTTCCGGTGCAGTTCAATAAGGCAATTGTCGGCAAGAACGCTTTTGCCCATGAAAGTGGCATCCATCAGGACGGGATGCTGAAAAACCGCGAAAACTTTGAAATCATGCGTCCTGAGGACATTGGTCTTTCGGGAACATCCTTGCCGCTTGGCAAACATTCGGGCCGCGCAGCCTTGCGCGACAAGCTCGAAACGCTGGGGTTTGAGGTGGGCGACAACCAGCTCAAGGATATCTTTGTCCGGTTCAAGGATCTGGCAGATCGCAAGAAAGAGGTGTTCGACGACGATCTCATTGCACTGATGACGCTGGACGAGGCTGACGACCACCTGCAACTGGTTTCGATGAAGGTGACTTGCGGCACGGGTGGTCAGGCGGAATCGACGGTCGAGCTGGAGGTTGAAGGCGTGGACAAAACCGCCACTGAACATGGCGACGGCCCGGTGGATGCGACCTTTAAGGCGATCCGTGCGATTTATCCCAACACGGCACGCCTTCAGCTTTATCAGGTTCATGCCGTAACCGAGGGCACGGACGCACAGGCGACGGTTTCCGTGCGCCTGGAAGAGGATGGAATGATCGCAACCGGCCAGTCGGCAAACACCGACACCGTCGTGGCGTCAGCTAAGGCTTATATCCACGCTCTCAACCGCCTGATTGTGCGCCGTGAAAAAGCTGGACCAGGCGCGGATGCGCGCGAGATCAGCTATAAAGACCTGACGTGATTGCATAAATCATCCGGGCAACCGCAAGTTTGGTTGCCCGGAAAATCCAACACGACCCACGGTGATGGATTGGGTGCTTTATCCCGACCAGCATCTCGTCTGCTGCTAAAGCTGCGCGAAAAGCTTGGAAAGGCGGTTCATTTCGTCGCCGATACAGAACGGCGCGTTCACAACAAACATACCTGACCCAATCATCCGGTGCCCCTCACGCGCAGGCGGGAATGTCACTTCGTGGCAAATTGCTTTGGGGTAGTTTCGCGATTTGAGAGCCGCAGTCATCCCAGCATGTCGATTGTCCGTCAGGATCGGGTACCAAAGGGCAATCACGCCCACATTCCACTTGCGGTGCAGCTTGGCGATAATGCCGGGCAAGCGGTCATAATCGGCTTTCACCTCGTAACTGGGGTCAATCAGCATCATGCCCCGGCGCGGAGCTGGAGGCAGCAAGGACTGCGCCAGATCGAACCCATCCTGCTGATAGACTTTCGCCCCAAACGGCGACATCGCCAACGACAGGGCCGCAAATTCCTGTGGGTGCAGTTCCGCGAGGTGCAAACTGTCCTGTTCCCGCAACATAGTCGCAGCAATCATCGGCGATCCTGGATAGGCCATGTCGCCGTACCGGGCCTCTACCTGCTTCAGGACCTGCGCCATCGGGTGGTCGGGCCCGAACCACCCTTCCCGCTGTGCGCGACCGATCCCTGCCTCTGCCTCTCCTGTCCGAATGGATTCGTCTGCATCCAACCGATACAACCCACGCCCGGAATGCGTTTCGATATAGCTGAGCGGCTTGTCCTTGCGTGTCAGATAATCCAGCACCCACGCCAGTAAAGCGTGCTTTTGGACATCCGCCAGATTCCCGGCGTGGTAAATGTGTTGATAAGAGAGCATTTTGCCTTCTAAAGTCCCATTCAATAAGGCGGAAAGGTGCTGATTGTCGCGGAATCAGCCCTTTTACCGGGCGTGATGGCACCCTATAAGTCATCCGTCCCGGAACCGTCGAGTCGCGGGCAGTAGAAAACCGACATTACAGGATCAGGGAAAACATGGGGATCTTTGGCAATCTGGGCGGCCTGTTCACAGCGGACATGGCTATCGACCTTGGAACAGCAAACACGCTGGTTTACGTCAAGGGGCGCGGTGTCATCCTGTCTGAACCTTCGGTTGTGGCCTACCACGTCAAGGACGGTGTGAAGAAAGTTCTGGCAGTTGGCGAAGATGCCAAGCTGATGCTGGGTCGGACGCCCGGTTCGATCGAAGCCATCCGCCCCATGCGCGAAGGTGTGATCGCGGATTTTGATACTGCCGAAGAAATGATCAAGCACTTCATCCGCAAGGTGCACAAACGCTCGACCTTCTCGAAACCCAAGATCATTGTCTGCGTTCCTCATGGCGCAACCCCGGTCGAAAAACGTGCAATTCGGCAGTCGGTCCTGTCAGCAGGTGCCCGTCGCGCGGGCCTGATTGCCGAACCGATTGCGGCCGCAATCGGGGCCGGCATGCCGATCACCGACCCGACCGGCAACATGGTTGTTGATATTGGCGGGGGCACTACCGAGGTTGCTGTTCTGTCGTTGGGAGACATTGTCTATGCCCGTTCGGTCCGCGTTGGTGGTGACCGGATGGACGAGGCCATCATTTCCTACCTGCGTCGCCAGCAGAACCTGCTGGTAGGTGAATCCACGGCTGAACGCATCAAGACAACCATTGGTACCGCCCGCATGCCCGACGACGGGCGCGGTCAGTCGATGCATATCCGGGGGCGTGATCTGTTGAACGGCGTGCCCAAGGAAATCGAGATCAGCCAGGCCCAGGTGGCCGAAGCGCTGTCAGAGCCCGTGCAACAGATCTGCGAGGCGGTTATGACCGCGCTTGAGACAACGCCCCCCGATTTGGCTGCGGACATTGTCGACCGTGGTGTGATGCTGACCGGCGGCGGCGCGCTGCTGGGCGATTTGGACCTGGCCCTACGCGAACAGACCGGCCTGGCGGTATCCATTGCGGACGAAAGCCTGAATTGTGTGGCTTTGGGCACCGGCAAAGCACTGGAATATGAAAAACAGCTGCGCCACGCGATTGACTACGAAAGCTAAGGCGCGCACCCTCGGAAGATAGGGTTATATCGGCGCGAGCAGCACGGGAAGGTAACCTGTGGCAAAAGACCGATCACAGCGCGATGAGTACACGACCCCCCTGCGACGTTTGTTGCTGGGGATTGTTGTGCTGTGCCTGCTTGGTATCTTCCTTCTGTGGCGCATCGACAGCCCGCGCGTTGAACGGTTCCGCGCGCGGATCGTGGATACGGTTGTACCGTCGATGGAATGGGCCATGGTCCCCGTGACTGCCGCCGTCAATCTGGTGCGTGACTTCCAAAGCTATCAGCGCCTGAGCGAGCAGAACCGGGAACTGCGTAGCGAACTGCGCCTGATGCGCGCCTGGAAAGAGGCTGCTTTGCAGCTTGAACAGGAAAACGCGCGACTGCTGGATTTGAACAATGTCCGCCTTGACCCGCGTCTGACTTATATCACCGGCGTTGTCATGGCCGACAGCGGGTCGCCATTCCGGCAATCCGTTCTGCTGAATGTCGGAGAGCGTGACGGGATCGTGGATGGATGGGCCACGATGGACGGCATTGGCCTGGTCGGCAGGATATCAGGTGTTGGCCCTGACACGGCACGCGTGATCCTTGTGACGGATGCCACCAGCGCGATTCCCGCAACCATTCAACCTTCTGGCCAGACCGCGCTGATCAAAGGCGACAACAACCCCGCGCCCGCGGTGGAGTTTCTTGAAAACCGCGAGCTGGTTCGCCCCGGGGACCGTGTGATCACTTCGGGTGATGGTGGCGTGTTTCCTGCGGGCCTGTTGATCGGTCAAATCGCGGCAGATCCCGGGGGGCGCCTGCGGGTCCGCCTGTCGGCAGATTTCGAAAGGCTCGAATTTCTCAGGGTTCTGCGGTTTCACTCGGCTCCGCCCATTCAGGATCCGGGCAGTATCGTAGGCCCCACCCGCCCAGAGGCGGCGCTGACCCCGGATGAGGTCAGCGATGGATAGACCGGCCTCGCAAATCTGGGCCATGCGCAGCCTTTATGCCTTGCTGGCTTTTGCTGTGCTGTTTCTGCATCTGTTGCCGTTGGACGCTCAACCCGATCGCTGGCCTTTTCCCGACGTCCTGATTGCCCTGACTTTTGCCTGGGTGTTGCGACGGCCCGATTACGTCCCGACTGTATTGGTTGCGCTTGTCATGCTGATGGCCGACTTTCTACTGCAACGTCCACCGGGCCTTTTGGCAGCGCTGACCGTAGTCGGGTCGGCCTATTTGCGGTCAGCGGCGTTGGGTATGAGGGATGCGGGATTTGCCGGAGAATGGATGTCTGTCGGCATTGTGATCACGGCGGTCATTTTGATGAACAGGGTCGTACTATCGGTGATGTCCGTGCAACAGGCCGCATTGGGGCCGGTCGTGATTCAGCTTGTGCTGACGGTCGCTGTCTACCCGTTGGTCGTGCTGCTTAGCCAAAGCGCGTTGGGGGTTCGCCGCATATCCGCTGCTGATGTCAGCGCTGTGGGAAGCCGGGCATGAAACAGCGTAAACCCAAATCCCAGGGCCTTGCCTATAAGCGCCTGCCACGCAGAGCGCTGTTGCTGGGTGGTCTACAGGCGGTGTTCATAGGCGGTCTGGCGGCACGAATGCGGTTCATGCAGGTCGAACAGGCCGACGAATACCGCCTGTTGGCCGAAGAAAACCGTATCAACATCCGGCTTATCCCGCCGACCCGTGGGCGTATCTATGACCGGAACGGCCAGATCATCGGCCAGAACTCACCTTCCTATCGCATCGTCATCGTGCGTGAAGACGCCGATGACGTGGAAAAAGTCATCGCCAAACTGTCGGAACTGATCCCTCTGAACGAAGATGAGATCGAGCGCGCCAGGACTGAAATGCGCCGCTCGGCTCCGTTTCTGCCGGTGACGCTGGCGGATCAGGTTACGTGGGAGGATATCTCGAAGGTTGCGGTCAATGCTCCGGCGCTGCCGGGCGTAACGCCCGAGGTCGGCCTGACACGGCAATACCCACGATACGAGGATTTCGCACATATCGTCGGCTATGTTGGCCCGGTCAGCGACTATGACCTCAGCAAGATAGAAGACCCTGAGCCGGTATTGCGCATTCCAAGGTTCCAGATTGGAAAGGTTGGCCTTGAGGCCAAGCAGGAAATCGAACTGCGCGGCAAGGCCGGTGCAAAGCGGGTCGAGGTCAACGCGACGGGCCGCGTCATGCGCGAGCTTGACCGGCAGGAAGGACAACCCGGCGCAGACCTGCAACTGTCCATCGACGCTGATCTGCAACAATATGCACAGGCGCGACTGGCAGGCGAAAGTGCAGCCGCAGTTGTCATAGACTGCGAAACCGGTGACTTGCGTGCGGTCGCCTCGGCACCCAGTTTTGATCCGAACCTGTTTGTACGTGGCATTTCGGTCGCCGATTACCGGGCATTGACAGAAGACAAGTACCGCCCTCTGGCGAATAAATCCGTGCAAGGAACTTATCCTCCGGGATCGACCTTCAAGATGGTCACCGCGCTGGCCGCGTTGGAAGCTGGCGTAGTCTCTCCCGGCAACACCGTGTACTGCCCCGGACACCTGAAGGTCGGCAGCCGTCGCTTCCATTGCTGGAAGCGTGGTGGGCACGGGACGGTTGACCTCAACCTCTCGCTGAAACGCAGCTGCGATGTCTATTACTATGACGTGGCTCTGCGGGTTGGCATCGACAAGATCTCCGACATGGCCCGCACATTGGGACTGGGGGTCAAGCATGACATCCCGATGTCGGCGGTGGCAGATGGGCTGGCTCCCAATCAGGAATGGAAGCGGCGCACGCACGGTCAGGAGTGGCTTGTGGGCGATACGGCCAACGCGTCCATCGGTCAGGGCTTCATGCTGGCTTCGCCGTTGCAACTGGCTGTAATGGCAGCCCGCATCGCCACCGGTCGCGCAGTCACGCCGCGCCTGGTACGCTCGATCGACGGTGTTGAACAACCCTCGGGCGCCGGAGAACCACTGGGCCTTAATTCTTACAATCTGGAACAGGTCCGCAAGGCCATGTTCTCGGTCTCGAATGACAGGCGGGGAACGGCATATCGAAGCCGCATCATCGCGGATGAGTTCCGGATGGCGGGGAAAACCGGAACCAGCCAGGTTCGAAACATCACCAAAGCAGAACGGGCCGCAGGCGTGATCCGAAACGAGGACTTGCCGTGGGAGCGTCGCGACCACGCGCTGTTCGTTTGCTTTGCACCGTATGACAACCCAAAATACGCCGTGGCCGTGGTTGTTGAGCATGGCGGCGGCGGGTCCACAGCCGCAGCCCCGGTTGCACGCGACATCATGCTGCAAGCTCTTTATGACGGCACACCGCCGCTTGAAGCCTACCCCGTCGCCGACCGCGAACGCATCAAGGAACAGCAAAAACGGCTGGAGGGTGACAAGCGCCCCAAGGCGCGACCGGATGGAAAGGACCGTGCATGAGCTATCTTGAATATGCCGTCAAATCCACGCCGTCGGGGTTTCGCAAGTTCCTGTATATGAACTGGCCGCTGACGTTGCTGCTGATCAGCACCGCCAGCGCGGGCTTTCTGATGCTGTATTCTGTTGCGGGCGGTTCGTGGACGCCCTGGGCCGAGCCGCAAATGGAACGTTTCGGGCTTGGCCTGACAGTGATGTTCATCATCGCACTGGTTCCGATTTGGTTCTGGCGCAACATGTCGGTGCTGGCCTATCTCGGCTCGGTGGCTTTGCTGGTATTTGTCGAACTGTTCGGCACCATCGGCATGGGTGCGCAGCGCTGGATCGACCTTGGGTTTATGCGCCTGCAACCCTCAGAGGTCATGAAAGTCACGCTGGTCATGTTGCTTGCAGCTTATTACGACTGGCTTCCCTCGCACAAAACGTCTCGTCCGCTTTGGGTTCTTATCCCGGTTGTCCTGATCATCCTGCCTACCTTGCTGGTTCTGAAACAGCCCGATCTTGGCACATCCATCCTGCTTCTGGCCGCAGGAGGTGGGTTGATGTTTCTGGCAGGGGTTCACTGGGCCTATTTTGCCGCCGTTATTGCTGCTGTCGTGGGCCTGATCGCCGCTGTGTTCAACAGCCGTGGGACCGACTGGCAATTATTGAAGGACTATCAGTTTCGGCGCATCGACACCTTTCTGGACCCGTCCACCGACCCATTGGGGGCCGGATACCACATTACCCAGTCCAAGATTGCCTTGGGGTCCGGGGGATGGAACGGGCGTGGTTTCATGCAAGGCACGCAGTCCCGCCTGAACTTCCTGCCCGAGAAGCATACCGATTTCATTTTCACGACGTTGGCCGAAGAGTTCGGATTTGTCGGGGGAACGACCCTGTTGACCCTTTATGCCTTGATTCTGGTTTTCTGCATGGTCACGGCCCTGGCAACCAAGGACCGGTTTTCATCTCTGGTCACGCTGGGTATCGCGTTGAACTTCTTCCTGTTTTTCGCCGTCAACATGTCGATGGTAATGGGTATGGCCCCTGTCGTGGGTGTACCACTGCCAATGGTCAGCTATGGTGGCTCGGCCATGCTGGTTCTGATGGCAGCCTTTGGCATCGTCCAAAGCGCCCATATTCACCGCCCCCGTTGATCTGAAAGGGCTCTGATGTCTGTGAACGTCCTGTTTTCCGCACGCCCTGCCCTTTGGCCGGTGTATCAGCCGCTGCTGACACAATATCTTGATGAGGCGGGTCTTGACGTCCAGCTAGGAACCGAGTTCGAACCGGATCAGGTCGATTATGTTGTTTATGCCCCAAACGGAGGGGTACAGGATTTCAGACCTTTCACGCGCCTGAAAGCGGTGCTGAGCCTTTGGGCCGGGGTCGAAAAAATCGTGGGTAACGAAACACTGACCGTTCCATTGGCGCGGATGGTGGATCACGGTCTGACGCAAGGCATGATCGAGTGGGTGGTTGGCCACGTTCTGCGCTACCATCTGGGGATGGACCGGCACATCACGGTACAGGACGGTGTCTGGACCCCAGATATCCCGCCGCTGGCGCAAGAGCGCAACGTTTGTATTCTGGGGCTTGGAGCATTGGGCGAAGCCGTGGCCCGCGCGCTGACCGCGCTTGAGTTTCGGGTCTTAGGCTGGAGCCGTACAGCCAAGGACATCCCCGGTGTAACCTGCCTGCATGGTGCCGAAGGGCTGCGCCAGGCGCTTTCTCATGCCGAAATCGTAGTCTTGTTGCTGCCCGATACACCTGCCACTGAAAACGCGCTGAATGCGGAAACGATGGCCCTGCTTCCCAAAGGTGCGCGGATCATCAACCCGGGACGCGGGCCGCTGATTGATGATGATGCGCTATTGGATGCCCTGAACTCGGGCCAGGTGGGCCACGCAACGCTGGATGTGTTCCGTGTCGAGCCCTTGCCCGCCGATCACCCCTATTGGGCGCATCCGAATGTCACCGTGACCCCGCATATCGCGTCCGAGACCCGCCCGGTCACTGCCGCACAGGTCATTTGCGAAAACATCCGGCGCGGGGAATCCGGCGAGCCCTTTGTGCACCTGGTCGACCGCACGCTGGGCTACTGACGTCACGCCGCAATCAGACCGCGGCCTTTCAACAGGGCATCCACGCCCGGCAATCGTCCCCGGAACGCCAGATACAGATCCTCTGCCTCGCGCGAACCGCCGGTGGACAAGATATTGTCTTCCAGCGCTTTGGCCCGTTCAGGATCAAAGGCACCACCTGCTTCTTCGAAGGCGGCAAAGGCGTCAGCATCCATCACCTCGGACCACATATAGCTGTAGTAGCCCGAGCTATAGCCATCGCCTGCGAAAACATGCGCAAAGTGGGGCGTGGCATGGCGCATTCCAATGGCTTTCGGCATCCCCAACCCGGCAAGAAGTTCGTCCTGTTTTGCCATCGGGTCTGCCGGGGCGTCGCCATCGTGGAAGGCCAGATCGACAAGGGCCGAGGCGACATATTCCACCGTCTGGAACCCCTGGTCGAAATTGGCGGCATTCAGCACTTTTTCAAGCATCTCCTTCGGCATCGGTTCGCCCGTTTCGGCATGGGTGGCGAACTCGGCCAGAACTTCGGGCACTTCCAGCCAGTGTTCATAAAGCTGGCTGGGCAGTTCGACAAAATCGCGCGCAACAGAGGTGCCCGAGATGCTTTCATAGGTCACATTGGACAGCATCTGGTGCAATGCATGGCCAAATTCGTGGAACAGGGTGCGTGCATCGTCATAAGACAGCAGCGCCGGATCACCCTTGGCGAAGTTGCAGACATTGATGACAATCGGTGCCTGTTCTTTCGGGAATCTGGCCTGTGCCCGCATCGCGCTGCACCAGGCACCTGACCGCTTGGACCCTCGTGCAAAGTAGTCACCGATGAACACGGCGACATGCCGACCGTTGCGCGTAACTTCCCACGCGCGGCAATCCGGGTGATAAAGCGGCACGTTCAAAGGCTTGAATTCCAGCCCGAACAGGCGGTTTGCACAAGCAAACGATGCCTCGATCATCCGGTCCAGTTGCAGGTAGGGTTTCAGTTCCGCCTCATCCAGATCATGTTCCGCCTTGCGCCGCTTTTCAGCGTAATAGCGCCAGTCCCATGCTTCCAGCGGGCCGTTGACACCGTCTTTCTGCATCATCCGGGTCAGGATTTCCGCGTCCGCATCGGCGCGGGCCTTGGCAGGTTCCCACACCTGCATCAACAACTCACGTACCCGGTCCGGAGTACGAGCCATTTCAGTTTCCAGCTTGTAATCGGCGAAGTTGTCATAGCCCAACAGCTTGGCGCGTTCCTCACGCAAGCCCAGAATCTCAGCCGCGATGTCGCGATTGTCGGTCTCGCCACCATTCGCCCCGCGGGCAGCCCAGGCGCGATAGGCTTTTTCGCGCAGATCCCTACGGGGTGAAAACTGAAGAAACGGCACGATCAGCGACCGGGAGAGGGTAACAACCGGCCCCACGGCGCCCTTTTCCGCACCAGCAGCGCGCGCCGCATTCACAACGAAATCCGGCAGGCCCTGCAGATCTTGTTCGGTCAGATCCATGAACCAATCCCGCTCATCCGCCAGCAGGTTCTGGGTAAAGGATGTCCCCAATGAGGCTAGGCGCGACTTGATTTCTTGCATACGAGCGTCTTCGTCCCCGTCCAACGCCGCGCCTGCACGAACAAATCCTCGATGGGTCAGCATCAGAACGCGTGCCTGCTCCTCGGTCAGGTTCAGGTTTTCGCGCCGCGCCCAAAGGTCGGCAACGCGTTCAAACAGCGCCTTGTTCGAGGAAATTCCCGAGAAATGGGCCGACAACTTGGGGGAAAACGCGCGCTGCAACTCTTCCCGCTTGGGGTTGCTGTCTGCGCCTGCAACAGTGAAGAAGACCGACAGAACCTTGTCCAGCTGCTCGCCCGCAGCCTCAAGGGCTTCCACCGTGTTCGCGAAAGTAGGGGCCTCTGCATTTGCTGCAATCGCGTCGATCTGCGCGTTATGCGCAGTCATCGCCTGATCCAAAGCCGGTGCAAAATCTTCGTCCGAAATATCGGCGAAAGGGGCTATTTCGAATGGGGTGGTCCAGTCGGACAGGATCGGGTTGGTCATGCGGATCTCCTTTGACCCTATAGCTAGTTCGCCATGGCCGGGTGTTCCAGAACCCCCAGCCCACGTTAAGAAAGGTTAATTGCTTGCGGCACCGCAAATGGGGCAATCGGCACGGCGGGTCAGCGTGATCTTGCGGCTTTCACCGTATAGGGCGTCGTAGATCAGCATCTCGCCCCGCAGCGCCATGCCAGCGCCCGTGATCACCTTTATCGCCTCAACCGCCATCATCGATCCAACAACACCCGGCAACGGGCCAATCACACCGGCCTCGGAACAGGACGGGGCCAGACCGGGGGCCGGGGCTTCGGGAAAGATACACTGGTAGCACGGGCTGCCATTGGCTGGGTCAAACACGCTGAGCTGCCCTTCCCACTGCGACAAGGCCCCCGAAATCAGTGGCTTGCCCAGCGCGGCGGCAGTCCGGTTGGCCAGATAGCGGGTCTCAAAATTATCCGTACCGTCAAGGATCAGATCGAAGTCGGCAAAAAGTTCTGCCGCGATTTCATCGCCCAATCTGCGATGAAAGGGCAGAACTACCACATTCGGGTTCTGCGCCTCCATCGCTTGCTGGGCGGAAAAGACCTTGGGCATATCAATATCTGCATCGCGGTGGATCACCTGCCGCTGCAGGTTCGCATTCTCGACTATGTCGTCGTCAATGACCCCGATTGTACCCACACCTGCGGCCGCTAGGTATTGCAGCGCCGGGGCGCCCAAACCTCCTGCACCGATCACCAGAACACGGGCTTGTTTCAACTTTTTCTGACCCGGCCCGCCCAATTCGCGCAGCACGATGTGGCGGGCATACCGGTTCAGCTCGGTTTCAGTGAAACGGTCAGAGGGCATGGTAGATTCCGGCTTGGAGGCTTGTACTGCGCGGTTGCGCAGGGCCTTCAGCACACGGCCATATAGCAAAACGATGGCCGCGAAACCTGCAAGGATCAGCCACAGTGCCGCGGACCCACCGGTTGCTTCGCGCAGGGGATGCCCATCCGGAAAGATCAGATGAGACAGGATCACCCCGACCAACAACACACTCACCGACACCACACGCGCGGTTTTTGACGCGCCCGCGATATAGCCGACGCCCCATAGCCCAGCTGCCAGAACAAGAACCAGCAGCATCAGCCGCGCCCGGTCGAGCCGAAACCACCAGCCCCGCGATCTGTTTCACCCAATGCCTCAGCCAGTTCGAATGCCGCCTGCACAACAGGGGCAACTACCAGCTGCGCGATACGATCGCCATGAGCAATCTCGAACGGTTCCTGACCGGCATTCATCACGATCACCCCCAAAGGTCCGCGATAGTCACTGTCAATAGTGCCCGGCGTATTGGGCAGCGTGATCCCATGTTTCAGTGCAAGGCCCGAGCGGGGACGGACCTGAACCTCGTATCCCTGCGGGATTTCAATGCGCAGACCGGTCGGCACAAGCGCCCGCTGTCCGGGCTCCAGCATAATCGAAACCCCCTCGGGCAAGTTGGCACGCACGTCCGCGCCAGCAGCACCCACAGTTTCGTAGGACGGAAGCGCCACGGCGGGGTCTGCCCCGTCTTCGCGGATCACTCGAATTGCAACCATGGTTTTGCCTTTCCTTCAACCCGCCAACGCGTCTGCGATCCTGCTTGCCAACCTCCGCGCAACCTCAGCCTTGCCCATACGCGGCCATTCCTCGACTCCGCTGTCCGAGATCAGGATAACCGCATTCTCGGACCCGCCCATGATCCCGGTGGAAGGGCTGACATCGTTGGCGACAATCCAGTCACAGCCTTTGCGCAGTCGCTTGGCGGTGGCGTGTTCAATCACGTCATCGGTCTCGGCCGCAAAGCCGACAACCAAAGGTGGGCGCCCATTTTCCATCCGCGAGACGCGTTTGAGAATGTCGGGGTTCTCGGCAAATTCCAGAACCGGCAGACCGTCGCGACTTTTCTTCAGTTTCTTGTCCGACGCACTGGCCACGCGCCAATCTGCCACCGCAGCCGCAAACACGCCCGCATCGACGGGAAGCGCCGCATCAACCGCGTCCGACATCTGTTGCGCGGTCTCGACCGGCACGACCTGCACACCCGCCGGTGGCGGTACGTCTGCGGGGCCCGTGACAAAGATCACCTCGGCCCCCAAATCCGCAAGCGCCTGTGCCACGGCCGAGCCCTGCGCCCCGGAAGAGCGGTTCGCGATATACCGGACCGGATCAATCGGCTCATGCGTCGGGCCCGAAGTTACCAGCACGCGCTTTCCTACCAAGGGTCCTGCCGCAAGCTGCGCCTCAACCGCCGCGACGATTTCCAGCGGTTCCGACATGCGTCCCGGCCCATATTCACCGCAGGCCATATCACCTTCGTTTGGGCCAACAAAGCGCACGCCATCCGCTTGAAGCTGCATCAGGTTGCGTTGTGTCGCCGGGTGTTCCCACATGCGTACATTCATCGCGGGCGCACACAGAACAGGCGTGTCTGTCGCCATCAGAAGGGTCGATGCCAGGTCATTTGCCAACCCCCCGGCCATCTTGCCCATCAGGTCCGCCGTTGCGGGGGCCACGACGATCAGATCGGCAGAGCGTGACAGCTGGATATGACCCATCTCGGCCTCGGCGGTCAGATCGAACAGATCGCCATAGACCTTTTCTGAGGCAAGTGCAGACACGGACAGAGGTGTTACAAATTCCTCTGCCGCACGCGTCAGCACAGGCGTCACAGCTGCGCCGCGTTCACGCAGCCTGCGGATCAGGTCCAGCGATTTGTAGGCCGCGATGCCGCCGCCGATGATCAGCAGAATGCGTTTGGATGACAGCATGTTCAGCCCTTCCTGTCCCGGTCGGCCCCGACATTAGGCAAGCCCAGCAGGTTGTTCCAGCGATTAATTCTGAACCTGAAACGCCGCACAGGGGTCTTCACGCTCAACTGTGGGGCTATCGATTACGATATCAAAGTCACCGTCGATGATGTTGTCCTCGGACTGTCCGACCGAGACCACCTTCCACCCGGGTTGAAGGCGTTCAAGAAATGTCGGGATACCTCGGTCTTTGCGCGCATGTCCGTTCCCAGTGATCACGGCAACCGGGCCGCCGGTTTCTTCCATCGCGCGCATCACCGCACGGGCCAGAACCGCATCGCGCAAACGCTGGATCGCGACCATCTGGGGTAACATTTCCGGCGGGAGAGCATCGCAATGCGCGGCCATTTGATCCGCCTCGCGCGCCGCCTGCTCCTCGGGCGTCAGCGGCACAGTCAAACCATAGCGCGCCGCGTCTGCACCCAGCGCCGTGGCGGCCCCGCGTTCCATCGCGCCCCGCGCAGCAGCACGCGGCACCATGGCCCCATAAACCGGCGCGCCGGAGGCCTTAAACACCGGATAATACAGCCTGAGCGGTGGCCAACCACTTTCTGCCCATTGCAGAATACGGCTCAACTCTTCCGGGTTGGACACCGCTTTTTGCGCCAGCCGTTGCGCGCCTTCTTCGGTGACCATCTCCCAGACAACGGCCGAGGGTGAGATTTCCTTTATCGCTTCGGCTTGAATGAGGTGGTGGCGGGGATTGTCGTGAACCTCTCCCAGAATTACCACATCTGCATCCCGCATCGCGAGAGCCGCATCATCAGAAATAAGATCTTCCGCCAGTCCGGGTCGCGCTGCTGCAACCGTAAGGCCCAGAACACACGCAAGAATCGCAAGCTGTTTCATGCGATGAAGTGTTGCACCTCGTTCGACTGGGCTTCAAGGTTCTTGCGCATTTTTGCGAACGCTGCGGCCTCAAGCTGTCGCACCCGCTCCTTGGACAGTCCCAACTCGACGCCGAGACTCTCCAGTGTCCGCGCAGGCTCGCGCAGTTTGCGTTCGCGCACAATGAACCGCTCGCGGTCATTCAGTGCGTTCATCGCGATCAGCAACCACTGGCGCAACTGTTCGGTGTCGTGGGTGTGTTCAACTGCTTCGGCGGCCTGTTCGCGTTCATCTTCCAGCGCATCGATCCATTCACGCCCGTCTTCGTCGGCGGATTGCACCGCGTTCAGGGAAAAATCCGACCCTGACAGCCGACCTTCCATCAGTTCCACATCGCGCAGAGGAACGCCAATCTCTGTGGCGATCATCTGATGCAACTGGTGGCGATCCAGTTCAAGACCTTCGGTCGCGGCCTCGCGTTCCAGCCGGGCCTGAACCCGACGCATGTTGAAAAACAGCGATTTCTGCGCCGAGGTGGACCCCGTTCGCACCATGGACCAGTTCCGCATCACATAATCCTGAATGCTCGCCTTAATCCACCACACCGCATAAGTCGAAAACCGCACCCCACGATCAGGGTCGAACTTGTCTGCGGCCTTCATCAAACCCAGACCGGCCTCCTGGATAAGGTCATTCATCGGCGCGCCATAGCGTTTGAACTTGGCCGCCATCGAAATTGCCAGCCGCATATACGCTGTGATCAGGCGGTGCAGCGCCTGTTCATCACGCTGGTCACGCCAGGCATAGGCCAGCCTCAGTTCCGTTTCAGCATCCAGCAACTCGGCCTTCATCGCTTGCCGGGACATCGAAAAATCTGTCGCGTTGTCCAGTGCCATAAACCTCTCCCCTGATTTGCAGGCGTTGGCCGGGCTTGCCATGCCGACCTATGACCGATACGCAAAACAGCACCAATTGGATCATCTTTAGGTAAGTACTGTGGCGTCAGATTTAACCTTAATTCTGGGCGGAGCTGCTTCGGGCAAGTCGGCATTTGCCGAGAACCTCGTTGTTTCCACAGGGAAAAATCGAGTTTACCTAGCGACATCACAAGTGTTTGATGACGAGATGCGGCAGAAGGTTGATCGCCATTTGGTACAGCGGGGCGGCGGTTGGACCACGATTGAAGAGCCCCTTGACCTGAGGCCGGTGCTGTCCAGCCTGTCCTCGGATCAGGTGTGTCTGGTCGATTGCGCCACCATGTGGCTCAGCAATCACTTGCTGGCCGAAACCGATCTGGGCGCAGTCCAAACTGACCTGCTAAAGGCCCTGCGTGCATGCCCCGCGCAGATTGTGATCGTGTCGAACGAAGTCGGGCACGGTATTGTTCCGGATAACGCGCTTGCCCGCCGCTTTCGCGAAGCGCAGGGCCGGCTGAACATTGCACTTGCGGCGCAGGCTAAACTGGTGATCCAGGTGACCGCGGGGTTGCCGTTGGTCCTGAAAGGGCAGCTGCCGTGACGCGACTGCATCTTGTTCGCCACGGGCCCACGCATGCAAAGACGATGGTTGGCTGGTCCGATCTGCCTGCTGATCTAAGCGATACAGCAGCACTGAAGCGCCTGCACGACCATTTGCCATCCGATGCACTTGTGATTTCGTCCGACCTGTCGCGTGCAATTGACACTGCTTCTGCCATTCAAGGCCAGCGTCGCCGTCTGCCACATCACCCGGACCTGCGGGAAATCCATTTCGGTCGGTGGGAGCTTCGCGGGTTTGCCGAGATTGAAGCCGAAGACCCCGAGCTGGCTTTTGCCTATTGGGACAACCCCGGTGATGTCCGCCCACCGCAAGGTGAAAGCTGGAATGAGGTCCGCGACCGGGTCGATTCCGCGATCGACGCGCTTATGTCCGCGCATACGGGCCGCAATCTGGTGATCGTCGCGCATTTCGGCGTGATCCTGACACAAGTGCAGCGCGCCCTTGGTCTGGACGGGCAGCAGACCTTTGCGCATCGGATCGACAACCTTTCGGTGACGGATATCGCTGTCAACGGCGGGGCGTGGACTGTCGGGTCGATCAATCACCTTCCGTGAACAGGTCCAACACAAATCACTGATTTACCGGTCCGCAAAGCTGAGGCATCGTCCGCGCATGACTTATGACCTTTATATCGGCGATCGCCTCTTCTCCAGCTGGTCAATGCGCGGCTGGTTGATGCTTGAGAAATTCAACCTGCCCTATCGCAGCCACATGATCGGCCTCTATTCCGGCACTATGGCGCAAGACATGGAACCGCTGGCCCCTGCCCGCCTTGTTCCCGCCTTGCGCCTGCCGGATGGAACGGTTGTGGGGGAAAGCCTGGCGATGGCCGAAACCCTGGCCGAACGCCACCCCGATGCCGGGTTGTGGCCTTCGGATGCCGCTGCCCGGGCAACCGCCCGCTGGCTATGCGCCGAAATGGTAGCCGGATTCAGCGCCCTGCGCGGAGAATGCGCCATGCAGCTGCGCAACGTGTGGCAAGGCTTCGCGCCATCTGGGGCGACTTTGTCAGACCTTGAGCGGGTTGAAACACTCTGGGCACATGCGCGGAGCGTGTCAGGGGCAGACCAAGGCCCGTTATTTGGTGCCTATTCACTGGCAGACGTCTTCTACACACCTGTAGCAGCGCGGATCGTCGGATATGGGCTGCCGGTGTCAGAGGTGAACCGGGCTTATTGCTTGGAATTGCTCTCTGATCGCATCGTCAGACAGTGGCGCGCCATGGGATTGACCGTTGAGTACGACACCTTCCCCTACGCGCAGGATTTGCCGTCCGGCCCTTGGCCAGTCGGGGGTGTTTCTGCTGCGAAGCCGGTTTCAGGTGGTCCGTCAATCAACGCCGCCTGCCCGTATTCCGGCAAGCCTGTCACCGATTTCCTGGAGCTTGACGGGCAATGCTGGGGGTTCTGCAACCCATTCTGCCGGAACAAAACTGTGGCCGACCCCGAAGCATGGCCCAAATTCGCGGCCATGCGCGCAGCCGTTAACGACTCTTAAACCAGAACCGTGGCAGCAACGTCCTGTTAACCAAAACAGGACTGCCATGGTCGCCCGCGCCCACACCGTTGCTTTTCAAGGCGTTGATGCCCGCCCGGTCGAGGTGCAATGCGCAGTCTCACCCGGACTGCCAGCCTTTTCCATCGTGGGCCTGCCCGACAAAGCCGTGTCCGAGGCGCGTGACCGCGTCCGCAGCGCGCTGAACGCGATGGCCATTGCGCTGCCGTCCAAGCGGATCACCATCAACCTGTCCCCCGCCGACCTTCCTAAAGAAGGCAGCCATTTCGACCTGCCCATCGCGGTCGCGCTTTTGTCCGCGCTCGACATCATCCCTGCCGATGCCGCGGAAAGCACCGTTGCATTGGGGGAGTTGTCACTCGACGGTTCTCTGGTGCCCGTTGTTGGTGCTTTGCCCGCCGCGATGACGGCCGCGTCAGAAGACCGCGCTTTGCTTTGTCCGCGCGCCTCCAGCGCCGAGGCGGCCTGGGTCGATGCCACTCAGGTGATCGGTGCCGGATCGCTTGGAGAGGTCGTGCGCCATTTCTCAGGTCAATCCCCTTTGCCAGCGGCACAACCCGGCGAAGTGAACCTGACACCGTCCAACCGCGACCTGCGCGATGTGAAAGGGCAGGAGCGCGCCAAACGCGCCCTGGAAATCGCCGCCGCCGGACGTCACCATCTGATCATGATCGGCACGCCGGGATCGGGCAAATCCATGCTGGCGGCGCGGCTTCCCGGAATTCTACCGCCGCTTACAGCCGTGGAAGCCCTGGAAACATCGATGATCCAATCGCTATGCGGGTTACTGGATGAAGGCGGAATAAACCGCACTCGCCCGTTCCGCGAACCGCACCACACGGCCTCGGTGGCGGCCATAGTTGGTGGCGGGAAAGGGGCCAAACCGGGCGAAATCTCATTGGCCCATAATGGTGTGCTGTTCATGGATGAATTCCCCGAATTTCCACGCACCGTTCTGGAAACCCTGCGGCAACCCATTGAAACCGGCGAAGTCATGGTGGCGCGCGCGAACGCCCATGTGAAATACCCATGTCGTTTCATGCTGGTGGCCGCCGCCAACCCTTGCAAATGCGGCTATCTGACCGATCCGTCCCGTGCCTGTTCGCGGGCACCGGGATGTGGCGAAGATTACCTGAACCGAATCTCGGGCCCTTTGATGGACAGGTTCGATCTGCGGATCGAAGTTCCGCCCGTGGGCTTTATTGACCTTGATCTGCCCCCTTCGGGCGACAGTTCGGCGACGGTTGCAGCACGTGTCGAAAGGGCGCGTGCCATACAGGCAGACCGGTTTCGTGACACGCCGGAGTTACGACAAAACGCTGACGCAGAAGGCAAAATACTGGAAGAGATCGCCACGCCCGATGCCGAAGGAAAAGAACTGCTGTTGAAAGCTGCGGATCGGTTCGGCCTGTCAGCCCGGGCTTTCCATAGAATCCTGAGGGTGGCGCGCACCATCGCCGATCTGGACGGCGCGACCGATATCCGCCGCCCACACGTGGCCGAGGCACTGAGTTTTCGCATCTCTGCCCGGGTTATGGCCTAAAGCCTGGCCTCGATGGCTTGCCAGATCTTTTCCGCAATATTTACGCCATCAAACCGTTCCAGCTCTTGAATGCCAGTCGGTGAAGTCACGTTAATCTCGGTCAAATAGTCGCCAATAACGTCAATTCCGACAAAGACCTGACCCTTTTCCTTCAGCAAAGGTCCAATCGCCGCGCAGATCTCAAGATCGCGTTCGGACAAGCCGATCTTTTCCGGACGTCCGCCAACATGCATGTTCGACCGCGTTTCGCCTTCGGCTGGTACACGGTTAATCGCGCCGACCGCTTCGCCATCCACCAGGATCACCCGTTTGTCGCCATTGCTGACATCCGGCAGGAATTTCTGCACGATCAAAGGTTCGCGCGAGAATCCGGTGAACAGCTCATGCAAGGAAGTCAAGTTGCGGTCATTGGCATCAAGCCGGAACACACCCGCGCCGCCGTTCCCGTAAAGCGGTTTGAGGATGATATCGCCGTGCTTTTCCTTGAACGCCTTGATCGTCTGCAAGTCGCGCGCAATCGTTGTTGGCGGGGTCAGTTCGGGGAAATCCAGCACCAGCAGCTTTTCCGGGTAATTGCGCACCCAGAACGGATCGTTGACGACAAGCGTCTGCCCCTTGAGACGATCCAGCAAATGCGTGGACGTGATGTAATGCATGTCAAAAGGCGGGTCCTGACGCAGCCAGACGACATCGAAATCGGCCAGATCCACCTCACGTTCGGGGCCCAGAACCGCAGGATCTCCGGCAACCCTTTGCACGGTCATGTCGTGACCTCGCGCGGTGATGCGACCCTGCTGATAGGCCAAGTGATCCGGACCGTAGAAAAACAAAGAATGCCCGCGCGCCTGTGCCTCTTCCGCCAGACGGAATGAACTGTCGGCGTTGATATCCACGGCCCCGATCGGGTCCATTTGAAAGGCGATTTTCATGGCATGTCCCTCAGTTTCCCGCCAGATACATGGACCAGCACGCCTGTGGGTTCAATGGGGCTTAACCAAAACCAAAGGCGTTTTCGATGATTTGAACCGCGCCAGAACCATCCACAAGCGCCGCGTCAAAGCGCACGTTTGTCAGCTGCCCGTCCGGCTCGTTTTCCAAGAACTGCGCGGCAGAGGCGTAAATCCGTTCGATCTGCTTGCGGCTGATCCGGGCAGCGGCCTTTTCAAAGCTGGTGCTTTTTTTAACTTCGATGAACACAAGCCCGTCGCCGTCGCGTGCAATCAGGTCGATCTCTCCGCCAGCGCCCCGCCAGCGACGATGCGCTATGGCAAAGCCCCGACGCTCGTAATCTGCGGCGACCTGTGACTCTGCGGCCTTTCCGGCGTGGTAAGAGATCGAACCCTGTCGTTCACGCCGCCCCATGTCATCCCTTGCCCAATTTCAATGCTTTCTGATAAATCGGTCGGCGCGGCAGGTCGTACATTTCCGATACAAGATCCGCTGCATCCCGAACTGAGTGATTTTCCAAAGCTCGTTTCAAAGCTTCTTCTAGATCGGATTCGTTAACACTTTGCGAATGACCGCGGTCCACCAGCAGGACGATCTCACCCTTGACGGTCTTGTCCCGATACTCCTCTGCCAGTTCGGACAGGCTGCCGCGGCGGACCTCCTCAAACTTTTTCGTCAGCTCTCGACAAAGCGCGGCCTGCCGTTCAGGCCCCAGGCATTCAGCCAAGTCTGACAGACAGGCGGCAACGCGTTTCGGAGATTCGTAGAATACCAATGTGCCGGGGATGTCCTTCAACGCCTCGATACGGGTGCGGCGTGCTTTGGATGCGTTGGGAAGGAAGCCTGCAAAAAAGAAGGCGTCCGTGGGAAGCCCCGCCAACGTCAGGGCCGTTACAACGGCAGACGCGCCCGGGGCGCAGGTCACGGTATACCCGGCTTCGGCGGCCTGCTTGCCCAAATCATAGCCCGGATCGGCAATTAGCGGCATTCCTGCTTCGGACGCGTAGGCCACCGATTGCCCTTGCGCCAGCGCCTCCATGATCTTGCCGCGTGCGCCTGCGCCGCTGTGGTCGTGATAGGCTTGGATTCGCCGGCCTTCCAGCGGGATGCCATGTATTTCCATCAAGCGACGTAAACTGCGGGTGTCTTCTGCCGCAATCACATCGGCTGAGGCCAAAACATCCAAGGCCCTGAGCGTAATGTCGCGTGCTGTTCCAATCGGAGTGGCAACAAAATACAGGCCCGCAGCCAACTTGATCTTTTGGAAATTCAAAGCTGGACCCTCACAGCGTGACGTTTATTATCGCGGCTCAACAGAACAGAAGCATTCGCAGCCGCCGGATCAGGGAGTTTTCATTTAGATGTTTACCGTTTGCAAGCCCGTAAGCAAGCTGGCGAAAGTCGCCGCTGCCCTGACGACCGCAGCGTTTCTTGCTGCCTGTGAACCAGGTGGTCTTGGCGGAGGTCCCTCGATCAATACCGCGAAGCCGGTTCCTGTCGCCTTGCTGGTTCCCAGAGGATCTGCGCAATCTGGTGATGCAGCGCTGGCGCAAAGCCTTGAGAATGCTGCGCGGCTTGCGATGTCGGATTTGCCAAATGTCCAGATCGACTTACGCGTTTATGACACGGCCGGAAACCCGAACACGGCGACAGCCGTTGCACAGCAGGCTGTTGCGGACGGGGCAAAAATCATCATTGGTCCGGTATATGCCCAGGCAGCGAATGCTGCCGGATTGGCGGTGCTGAGCAAGAACGTCAACGTTCTTTCGTTTTCAAACAACGCCAGCATTGCAGGCGGCAACGTCTTTGTATTGGGCCCGACCTTTGACAACACGGCCAACCGGCTGGTGAATTATGCGGGCAGTCAAGGCAAGGTCAACACGGTGGTCGTGCACAGCAACGACGCCGCAGGACAACTGGGCCGGTCCGCAATCGCCAATGCCATAGCGAACAGCCGGGTCAACAATGCAGGGACCGTCGCATACGACCGGTCGCAACAGGGCGTCATCAATGCGGTTCCCACGATCAAGGCCACTGTCGATTCGACGGGCGCGGATTCGATCTTCCTGACGGCGACCACGGCGGGGGCATTGCCGCTGTTCTCGCAATTGCTGCCAGAGGCCGGTGTTTCTCCGGCAACCACGCAATTCATTGGCCTGACACGTTGGGATATCCCTCCGCAAACTCTGGAGCTTCCGGGGGTTCAGGGGGGGTGGTTTGCGCTGCCTGACCCGTCCAAGGCACAAGCCTACCGTCAGCGTTACAACGCAACCTACGGCGAAGCACCGCACCCGATCAGCGGCTTGGCCTATGACGGCATCGCCGCAATTGGTGCCTTGGTCAGCCAGGGCAAATCAGACGCCCTGACCGCTTCGGCCCTGACGCAGAACGCCGGTTTCCAGGGTGTTGGCGGCATCTTCCGCCTACGCCCGGACGGCACCAACGAACGCGGTCTGGCCGTTGCCACGATCCAGAACAAACAGGTGGTTGTGATTGACCCTGCCCCACAAAGCTTCTCTGGTGCCGGTTTCTGATCTGACGGGCGCGATCAACGTGCCCGAAAGCGCGTTGATCTGCCCCGCCGGAGACATCTTCGACAGCACTGCCGTCAATGATGCACTGGCTCAGGCCTTTGAGGTCTGCCCGGACAACACCAAAATGCGGTCCGAGACGGTGCGCATTCTGCGCGAGGCTCAAAAGTCTGGCCGCGCGGCCATTGCAGAGGCATTTGGCGAACGTCCTTTCGACGCGCGCGCACTCACGCGCTCATATACGTACCTGACGGATCAACTGGTTGGGACGGCGATGCTGGTCTCAAGCACACGCCTGCATCCGCTTGCAACACCCACCCAAGGTGAAAAGATCGCCGTTCTGGCTGTTGGCGGTTACGGGCGTGGGGAAATGGCGCCGTTTTCAGATGTCGACCTGCTGTTCCTCACCCCCTACAAGATCACCGCATGGGCCGAGAGCGTCATCGAGTCGATGCTTTATATCCTGTGGGATTTGCGGCTTAAGGTCGGGCATTCGTCACGCACGATCAAAGATTGTCTGCGGTTGGGTGCCGAGGATTTCACGATCCGCACAGCGATGTTGGAGCAACGCTATCTGGCCGGTGACAAGGCACTGGCGGACGGGTTGGACCGAAGGCTGAAAGACGAACTGTTCAAGGGAACCGAACGCGAGTTCATCGAAGCCAAGTTGCACGAACGTGACGAACGCCACCACAAACAAGGCGAGCGTTACATGGTCGAACCCAACGTGAAGGAAGGCAAAGGCGGCCTGCGTGACCTGCAATCCCTCTACTGGATCGCGAAATATATCTATGGCGTTCAGGACGTGGCCGAACTGGTGCCTTTAGGCTTGTTCACCCCCGAAGAGTTCAAGACCTTCGTTCAGGCCGAAGAGTTCCTTTGGGCTGTACGCTCGCACCTGCATCTAGTCACCGGTCGCGCGACCGAGCAGCTTACCTTTGACATGCAGGTCGAGGTCGCCGCACGCATGGGGTACGAGGACCGCGCCGGGCGTCGCGCGGTCGAAGTGTTCATGCAGCGGTATTTCCGCGAAGCCACCCGCGTGGGTGAGTTGACGCGCATCTTCCTGACCAAACTCGAATCGCTGCATATGAAAGGTGCGCCGTTGCTGGAGCGCATTTTTCGCAGACGTCGACGGGTCAAGGCAGGTTACAAGGTGGTTCACGGCCGTCTGGATCTGGTGGAACCTGAAAAATTTCTATCCGACAAAGTGAACCTGCTGCGCCTGTTCGAAGAAGGTTTGCGGACAGGTATGCTGATCCATCCCGATGCTATGCGGCTGGTCAGCGCGAACCTACATCTGATCGATGACGAGATGCGCGGCGACAAGGAAGCCCAGCGCATTTTCCTGGATCTGATGTTGAAACACGGCAACCCAGAACGCGCATTGCGAAGGATGAACGAGCTGGGCGTACTGTCCGCTTTCCTGCCCGAGTTCGAGCATATCGTGGCGATGATGCAGTTCAATATGTATCACAGCTATACGGTGGACGAGCATACGATCCAATGCATCGTCAATCTTGCCCAGATCGAACGCGGAGAGCTGGTCGAATCCCTGCCTCTGGCGTCATCGATTCTGAAAGGCGGGGTGAACCGAAAGGTGCTGTATGTCGCGCTTCTTCTTCATGACATTGCGAAAGGTCGCCCCGAAGATCACTCGATTCTGGGGGCGCAGATCGCGCGCAAGGTGGCGCCTCGGCTCGGCCTGAACAAATCGGACTCCGAAACCGTCGAATGGCTGGTGCGCTATCACTTGCTAATGTCCGATATGGCCCAAAAACGCGATATCTCCGACCCTCGGACAGTGCGCGATTTTGCCAAGGCCGTTCAGACAACCAAACGGCTGGATCTGCTGACGGTTCTGACGGTTTGCGACATTCGCGGCGTTGGCCCGACCACCTGGAACAACTGGAAGGCCACTCTGCTGCGCGCCCTGCATGCTGAAACAAAGCGTGCACTGGAAACCGGTATGGAAGATCTGAACCGGGCAAATCGGGGGGCCGAGGCCAAAACAGCGCTGCGCCGCGCTTTGGACAACTGGTCCAAGGCTGACCTCAAGGTCGAGACCGGGCGCCACTACGCCCCGTATTGGCAGGGCCTGAATCTTGCGACGCATATCGAGTTTGCCGAGATGCTGCACGCGCTGGAACAAAGCGGCGACCCCGGCGCGATGGAAATTCGCCTGCAACCTGATGAAGACCGTGATGCGACGCGGGCCTGTTTCGCTATGGGCGATCACCCCGGTATTTTTGCCCGCATCGCCGGGGCACTGGCCTTGGTCGGCGCGAATGTCGTCGATGCCCGCAGCTACACCACCAAAGACGGCTACGTAACGGACGCGTTCTGGATACAGGACGCCGAGGGGCACCCGTTCGAGGCATCGCGCCTTCCACGCCTGACGCAGATGATTCACAAGACCCTGCGCGGTGAAGTCGTCGCCAAGGAAGCACTGAAGTCACGTGACAAGATCAAGAAACGCGAACGCGCTTTCAACGTGCCAACACATATCACGTTCGACAATGAGGGCTCTGAAATCTACACGATCATCGAAGTAGACACACGCGACCGCCCCGGCCTGCTGTTTGACCTGACCCGGACCCTGGCCGCGGCGAACGTGTATATCGCCAATGCCGTGATTGCGACCTATGGCGAGCAGGTGGTCGATACGTTCTACGTCAAGGACATGTTCGGCTTGAAGTATTACTCGGAAAGCAAGCAGCGCGGACTTGAGGCGAAGCTGCGCACGGCAATCACCGAAGGCGCCGAGCGTGCGGCCTCATGAAGCAAATACGCTTGTTCTCGGGCTTGTTCACGGTCGGCTTCTGGACGCTCGCCAGCCGAATTCTGGGGTTTCTGCGGGAAATACTGCTGACGGCCTATATCGGACCGGGCCCAGTGATGGATGCCTTTGTTGCTGCCTTTCGCCTGCCCAACATGTTCCGCCGCTTTTTCGCCGAGGGGGCATTTAACGCGGCCTTTGTGCCGATGTTTACCAAACGACTGGAAGCAGACGAAAACCCTCAGGGTTTTGCGCAGGACGCATTCAATCTTCTGGCCGTGGCTGTTCTTGCGCTGGTCGGGCTGGCCATGGTTTTCATGCCCGGTCTGGTGTGGCTGACCGCCGAAGGGTTTTACGGCGATGAACGGTTCGATCTGGCGGTGGACTATGGATATGTTGTGTTTCCATACATCCTGTTCATGTCTCTGGCTGCCTTGTTTTCAGGCGTTCTGAATGCAACCGGGCGGTTCGCGGCGGCGGCAGCCGCACCTGTTCTGCTGAACATCTTCGCTTGCACCGCCCTGATTGCCGGTGCCATGTCCGGCGGCGAGGTGATCCGGTGGTTGATCCCTGTCATTCCAGTGGCCGGTGTCGCGCAGCTGGCGCTGGTCTGGATCGCAACCGAACGCGCCGACATCCGCATCCGCCCCAGCATGCCGCGCCTGACGCCTGAAATGCGACGGATGGTACGTATCGCGGTCCCGGCCGCGCTGGCGATGGGGGTCACACAGGTTAATCTCGTTGTCGGGCAATTGGTTGCATCGAAAACCGAAAATGCCGTCAGCTGGCTTTTTGCCGCAGACAGGCTCTACCAGTTGCCTTTGGGTGTTGTAGGCATTGCTGTCGGCATAGTCTTGTTGCCGGACCTGTCCCGCCGTTTGCGTGCGGAGGACAAAGAGGGCGCACGCAATGCCTTTTCCCGGGCCGGTGAGTTCACACTGCTGCTGACGCTGCCTTCGACTGTGGCCTTCGTGGTTATGCCAACCCCCCTCGTATCGGTGCTGTTCGAACGTGGTCAGTTCGGCCCCGAGGATACGGCCGCCACGGCCCTTGCGGTTGCCATCTACGGGGTCGGGCTTCCGGCCTTCATGTTGCAAAAATTGCTGCAACCGCTGTTCTTTGCGCGCGAGGATACACGTTCCCCGTTTCACTACGCGGTTGTTGCGATGATCGTGAACGCAGCTCTGGCGTTTGGTCTGTTTCCACTGGTGGGCTGGATCGCGCCAGCAATTGCCGCATCGACTGCGGGGTGGGCGATGGTGGTGCTACTGGCTTTCGGCGCACGACGTATGGGTGAAGAGGCGCGCTTTGATGTCCGGTTCAAAAAGCGCGCAGGCCGGATTGTCGCCGCTTCGCTTGGGATGGGCGCGATCTTATACGCAGCGCTCTACCTGTTCGGGTGGGCATTGGATGTTCCCGGCTGGCGCTATCTGGCACTGCTGGTCCTGATCATGGTCGCTGCCGTCTCATATTTCCTTTTGGGCCATATCTTCGGCGCTTTCAAACTGTCGGAGTTCAAACACGCCCTGCGCCGGTCCTGATCAATCCCGGCGAATGCGTCCTACGATCCGGGACCAAGCGCCCGGTGCAACAAGAAAAGACAAGCCAAAACCGGTGGCAAACCCACCCAGATCAGCAACCCATTCCCAGTTGCCACCAAAGATCAGGCCGAAAAGAAATTGTATGCCCATAAGGACGGCAATCAATTGAAATGCCCGTGCTTGGTTTGCACCTACAAGTGACAGTTTGCGCCACAACAACCACGTAAATGCGCCGATCAGACCGTACACAGGCGGGAACCCTCCGATCAGCGGATAGCGCGGGTCCAGTAACACGGCGTAGGCCAATGCGCCGCCAATGCCCGACACGACAAAAATCAGCAGCATTGGGAAACCGCCGAACACTTCGCCAACCATTTTGCCCATCGCCAGCACGAAAACACAGACGAAAATCGCCTGGGTGAAATTGGCGGATACAAAGGGGTAGGTCACGAAGCGGATGACATGTTCGAATGGCCAGCGCCCGTTCAGAACCATCCAGTCGAAAATATCCGCCGAGAACGCGTAATGCTGGATCGCATCCAGCCGCCAGCCCACCGCTGTTGGCCCTCCGACCAGCCCGCGTGATCCCAGCGTGAAGGCAATTTCTATCCCGATGATGAACAGAACCAACGCCACCACAGCAGGTGGCAGAGGGTTCACAGGCGGTGTGTAATGCTCACTGCTCATTGGGCTGGCCTTTCGCGGCTGTTGACGTCCCTTTGCCTCATGGGTAAGCGACGGGGGCTGATTTTTCCAGACAGGAGTTCCCTTTGATGACTGAGTCCCAATTCACGCCACGCGTGTTTTCCGGTGCGCAGCCTTCGGGCAATTTGCATCTCGGCAACTATCTCGGGGCGCTTCGGAACTGGGTGAGAATGCAGAGCGAGGAATTTGAGACTATCTATTGCATGGTCGATCTGCACGCGATCACCGTCTGGCAAGACCCAACCGAGTTGCAGCATGCAACGCGGGAGCTTTGTGCCGGTTACATCGCTTCCGGTCTAAACCCGGAAAAATCAATCTTGTTCAACCAAAGTCAGGTGCCGGAACACGCGCAACTGGCCTGGATATTCAACTGTGTCGCGCGCATGGGTTGGATGCAGCGCATGACCCAGTGGAAGGACAAGGCGGGCAAAAACCAGCAGAACGCTTCGCTTGGCCTGTTTGCCTACCCTGCTCTGATGGCAGCCGATATTCTGATCTATCACGCAACCCATGTGCCAGTTGGAGAAGACCAGAAACAGCATCTGGAGTTGACCCGCGACATCGCCATAAAATTCAACAACGATTTTGGCGTCGATTTCTTTCCCATCACCGAGCCGGTGATCGAAGGGTCAGCCACAAGGGTCATGAGCTTGCGGGATGGGTCCAAGAAGATGTCAAAGTCCGACCCCTCGGACATGAGCCGGATCAACCTGACCGATGATGCCGATGCGATCGCCAAGAAAATCCGCAAGGCCAAGACCGACCCTGACGCTTTGCCGTCGGATGTCGAAGGTCTGGAGGGCCGCCCGGAAGCGCGCAATCTGGTCAATATTTACGCAGCACTCAGCGACCAGAGCATCGACCAGGTTCTGGCCGAAATTGGGGGCAAGCAGTTCGGTGATTTCAAACCGATGTTGGCTGATCTGGCAGTCGCCAAGCTGGCCCCAATCTCGACTGAGATGTCGCGTCTTATGGGGGAACAGGCCGAGATTGACCGGATTCTGGCTCACGGAGCCGAGCGCGCGCGTCAGATCGCCGCTCCGATCCTGCAAAAGACCTATGAAATCGTCGGTATGGTCGGATCAGCATCACGCTGAATGCACTGGACCTTCGCCTGACGCCCTCCTAGGGTCTGCCTGAACCACAGGAGGGCGTCATGGCAACCGGCAAAAACATCCGGACCTATTTCCAAGGCCAATGGCATGACGGGGATACTCCCATCATGCGCGCAGCGGATCACGGGTCGTGGCTAGGGTCTTCGGTCTTTGACGGCGCCCGTTATTTCGACGGGTTGGCCCCTGATCTGCACGCGCATTGCGCCCGGGTGAACCGGTCCGCCGAAGCCCTGATGCTGACACCGACCATGACAACCGAGCAGATGGTCGAATTGGTACATGAAGGGTTGCAAGCCTACAGCCCTGACACGGCTGTCTATATCCGCCCGATGTATTGGGGCATTGACGGCGATAGCACGGCAATCGTTCCGCAGGAAAACAGCACAGGGTTTGCCATCTGTCTGGAAGAAATCCCAATGGCACCAGAAACGGCTTCGGCCACGCTGTCGACCACGCGATTCCGTCGCCCGGTACTGGAATCGGCTGTGGTCAATGCCAAGGCCGGGTGCCTTTACCCCAACAATGCGCGCATGTTGCAAGAGGCACGCTCCAAAGGATTCTCGAACGCTCTGGTCGCTGACGCGATGGGCAATGTGGCCGAAACGGCAACGGCCAACATCTTCATGGTCAAGGATGGCGAGGTCTTTACCCCGATCCCCAACGGCACATTTTTGGCAGGGATCACGCGGGCGCGACATATCAAGAATCTGCGCGAGGATGGTGTTACAGTTCATGAAACGGTCTTGGGTTTCGAGGATTTTCACCAGGCGGATGAGGTTTTCATGTCCGGCAATATGAGCAAGATCACATCGGTAACTGCGCTGGAAGACACACAGTTTCAGGTTGGTCCCATTGCCCGCCGTGCCCGCACACTTTACTGGGACTGGGCTGCAAGCGAACGCTAGTACATCGACATGAACGTGTCCGAGTTGCCAGCACGCAAACGCTCGGGCATGATCCCTTAAAATTGAAGAGGACACCCATGCGTAAGTTCTTAGTTGTTCTGGATGACAGCCGTGAATGCCTGAACGCAATGCGGTTCGCCGCGATGCGTGCCGCGCATACAGGTGGCGGAGTGACGATCTTGTCGGTTATTCCGCCGGACGAGTTCAATCACTGGATCGGTGTTGCCGAAACCATGCGCGAAGAAGCCCGGGAACGTATCCATGCCCATTTCGAAGTCTTCGCCAAATGGATGCGCGACAAACAGAACGTAGAACCTGAACTGGCCATTCGCGAAGGTGATCCGGTGCCGCAGATCATCGAACACGTTCAGTCTGACCCTGAGATCGGCGTTCTTGTTCTTGGGGCGGGGACTGACAAGAAAGGCCCCGGTCCGCTGGTAACCCAGCTCACAAAAAACTCTGGCAGCCTACCGATCCCGATCACGATTGTTCCAGGTGACCTGAGCAAGGAAAAGTTGGAAGAAATCACCTGAGGATCGAACATGGCGAAGACGTTGCAGTTCTGGTTCGACTTCGCCTCGACCTATTCCTATCTCAGCGCGATGCGGATCGAACAGGCTGCGCAGGACAAAGGCGTCCCGGTCGACTGGCAGCCTTTTCTGTTGGGTCCGATTTTCGCGGATCAGGGATGGCGCACGTCACCGTTCAACCTGTATCCGGCCAAAGGGCGCTATATGTGGCGCGACATGGAACGTCTTTGCGGCGCACGAGGGCTGCCGTTGGTTCGGCCTGACCCGTTCCCGCAAAACTCCCTCACCGCAGCGCGCCTGGCTCTGGCCCTTGCGCATCGCGAAGAACGGGCTTCCTTCGCAAAGGCTGTCTTCAGCGCTGAATTCGGGGGCGGGAGGGACATCTCTGACGAAGACGTGCTTGAGGATTGCCTGAAGATGGCGGGTCTGCCTGCGGCAGTGATAAATCGCGCAAAAGATCCGAGCATCAAGGCTGCGCTGTTCGAGCAATCCGCGCGCGCAAAAGCACTTGACCTGTTCGGCGCACCGACTTTCGTGGCAGGAACAGAGCTGTTTTGGGGGGATGACCGGCTGGATGACGCGATTCGTTACGCGGTCACAATTTAGAATCGTTCCAAATATTGACTTCTCCGACCCCTGAGCGCATATCAGAAACACCTCAGACGGAGCTGCCTCATGTTCATCCAGACCGAATCCACCCCAAACCCGGCCACGTTGAAATTTCTGCCCGGCCAAACGGTTCTTGAGGCTGGAACCGCGGATTTCCCGACAGCCGAGGCTGGTGACAAGTCCCCATTGGCCAAACGAATCTTTGCCGTAAACGGCGTGACCGGTGTGTTCTTTGGAAACGACTTTGTCACGGTGACCAAATCCGACGATGTTCAATGGGATCACATCAAACCTGCAATTCTTGGCGCAGTGATGGAGCATTATCAATCCGGCCAGCCCGTCATGGGTGCCGACGCGGCAGCGGCCTCGGGTCATGCCGAACATACCGGAGAAGATGCAGAAATCGTCAACCAGATCAAAGACCTGCTGGACAGCCGCGTGCGCCCGGCCGTGGCACAGGATGGTGGCGACATCACCTTTCATGGTTTTGATCGCGGCATCGTCTACCTGCACATGCAAGGTGCCTGCGCGGGGTGCCCGTCATCAACCCTGACACTGAAGATGGGTATCGAAAACCTGCTGCGCCATTACATCCCCGAAGTGACTGAGGTTCGCCCAGTTGCCGTCTGACCCGACGATCCTGGCATTTGATACATCGGCCGCGCATTGCGCGGCCGCTTTGTTGCGTGGCGGTGTGATCGCAGTATCCCGTGTCGAAGGCATGTCGCGGGGTCAAGCCGAACGATTGATGCCCTTGCTGCAAGAAGTGCTGACCGAGGCCGGTTGCGT
Organism: Ruegeria sp. CH2; assembly: GCF_056537065.1. Taxonomy (NCBI): domain Bacteria; kingdom Pseudomonadati; phylum Pseudomonadota; class Alphaproteobacteria; order Rhodobacterales; family Roseobacteraceae; genus Ruegeria; species Ruegeria sp. CH2. The sequence goes on from NZ_JBQFQV010000004.1 coordinate 112,680, forward strand.
ATGGGCCGATCTGGACGCTATCGGTGTTGGGATTGGGCCCGGCAATTTCACGGGTATACGCATCTCGGTCTCTGCCGCCCGGGGCCTTGCCTTGGGCCTTGGCGTCCCGGCGGTGGGCGTTTCTGGATTCGATGCTCTGATTGAACTGGCAGAAGAGGGACAGCTACCAGCCATCCCTGCGCCGCGCGAACAGGTGTATGTACAACTTCCCGGAACCGGCCCTTGCCTTTTGCCCAGGGACGAGGCCGAACAGCATGGGCCTTTTTATGTCTGCTCCGATCCCGCATTGCAGGTACAAGCCGTTGCCAGACATGCCGCAAGACGATGGCGCAAGGTCAGTGCACCTCCGGCCCCGCTATATGTCAGACCTGCGGACGCAGCCCCGTCCCGAGATGTGCCGCCTGTGTTACTGGACCAATGACGCCTTACGAGATGGCAGCGACACATGCAGCGGCATTCACCCAGTCACGCCCCTGGACTGCCGATGAATTCGCCAGCCTTTTGGAGAACCGGTTCACTGACTGCGTTGGGGATGCCCGTTGCTTTGCCCTGTTTCAGGTGATCGCGGGTGAGGCAGAGTTGCTGACGATTGCGACTCACCCCGCGTTTCAAAGACAAGGTCTCGGGTTTCAGACCATGCGCAACTGGCACGACCGGGCAGTCACTTTGCAGGCAAACCGCGCTTTTCTGGACGTGGCTGCCGACAATGTTGCAGCAATCGCGCTGTATGGGCAATGCGGGTATCGCCAGTGCGGTCGGCGCAAGGGGTATTATTCCAGAAAAACAGGCCCAAATATCGATGCTCTTGTGATGGAACGCCCACTGCCCTAACGGCAACCAAAGATTTTTTAGACCATTTGGTCAGAAATCAATTGACCATGACGGTTGCAAACGTCCTTAATTCCCGCCATCACAACACTTATGCTCGCTAAAAGTGGGTAAACGGGGCTAATCTGACTTCGTGCCAACAAAAAAAAATGGGAGACTTAAATGACCCTGATGAAATCCTTGATGGGTGCTGCCGCTGCTGTCGCTCTGACCGCAGGTGCAGCTTTCGCTGAACCGGCGCTGATCTTTGACCTGGGCGGCAAGTTCGACAAATCTTTCAACGAAGCCGCATATAATGGCGCGCAGCGTTGGGCCGATGAGACCGGCGGCGAATACCGCGAGATCGAGATCCAGTCGGAAGCACAGCGCGAACAGGCTCTGCGCCGTTTCGCAGAATCAGGTGCCAACCCGATCATCACCATGGGCTTTGGTATGGCTGATCCATTGTCGGCCGTTGCAGGTGACTATCCTGAAACCAAATTCGTGGCCGTCGACGTGAACTGGCTGGACATCCCCAACATCCGCCAGATCGGCTTTGCCGAGCATGAAGGATCGTACCTGGTTGGCATGATGGCAGCGATGGCATCGAAATCGGGCACCGTTGGCTTCATCGGCGGTATGGACATTCCGCTGATCCGCCACTTTGGCTGCGGATACGCACAAGGCGCCAAAGCCGTGAACCCGGACATCAATGTTGTCGCCAACATGACCGGCACTACCCCTGCGGCGTGGAACGATCCTGTAAAAGGTTCGGAACTTACAAAAGCACAGATCAGCCAGGGTGCTGACGTGATCTATGCCGCGGCTGGTGGTACAGGTGTAGGCGTTCTGCAAACGGCAGCTGACGAAGGCATCCTGTCGATCGGCGTGGACAGCAACCAGAACCACCTGCATCCGGGCAAGGTCCTGACGTCGATGCTGAAGCGTGTGGACGTCGCGGTGTATGACGCGATGAAAGCAGGTGACGCCGTAGAAACCGGCGTGTTCACAATGGGTCTGGCCGAGGAAGGTGTTGGCGTCGCCATGGACGATAACAACAAAGAACTTGTTTCGGCCCAAATGAACGATGCGGTGGAAGAAGCCCGCAAAGCCATCATCAACGGCGATATCACCGTTGTCAGCTATTACGAGAACGACAGCTGCCCCGCACTGCAGTTCTGATACCGCGCGGGGCGGAAGGAACCCTTCCGCCCTGCCATCCACTCTGCCATCCGTGCCACCTGCCGGATGGGCTTTTCGGCAGTTGAGGGTAAGACATGACCGTCCCCGCCATTGAGCTCAAAGGGATTTCCAAATCCTTTGGGCCGGTTCAGGCCAACAAAGACATCTCAATCAGCGTCGCCCCCGGTACGATCCATGGGATCATCGGTGAAAACGGTGCGGGAAAATCCACGCTGATGAGCATCCTCTACGGCTTTTACAAAGCCGACAAAGGTGAAATTTGGATCAACGGAACAAAGACCGAAATCCCTGACAGCCAGGCGGCTATCGCCTCGGGCATCGGGATGGTGTTTCAGCACTTCAAGCTGGTGGAGAATTTCACTGTTCTGGAAAACATCGTTCTGGGTGCCGAAGATGGCGGCCTTCTGGCTCCGTCTCTGGCCAAGGCCCGCAAAGAACTGAAAGAACTGGAAGAAGAATACGAACTGTTCGTTGACCCCGACAAACGCATTGATGAGATCGGTGTGGGGATGCAGCAGCGTGTCGAAATTTTGAAGGCATTGTATCGCAAGGCCGAGATTCTGATTCTGGATGAACCGACTGGCGTTCTGACCCCGGCAGAGGCTGACCAGCTGTTCCGTATCCTGGATCGTCTGCGAGCCGAAGGGAAAACGATCATCGTGATCACCCACAAGCTGCGCGAAATCATGGAAAACACCGATACCGTTTCGGTCATGCGCCGTGGGCAGATGACGGCTACGGTGAAAACTTCAGACACCAGCCCTGAAGAACTGGCCGAACTGATGGTAGGCCGTAAGGTTTTGCTGCAAGTCGACAAGGTGCCTGCGACGCCGGGCAAACCCATCCTTGAGATCGAAAAGCTGAGCGTTTTTGATTCCGCTGGTGTTGAACGGGTTAAAGGTATCGACCTGACCGTTCGTGCCGGTGAGATCGTTGGCATTGCCGGTGTGGCGGGCAATGGACAGTCGGAGTTGCTAGAGGTTCTGGGCGGGATGCGTCCGGGACAAGGCTCGATCAAGCTGAATGGCGAACCGCTGGCACTAAGCGGTGCCGGATCAGACGGTCAGGCGCGTCGTGCACAGCGCATCGCGCATGTGCCCGAAGACCGTCAGCGCGAAGGCCTGATTATGGATTTCCACGCGTGGGAGAACGTGGCCTTTGGCTATCACCGGGACCCCGCTTATCAGCGTGGCCTGTTCATGGACAATTCCGCGCTGCGCGCTGATACCGAAGCCAAGATCGAGAAATTCGATGTTCGGCCACCGGATCCTTGGCTTGCCGCCAAGAGCTTTTCGGGCGGGAACCAGCAGAAAATCGTCGTTGCCCGCGAAATCGAGCGAAACCCTGACCTGCTGCTGGTCGGCCAGCCGACACGTGGCGTTGATATTGGTGCGATCGAGTTCATTCACAAGCAGATCGTTGCCCTGCGCGACCAAGGCAAGGCGATCCTGCTGGTTTCGGTTGAGTTGGAAGAGATCTTCTCGCTGTCCGACCGGATCGCAGTGATGTTCGACGGGCATATCATGGGCGAACGCCTGCCCAGCGAAACAGATGAAAAAGAACTTGGCCTGCTGATGGCCGGTGTTGCAGGAGAGGCCGCGTAGGATGGAAAAAATGCCTAAATGGGCCGATGTCGTTCTGATCCCGCTGATCAGTCTGTTGCTGGCCGCTTTCCTGTCTGCGCTAGTCATCCTCGCCATCGGAGAAAACCCCGTCGAAGCTGTTAAGCTGATGGTTACAGGCGCGTTGGGGTCAACCTATGGCTGGGGCTATACGCTCTATTACGCGACAAACTTCATGTTTACCGGCCTTGCGGTCGCCGTCGCATTCCACGCCCGCTTGTTCAACATTGGTGGCGAAGGTCAGGCGATGTTGGGCGGTCTTGGGGTGGCCATGGTTTGCCTGTACGTCGACTGGCCGCATTGGAGCATTGCATTGCTTGCGGCCTGCGCGGCATCAATGCTGTTCGGTGCGTTTTGGGCCGCTATCCCAGCCTACCTTCAGGCCAAGCGCGGCAGCCATATCGTGATTACCACGATCATGTTCAATTTCATTGCCGCTGCCTTTCTGAACTACATGCTGGTCAATGTCATGCGCCCGCAAGGGTCGCAGGACCCGGCAACCGCACGGTTCCCCGAATCCGTCCATCTGCCAACTTTCCAGTCAATGTTCTCGACCGCAGAAAACGTGGTGTTCCGGGGGGCTCCGGTAAACATTACGTTCTTCATCGCTTTGCTGGCCTGTGTCGTCGTCTGGGCGCTGATCTGGCGGACCCGGCTGGGCTATGAAATCCGTGCTTACGGCCACTCAGAAACCGGCGCGGTCTATGCCGGCATCTCGCCGGTTCGCATTACCATTGTTGCGATGCTGATCTCGGGTGCGCTGGCAGGTCTGATGGCCATCAACAACGTCATGGGCGAGGCGGAGCGCCTTGTCCTGAACTCGACCGAGGGTGCTGGGTTCATCGGGATTGCAGTGGCCCTTATGGGGCGATCACATCCTTTCGGCGTATTGCTGGCCGCGCTTTTGTTCGGGTTCCTGTATCAGGGCGGGGCCGAGCTGGCACTGTGGGCATCGATCCCCCGCGAACTGATCGTGGTCATTCAGGCGCTGGTGATCCTGTTCACTGGGGCACTGGACAACATGGTACGGATGCCGCTTGAGAAACTGTTCCTTGGTATGCGGAAGAGGGCAGAGTAATGGACTTCTTTGTAACCCTCATCCAGGTTCTGGATTCGACCATCCGCCTTTCCACGCCGCTTTTGCTGGCCTGTTTGGCCGGTCTGTATTCGGAACGGGCTGGCATTTTCGACATCGGGCTGGAAGGTAAGATGCTGGTAGCCGCGTTCTTTTCTGCGGCTGTCGCGGCGGTTACAGGGTCAGTCTGGCTGGGCCTGCTGGCTGGTATCGGATCGTCACTGGTGCTGTCAGGACTGCACGGGTTGGCATCGATAACCTTCCGGGGCAACCAGCTGATCTCGGGTGTCGCCATCAACTTTCTTGCCTCGGGCCTGACGGTGCTTGTCGCCCAAAGCTGGTTCCAGCAGGGCGGTCGCACGCCCTCGCTCTTTGGTGGCGGCCGGTTCGAGCCTATCAATTTTCCATTTTCCGACGCGCTCGGAGGGGTTCCGATTGTCGGCCCGATCTATTCCGAACTGCTCTCAGGCCATTCCATCCTTGTCTATGTCGCATTCCTGATGGTCCCAGCGACATGGTGGGTGCTCTTCCGCACACGGTTCGGCCTGCGCCTGCGAGCTGTGGGTGAAAACCCGGCAGCGGTCGACACAGCAGGCGTGTCCGTGGTTGGCCTGCGCTTCGCAGCCGTCGCGATCTGTGGTGTACTTTGTGGTATTGCAGGTGCTTACCTGGCAACGGCTTTGCAGGCTGGGTTCGTCAAGGAAATGACCGCTGGTCGCGGCTTTATTGCACTGGCTGCCCTGATCTTTGCCAAATGGCGCCCGTGGCACGCCATGTGGGCCTGTTTGCTGTTTGGCCTGCTTCAGGCCGTAGCACTTCGGTTCCAGAACATCGATTTTGGCGGCATAGTGATTCCGGTCCAGGTGATGGATGCCCTGCCCTATATTCTGACAGTCGTTATTCTGGCCGGGTTTGTTGGCAAGGCCGTACCACCGCGTGCAGGCGGAGAGCCCTACATCAAGGAGCGCTAATAAGGCCAGTTCCGAAATGAGTTTCGGTCCTGTTCGCTGCAAGGCGGCATGCAGAGTTGATTTTGCATGCCGCAACCGTTCTAAGAGGGTATGCACGTATACCTTCCCATAGCCGAAGTTTCTGTCAGCCCATTCCTGCTGTTGGGGATCGGTGGGGTCGTCGGTGTTTTATCTGGCATGTTCGGGGTCGGCGGAGGATTTTTGATCACTCCGCTGCTGTTTTTTATCGGCATTCCCCCGGCGGTTGCCGTGGCCACATCGGCCAATCAGGTTGTCGCCTCTTCTATTTCGGGATTGCTGGCGCATCTCAGGCGCAAGACCGTGGACCTAAAAATGGGAAGCGTTCTGCTGACCGGAGGGTTGTTTGGCGCGGCCCTGGGTATGGTGGTTTTCAATTTTCTCAAGCATCTCGGACAGGTCGATCTGGCTGTACAGATTTGCTATGTCGTGTTTCTGGGGGCCATCGGAACCCTGATGTTCATTGAAAGCCTTGCCGCCATCCGAAAAGCCAGAAAGTCCGGGAATCAACCTGCCCCCAAGCGACGCCAGCGCACATGGGTTCACGCACTGCCCTTCAAGATGCGGTTTCGGGCATCAAGCCTGTACATCTCGGTCATACCACCTGCACTGGTCGGGTTTGGTGTTGGCATCCTGTCGGCGATCATGGGTGTCGGCGGCGGGTTCATCATGGTACCCGCGATGATCTATGTTCTTGGCATTCCGACAAAAGTGGTTATCGGGACATCCCTGTTCCAGATCATTTTCGTCGCCGGTTTCACAACCATGATACATGCGTCGACAAATTTCAGCGTCGACATAGTGCTTGCCCTGTTCTTGTTGCTTGGCGGCGTTCTGGGCGCGCAATTGGGGACGCAGATCGGTGCACGTCTGAAAGCCGAACAGCTGCGCATTTTGTTGGCGTTGCTGGTCATAGGCGTTGCCGGAAAGATCGGATTTGACCTTCTATTGCCGCCGTTGGAGATCTTTTCTCTGGCAGAGCCTGGAGGGGTATGATGTTGTTTTCCCCGTACCACGCGACAATAACCGCTCTTGAATTCGAGTTTGATAGAAGGCAAGCCAAGACCCAGCGCAAAGTGACGGTATCATGCATATTTACCTGCCCATAGCCGAAGTCTCGGTAAATGCATTTCTACTCCTTGGTCTGGGTGGAATGGTTGGAATTCTGTCGGGGATGTTCGGGGTCGGCGGCGGGTTTCTCATGACGCCGCTGCTGTTTTTCATTGGCATACCACCGGCTGTTGCGGTTGCGACAGAGGCCAATCAGATTGTTGCATCGTCCTTTTCCGGGGTGCTGGCCCATTTTCGACGAAAGACCGTTGACCTCAAGATGGGTACGGTTTTGTTGACAGGCGGTCTAGTCGGGGCTGCATTGGGCGTTGTTGTCTTTAACTATCTAAAAAGCCTGGGCCAGGTCGACCTTCTGGTAACCCTTTGTTACGTGGTCTTCCTTGGTATCATTGGCAGCCTGATGTTCATCGAAAGCCTGAGGGCGCTGCGCAAAGCCAAGAAAGGCGGGGCAGCTCCAGCCAAGCGCCGCCAACGTGGCTGGGTTCATTCGATGCCCTTCAAGATGCGCTTTCGCACATCAGGTCTTTATATCTCGGTCATTCCACCGGTTGTAGTTGGTCTAAGCGTCGGGGTCTTGTCCGCGATTATGGGGGTCGGTGGCGGCTTCATCATGGTCCCGGCGATGATTTACCTGCTGGGAATGCCCACGAAAGTCGTTGTCGGCACATCGTTGTTTCAGATCATCTTCGTAACCGCATTTACCACGATGCTGCACGCGACCACCAACTATACAGTGGACATTGTCCTGGCGGTTTTGCTGCTGGTCGGGGGCGTCATTGGCGCCCAGATCGGAACCGTAATCGGTTCGCGCATGCCGGCAGAACAACTACGCGTTCTGTTGGCGGCGCTGGTTCTGGTCGTCTGCGGCAAGCTGGCCCTTGATTTGCTTCTTGAACCATCCGAGCTTTATTCGCTTGGCAACAGCGGGGGGCATTAAGAATGCTGCGCTATGTCTTTGCCGCTTTGTGCCTGTTCTGCCTGCCCGCCGCAGCCGATGAAGAGCAGGTCGTCCTGGGCCTCAGCCAGGATCGTGTTGCGATCACTGCCGACTTTGACGGGTCTGAGATCCTCATTTTCGGGGCCATCAAACGGGAATCACCCATTCCGCCAGGCCCACCAGTCGCGGTTATTGTAGCGGTTGCAGGCCCGTCCGAGCCCGTAACGGTTCGCCGCAAAGAGCGAAAGCTTGGGATTTGGGTAAACACCGATAGCGTTCTGGTCGACCTGGCACCAAGTTTCTACGCAGTTGCCACCAGCGAACCGTTGGATCAAATTCTGACCGATACCGAAGACCTGCGTCACCGCATTTCGATCGAACGCGCGATCCGGTCGGTCGGAGCGGCGATGCACATCCGTGGTGCTCAGGATTTTGCAGATGCCGTGATCCGTATCCGTGAATCTGAACAGCTGTATTCCATCCGCGAGAACACTGTGGCCGTGGACGAACAAACCTTGTTCCGGACGTCAATTGACATGCCTGCGGACCTGACCGAAGGGGATTACTCAGCTCGGATCTTCCTGACCCGCGGAGGAGAGGTTGTATCGCAATACGAAACCAAAATCGATGTCCGCAAAGTCGGGTTGGAGCGGTTTCTGTACAATATGTCCCGTCAGCAACCCGTTTGGTACGGGCTGATGTCATTGGTTATCGCAATTGCCGCGGGTTGGGGCGCGTCGACAGCGTTCCGACTGTTGCGGGAAAACTGACACTCACCCCCTGCCGATATAGGGCATGGTCGTGGCCATGACCGTCATGAACTGCACATTCGCCTCGGGCGGCAGGGTGGCCATATGCAGAACGGAACGCGCGGCATCTTCAACCGCCATGGTTGGGTCCGGCGTCTGGCCTGCCGCCTGCGCCGCATCCACCAGATCCTGAACCATCTGCGTGCGTGCATTGCCGATATCGATCTGACCACATGCAATTCCAAAGGATCGCCCATCCAGTGAAAGGCTGCGCGTCAGCCCGGTAATGGCATGTTTGGTCGCCGAATAATGTACAGAATTCGGGCGCGGAACATGCGCAGCAATCGAGCCGTTATTGATGATCCGCCCGCCCTGCGGGCTTTGATGACGCATGATCCCAAAGGCCTCGCGCGCGCATAGAAACATACCGTTCAGGTTGACGTTGACGGTTTGATACCAATCGTCCAGCGCGATTTCGTCGACTGTGCCGCCGCGGGCAAAAATACCAGCGTTGTTAAACAGAACATCAAGTCGCCCTGTCCGATCCATGAAGGCGTGGAACGCCTGTTTGACGGCGTCCGGGTCGGTCACATCTGCGGGTAATGCTATGGCCGCCGGGTATTCCTGCGCGAGGGCATTCAGCTTGTCCGCGCTGCGCGCCAGCAACCCGACCGTCCAGCCCTGCACCAGAAAAAGCTCGGCGGTGGCCCGACCTATGCCAGAGCTTGCACCAGTTACGATGATGGAACCCATGTCTCTTCTGTCTCCAGTGTGAGTGAAACTGCGGGGACCGCGCGCAAATCATCAATCTGCAACGGGTGGGTGGGTTTCGACAGCCGGTTACGGACCACCCAGATCAAACGCTCTTGTGCGCGGGTAATCGCAACATAAGCCAAACGCTTCCACAAAGGTTGCCCGGCCTCGGAACGGCCCATACGGGCCGCGGCGTAAATGTCAGGGGCAAACACCTGAACCGTGTCCCACTGTGATCCTTGTGCCTTATGTATAGTCACCGCAGCCCCGTGCAAAAACGTCGCCCCCATGCGGGCAGCAAAAGGAATGAAGGGCTCTTCCTCATCCGGTTTTTCGATCTGGACAATCGATGCAGCACTGACCTGAGGGTCTTCGGCCCCCATCACATGCAAGCGCGAAAACCCCGGTTTGCGACCGGGACCAAGATAAACAACCTGGGCTCCTTTGATCAGGCCGCGCGCCTCAAGATCCAACCGCTTCTTGCGGTGCTTCAACGGCAACTCGATCCCGTCGCAGATCAGCGGCTCGCCTTCCAAAAGCTCCGTATCCGGTGCACCATGAACCTGCCTGAACGCCTGTATCAAACGAATGCGCGTGGCGTTGCGCCAGACCAGAACCGGGCTGCGCGCCATCAGATCAACTTCGACCCGCTGCCCCCAAACGACCCTGTCATCCCGCCGGGCAGTGTCTTCGACCAGACGTTCAAATTCTTCAAATCCCATCGACGGATCGGCAAGAGCGTGCGCCAGATCCAGGATCGGGTTATCTGCATCCTGCCGATGCACACGCTGAAGCGTCAGCTTTCGCGGTTCGGGCAAGGCTTCAAACACCATGCTGCCGGACTGATTGACCGGAGCCAGCTGTGCGGGATCACCGAACAGTAGAAGGGTCGGGAATATCTCTTTCAGGTCCTCGAACTGACGATCATCCAGCATCGACGCCTCATCGACAAACCCGATATCCAGCGGTTCCTCACGGCGTTTCCAACCGGTAATGAAATCTGAACCGCGCAATCCGGCTGCGGCCAGCGCTCCGGGTATCGATTTGTTGTTATGATAAAACGCAGCAGCACGGTCCAAAGCTTCGTCTGTCAGACCTTCGATCTCGGGACGCTCATCATTTCCGGCCAGCCACTCGGCGATACGCTCGTATTCCGGGTCATAAACCGGCGTATAAAGGATGCGGTGAATAGTAGTTGCCGGAACACCGCGAAGGCGCAGAACACTTGCGGCCTTGTTCGTGGGGGCCAGAATGGCAAGGCTGCGCTTGTCTCTGGATTTCCGGCTTTCGTAATCGCCGGACACGACCTGAACGCCGGTCTCCGCCAGCGCTTTGTAAAGTTCGGCCAGTAGCAACGTTTTGCCGGACCCGGCCTTGCCGATGACAGCCATCACGCCAGACTTCCCTGCCCCCGGCAGTTTCAGAAGGGCATCGTCCTCCAGGTCGACACCGGCTGAGCGCAGCATCTCAGCGATGCTGTCATACGCGGCGGCCTGATCATCTGAGAAGGTCACGTTGGGCAAAGACATGGCGCGACCCTACAGGGCCGCGCCAACCATCACCAGATGCGGAATTGCGTTTTCCGGTCCTTAGGCAGACAAGGCAAATCGGTGCAGTTTGGATCGCCCGAAAGCCGCCTTGAACCACATGCGCGAAAGCTCACGCGGGATGCCTGCCCGTTCAGCCACGCGGTTGCAATCATCCGCTGAATAGGGCCACAACCCAACCGAGATCTGGTCACGCCCTTTGCCTTGGGTTCCAAGAACCTCGGGGGACGACCCGATCAGACGATAGATCCGGATCATACGGGCATCAAAAACACCGGCAATATGCGTCAGGCCAAAGCCTTCCATCATCTCGCCCCCGCTTAGCATGATGGCCCCGGCAGTGTGCGGGCTGGCTGTGCGGGACAGGCAGAACCGGGTCACCTCCCAGATCAGCGGGCTGCAAATCGGCTTGCCGCCGTTGAGATGCCCAAACACCTCATTGATCATTACCCGGCCTGTTGTCGGCAATACCCGCATCGACCCGCCATGGCTGCCATCCGGTTCTTCCCAGATGACATAAAGCGGGTTGAGGTCGTCGTACTCATCCCGCTCTTCTCCTTTTTTGTTGACATGGACATCCCACCCCAACCGGGTTTTGAACTGATCTGCGCGATCCTTGAACATCCCCTCAGCCAGAGTCGGAAATCTGTGTAACTCATCGGCATATAGATAACGCAACATGACTTTTCCCCTTGTCGTCCTGTGCAGGAACGAAGGGGGTACAGAGTCGTGGTTAATATTGCGTTTTGAGTACGCTCTGCCCTTAAACCACTATTAATCCCCGGCTGAGTGCCGTTGCGATTGCGTGGGTCGTGTTAAGGGCTCCGAGTTTCGATCGGGCGCTTTCAATGTAAACGCGTAGCGTGTGTTCGGAAATCGACAGGGAATGCGCCACCTGAGCACGGCTGTAACCCAGTGCCAAAAGGGTAATGGCGTCGATTTCACGGGGTGACAGGCCGCGCGTGGCATCCGGTTGCCTGTCCTTTTCAAACTCCAGCGCTTTGCGGTTGATGTAGTGCGCAACAAGAATCAACTCACGCCCGTAGGTCGAGATGAAGGTCTGCCAGGTTTGATCGTCGCAGCTGTGGTTAACGGTAAAAAGAGCGAACTGACCGTTTGGCCCTCGGATCGGGATCGAGTATCCCTGATTGCCGACCCCATGGTCGTGGGCATCCTGAAGGAATGATTTGGCCACCTTGCTGGACCAGTCCAGAGACTTCCAGTCAACTGGGTGAAATCGCTGGAAACACCCCAGAATTACAGGGTCGATACGATGATAGTTTTTTTCCCTGTATCGTTCGTCCCAGGCGTCTGAGTAGGTCGTATAGCCGTATTGGTCCCCCGCGCCGTCAACCCAATGATATGTCAGATGTGCGACCTTCAAAGTGTCTCGCAGACACTCGGCAACGATGCTGAGCTCTTCAAGCGTGCTGGTGTTTTCCAAATCCTGTAGGATTTGCCCCAAATCGGTTTTCGTTCCCATCCGCGGGCGCCCGTGCCTCGTTCTTCAGGGACGCAATCTCGGCCGCGGCAATCAGTCTTGTATCATCAAGCTGTTCTGCAAGCGCGCTCAACCCATTCGCAACGGCGAACGCATTGAGGTCCGATAGTACGTCCAATATCCACTCATTTTGCGCCATCAGGGTCTCTCTGAAACAGTTAACGAAGCGTTAACACAACCATAACATGTATGATCTTTTTCGACCTATTCACCGGTTTCTACTCCCCAAAAATAGCGGGAGTAAGAATCGCAAGCATTTGAAACCATGAAAAAGGTCTGCAAACAGCAAACCACCCGCGAACCGGCAGTGCGATTCGCGGGTGGTTTTTGTCTAACGTCCTTAACTTTATCAGCCTGCGTCCAAAACTTCTTCGAGAGTGCGCAGCCCGGTACGCGGCGCCTGAACAAGCACAGACATGTTGCCCGGCTTGTGTTCATTCCGCAGCATTTTCATATGTGCTTCCGGTAGGTCGTTCCAGGCAAACACCTCGGACATACAGGGATCCAGGCGGCGCTCGACCATCAGCTTGTTCGCCGCCGCCGCCTGTTTCAGATGGGCAAAATGCGAACCCTGCAGGCGTTTCTGGTGCATCCACATGTAACGCACATCGAATGTGCAGTTGAACCCGGACGTCCCCGCACAAATCACAACCATGCCGCCTTTTTTCACCACGAAAGTCGAGACCGGGAAGGTGCTCTCGCCCGGATGCTCGAACACCATGTCGACATTGTTGCCCTTGCCGGTGATGTCCCAGATTGCCTTGCCGAATTTGCGGGCCTCTTTGAACCACTCGGCGTATTCGGGCGTATTGACCGTGGGCAGTTGACCCCAGCAATTAAAGTCGCGGCGGTTCAGAACCCCCTTTGCGCCCAGACCCATGACGAAATCACGCTTGCTTTCGTCCGAGATCACCCCGATCGCGTTTGCCCCGGCTGTGTTGATCAACTGGATTGCATAAGATCCCAGACCGCCCGAGGCACCCCAGACCAGAACGTTCTGACCCGGTTTCAGGTCATGCGGTTCGTGACCAAACAGCATACGATAAGCTGTCGCGAGTGTCAGCGTGTAGCAGGCCGCTTCTTCCCAAGTCAGGTGCTTGGGGCGCGGCATCAACTGCTGAGCCTGCACGCGTGTGAACTGGCTGAATGAGCCGTCAGGTGTTTCATAGCCCCAGATCCGCTGGCTGGTCGAATACATTGGGTCGCCGCCGTTGCATTCTTCGTCGTCGCCATCGTCCTGGTTGCAGTGGATGACAACTTCGTCGCCAACCTTCCACCGCTTGACCTTGTCACCAACGGCCCAGACGATACCCGATGCATCAGAACCCGCGACATGGTACGGTGCCTTATGGCCATCAAAGGGGCTGATCGGCTGGCCCAGTGCAGCCCAGACACCGTTGTAATTAACGCCTGCAGCCATCACCAGAACAAGCACCTCATTGCTGTCCAGCGTGGGTACATCGACCACTTCCTGCTGCATCGCAGTGTTTGGCTCGCCATGGCGTTCCTTTCGGATGGCCCAGGCGTACATTTGTTTCGGGACATATCCCATCGGAGGGATCTCACCCATTTCATAGAGGTCTTTTTCGGGTGCCTCATACGACGCGATACCGGTTTCGGTGTCCAAAGCCATGCTGGCCTCCTTTTTCAATACTTTTGCCGCGACGCAGAATCGCGCGCTTTATCAGATGAAATATTGGCCATCGCGAAATATTGCAACCGTTTTTGATGCAAATTTGTAATTTTATGACCCAGCAGTTGCAGAAATTATTTTGCATCCGCAGAATCAAGGAGGCGCGCTGCCACCGGTACAGATGCTGCATAATACTCCAGCAGATCACCGCGTTGCCCAGATGCAGAAAGAATATGCCCCTGCCGCTTGAGTATCCGTCGTTCAATCAACTGGTCCAATGCGCTTGATATGGCCAATGCATTGTCTTGGGTCTGCTTACCGTCGCGTTCCATCATCGCCTGAATAGAGGACCGCAGTTCCTGTTCCGCCATCGGCCCATTGTCACGTATCAGCAAACAGGCCGCAGGGGCCGGGACCAACGGGATCGCGTTCTGGATACGCTGCATCAATGTACGCGCCAGATCGGTCATCATGTCGTCACTACCCTCGGCCCGGAACTCTTTCAGAGAAATCGGCAGCCCGTACCGGACCGATGCCAGCCCAAACCGCTTGTAGCGCCCGATCACTCGCCGCCAGATCTGTTTGAGAATCCAACGCGTGATGACCCCGATCCGCGCCCGGAAACGACGTTCTGTTCCCAACGCCGCGCGGGTCAGAATGGTGTCTTCAAGCACGCGATCATAATTCAAAGCGACGGGAACGAATACAACATCACGCCCCTGCGACGTCGTCCCATCCATTATGTACTTGAGCAATCCAAGCTTTGGGCGGGCGAGCGCTCCTGTCAGGCTTAAACCACCTTCTGGAAACATGGCTTGCGTCACACCGGCTTCGGTCGCATGGCGCACATAGGTGGACAAAACCTGCCGGTAGAGCTCGCTGCCTGACTTGCGCCGGATAAAGTAAGCACCCATTGCACGGATCAACCGGCTGAGCGGCCAAACCCGAGCCCATTCTCCTACCGCGTAGGATAAAGCAGAATGCGGGGCCGCCAGATATGTAACCAACACATAGTCCATGTTGCTTCTGTGGTTCATCACAAAAACAACGGTTGCATCAGGGTCGATGGTCCTGACCGAGTCTTCGTCTTCGTAGCTAAGCCGCACCTCGTAGAACGTGTTGCTTAGCAGCCGGGCCAAACGGATCGCAAAACTGAAATAGGCGAAGGCGGAAAAGGACGGCACGATTTCGCGGGCATAGCGGCGTGCTTGTTCGGATGCGACGGCTTCGGGTATTCCGGTTTCAAGGGCGTGATGCTGGACCGCTTTACCGACCTGTGGATCATAAATCAGCCGTTGAATCATGTCGTGCCGACGGGCCAGCTTGAACGGTTGGATCGGACGTTGCAGGCGCTGGTTCAAACGCGCCACGGCACGTTCCAACCGACGGCGGAAGAACCATCGGACTGACGGGAACAGGAAATGTGAAGCGAAAGTAACCATGGCAAAGACCACGATCAGCACAAAAAGCCAAAGCGGAAGTTCCACGGTTTGCGTCATAGCCGCACCTTGCCACCAATCGCAGCTGCTCACAATCTGAACAATTGCAGGATGCCGCAACGCAGCGAATTGACTTGTCCCGAAAATTGCGCTTTAGAACCCATAGACGTAATTTTATTGCCCACCGAAACGCGAGGCCCCTTCATGACGCAGATGCAGAAAGATCGCCCCTGGCTCATCCGGACCTATGCCGGTCATTCTACCGCCAAGGCCTCGAACGCGCTATATCGTGGCAACCTCGCCAAAGGGCAAACCGGTCTTTCGGTAGCCTTCGATCTGCCCACCCAGACCGGATATGACAGTGACCACACGTTGGCACGTGGCGAAGTTGGCAAGGTCGGGGTGCCCGTCTGCCATCTGGGCGATATGCGGGTTTTGTTCGATCAGATTCCGCTGGAACAGATGAACACGTCAATGACGATCAACGCGACCGCCCCTTGGTTGCTTGCCCTTTACATCGCCGCAGCCGAGGAACAAGGCGCTGACATTTCCAAGTTGCAGGGCACAGTCCAGAACGACCTGATCAAGGAGTATCTGAGCCGGGGCACTTATGTCTGTCCGCCAAAACCGTCGCTGAAGATGATCGCGGACGTGGCCGAGTATTGCTATTCCAATGCCCCCAAGTGGAACCCGATGAATGTGTGTTCCTATCATTTGCAAGAGGCTGGCGCGACACCGGAACAAGAACTTGCTTATGCGCTGGCAACAGCCATCGCCGTGCTGGACGAATTGCGCCCACGAGTACCTGCCGAGGATTTCCCCGCGCTTTGCGGCCGGATTTCCTTTTTTGTGAATGCTGGTATCCGCTTTGTCACTGAAATGTGCAAAATGCGCGCATTTGTCGATCTTTGGGACGAAATCCTGCAACAGCGATATGGTGTCGAGAACCCAAAGTTCCGCCGCTTCCGCTATGGTGTGCAGGTGAACTCTCTGGGGCTGACCGAGCAACAACCTGAGAACAATGTCTACCGCATCCTGATCGAGATGCTGGCCGTAACCCTGTCGAAGAATGCACGCGCCCGTGCGGTGCAGTTGCCTGCCTGGAACGAGGCGCTTGGCCTGCCACGCCCCTGGGACCAGCAATGGTCCATGCGGATGCAGCAGATTCTGGCCTATGAAACTGACCTGTTGGAATTCGATGACCTGTTCGATGGCAACCCTGCCGTTGATGGCAAGGTCGAAGAATTGAAAGCAGGCGCGCGGGCAGAGCTTGCGAATCTGGATGCGATGGGCGGTGCGGTTGCATCAATCGAGTATATGAAATCCCGCCTTGTGGATTCCAACGCTGAACGTCTGAACCGGATCGAACGCAACGAAACTGTGGTCGTCGGCGTGAACAAATGGACGGAAGGCGAGGCTTCGCCCCTTCAGACCGAAGATGGCGGCATCATGGTCGTTGATCCTGCGGTAGAACAGGAACAGATCGACCGCCTGAACGCGTGGCGGGCTGAGCGCGACGAAGCGGCTGTTACAGCGACCTTGTCCGCGTTGCGCCAGGCGGCTCAGACAGGAGCGAACGTCATGGAGCCGTCCATTGCCGCTGCCAAGGCGGGTGTGACAACCGGGGAGTGGGCCGAAGAGATGCGCAAGGTTTTCGGCACTTATCGTGGCCCGACCGGCGTTTCCGGTTCGGTCTCGAACAAGACCGAAGGGTTGGAGGACCTGCGCGCGGCGGTTGATGCCGTCAGCGACAAACTGGGACGGCGCCTGAAATTCCTAGTTGGAAAACCGGGGTTGGACGGCCATTCCAACGGCGCCGAACAAATCGCGTTCCGTGCCCGCGACTGCGGCATGGATATCAGCTATGAGGGTATCCGGCTGACCCCGGAAGAAATTGTCACCTCAGCCCGCGATGATGACGCACATGTCATCGGGTTGTCGATCCTGTCCGGTAGCCATCTGCCTTTGGTCGAAGATGTAATGGATCGGCTGCAAAAGGCTGGCCTGTCTCACATTCCCGTGGTTGTCGGCGGAATTATTCCGGATGAAGATGCCGCAAAATTGAAAGCCATGGGTGTAGCCAAGGTTTACACCCCCAAAAACTTTGAACTTAATGCGATCATGAGCGATATTGTAACGCTGGTTGACCCCAAAAACCTCGCAGCCGAGTAACTGAGGTTTTAGAACCTTAATTCCCCGTTTCTTCGCTTTGGATATTTGGGATGGAATAAACCATTCGCTAGAATTACGGTGCGCGCTCAAGTGTACCGTAAAATATATCCTTTGGAGATGAATGATGGGGTTCAATCTTGAACAGATGTCGCGCAAAGACCTTTTGGCATTGCGCGACGATGTCGAAAAAGCCTTGGTAGGAGCGGAAAAACGCGAGCGCCGTGAGGCTTTGAAAGCCGCAGAAAAAGCTGCCGCAGAATTCGGGTATTCGCTGTCCGAACTTTCAGGCGATGCACCCCGCGCATCCAAGCAAAAGAAAACAAAAGAAAAATACCGCAATCCTGGCAATCCGGAACAAACCTGGACAGGTCGCGGCCGCAAGCCGAAATGGGTGCACGATGCGTTGCAGGCGGGTACCGATATCTCCGATCTTGAAATCTGATCAGGGCGGATCAAAACAATGACAATTCATATCGGCGCTGAAAAAGGCGAAATTGCAGACACTGTCCTATTACCCGGAGATCCTTATCGGGCGAAATGGGCAGCCGAGACGTTTTTGGACGATGTGAAACAGGTCAATAACGTCCGGGGAATGCTTGGGTTTACCGGAAATTGGAAGGGAAATCCTGTAACGATACAGGGTAGCGGCATGGGAATGCCCTCGCTCTCCATTTACGTAAACGAGTTAATTCGCGATTACGGTGCAAAAACCCTGATCCGAATTGGGTCGTGTGGCGGAATGCAGGACAGTGTCAAAATTCGAGACGTCATTCTGGCAATGACTTCGACGACGCTGAGTACGCCGTCACGCGGTATCATGAAAGAACTGAATTTTGCGCCCTGCGCCGATTGGAGCTTGTTGCAGGCGGCCGCGAAGGTGGCGGCTGCCAAAGGAACCCCTACCCATGTCGGTGGGATTTATTCTTCGGACGTTTTCTATGATGAGCGCCCGGACCTGAACGAACAGATGGTGCGTCACGGGATTCTCGGCGTCGAAATGGAGGCGGCCGAGCTCTATATCCTGGCAGCGCGCCACAAATGTCGTGCTCTGGCAGTTCTCACCGTTTCCGATCACCTTCTGACGGGAGAGGCTCTGCCATCCTCGGAACGTGAAAGCAGCTTTGGAGACATGGTGGAAATCGCGCTACAGGCCGCATTCCCGGGCAACTAGCAGTAAGGTGGGTGCCCGCCGATCCTAACGCCCGTGCGTGCGATCATAGCCATTGCGCGCCGGGCTTTCCCAGCCATCCAGGTCTGTGACCGTCGCGGCAAATGTTTCGACCAACAAGGGATAACACGCGGCGGTGTCCGAGGAATGCTCGGACGAGCAATCCCCACCCGGACAGGCGCTGAGATTGCCAAGCAGATCGATTTCGGCAAAGAATTCCAGATAGTCGCCGGGGCGAACGGGCGATGCTTTCATGAAATACTGACCAGTATCCCGAGTGAAACCAGTACACATGAAGACGTTCAGAACGTCGTGCACCGCGGGTTCGGCCTCATCCATCGGGATATTCAGATGATCCGCCAACGCGCGGGTCAGGTTGGAATGGCAGCAATGATGATACTGCGTGCCGGACAGCAAATTGCCCGTATATGGATCACAACGCGTGCCAATCACGTCATGAACCGACCCCCCATGGGTATCGATCCCGTACCATTCCAGTGTATCCGCTATGATCGTGGCCATCGGCCGCAGATGTGGGAAACTGGACCACATCCGCTCTCCGGTGGTCAGGTGCGTGCCATGCAGAGCCCGCGTTTTTCCGGAATAAAAGCGCTCGGACAAATCATTGCGGTTCC
Source organism: Ruegeria sp. CH2 (assembly GCF_056537065.1). Classification (NCBI taxonomy): domain Bacteria; kingdom Pseudomonadati; phylum Pseudomonadota; class Alphaproteobacteria; order Rhodobacterales; family Roseobacteraceae; genus Ruegeria; species Ruegeria sp. CH2. The sequence goes on from NZ_JBQFQV010000004.1 coordinate 131,981, forward strand.
ACAGGTTCAAATCGCCAACCTGCGGTCCTTCAACCGATGTGATACGAAAGAAATGCCCGGCAGGTACATCAAAACAGCGCGCCTCACGCGGAGGAACCAGGACTTCGCCGGTTTGGACTGCCCGTTGGCGTACAGATCTGATCCAGGGCAAATCTGGTCGCGGCAAGGCATCGTTCGGATAACAAATGACAGGGGCGACCGAACGACGGGCTTCGGCATCTTCTGGGGGGCGGGCAGTATTCTCAGAACCGGTCATGGCGTGCAGAGTGGCGGATTCTATGGCTCGCGAAAAGCCCTATTCTCAACCATCACTTGCCTTAAGACAGCGCATAGGTTGGTCCGGCGCAGCGACTGCCGCTCCACAAAAGCTACACCGCCAGATGCCATGGCGTCTGTCCTGTCGCCAACGACAATCCCGTGTCAGCGTGGAATGGCGCGACCGCCAGAAAAAATAGGCGAACACTCCGGCGGCCAACAAAAGCAGAAGAACAGGCATTCCTCTGCTTTGCCGATTGACCGAAGTTTTTCAAGGGCTGTCGTATTGGATCAGGCCGCGTTTGCGTATTCGAACAGCTCGGGCTCTTTGTCGGCTTTAACCGGTTCCGGCGTGTAGTAGGCCCATGCCTGCTCCAGCAGTTTCAGCGCTTCTTTAGTGTCGATTTTTTGTTTGGATGTGTTTGCATTCATTGGAGTGATCCTGACTTAAACTCATCACTCCTCCCTGAGCGAAAAATAAGGCAATGCAGCCGGGGCTACATCGCCTTATTTTGCAAGATCGACATGCGTTTGCCGCAATTCGGTGCAGGTGATTATACCGCGCGTTCGACCATCATCTTTTTAATCTCGGCAATCGCCTTGGCCGGGTTCAGACCTTTGGGACAGGTCTTGGCGCAATTCATGATGGTGTGGCAGCGATAAAGCTTGAACGGATCTTCCAACTCGTCCAGGCGCTCACCCGTGGCCTCATCCCGGCTGTCGATGATCCAGCGGTATGCGTGCAACAGAGCAGCGGGGCCAAGATACCGATCGCCATTCCACCAATAGCTCGGGCACGAGGTCGAGCAGCTGGCGCACATCACACACTCATAGAGACCATCCAGCTTTTTCCGGTCTTCGATCGACTGCTTCCACTCCTTTGCAGGGCGGTTGGTCTTGGTTTCCAGCCACGGCATGATCGACGCATGCTGGGCATAAAAATGGGTCAGATCAGGGATCAGATCTTTGACCACAGGCATATGCGGCAGCGGATAGATTTTCACGTCGCCCTTGATCTCATCCATGCCATAGATACAGGCCAGTGTGTTGATCCCGTCGATATTCATCGCGCACGAGCCGCAGATGCCTTCACGGCATGATCGGCGAAATGTCAGGGTCGGGTCGATTTCGTTCTTGATCTTGATCAGCGCGTCCAAAACCATTGGCCCGCACGTGTCCATATCGACAAAGTAGGTATCGACACGGGGGTTCTGACCATCATCCGGGTTCCAGCGATAAATCTGGAACTTGCGCACATTGGTCGCGCCATCCGGCTTGGGCCAGGTCTTGCCGGTTGTAATCCGGGAATTTTTGGGCAGGGTCAGTTGAACCATGTCAATTCTCCATTCAGCACAAGGCCGCCTTTCAGCCTGTCCGGGCGCGCTGGGACGCCCCTCGGTTATAATGCCCCCAATGGGCGATGTTCACGTCAAAATCCGGCGCGAGCCAGTCCGCAACGCGCCGCGGATCACCACAGTCGATATCAAAGCGCAGGAATCGCGAGTTGCCGTCGAAATAGGCTTCGACCTCGGCATGGTGCACATCATACATATGCGCCCAGCCGTGTTTCACTTCATCCGCACTCTGCCCATTGGCTTTGCAACACCGATCCAGATACCCGCCACCGGAATGGTTGGCGCGCGAAGCTATCCAGTCATCCCTGTCCCTCGTGTTCAGCAAGAAATAGGCATTCGGGTAAGCTGCATGCAATTCACGGAAGAAACGCGCCCCGTCCAACATGAAGCGCGAACTGACAAAAGCGATGTCAGTGAAGGCCCGCACCGCTCCAAACCCGTCCAATGGTCGTCGCCCCATGGCTATGTTGGTCAACATGCGGTGCGCAAGGTTTCGGCCCTGGTCATCTTCCCAATGAACCGACGGTATCCCGCTATTCTGAAACAGCCTGTGAAACGAGGTCGTCGCACAGCGGTTCAGCCCGATCAGGATGATCTTGGGATCGCCTGAACCGGATTGCAGGACCTCGACCGTCATGACAAGCACCGGACACGGACCGACCGCTGGCCAATGGCCGTTGCGGTCTTCGTGGGTATTTGGCGCTTGCTCACCATTGCCTGCTGTCCGAGCCTTTTAGAACGTACGTGCCTTGGGCGCGATTTTCTTCAGGCTGATGCCACCTTCGTCTTCGGTCGTCAGCGGATCGACGATCACGGGACGATAGCTAAGCTCGACCTGGTTGCCTTCGACCCGGCTAACCGTATGAACACGCCAATTTTCATCATCACGCGCAGAGAAATCTTCGTGCGCGTGGGCACCACGGGATTCCTTGCGCGCCTCTGCGCCGACGATCGTGGCCAGCGCGTTGGGCATCAGGTTGGTCAATTCCAGCGTTTCCATCAGGTCACTGTTCCAGACCAGCGACCGGTCGGTGACTTTCAGATCGTCCATCTTGGCAGCGATTGCCGTCATCTTCTCGACGCCTTCGGCCATGGTCTTGGCGGTACGGAATACGGCAGCATCCGCTTGCATGGTTTTCTGCATCTCAAGCCGCAACTCGGCGGTCGGGATGGAACCGCTGGCATTGCGCACCGCGTCGAACCGGTCAAAGGCATTGTCGACCGATGCCTGGTTCAGAACTGGGTTCGCAGCTTCCGCATCCACGACTTTGCCTGCCCGGATCGCCGCCGCGCGGCCAAAGACCACAAGGTCAATCAGCGAGTTCGAGCCCAAGCGGTTCGCGCCGTGGACCGAGGCGCAACCGGCCTCGCCCACTGCCATCAGGCCCGGCACCACAGCTGTCGGGTTCTCGGCCGTTGGATTCAGAACTTCACCCCAATAGTTTGTGGGGATACCGCCCATGTTGTAATGCACGGTTGGCAGAACCGGGATCGGTTCCTTGGTGACATCCACGCCGGCAAAGATCTTGGCGCTTTCCGAAATGCCGGGAAGACGTTCTGCCAAAGCCTCGGCTGGCAGGTGACTGAGGTTCAGGTGAATATGATCCCCCTCCGCACCGACACCACGACCTTCGCGGATTTCCAAGGTCATCGAACGCGAGACGTAATCGCGCGGTGCCAGGTCCTTGTACTGGGGCGCATACCGCTCCATGAACCGTTCACCTTCCGAGTTGGTCAGGTAACCACCCTCACCACGCGCACCTTCGGTGATCAGGCATCCCGAACCGTAGATGCCGGTCGGGTGGAACTGGACGAATTCCATATCCTGCAGCGCCAAGCCCGCGCGGGCCACCATACCGCCACCGTCACCGGTGCAGGTATGGGCCGAGGTCGCGCTGAAATAGGCGCGGCCATACCCGCCGGTCGCCAGCACAACCATCTTGGCATTGAAGACATGCATCGTGCCATCGTCCAGCTTCCAGCAGACAACACCCTGACACTGACCGTCATCGGACATGATCAGGTCGATAGCGAAGTACTCGATATAAAACTCAGCATTGTTCTTCAGCGACTGGCCATAGAGCGTATGAAGGATCGCGTGGCCGGTCCTGTCCGCAGCGGCACAGGTGCGCTGTACTGCCGGGCCTTCGCCGAATTCAGTGGTGTGACCACCAAACGGGCGTTGATAGATCTTACCCTCTTCGGTTCGGCTGAACGGAACGCCATAGTGCTCCAGTTCGTAAACAGCCTTGGGCGCTTCCCGCGCGAGGTATTCCATCGCATCAGTGTCGCCCAGCCAATCCGAGCCTTTCACAGTGTCGTACATATGCCACTGCCAATGGTCGGGGCCCATGTTTGACAACGACGCGGCGATTCCGCCCTGAGCCGCCACGGTGTGCGAACGGGTTGGGAAAACCTTGGTCACACAGGCCGTGCGCAGACCCTGTTCCGCCATACCCAGCGTCGCCCGCAAACCGGCCCCACCGGCGCCGACAACGACCACGTCATATTCATGCGTTTCGTATTCGTATGCAGCCATTTCTTTCAGCTCCGGGAATTAGAGGGCAATGCGCGCGATGGCGAAGATACCAGCCGCTGCTGCGCCGTAGGACAGGCAAGTCAACAGAATGATCAGGACCTTTTCAAGCGTGCCGTGAACATAGTCTTCAAGCATCACCTGCGCACCGTCCGCGAAGTGTTTGAAGCCAACCGCCAGCGTCAGTGCTGCTACGATGGCAGGGAAAGGTCGCGAGTAGTAGTCGAGAACGACCTCGAATGGCTGGCCCAGGATCGGACCAAATGTAAATACAAACAACGGCACAAGGATCAGCAAAGCAACCGAGCTGACTTTCATCGCCCAGAAATGGGCAGTGCCGGATTTCGCCGAGCCAAGTCCAGCGGCGCGTTTGCGGTCGGTCAGATAACGCATGTCAGGCCTCCAATCACGCGACGAGGACAAGGGTCAGAAGGGTCAAGACGACCGATCCAATAACAACAGCCCAACCCAGCTTGGTCGCCGTCGGAAGGTCCAGACCAACCGCGTTGTCCCAGATCAGGTGCCGCACACCGGCCAACGTGTGATACCAAAGCCCCCAAACGGATAGCGCCATCACAAGGTCTCCAAGCATCGAGGTTATTACCCCATTCGCTACTGCAAACGCCTCGGGCGAAGTTGCTGCGGCCAGAAACCACCAGACGATCAACAGAGCTGCGAGCAGAAGGGCGTTGCCGGTGATGCGCGTCAGGATGGACGTGATCGACGTCAACTGCGGGCGATAAATCGACAGATGCGGCGAAAGTGGGCGATTGCCCCGATTTACATCGGCCATGGCGGCTCCTTTTCGGTTGGCTACCGAACGTTTTACTGGTTTTTGCGACACTGTCACGTGCTGCGAGTGCAAAAACTATCAAATTGCGCTCAATTACACGGATAATTCAAATATGTGATCACACAAAATAATCTCGTGATCACATATCACATTCCGCGCTGTCAATGTTAGCGTTTTCAAGGCCAAAGAGATGTGATCACGAATCTCTCAAGCCGTCATTTCAGGTCTGCTGTTTGCTGCGTCACTTCGCGCAGCAGTTTTCGGCGAATTCGTTCCGGGTAATCCGCGAACCCGGTGGCGGAAACGACAAAGGCACCTTCGCCCACGATGACATTCTCAAAGAAATACGCCGTCAGATCCGGTTCGCTTTCCTCAATAGCCAGCGCGTTGACAACGATCCCCTCGGCGCGCAGGGCCGCATGTACCCGCGTCGGCTCAATCCCTTCATTGGACACACCGTCCCCTGACAGGTCTATCAGGTGCCGTCGGCAGTCTGAAACCGAATCGAATGAACTCAGGGTCATTTGAAGCGCCTCACCGATTGCCGTCGAAAAATTCCGCCAGATGCGCGGATCGGCGGCAACCTGGTCTGCAAACTGATCCAGCGTGGCAAAGCTATCGATACGGGTCCAGGGAATAGTGATCCGCTGGCGCGATGATCCGGTCCACTGCACCAGCATCAGCCGCGCCTGCCCCCGCACCAGCGCCTCGGACACGATCGGGTCGCGCAAACCTGCGGCCAACCCATCCATCTGGATGCGATATTCGCTGCTATCGACTGAACCAGAAACATCCACGGCTAAAGCCAAGGCCAGATCGCAGGCCTGAGCCGCCGGTGCCAGAGTGACGCTGGCCAATATCGCGCGTAGCAGGTTCATTGTGCAAACCTATCACGCCTTGCAAGCCGTGGCGTCACATATCCGTCAGATCACCTATTTGGGCATCAATGCCCAATAGTCGAGATCCAGCAATACGTCTGGCAGGTACCGCCCTTCTTTGTTCTTCAGCTTGAACGGATCACCGCCTTTGGTCGCGACCAAACGCAATCGCACAGCGCCTATGCCGGGTACCCCGGTTTCCGCTTTGTCCAGAACTTCGGACCATGACTTGATCGTATCACCCGCAAAACAAGGGTTAGCATGGGCGCCACCATTCAAGCCGACAATCATCTGTGCATTTGCAAGGCCATTGAAGGACAATGTCCGCGCCATCGAGATTACATGCCCACCATAAATGAGCCTGCCTTCCGGACGGAACGTCAGATCGTAATGCACCTTGGCGGTGTTTTGCCAAAGACGTGTGGCCAGCATATGTTCGGCCTCTTCGACGGTGACACCATCCACATGATCGATGGTTTCACCGATCTCATAATCGCCCCAGCGATGCGCCTCGCCCGCAAGGGCAAAATCGTAGTTTGCAAAATCGAGCCCTTCCGGCACGGTCAGGTCCTGCGGATCAAGTACAGCCTTCAAATCAGGAACAACCGTCTCGGGCGCGGGTGCATCCATGTTTGCCTTACGCACCATGACCCAACGCACATATTCAAGAACCACCTCGTCCAATTGGTTCAACCCGCGGGTACGAACCCAGACAACACCGGTTTTTCCGTTGGAATTCTGCTTTAGGCCGATAACCTCTGATACGGATCGCAGCGTATCGCCAGCATAAACGGGCTTCAACCAACGGCCTTCGGCATAGCCAAGATTGGCAACCGCGTTCAAGGAAATGTCAGGCACGGTTTTGCCGAACACAATGTGGAACGCGGCCAGATCATCAATCGGGCTTTCCGGCAACCCACAGACCCGGGCAAATTCGTCCGAAGAGTAAAGCGCGTGACGTGCGGGATAAAGCGCGTGATACAAGCCGCGCTCTCCCTCGGTCACGGTGCGAGGTACTGCATGCTGCAATACCTGCCCTACAGAATAGTCCTCGAAAAATCGGCCCGGATTTGTTTTCGCCATTACTGCTGTCCCAGTTTCATGTCGGGGGAATAGTCGGCCTCGGCCTCTTTGGTCACGGCCTGCGCACAACGCATTACGTTGCCGTTGGCATCAAAGGCGTAAGCCGGGTCGCCATACAGCTCCCATCCTTTTGACAGGGCGTCGGACACCTTGTGACAGAAGGCCGAAGTGTCTTCTTCGGTCAGCAAGCGATAAAGTTTCGACATCAAATCAAATCCTTATGAGCCGAACGGAGATGGGCCAACCAGCCCGTGGATGTATCCGATAATTCCCATCAGAACGATCGAAGCCACAAAGAACATCGCATCCTTGCCGTAAGTGCCAGGCTCTGCCGGGGTCCACTCGGGTTCAGACTTGTTGATTACAATGACTTCGACCACCGCCCAGACCAGAAGGCCACCAAACAGGATGATCGAGGCCAGATCGCCGTTCACCAACAGGTGCGCAAAAGCCCACAGTTTGAACCCGCCCAGCATCGGGTGGCGCAGCTTGTTCAGCAGCCGGCCTTTTGTGCCCGCAGGGCTCATCATATAAATCGCGATCAAAACCAACAGGTTGTTGACGTGAACCAGAAAGGTTGGCGGCGCCCAAACATGGATGAAGTCGGTCATGCGATACCCGAAGATCATCAGAAGGATCGACGCGACCAAAGCCAGGGCAACAGCGCCTTTACCCGCGTCACCCATTGCGGCGCGGCGTTCAGGTGCCACACGTTTGAACAGATGCGCCCCCCACCACAGCGCCACACCCAAGATCAGAAGAACAAAGCCCATGCTGGCCTACCCCGCTTGCAAAGCTAATATCGCCTCTGCTTTTGCCAGAATTTCGCGGGCAGTTACAACGTGCAGATTTTCGACAATCTTGCCATCGACAACGGCGACCCCTTGGCCAAGCGCCTCGGCCTCTTCAAAGGCCGAGATCTGGCGGCGAGCTAGGTCGATCTCGTGATCCGATGGCGCGAAGGCAGTATTTGCCACTTCGACCTGGGCCGGGTGGATCAGCGTTTTGCCATCAAAGCCCATATCACGGCCCTGGGCACATTCGAAAGCCAGACCTTCGACATCCTTGAAGGCGTTGTAAACACCGTCGATGATAATCAGCCCTTCGGCCTTGGCGGCCAGCAAGCACAGCCCTAACGAGGACATCATAGGCAGGCGATCTGGGCGGAAGCGGGTTTGCAACTCTTTCGCCAGATCATTTGTTCCCATCACGAATCCGGCCATCAGCGGATGCGCGGCGATTTCTGCCGCGTTCAGCATTCCACGCGGCGTTTCCATCATGGCCCAGATCGGCAGATCTCCGGTGATCGCAGCCAGCGCATCCACGTCAGCCGCCGAATTCACCTTAGGCAACAGGACTACGTCGGCATCCATTTCGCGCGCAGCCTCGGCATCCGCACGGCCCCATTCGGTGTCCAACCCGTTTATCCGGACAATCTTGACGCGTGACCCGTACCCTCCGGCAGCCAAAGCCGCCTTGAGCGTTTCGCGCGCATTGTCCTTTTCGTCGGCCGCGACCGCATCTTCCAGATCGAAGATGATTGCATCAACCGGCAGAATGCGGGCCTTTTCCAAAGCCCTATCCCGGGACCCAGGAATATAGAGAACCGAACGATAGGGGCGCTGACGAGGATCCATGGACCACTCCCATTGAAATAAAGTTGCGCGGAATGGGGCATTTTTTACCGGAAAGTTCAACCCCAAAATTGCCGCACCGCAGCAAACAGGGCGCAACGTGCTTTGCCTTAACTGAATTTCGGCCCCTACGCCGCACCCTGACCAGCAGAGGGAACCGAAAGGATTCGGGATGCGAAAGACAATGTTCAAGATGACGATGGGACTTGGGATCATGGTTCTGGCGGCACAACAGGTACAGGCCCAGGGGCAAAACTGCGCACCGCGAGAGGATGTGCTGAAAAGGTTGACCGACACTTATGGCGAAACGCGCAGGGGCTTTGGTCTGGCCCAGCAAGGCGCAGTCATGGAGCTTTTTGCTTCAACTCAAAGCGGCAGTTGGACCATCACGGTGACCTTGCCCAACGGGGTCACCTGCCTCGTCGCTTCGGGGCAAGCTTTTGAGGCTGTAGCCGAAGCGCTGCCCCCGAACGCCTGATCATGTAAGTGCGTCCCAGATCAGTTTACTGCCTGTGAGGGTTAGCAGCACATAGGCAATTCCAAAGAACAGGCGTTCGGACAACATGAAATGTGCGCGGACGCCCAGCCACGCACCGAGAACAGCAAACGGTGTTAACAGCATATCGGCCCATGCCGTCTGCCACGTGAACATGCCCAAATAAGCGTAGGGTACAAACTTCGCGATATTAATCACCCAGAAAACCAATACCGTACTGGCTTGAAACTCGGTCTTTGTCAGCCGTTGGGACAACAGGTAAACGGCAGCTGGAGGGCCTCCGGCATGGCTGACGAAGCTGGTGAAGCCCGCGACCAGCCCTGCAAACAGGCCAGCGGAGGGTGGCAACCGTCTGGCAAATCCGCGCACCCAGCCTTTTGACTGTGCGATGTGCCAGATCACGAACCCGACCGAAATGCCGCCGATCAGCAGGCGCAGCAGGTCATCATCCGTTGAGCGGTAAAGCCATGCCCCCATTGCCACACCGGGTACAGCACCCAGGATCAGCAGGCGCGCATCCCTCCAGCTCCACCGCTTCCAATAAGGGCCCAAAGTGGCCACATCGATCACCATCAGAATCGGCAGCATCAGGGCAAGGGCCTGCCCGGGTGTTAGGATCAAGGCCAGAATCGATGATGACGCAAAAGCCACGCCCGAGCCGAAACCGCCCTTTGAGATACCCGCAAATATCACCGCCGGGATCGCCACTGCAAAAAACATCAGGTTTAATTCAAACATGCACCGGTCCCGGTTTTGGCTTGTCTCAAAGGCCCTTTAGCGCAACCATATGGGGTCTCGCAAACGGTATGCGGTTGTATGCCACGTCGCAGAACTCTTGCCTAATGCCGTTTTAGCGACTAGCACAGCCGCGATTTCAAAACCGACCGGAGATATTCCAAATGGCCAGACCCAAGATTGCGCTGATCGGCGCGGGGAACATCGGCGGCACGCTTGCGCATCTTGCAGCTGTCAAAGAACTGGGTGACGTTGTCCTGTTTGACATTGCTGACGGATTGCCACAGGGCAAGGCGCTCGACATCGCCGAATCCGGCCCGTCCGAAGGCTTTGACGCTTCGATGAAAGGTACCAGCGACTATGCCGATATCGCTGGCGCGGATGTCTGCATCGTGACCGCAGGCGTAGCCCGCAAACCGGGCATGAGCCGCGATGACCTGCTGGGCATCAACCTGAAAGTCATGAAGTCGGTCGGCGAAGGGATCGCAGCGCATGCGCCCGATGCGTTCGTGATCTGCATCACCAACCCGCTGGACGCCATGGTCTGGGCGCTGCGCGAATTCTCGGGCCTGCCGCACAACAAAGTCTGCGGCATGGCTGGCGTGCTGGATTCAGCACGTTTCGCGCATTTCCTGTCGGAAGAGTTCAACGTCTCGATGCGCGATGTAACCGCGTTCGTGTTGGGCGGACATGGCGACACCATGGTGCCGTCGGTTCGTTATTCGACCGTTGCCGGTATCCCGCTGCCTGATCTGGTTGAAATGGGCTGGACCTCGCAAGAAAAGCTGGATGCCATCGTACAGCGCACCCGTGATGGTGGCGCGGAAATCGTAGGCCTGCTGAAAACCGGGTCGGCTTATTACGCGCCCGCCACTTCGGCTATCGAAATGGCCGAAGCCTATCTGAAGGACCAGAAGCGTGTTCTGCCTTGTGCGGCGTACTGCAGCGGTGAATTAGGCGTTAACGGCCTTTATGTCGGGGTGCCGACAGTCATCGGCGCTGGTGGCGTCGAGCGCATCGTAAACATCAAGCTGAACGAAGACGAGCAAGCCGGTTTCGACAATTCGGTCAACGCCGTGAAAGGCCTGATCGAGGCATGCAAAGGCATCGACAGTTCACTGGCGTAAAACTGCCAGACAATCTGAATTTGAGACCGGCCCAATTATGGGCCGGTTTTCATTTGCCACCGCGGAACCCGGCCGCATATGTTGGCGCAAACGTCGCAAATCCCTTTTTTCGAATGTGATTTCAAAAAACTGTGCAGGATTATCGAATCAATTGATGACACTCGAGTTTTTGTGATCACACCCTAAAAACCCGTGATCACAAATGTTGAAAATCTTCGGCAATTTCCCGTCACAGGTCAAAAAACCCTTTAAATTTACCCGCTAGACACGCCTATAACGGTTAAACGCAGTCAGACGGGACAATTTCGATGAACATTCACGAATATCAGGCCAAGGCTCTTCTTCGCAGCTACGGCGCTCCGGTCTCCGATGGTCGCGCCGTATTGCGCGCCGAGGAAGCCAAAACCGCAGCCGGTGAACTGGATGGGCCGCTTTGGGTCGTCAAGGCGCAGATTCACGCGGGTGGCCGCGGCAAAGGCTCGTTCAAAGAAGCCGATGCTGGTGAAAAAGGCGGTGTCCGGCTGACGAAATCGGTCGAGGAAGCGGCCGAAGAAGCCAAGAAGATGCTGGGGCGCACTCTGGTCACCCATCAGACGGGTCCGGCAGGCAAGCAGGTCAACCGCATCTATATCGAAGCCGGTTCCGGCATCGAGCGTGAACTGTACCTGGCTCTGCTGGTAGATCGTCAGACCAGCCGTATCTCGTTTGTCTGCTCGACCGAAGGCGGTATGGACATCGAAGAGGTTGCTGCCGCGACGCCCGAGAAAATCCTGTCCTTCTCGGTTGACCCGGCCACCGGCTACCAACCCTACCACGGTCGCCGCATCGCGTTTTCGCTGGGGCTTGAGGGCGCGCAGGTCAAGCAATGTGTCAGGCTTATGGGCATCCTCTACAAAGCCTTCGTCGAGAAGGATATGGAGATGCTCGAGATCAACCCGCTGATCGTATCCGACAGCGGCGACCTGAAAGTGCTGGATGCCAAGGTTGGCTTTGACGGCAATGCGGTCTACCGCCACCCGGATATCGCCGAACTGCGCGACACGACCGAGGAAGACCCCAAGGAACTGGAAGCCAGTAAATACGACCTGAACTATATCGCTCTTGATGGTGAGATTGGCTGCATGGTGAACGGTGCCGGTCTGGCGATGGCTACGATGGACATCATCAAACTGTATGGTGCCGAACCTGCCAACTTCCTCGACGTGGGTGGCGGTGCGACCAAAGAGAAGGTGACCGAGGCGTTCAAGATCATCACCTCGGACCCGCAGGTCAAAGGCATTCTGGTCAATATCTTCGGCGGCATCATGCGCTGTGATGTTATCGCAGAGGGCGTGGTGGCTGCGGTGAAAGAGGTCGGGCTGCAAGTTCCGCTGGTCGTGCGTCTGGAAGGCACCAATGTCGAGAAAGGCAAAGAGATCATCAACAATTCGGGTCTGGACGTGATCGCGGCGGACAACCTGAAAGACGGTGCCGAGAAGATCGTGAAGGCGGTTAAGGGTTGAGCAGAGTGGGAGGAAGATTTGCAGAAATGCAAACCTTCCTCTGTCCTCGGGATGAGTATCACTTTCAAAGGCCGATTGAATGAATTTCCAGAAGATCTCCTTGGCAACCGCAATTCTTTTAGCTGGTTGCACGAACGCGCCGGTAACACGAAGCAGTGCAATTGAAGAAGCGAGTGTGCTGTTTGAAACGGTCTGCATGGCCAGCTTGGGTAATCCTTCTCAAGCAACTCAAACGCTGGAGAACTCAGGCCTTGAACGTATTTCTAACACGTCCGAGGGAGGAACTCGGTTCTTCAGTGAGCCGAATTGGATCTATGCAGTCACCGGAACCAGAACTTCTGATTTTGGAGCCAGGGGCAGGGTCGAGTATGACTACTGCTATATAGCGTCGAAAAACCTAACTTCCACTGACGTAGAAGAAATACAAAAGCGGATGGCTGCAAAGCACATCGATGGTTCATCTACTTATCAGACGACCAGAAGCTCTTCGAGAACTACGCTGAGAGCCGACAAACCCATTGCAGGGCGAAATGTCTACATCGTCTCCGGGCAACCTCCGAAACAACCCGCTGGACAGCAATACTCGTCCATCGAACTTCAACAGATAAGATAGCAAGCGAAGGAGCCACTAAAATGGCAGTCCTCATCGACGAAAATACCAAAGTGATCTGTCAGGGCTCTACCGGCTCGCGGACCAAATCGCTGTTGGTACAGACTGCCTGATCTGACTGGAAATGTAACCCCATGACCATCCCCATCTTCCTCATAGGCCTAGAACGCGCCACCGGGCGGGCGCGTTTGATGGCGCAGGAGCTGCAAAAGGCAGGCCTGTCGGCAACGCGCATCAACGCTGTTGATTGCGACGCCGCCACCCGTGAGGAATTCCTGCGTGAATGCCGGTCTGAGGGACCCTGGGGTTATTTCCATACCAAGGACATGGCCTGCACCCTCAGTCACGCCAAAGCGTGGGAGGCCGTTGTCGCCTCCGGCGCGGAGCAGGCTTTGATACTTGAGGATGATGTTTTCCTGTCGCCAGAACTGGCGGATTGGTTGAACGATGCATCCTGGTGGCCAGAGGATGCCGATATCGTGCGGTTCGAACGCTGGCGCAGCACAAAGCTTTTCCTCGCACTTGAGCGCAAAAGCTCATCCCATCTGGGTCGGGAACTGCGCCTGATGCACTCACGCCACCCCGGCGGTGCCGCATATGCGTTGACCCGGCAAGCGGCAGAACACTTTCTGGCGCAAAAGCCCTATGACATCACGCTGGATGGCCTGTTGTTCAACCCGTCAGCCTCGGCTGCGGCGCGTCGGGTCAATGTCTATCAGGTGGTTCCTGCGATGGTCGAGCAAGGCAACGAAGCGCCGGGCGAAATCCAGATGGGTGCCCACCGCGCACGCCCTACGGGCTGGCCGCTGGTCCGCCAAAAAATCAGGCGCGGTATCGCCGAAATCAGCAGCGGCCTGCGCACGATGGCCGATCTGGCCCTTGGTCGCGCCACGCTTCAGAAAATCACCTATGCGCCGCAGGTTCTTCCAGCGGCTGAACCCTATCAATCCCACACCGCCTAGAGAAAGGGACAAAATGGCAGTCCTCATCGATGAAAACACCAAAGTGATCTGTCAGGGCTTTACCGGCTCGCAAGGTACATTCCACAGCGAACAGGCTATTGCCTATGGCACCAAGATGGTCGGCGGCGTGACCCCCGGCAAAGGCGGGATGGAGCATCTGGGCCTTCCCGTGTTCAACTCGGTCCACGAGGCCAAGCACGTGACCGAAGCCAACGCATCGGTGATCTACGTACCGCCCCCATTCGCGGCGGATTCGATCCTCGAAGCGATTGATGCCGAGATGGAAGTGATTGTCTGCATCACCGAAGGTATCCCGGTTCTGGACATGATGAAGGTGAAACGCGCGCTGGAAGGCAGCAAGTCGCGCCTGATTGGCCCGAACTGCCCCGGTGTCATCACGCCTGACGCCTGCAAGATCGGTATCATGCCCGGCCATATTCACAAACGCGGCAGCGTGGGTGTCGTTTCCCGCTCGGGTACGCTTACTTATGAAGCCGTGAAACAGACAACGGACGTAGGACTGGGCCAGTCCACCTGTGTGGGCATTGGCGGCGACCCGATCAAAGGGACTGAGCATATCGACGTGCTGGAATGGTTCCTGGCAGATGACGAGACCACGTCGATCATCATGATTGGCGAGATCGGCGGCTCGGCCGAGGAAGAGGCCGCACAGTTCCTGGCCGATGAGGCCAAGAAAGGCCGCAAAAAGCCGGTTGCAGGATTCATCGCAGGCCGCACAGCCCCTCCGGGCCGCCGCATGGGCCACGCAGGTGCCATCGTCGCCGGTGGCAAAGGCGGTGCCGAGGACAAGATCGAAGCCATGCGCTCGGCCGGTATCGTCGTGGCCGAAAGCCCGGCGCAGCTGGGTGAGGCTGTACTGGAAGCGATTGGGTAAGCGCGATGGCGCACCATAGCATAGGCTTTGCGGAGCGGGGGAAGAAGTTCCCTCGTTTTCGGCATGTTTTGGCCTTTCTTCTTGGTGGCCTGTACTCCGCCTCAATAGCTAGTGCGACCGCGTCGCCTGACTTCTCCAAGCCAACAAAGGACGTAATCGAACTTTGCACTTGGTCGACCGAGAATAGCGCAACTGTTGCGAAAGAGTTTTATGCAAGAGGGTGGATGCCTTTCCGAGCACCCTTCACTGACAAAATGCTGAATATTGTCGCGGACGGATATTTACTGCCTGCATTTACCTACAAGGATCACAACCCGCTAGAGTTGGATCTAGAAACTGGAGTGTCTATCGGAATTCTCGATCACGTAAACGCAATTTCTGAAGGGGCAGAATTAGGCTACTATGAAGTGTTGTGGACGGACCAAGACTCTATCGCATTTTTGTTGCTGTCTGACCGCAAAGGCGGCACTGCTTCCGGCGAAAGTTTGGGTTGTAACTATTCCAGTACTTCGACCGATGACACTAAAAAAATAAGAGATGCAATCTGGGCATTTAACATCAAGGACCTAGGCGAAACTCGCGAACGTGGGTATGGTCCGTCTAGGTACCTTTCGGCGACAACTTGGGGATACCCATCTGGCCAAACCAACGTAAACGCGCAGGATTTGGACCGGGAGCCTGTCGAACTGACAAATCGCCCACTTCGAGAACCCGATCTGGGTGCCGGCCCCGCAAAAATTAGATTTTGGAGATTTGACGAAGTGGAGTTCAACGAGGCCTTCGGCAGAACGCCTCATACCGCCTTAACTCTGGACATAAGGCGTCGCACAATAAGGCAAAAGCCATGACCTTCTCTGACGCCATCCGCACCTGTTTCTCCAAGTTCTTCACCTTCTCAGGGCGTGCCTCTCGGCCCGAATACTGGTTCTTTTTCCTGTTCATCGTGATCTGGAGCATCCTTGCCGGGATCATCGATGCGCAGTTCTTCACTCAAGTTGCAGTGACCGAAACCGAAACATCCAAATCCGTGTCGGCCACGTCCTCGCAACCGGTGCAGGGCATCGTCAGCCTGATCGTCTTCTTTCCCCATCTGGCAGTTGCTTTCCGGCGGATGCACGATACCGGTCGCAGCGGGCTGTATGCTCTGCTGCCGATCCTGTTGATCCTTGGCGCCGGAGCTGTGCTCGTTTTCGGTATCGGCTTGGCCTCTCATTTCCAGCATGGCGGCAGGCTAGATATCCTGTTCACCCGCGCCACGTTGCTCATCGTTCTTCCGACACTACTGGTACTGGTGGTGTCGCCCCTCCTGGTTCTATGGTGGCTGACACGCCCCAGCCAGCCAGGCACCAATCAATACGGTCCCAACCCAACAGAGGTAGCCCTATGACCGAACATTCGCCCAATTCCGCCTTTCATGCCTCAAGCTTCATGCAGGGGCATAATGCCGAATATCTGGAGCAGCTTTATGCGCAATACACAAAGAACCCCGGTGCGGTGGATGCCGCATGGGGCGCGTTCTTTGATGCCATGGGCGATGATGCCCCCGATGTTCAACGCGAAGCCGAAGGCCCGTCCTGGGCGCGCACCGACTGGCCGCCGATGCCAGCAGACGACCTGACTGGTGCGCTGACTGGTGAATGGGCCGAGATTGACGCCAAAGCGGCGGGCAAGAAGATCAAGGACAAGGCGGCTGAAAAAGGGGCTGAGGTCAGCGACGACCAGATCAAACGCGCCGTGCTGGACAGTTTGCGAGCACTGATGCTGATCCGGGCCTATCGCATCCGGGGCCATCTGGCCGCGGATCTGGACCCGCTGGGCATGCGTGCTGCCAGCACACATCCTGAGCTGGACCCGAAGACTTACGGTTTCACCGATGCCGACATGGATCGCCCGATCTTTATCGACAACGTGCTGGGATTGCAGGTCGCTTCGATGCGGCAGATCGTTGAAATCGTGAAACGTACATATTGCGGCACCTTCGCACTGCAATACATGCATATCTCGAACCCGGAAGAGGCCGCCTGGCTGAAAGAGCGGATCGAGGGCTATGGCAAGGAAATCCAGTTCACCAAGGAAGGCCGCAAGGCGATCCTGAACAAGATGGTCGAGGCCGAGGGTTTCGAGAAGTTCCTGCACGTCAAGTACATGGGCACCAAGCGGTTCGGTCTGGACGGTGGCGAGGCGCTTATCCCGGCGATGGAACAGATCATCAAGCGCGGTGGAGCGCTTGGCCTTAGTGACATCGTCATCGGGATGCCGCACCGGGGTCGCCTGAACATTCTGGCCAACGTGATGGGCAAGCCTTATCGCGCGATTTTCAACGAATTCCAGGGCGGTAGCTTCAAGCCCGAAGACGTGGATGGCTCTGGCGACGTGAAATATCACCTCGGCGCCTCCAGCGATCGCGAATTCGATGGCAACAGTGTGCACCTGTCACTGACCGCCAACCCCTCTCACCTTGAGGCGGTAAACCCGGTGGTTCTGGGTAAGGTCCGCGCCAAGCAGGACCAACTGGGCGATACAGATCGCACAAGGGTCATGGCCATTTTGCTGCACGGTGACGCGGCCTTTGCCGGTCAGGGTGTGGTGGCCGAAGGCTTTGGCCTGTCAGGCCTGAAAGGGCACAGAACCGGCGGCACCATGCATATCGTGGTGAACAACCAGATCGGGTTCACTACCGCGCCGCATTTCAGCCGCTCGAGCCCCTATCCCACCGATATCGCGCTGATGGTCGAGGCCCCGATCTTCCATGTGAACGGCGACGACCCCGAGGCGGTTGTTCACGCCGCGAAAGTGGCGACCGAGTTCCGCCAGAAGTTCCATAAAGACGTGGTTCTGGACATCTTCTGCTATCGCCGGTTTGGCCATAACGAGGGCGATGAGCCCATGTTCACCAACCCGATCATGTACAAGAAGATCAAAACCCATAAAACTACGCTTTCCTTGTACACCGAGCGGCTGGTCAAGGACGGGCTGATCCCCGAGGGTGAGATCGAAGATATGAAGGCCGCTTTTCAGGCCCACCTGAACGACGAGTTCGAGGCCGGGAAAGACTATAAACCCAACAAGGCCGACTGGCTGGATGGGCGCTGGTCGCATCTGGACAAGAACAAGGATGATTATGTCCGGGGTGAAACAGCGATCTCGGCAGAGACACTGGCGGAAATCGGAGCCGCGCTGACCAAGGCTCCTGACGATTTCGCAATGCACAAAACTGTTGAGCGGTTGCTGGAACATAAAAAACAGATGTTCGAGACTGGTGCAGGCTTCGACTGGGCCACGGGCGAGGCACTGGCGTTTGGCTCGTTGCTGACCGAAGGATATCCTGTGCGTCTGGCCGGACAGGATGCAACACGGGGCACCTTCAGCCAGCGTCACTCTGGGTTTGTTCATCAGGAAACCGAAGAACGGTATTACCCGCTTAACAACATCCGTGCCGGGCAATCCCAATACGATGTCATCGACTCGATGCTGTCGGAATACGCGGTGCTGGGTTTCGAATACGGCTATTCGCTAGCAGAACCGAACGCTCTGGTTCTGTGGGAGGCGCAGTTCGGCGACTTTGCCAACGGTGCGCAGATCATGTTCGACCAGTTTATCAGCTCGGGCGAAAGCAAGTGGCTGCGGATGTCCGGTCTTGTCACACTGCTGCCGCATGGCTTTGAAGGGCAAGGCCCGGAACACTCGTCAGCGCGTCTGGAACGGTTCCTGCAAATGTGCGGTCAGGACAATTGGATCGTGGCGAACTGTACGACACCCGCGAACTATTTCCACATCCTGCGCCGTCAGTTGCACCGTACTTTCCGGAAACCGCTGATCCTGGTGACACCGAAGTCGCTGCTGCGTCACAAGCTGGCCGTCAGCACGGCGGACGACTTCACCACAGGCTCCAGCTTCCACCGGGTGCTGTGGGATGACGCGCAGAAGGGCAACTCTGACACCAAGCTGGTGGCCGATGACAAGATCAAGCGCGTCGTCATGTGTTCCGGCAAGGTCTATTTCGACCTGCTGGAGGAACGCGACGCGCGTGGCATCGACGACATCTACCTGATGCGGATCGAACAATTCTATCCGTTCCCGGCACATTCACTGATCAACGAACTCGAACGGTTCAAGAATGCCGAGATGGTCTGGTGTCAGGAAGAGCCCAAGAACCAGGGTGCGTGGACCTTTATCGAACCCAACATCGAATGGGTCCTGTCCCGTATCGATGCAAAACACACTCGCCCGACCTATGCCGGTCGCGCCACATCGGCCTCGCCCGCAACGGGGCTGGCCAGCCAACACAAAGCCCAACAAGAAGCGCTGGTTAACGAAGCGCTGAGCATTGAAGGAAAGTAAGCGATGACGATTGAAGTTCGTGTTCCCACGCTTGGCGAATCGGTCACCGAAGCCACAGTTGCAACCTGGTTCAAAAAGCCCGGTGATGCGGTCGCCATGGATGAGATGCTGTGTGAGCTGGAGACAGACAAGGTCACCGTCGAGGTTCCTTCGCCGGCAGCGGGTGTCATGGGTGAAATCGTGGCAGCCGAAGGCGAAACCGTCGGTGTTGACGCCTTGCTGGCAACGATTGCGGCGGGCGAAGGCGCAGCCCCGGCGCCAGCCGCAGCCCCGGCAGCGGCACCTGCCGCATCAGGTGGGTCGGTTGACGTGATGGTTCCGACACTTGGTGAGTCTGTGACGGAGGCAACCGTTTCGACCTGGTTCAAGAAGGTTGGCGACAACGTCGCGCAGGATGAGATGCTGTGCGAATTGGAAACCGATAAAGTCTCGGTTGAAGTTCCCGCACCGACTTCGGGTGTTCTTGCGGAAATCGTTGCTCCAGAAGGATCGACCGTGGATGCGGCTGCCAAGCTGGCCGTCATCACCGGAGCTGCCGCTGGTGCAGCAGCCGCGCCGGCACAGGCAGCAGCGGCGGCGCCCGCAGCAACAAGCACCGGAAAAGACGTCGCAAACGCACCGTCCGCCCAGAAAGCAATGGCCGAAGCCGGACTGTCGGCTGATCAGGTCACCGGAACAGGCCGCGACGGTCGCATCATGAAGGAAGACGTAGCCAAAGCCGTTGCAGCAGTTTCAGCCCCGGTACCTGCGGCGGCTGCGCCCGCCCCTGTGGCCCAAGCCCCACGCGCCCCTGTGGCTGCCGAGGACGAGGCCCGCGAAGAACGCGTGCGGATGACCCGCCTGCGCCAAACCATTGCCAAACGTCTCAAGGACGCACAAAACACCGCTGCGATCCTGACCACCTACAACGAGGTGGACATGACCGAGGTCATGGCCCTGCGCAATCAGTACAAAGACCAGTTCGAGAAGAAGCATGGTGTGCGTCTGGGCTTTATGTCCTTCTTCACCAAGGCCTGCTGCCACGCGCTGAAAGAAGTGCCCGAGGTCAATGCCGAGATTGATGGAACCGACATCGTCTACAAGAACTTCGTGCATATGGGCGTTGCCGCCGGTACGCCGCAGGGTCTGGTCGTTCCCGTGATCCGTGATGCCGACAGCATGTCCTTTGCCGCGATCGAAAAAGCCATCGCCGAAAAGGGCAAGCGCGCCCGTGACGGCAAGCTGAGCATGGCTGAGATGCAGGGTGGCACCTTCACCATCTCGAACGGTGGTGTCTATGGTTCGCTGATGTCCTCGCCGATCCTGAACCCTCCTCAGTCGGGTATTCTGGGCATGCACAAGATCCAGGACCGCCCGATGGTCATCAATGGTGAGATCAAGATCCGCCCGATGATGTATCTGGCCCTGTCTTATGACCACCGGATTGTCGATGGCAAAGGTGCCGTTACCTTCCTCGTTCGTGTGAAAGAGGCGCTGGAAGATCCGCGCCGCCTGCTGATGGACCTGTAAGCATGGCAACGCATGTCCTTTGGCAAGCCGACGTGGCCGATTTCAACGCCTGGCTGAAAGTGTTCCGCGAGGACAAACCGATGCGCAAGGCCGCGGGTATCCGCGACCTGCATGTCTGGCGCGACCCCAACCAAAAAGACCACGCCATCGCGATGTTCGAGGTTACAAACCTGGACAAGGCCAAAGCCTTCTTTGGTTCCGAAGAATTGGCGATGCATCACGAGCGGGGCGGAATTGCCCATATCTCGATCAAGCTGCTGGAACCTGTTTGACAATGACTATTTCCGACCCGCCAAATCGGGTCGGGGAAGCGCCGGAACGTCCGGTCGATTTAGGAGAATGTAATGGCAAATTATGACGTCATCGTAATCGGCGCCGGGCCCGGCGGCTATGTCTGCGCGATCCGCTGCGCTCAACTGGGTTTGAAAACCGCCGTGGTCGAAGGGCGCGAAACACTGGGCGGTACTTGCCTGAACGTGGGCTGCATTCCCTCCAAGGCGCTGCTGCATGCCAGCCATCAGCTGCACGAGGCCGAGCATAACTTTGCCAAGATGGGCCTGAAGGGCAAAGCGCCTTCAGTCGATTGGAAGCAGATGCAGGCCTACAAGGACGAGGTCATCGACGGCAACACCAAAGGCATCGAATTTCTGTTCAAGAAGAACAAGATCGACTGGCTGAAAGGCTGGGGATCAATCCCAGCCGCAGGTCAGGTCAAGGTGGGTGATGAGGTCCACGAGACCAAGAACATTATCATCGCCTCTGGATCGGAACCATCTTCTCTGCCCGGTGTTGAAGTTGATGAGAAGGTTGTCGTGACTTCAACCGGTGCTTTGTCGCTGAACAAAGTCCCGAAGAAAATGGTTGTGATCGGCGCGGGTGTGATCGGGCTGGAACTGGGATCGGTTTACAGCCGCCTGGGCGCCGAGGTGACGGTGATCGAGTTCCTCAAGGAGATCACGCCGGGCATGGACCCTGAGGTGCAAAAAACCTTCCAGCGCATTCTCAAGAAACAGGGCCTGACCTTTATCATGGGTGCAGCGGTGCAGAAAACCGAAGCGACCAAGACCAAGGCCAAAGTTACCTACAAGCTGCTCAAAGACGACAGTGAACATGTGATCGACGCCGACACTGTGCTGGTTGCCACAGGCCGCAAACCCTATTCGGATGGTCTGGGGCTGGACGCTTTGGGCGTCGAGATGACCCAACGTGGTCAGATCAAGGTTGGTGCCGACTGGCAGACCAACGTGCCGGGCATCTATGCAATTGGCGACGTGACCGAAGGCCCGATGCTGGCACACAAGGCCGAAGACGAAGGAATGGCCGCTGCCGAACAGGTTGCAGGCAAGCACGGTCATGTGAACTATGGCGTGATTCCGGGCGTGATCTACACTTGGCCAGAAGTTGCCAATGTCGGTGAAACCGAAGCGACGCTCAAAGAACAGGGTCGTGCCTATAAGGTCGGCAAGTTCATGTTCATGGGTAATGGCCGCGCCAAAGCCAACTTTGCCTCTGATGGTTTCGTCAAAATCCTGGCCGACAGGGAAACCGATCGCATTCTGGGTGCCCATATCATCGGCCCGGGCGCAGGTGATCTGATCCACGAGGTTTGTGTGGCGATGGAATTCGGTGCTTCTGCCGAGGATCTGGCGCTCACCTGCCACGCGCATCCGACGTATTCCGAAGCGGTGCGCGAGGCTGCCCTGGCCTGCGGAGACGGCCCGATCCACAGCTAACACCCCTGACCCCTGCGGCGATCAGCTTGCCGGGGTCAGCCATGCATCCAGATATGTTTCCAGTCTGTCTGTGAACGTTGTCGCTGAATGCAGCGCGCAATACTGTAAGGACATGGCCTGAATGGCAAAGGCCTGCACGCCTTCTGCCAACAGCTCGGATGGTACATCCTTGCGTACCTCTGCGGTTTCAAGCCACATCATCACGACCCGGAAATACCGTTCAAAACAATAGGCAATCGGCCCAATATCTGCGATTGCCGTTGCCCCCGAGTATCTGATCAACAGATCGAACACGTACCGTTCGGACGTCATGAATTCGTGGACCGGTTCCAGCGAAGCGATAATCTCTGGTACCGTTTTGGGTGGGGTACCGGATCGGGCCTGATCCAGGCAAGCATTCAGCTTGTCCGCTATCAAGATTTCCATCAGCGCATCCTTGTCGCGGAAGTGTGCAAAGAAGGTCCCCTTGGCAACACCCGCGGCCTTTACAACTTCATCCACCCGCAAGGCTTCATATCCGCCATGTCGGAAAACCTCTTCCGCAGCTGATAGAAGCTTGGCGCGGGTCTTGATGGTACGTTTCTGGATCGTTTTTTGCATAACGCCCAATCGCACATTTTTTGACCGTGGTCAAATTTAATATTGACCGCGGTCATTTTTTGATTCTATAAACTGACCGCGGTCATTTTTAGGAGAACCCCGATGCACCCCAAGAAAATCCTCATCCTCGATGGACATCCGGCAGAAAGCAGCTTGTCACGCACATTCGCAGAAACCTATGGCGAGGCAGCCCGCAAAAACGGACATGATGTCCGAATAGTCCATCTGAGCGACCTGCAATTCGATTTTGATTTCGGTCAGGGCAACTATCACGACTTCAAGCCGCTTGAACCGGTTCTGGAACAAGTGTTGCAGGACTTCGAATGGAGCGACCATCTGGTCCTGACCACACCTATGTGGTGGGGCGGGCTGCCTGCAAAACTCAAGGGATTGATTGACCGGATGTTCATACCGGGGCGGACATTCGACACCCGAAACACGACGATGGCTGGCCTGCCAGCCCCGATGCTGACCGGACGCACGGCACGCGTTATCCTGACCTCAGATACGCCGGGCTGGTTCATGCGCCTGATGTACAGGCAAGCGCTTATTCGACAGGTTCGGGGCCAGATCCTCGGGTTTGTTGGCTTCAAACCAACGCGATTCACTTACTTTGCAGGCGCAAGCTATCCCAAACCGGGCAGCGTTGATCGCTGGATCAAAAAGGTGTCCAGAATCGGAGCCGCCGCAGCTTGACTGAACAACCGTCCGCTACCTACCACATTGTTTTGGCGGCGCGTGCAGCCCAGTCTTTGTCATATTGCGCGCCGCCCTCTTCACCCTCTGACGCCTCCGACAAAAGCTGCCCAATCGTCGGAAGGTCCTTGCTTTCGTCGCCACAAGTCCAAGTGCGGGCGCGCATCAGTGCACGCGCGCACTGACTGTAAATCTCGTCAATCTGCACGACGATAACCGTCGCCGGAACCTTGCCAGCCTTTTCGAACTGGTTGCGCAATGCCGCGTCTGCGGTCAATCGGGCTGTTCCGTTAACCCGAACGACATTGTCAGAACCCGGCACAAAGAACATCAGCGAAACGCGCGGGTCCCGAACAATGTTGCGCAAGCTGTCCAGGCGGTTGTTTCCCCGCCAGTCAGGCAGCGCCAGTGTTTTTGGGTTCAATTCGCGCACAACAGCACCGTCGTCCCCACGTGGGCTTCCGTCCACACCCTCGGGACCAACTGTACTGAGAACACAAAGGCGCGCGGCTTCAATCCACTTGCGATAGAGCGGAGTTAAGTGTCGAACGACCTTTCGCAACGAAGCAGCACCCGGCGTTCCGTACAACGCCTCGAGATCTTCTACTTTTTCAATGAATTCCATCAGGATCAAACCCCACTTCGCGCATCAATTCGTTCGAGCGTGTTTCGATGACTTCCTCCAACCGCGCGAGGAACTCATCGCGGGCAACACCTGGTTTGATCGGCTCCAGAAAATCTACAATGGCAAGGCCGGGCTTACGCATCACGCCTGTGCGGGGCCAGAACACGCCAGCATTCGTAGCAACCGGAACACATGGAAAACCAAGGCCTTCATACAGGACCGCTGTACCAACCTTGTAGGGTTTCTTTACTCCCGGTGCCACACGCGTGCCCTGCGGATAGATCACCAGCTGACCGGGTTCGGAAAACTCTTTTGAGACGTCCTTGACCATTTTTGCCACAGCCGCACCGCGCTTGCCGCGATTGACCGGGATACAGCCAAGGCGTCGTGCATACATGCCAATGACCGGTGTGAACAACAGCTCGCGCTTCATGATAAACTTGCCGTGCGGAATGGCGTCGAAAATCATGATGATATCAAGGAACGACTGATGTTTGGCCCCGATGACCACTTCATTCGTTGGGGCATTGCCCCGCACCTCACAGCGAATACCAACCATCCACCGGGCCAGCCACATGGTGCTTTTGGCGTAGGTTTTGCACGCTTTCAGGGCACCGTTTTTGGAAAACAGCGCATAAGGCAGAAACGCGATGCCAAGGATCAGCATCCAGGCATAGATCACAATCATGAAGATGAGGGAACGAACCCACTGAATTGCCATCAACATCAGGAAAGCTCCTTCAACTTGCGTCGGGCCGCGGCCCATGTGGCAACAAAGGCAACGGCTGCCCCAAGGACGGGGATAAGAACCGGCAATACCCAGTCTTTGCCCTGAAATCCAACTCCGGTCAGAAACCCGCCCGCGTCCGAAGCTTCGGGCAAAAGCAAGACACCTGTCATTCCCAGCAGGGTACCAACCGAGGCGCCGAAAAACGCGCGATAGGTAAACCGCCGTACAAAAGCACCGGCGATGAAACCATCCTGTGCGCCAACCAATCGCAGGACCTCGATAATCTGCGCATTGGCCGCAAGCGATGCGTTGGCCGCAAGAGTAATCATCGCAGCGGTCGCGCCACCGATCAGCAGGATTGATATCCATCCCAGACGACGCAGGGACATCGCTGCATCGACCAGCGGTTCGCGCCATCGCGTATGATCATCCAGAACCGCGCCCGGTACCTCAGCCCCCAATCGCAATCGCAGCCCGAGCGCATCCAGTCCCGGTTCGCCCTCGATGATCTCAATCAGCTGCGGGATTGGCAAAGTATCCAGCGGCAGGTCCGGCCCGAACCAAGGCGCCAGCAATGCGGCCTGTTCTTCTGTGCTAAGCGCACGGGCGGAGGCGACACCTGGCGTCTGGCTGAGGACGGTCAATGCCGCTTCTGTCTGGGCAGCAAGCTGCTCGGCCGGTGCGTTGATGCGCAAGGTCGCAGCGCCCGCCAGTTCCGAGGCCCACCGATCCGCGATGCGGCCAGAGGCGAGGGACAAAGCCAAAGCAAAAACAGCAAGAAATGCCATGGCACCAGCGACAAACAGCGTCAGATGCGCGGTGTAGCCGGTTGGCGGAACAACGCGGTCAGCACGGGTATCGCCGCGCAGCAGGTTTCGGATATCAGCCCCAGTCACAGGTCTGCCCCCGCCAGATGCAGCTTTCGCTGCGAAATCCGCAAAACACGGGCCTGAACATGACTTTTTGCCGCGCGGATCAGGCTCAGGTCATGGGTGGCAATCAGAACGGTCTTTCCCATACGGTTCAGCTCGACCAGCAGGTGCAACAAACGTTGCGACATCTCCCAATCGACATTGCCCGTGGGCTCATCAGCCAATATGACATCGGGCGACAGGATGACGGCGCGCGCCAGAGCCGCCCGTTGACGTTCACCGCCGGACAATTCCGGTGGCCGCGCTTCGAGACGTGCACCAAGCCCCACCCAGCTGAGCAGTTCGGTCAGATTGTCTTGCCCGGACGATTCCCCGCGCCCAGAGACCATCAGTGGCAAGGCGACATTCTCGGCAAGCGTCATATGGTCAAGGAACTGGCAATCCTGATGAACAACGCCAACACGGCGACGCAGCACGGCCAGCTGATCCCGATCAAGGGCCGAGATATCCTGATCAAACACGCTGAGACGTCCCGAGGTTGGTAACAGTGCCCCGTAACACAGCTTGAGCAATGTCGTCTTTCCCGCCCCCGATGGCCCGGTCAGAAAATGGAACGACCCCGGCTGCAATTGAACCGAGACATCGCTCAGCAACTCGCCACCACCGTAGGTATAGCTGACATTTTCCAGCTCGATCACACGTGCCCCCAATATTTTGCCGCTCTTCTTGCCCGAGCATGGCGACGGTTTCAATGGCTCTACCGAGTCCAATTGGTGACACTTGGCCCATGAAACCGAAAACGCCCTTTGCTGTTGGGTCTTAACGGAATATCATCCCTGAAAAAACTATTATCGGCCCTTCATCCGGCCGAGGAGGCAGTATGCGTCTTACATGTCCGAATTGCACTGCGCAGTACGAAGTTCCTGACGAGGTCATCCCCGAGGAAGGCCGCGATGTGCAGTGTTCGAACTGCGATCAGACCTGGTTTCAGGCCAAGCATCCATCCGAGCCGACGGATGAACCGAACGCGCCCGAGGACAAGCCTGTTGAGGCAGATACATCGGACACCGAGGTCGAGGCCCAGAAGGACGCCGAGCCCGCAGATAAATCAGCGCCAGAGGTTGAAAAACCTGCTGCATCTACAGGAAATGTTGCCCCATCAGTCGCCAGTATCCTGAAAGAAGAAGCCGCACGAGAAGCGGAGTTACGTGCTCAGGAAGGCGGTGGTCTGGAAAGCCAGCCCGATCTGGGCCTGGAAGCACCGCCAGAACCTAAGGTCAGGCCCAAACGCCCTGCAACTTCGGAAACCGCCGTAGATGCCGGGCAAAAGGATGCACTGCCGGATGTCGATGCCATCAACTCGAGCATGCGGTCGGACCCGGCAGAAGATGAGGCGCAGGCGCCTCGCAAGTCCGGTGGGTTCTTGCGCGGTTTTGCGCTGATGCTGATCATCGGCGTGGTTCTGTACCTGATCTACGGGAATGCCCGCCAGATCAGCGAGGCTGTACCGCAGGCCGATCCGTTGCTCAGCTCATATGTGTCGCTGGTGGATCAGGCGCGCATCTGGCTCGAAACTCAGGCAGGATCCGGTGCGCAGAACTAAGGGCTAGAACCGCTCCAGCAACCGCTTGAGGTATTCCAGCTCGATCTGGGGACGATCTGTTTCACCGGTCCGACGGCGGATTTCATCCAGCAACTCGCGCGCCCGGCGATAAACGTCTTCGCCCTGCAACAGGTTCTCGTCGGTTGAAATCGAACCCGCAGCGCCTGGGTTTCGGCCCAGAGGATCGCGGTTGTTGGCCTGCATGTCGCCGTCCTGCGTTCCCTGCCCTGGTTGGTTCTGCTGTTCCTGCGCCATGGCTTCACCCAGCGACCGCATCCCTTCGCGCAACGCTTCCATCGCTTCGGATTGACGGTCGATAGCTTCGGCGAGATCATCGCCACGCAGGGCCTGCTCGGCCTCGTCCATGGCGCGCCCGGCCCGATCCAGCGCCTCGCGCGCGGCGTCACCTTCGGGTGTGCCGACACCGGGGAGACCTTGTTGCTGACGACCCAACTCGTCTCTCAACGCTTGCTGTCGGTCGGCGAGCGAGCCTTGCCCCTGCTCACCGTCTCCAGCCTGATCCGAACCTTCACCTTGTCCGCCCTGACCTTCGTGGCTTTGCCCCCGACCTTGCCCGCCGTTGCGACCTTCGTTCCCTTGGCTTTCACCTGATTGCGCGCCGGGGTTGAATTGTTCCTGCAAATCACGAAAGGCCTGATCGCTAAGACCCTGCTGTTCGCGCAGGGTTTCGGCAAGACCTTCCATGGCCTGCTGGCCTTCGGATTGCTGCCCTTGGCCCTGACCCTGAGTTACACGCATGTTCTCCATCATCTGCTGGAATTCTTCCAGCGCCTGCTGGGCTTCGGCCATGCGACCTTGTTCCATCAGTTCCTGAATACGGTCCATCATGCGCTGCAGGTCATCCTGCGTCATTTGCAAAGATTCACTATTCTGGCCGGGCTGACGTTCGCCGTCTTCTCCATCTTGCTGTGCCAGACGTTGTAGTTGCTGAAGGTAATCCTGCGTCGCCTCGCGCAATTCCTGCATCAACTCCGCTATTTCTTCATCGCTGGCCCCGTTCTTCATCGCCTCGGTCAGACGTTCCTGCGCGCGGCGCATCCGTTCCAATGCATCCGCCAGCGTCCCGTCCTCGATCACCACGGCAAGGTCCCACAGGGCTTGTGCAATCTCTTCCTGTTGTTTGGGTTTCAACCCGTATCGATGAAAAGTTTCCAATCGCCTCAGAACAACCCGCAGACGCAGATAGGCTGTGTCAGAACGAAACAGATCCTCAGGGCGGTGCGACACAGCCCTCAGCAATTGCGAGACACGAGGCGCATTGGATCGCGACCAAAGCAGATCGCGCCTTTGCTCAATCACGGCTGCCGCCAGCGGATCAAAGAAGCGCCGTGCTGGCAATGCCGTCGCATAGGGATCCGAAGACGTTTGCTGATCCGCTGCATCTGTTGCCCTCAAGGTAATCCTGACCGGCAGATGCGCCCACGGATGTTGCGAGAAATCCTCGATCAGGTCTTCGGTGAAATCTGCGCGGTCACCGGTGATCGGCATGGGTAATTCGATTTCGATCACCTCGCGCGGCTCTGGCTCGACCGCCAGTCCGTACCGACGGTCAATCGCCGCCTGATCCAACTCGATCCGGGCCAAGCCCGAAACCACGCCGTAATCATCGCTGGCGGAAAATGGCAGCTTCATCTGCCCGCCCGCTTCAGACTCGGCGGTTCCGGAAACCGCGATCTTCGGAGCCGCGTCATCAATGACCAGCACCGACCAGTCCTGCCCCGCCGGTCCATCTATGCGCAACTGACCCGAGCGTTCGGCGACAAACTCCAGTTCCGGGTCTGTTGCCGCCTCGGTTCCGCTGGCAGAACTGCTCTCGGTCAGACTATGTGCGCCGACCTCACCGTACAGTCTCAAGGTGATGCGACTGCCCTTGGGAACAGAAAGCGCCGCCCCCGTTTGGTCGGCAAGATATAAGGTCGGCAAACCTGTGTATCTGGGGGGTTCCACCCATCCTTCCCAAGTTGGACCCTGTCCAGCCACGGCCGTGCCCGGGGTCATGTCCGCCACTGAACCCACACGCCACAACGATCCAAAGATCAGCGCCACAACAAATGCCAGCAGAGCGGCATAGCGCAACGCATACGGGTCGCGCGACGCAAGCCGAAGATCTGGTTTCACAGCCTCAGCAGTGGCCGCACGCTGTGCCATGCGGGCTTTGTGCGCCTGCCACAAGGCAACCGAGTCCCCATCGTTGGCACCGATTGCCTGATCATCGAGCAAAGCCTGAATCGGTCGACCGGGCAGAGCCTCATCCAGCCGCGCCAGCGCATCAGCGCGGGACGGCAGTTTGAATTTCGTGACACCCCGGACAGATGCTGCACCAAAAGATATCAACGACAGCGCACCAGCACCCCAGACAATTTCAACGGGCAGATGATCCTGCAACCCCAGCATCAGAGCGGCGAGCAAAGCCAGAACAATCGAGAACGCAGGCCAGAACGCGCGCAGCACCTGTTCAGCCACCATACCGAGATGGGTTAGCCACAGGGACAGGCGCGGAATGGGCAGGTTCGTTCTGTTGGTCAAGACGGGCCTCCGGGACGGGCCCGCGCGGTTATCGCGTCAAAGCCACGATGGTATGGTATCGCGGTTTATGATTTCGTCAAAGCTTGGCCGTTCACGAATGACTGCAAATTGATCGCCATTCACCAGAACTTCGGGGATCAACGGGCGGGTGTTGTATTCGCTGGACATCACCGCACCGTATGCACCCGCGCTGCGAAATGCGACCAGATCACCCGATTTCAGCGGCGGCATATTGCGCTGCTTGGCAAAGGTATCCCCGGATTCGCAGACCGGACCGACAATGTCGTAAGGGCGCTGTTCCACACCGGCGACAGGTTCCTGCACCGAAACGATATCGTGGTAAGCTTCGTACATTGCGGGGCGGATTAGGTCGTTCATCGCCCCATCAAGGATCAAAAAGTCGCGACCTTCACCTGATTTCACATAGATGACCTTGCTGACCATGATCCCGGCATTGCCCGCGATCAGGCGGCCCGGCTCAATCTCGATCTCACAGCCCAGATGGCCCAGTGTTTTCTTGACCAGCGCACCATATTCAATCGGCAAGGGCGGTGCGTCGTTCGACCGGGTGTATGGAATGCCCAAACCACCGCCCAGGTCGAGGCGCCTAATGTTGTGACCTTCAGAGCGGAGGCGCTCGGTCAGCTCGGCCACCTTTGTGTAGGCCAACTCATACGGTTCAAGTTCGGTCAGTTGCGAGCCGATGTGAACGTCGATGCCAATCACCTCCAGCCCCGGCAGGTCGGCGGCGTGAGCATAAACTTCCGAGGCGCGGGCAATCGGAATGCCAAACTTGTTCTCGGACTTGCCCGTGGCAATCTTGGCATGCGTCCTGGCATCAACATCCGGGTTCACCCTGACGGTAATCGGCGCGATCACGCCAAGCTCAAGCGCAATGGCGTTGATCACTTCCATCTCGGGCTCGGATTCGACATTGAACTGGCGAATGCCACCGCTCAGCGCCATGCGTATCTCGTCCGCTGTTTTCCCAACGCCTGAGAACACGATCTTGTCACCGGGAACACCAGCCGCCTTCGCCCGCAGATATTCTCCGCCCGAGACCACGTCCATCCCCGCACCCGCTTGCGCCAGTGTCTTCAGGATCGCCTGATTGCTGGCCGCTTTCATCGCGTAGCAGACCAGATGATCGGTGCCGTCCAACGCGTCATCGAACAGTTTGAAATGCCGCAGTAATGTAGCCGTGGAATAGACGTAGAACGGTGTTCCGACCGCGGCTGCGATTTCGGAGACTGGGACGTCCTCGGCGAAAAGCGCGCCGTCGCGGTACAAAAAGTGATCCATGCCTGCGCGCTTAGACCATAAGAGGACTTCGGATCAATGGATTCCGAACCCCTCGCCCTTGTTTAATTTTGTGTTGAAACACCAACGCGGCCGTAGCCCGAGATTGAAATGCCGGTGCCCGATTGCTTTGGTTCAGCTGCAGGTTCCGGGCGTCGCGCTGACGAAGGCTCACAAGCTGCCAAAACCGCAAGTGCAGAAACCAGTCCCAGTATTCTCATTTCAGTACCATTTCTTTGCGTGACAGGTGATTGATACGTGGACCCAACATGAGGTGTCGAGACCAATGGCGCAACATTCAAAAGGATTAGAATCCAAGATAAATGCCCAGCGGTCCGCGGCTTAGGCCGACACCCCCACCAACATACGCGCCGCTTGATCCAACCCCGATTGTGGCACTGACCGTGGGCTGAGGGGCAATTGGTTGCTCAGGCTCGCCATCAGCCCCGCACCCGGCCAACACCAGGCCGGAAACCGAAATCAGGATCGCACGTAGCGCGGTTGTCATACCATTGCCTTCCATCGTTCGATCTGGGCCCGCACCTGATCGGGGGCGGTACCGCCGTAGGACTGGCGCGAGTTTACCGAATTGTCGACGCCAAGGACAGAGTAGACGTCACCCGAGATTTCACCATGAACCGATTGCATTTCGTCCAGAGTCAGATCGGGCAGGTCACACCCCTTGCCCTCGGCCATGGCCACCAGCGATCCGGTGACGTGATGCGCATCCCGGAACGGCAGGCCTAGCACCCGCACCAGCCAGTCGGCTAGATCGGTTGCAGTCGAGAAACCTGAACCCGCAGCAGCAGCAAGGCTGTCGCGATTGGCGGTCATGTCCTTGACCATACCTTCCATCGCCGCCAGAGCCAGCATCCAGTTGTCGGCGGCATCAAAGACCTGTTCCTTGTCTTCCTGCATGTCCTTTGAATAGGCCAGCGGCAGGCCCTTCATCACCATCATCAACGCGGTATTGGCCCCATAGATGCGCCCAACCTTGGCGCGGATCAGTTCCGCCGCATCCGGGTTCTTTTTCTGCGGCATGATCGACGAGCCGGTGGAAAACCGGTCGGAAAGGGACACGAAACGGAACTGGGCCGAAGACCAGATCACCAGTTCTTCGGCAAAACGCGACAGGTGCACGGCGCAGATCGACGCGGTCGACAGGAATTCTAGTGCAAAGTCGCGATCGCTGACAGCATCCAGCGAGTTGGCGGTGGGGCGGTCAAAGCCCAGCGCCTGTGCCGTCATGTGGCGGTCGATGGGGAACGAGGTTCCGGCCAGCGCCGCAGCACCCAGCGGGGATTCGTTCATGCGCGCGCGCGCATCGCGGACGCGGGACAGGTCGCGGCCAAACATCTCGACATAGGCCATCATATGATGGCCCCAAGTTACGGGTTGCGCCGTTTGCAGATGGGTAAAGCCCGGCATGACCCAATCGGCGCCTGCTTCGGCCTGCGCCAAAAGCGCGCGGATCAGGGCCAGAATACCGGACTCCGCCGCATCAAACTGATCCCGGACCCACAGTTTGAAATCCGTCGCCACCTGATCGTTACGCGAACGCCCTGTGTGCAAACGGCCTGCCGGCTCGCCAATGATCTCTTTCAGCCGCGCCTCGACATTCATGTGAATGTCTTCCAACGCTGTTGAGAACTGAAACGTGCCGCTCTGGATTTCTGACAAAACGGTGAGCAGCCCTTCCCGAATGGCCTGCGCATCACTATCACTTATTACGCCTGTGGCAGCCAACATGGCCGCATGGGCGCGCGAGCCTGCGATGTCCTGGGCTGCCATCCGCTGATCGAACCCGATCGAGGCGTTGATCGCCTCCATGATCGCGTCTGGACCGGCGGCAAAGCGGCCGCCCCACATCTGGTTCGAGGATTGATCGGTCATGTAAGAAAACCCGGAGTTGATATGCGCCTATTTCGTTTGATCCCCCTTTATATGGCCCTTGCGCTAGGTGCAAATGCCGCTTTGGCAACCGATGCCGCGACACTGGGCCCCTTACGGGAAGGCAGTCTGAAGCGCCTTATCCTGCATGAAGAACCCAAACCGGCAAAAGTGATCGAGTTTCAGCTGGAAGATGACGGGGGTGTCGGCACGCTGGCCGATTATGAGGGCAAGTATGTTCTGCTGAACTTCTGGGCCACCTGGTGCGCCCCCTGCCGCAAAGAAATGCCTCAGATCGCCGAGTTGCAGGACGAGTTCGGGGGGGACAAGTTTCAGGTTCTGACCCTTGCCACAGGCCGCAACTCACCAGCAGGGATCAAGAAGTTCTTCGAAGAAAATGGCATATCCAACCTGCCGCGTCACCAGGACCTCAGCTCGGCTGCCGCGCGCGAATTCGGTATCATCGCATTGCCCATCACGGTCATTCTGAATCCCGAAGGTCAGGAAATCGCGCGGTTGATCGGCGACGCCGAATGGAATTCGGACAGCGCGAAGGCGATCGTGTCGACGCTTGTTGGCGCAGAAAGCTGAGGAAATAGCCTTATAGTCAGCGAGTTCAGTGAATCGCGATATCCTTCGGGCATTCAACCCGGAGGATATTTTTATGAAATCAATTGAAGGAATTGCCGCGATGGCGGGTGATTTCTGGATAGCCGCTGATGCTGCTACCGCCAAAGATGTACGCAAGAAGGGAAAGGGAGATCCAGTAACCTACGCGATCTCCGACTAGTATTCCTGCTTCTCGAATGGCTGCGATCAGAGCCTTGATTTTGCAACACAGCTGACGTCACGCCACCTTTGACAGTTTCCATCCTCCTTTGCACTCTGCGCTCAGGAGGATGGAATGCCGCTGGAAATTCTATTGGTGTTGGTCGTTGGAGGCATAGCCGGGATTACGGTATTGTTGCATCTGACAGGCAAGTCGCGGTTGCACGTGCTGACGCCAGACACGGCGCCACGCCAGTGGCTGCGGCATTTCCCTGAAGACACGGTGATCGACGTGACAATCGCCCATGACGGTCACGCGGCGCTGGTAAGAACCCAGAACGGGGCTGGGTTGATCTGGTCCTTCGGCGCCGACACAGTAGCGCGGCATCTCCAGGACTTCGACTGGTTTGAGACCGCCAATGGCATCGAAGTTCGGTTTCACGACTTCAGCACCCCGCGCGCGACTCTTCACCTTGACCAGACCGAACGCCAGCACTGGCAACACTTGATGAGGCCCGCATGACAGACCAGGTAAGCTTTCCCGATGCGGTGCAATGGGCCGTCCCGTTTTTCATCGCTGCTATTCTGGCAGAATTCCTGTGGATCGCAGTCAAAGGCAAAGGCGGGCGGTATGAAACGCGCGATGCTGTAACCTCGCTGATCATGGGGGCCGGGAACATCGCGTCGGGCTTTTTGCTGGGCTTTATTGCCTATGCGTTTTTCATGTGGCTGTGGCAGATCACTCCTTTGGACCTGGGCACGTCAATTCCCATTATCATTCTGTGCTTTGTCCTGGATGATCTTCGCTATTACTGGGTACACCGTTTTGGGCATCGCATTCGCTGGGTCTGGGCCAGCCATGTCAACCACCACAGTTCACAGCACTACAATCTGACCACAGCTCTGCGGCAGACTTGGACCTATACCTTTACGTTCATGATGGTCGTTCGCGCGCCGCTGATCCTGCTGGGTTTCCATCCGGCCATGGTTCTGTTCGTCGGTGGATTGAACCTGATCTATCAGTTCTGGATTCACACCGAGGCCATCGGCAAGATGCCCCGATGGTTCGAAGCGGTCATGAATACCCCCAGCCATCATCGCGCGCATCACGGCCGGAACGCACGGTATCTGGATTGCAATTACGCCGGAGTTTTCATCATCTGGGACAAGATGTTCGGGACATTTGTGCCTGAACAGGAAAACGATCGGGTCGATTACGGGCTGGTTCACAATATCGGCACCTTCAACCCTTTGCGCGTTGCGTTTCACGAATGGGTCGGCATCTGGCACGACGCCACGCAGCCCGGCCTGACACTACGGCAACGTCTGGCCTATTGTTTCGCGCCTCCGGGGTACAGCCACGACGGCAGCCGCGACAACTCGGAACAGATAAAAGCCAAGCACCTGGCTCGCCATCCCGAGGACCGGGGAACGCCCGGTTTTGAGCAGGTCGACAAGATCCTGCCCAAAGGACAGGCAGAACAGGCCTGATACAGCCGTCAGGCCCCGCTAGACTTGAACTCCGGTCTTTGCACGCCATATCAGTGATTGAATGTGGCGCATAGATGAGCGAGGGGCGGCATGAAACGTTTGGCAACCATTTCAACCTTCGTGGGGTTGTTTGGCCTGTTGCTGGCCATGCTTGCCGCGCTCGGCAGCTTTGTTGGCACTCTGATCGCATTGGGTTTTGTCCTGATGATTCTGGGTGCGACAGGAGCCCTTCTCGGAGCCGCGGCGTCGCTGGCCCGTGCCGGGCACTCCGCGCGCTGAAAACCGCAATAAGCAACTTCATCTGACGCTTTAACCGCAGATTCATCTGTTTGCCCCGAAACTGTGTCAAAACACCTGTTCCGGACACACGGGAATCTGCGCCTATGGGAAACAAAAAGCTCACCAATCTTCCCGAAGGGTTGGACACCCCTTTGAATGCAGCAGTGTCAACACGGGATCGTTCGGTGGTTCAGATGGCAACCGATGCTGTGAAGCACAAGCAATGTCGGTTGGCCTTTCAGCCGGTTGTTCAGGCGCACCCGCCGCATGACATCGCGTTTTACGAAGGCTTCATTCGTGTATTGGATGAAACAGGGCGCGTTATCCCCGCGCGCGAGTTCATGCCACAGGTTGAAAACACTCCGATCGGACGTGATCTCGACTGCGTCGCGTTGGAACTTGGTCTGCGCACGTTGGTGAACAACCCCCAGATCCGCCTGTCGATCAACATGTCCGCCCGCTCGATCGGTTATTCCAACTGGTCCGGTATACTGGACCGGTTTCTGAAACGGGATCCGCAACTGGGCGAACGGCTGATCCTAGAAATCTCCGAAAGTTCTGCTATGCAGGTGCCGGAATTGGTGGTCGACTTCATGGACCGCCTACAGGATCGCGGCATCGCCTTTGCGCTGGACGACTTTGGTGCCAGCAACTTCAGTTTCCGCCACTTTCGCGAGTTTCTGTTCGACGCCGCCAAGATCGACGGTCAGTTTATCAGGGGCATCAGCAACAGCCCCGACAACCAGGCTTTGGTGCGGGCCCTGATTGCCGTAGCGCGTGAGTTTGAAATTCTGGTCACTGCCGAATCGGTCGAAACTCAGAAGGATGCGGCATTTTTGCTTGAATTTGGCGTGGATTGCATGCAGGGCTTTTTGTTTGGCGCGCCCAGTGTTTCGCCCCAGTGGAAACAGGAAAAAATTTCAAAAACAGCAAGTTGACCCGTGGGTGATCGACATTTTTCCGCCATTTCCCAAGCTGAGACAAGCTGCCCGTTGCTGCAAGTGCAGCATTACGCTATTGCAGAAGTACTTGAGCGGGGGATAACGGGGCGCTCTTGTTTCGAGAGGGAAACTCTCGGCCTGCGCCGTCAGACATTCCGCCAGACAATGACGGTAAAGGACTGATCATATGACCAACGTAGTAATCGCATCCGCCGCACGAACAGGTGTCGGCAGCTTTAGTGGTTCGTTTGCGAACACCCCCGCACATGATCTGGGCGCGGCCGTCCTGGAAGCAGTTGTTGAGCGCGCCGGGATTGAAAAAGGCGAAGTCAGCGAAACCATCTTGGGTCAGGTGCTGACTGCGGCTCAGGGGCAGAACCCGGCTCGGCAGGCGCATATCAACGCTGGTTTGCCGCAAGAAAGTGCCGCCTGGGGCATCAACCAGGTTTGCGGCTCAGGCCTGCGTGCGGTCGCATTGGGCGCTCAGCACATCCAACTCGGCGATGCCGACATCGTCGCCGCTGGTGGCCAAGAGAACATGACCCTGTCGCCCCACGCAGCTGCCCTGCGCGCCGGTCACAAGATGGGCGATATGAAGTATATCGACACCATGATCCGCGATGGTCTGTGGGATGCCTTCAACGGTTATCACATGGGTCAGACGGCGGAAAATGTTGCCGAGAAATGGCAGATCAGCCGCGACATGCAGGATGAATTCGCTGTTGCTTCGCAGAACAAGGCCGAGGCGGCGCAAAAAGCTGGCAAATTTGTCGACGAAATCGTGCCCTTCACCATCAAGACCCGCAAGGGTGACATCGTGATGGACAAGGACGAATACATCCGCCACGGCGCTACAATGGAAGCCATGGCAAAGCTGCGCCCCGCCTTTACCAAGGACGGATCGGTCACTGCTGCAAACGCTTCGGGCCTGAACGACGGCGCGGCCGCAACCCTGCTGATGTCAGCTCAAAACGCAGAGAAGCGCGGAATCGAACCTTTGGCGCGCATCGCGTCCTACGCAACTGCCGGGCTGGACCCGTCGATCATGGGCGTTGGCCCGATCTACGCTTCGCGCAAGGCATTGGAAAAAGCGGGTTGGTCCGTCGACGATCTGGACCTGGTTGAAGCCAACGAAGCCTTTGCCGCGCAGGCCTGCGCAGTGAACAAAGACATGGGCTGGGATCCGTCGATTGTGAACGTGAACGGCGGCGCAATTGCCATCGGCCACCCAATCGGCGCATCAGGTTGCCGCGTTCTGAACACGCTGCTGTTCGAAATGAAGCGCCGCGACGCAAAGAAAGGTCTGGCCACCTTGTGCATCGGCGGCGGCATGGGTGTCGCCCTGTGTGTGGAGCGCGACTAAGTGCGCCAATAACCAAATAGAAAAGGGCGTCCATGGGACGCCCTTTTTTGTTACACTGGGGTCGTACCCCTTAGATGCGACGATATTGCCATCCGAAATAAACACCTTAATGACGAAACAATATTGCGCACAAACATCTCTCAAAGTAACAGCATTACCAAGGCGACTAAAATTGGAGGAGTCCTAAATGGCACGTACAGCACTCGTTACCGGCGGTTCCCGCGGCATTGGCGCAGCAATTTCCAAGGCGCTCAAAGCCGAAGGATACAACGTTGCGGCCACCTATGCAGGGAATGACGAAGCCGCCGCGAAATTCACCGAAGAAACCGGCATCAAGACCTACAAGTGGAACGTCGCCGATTATGACGAATCCAAAGCGGGCATCGAAAAGGTCGAGGCCGAGGTTGGCCCCATCGATGTCGTTGTCGCCAACGCAGGCATCACCCGTGATGCACCTTTCCACAAAATGACACCCGATCAGTGGAAAGACGTGATCGACACCAACCTGACCGGCGTATTCAACACTGTGCACCCTGTCTGGCCCGGCATGCGCGAGCGCAAATTTGGCCGTGTCATCGTCATCAGCTCGATCAACGGCCAGAAAGGTCAGTTCGCTCAGGTGAACTATGCTGCGACCAAGGCGGGCGATCTGGGCATCGTTAAATCTCTGGCGCAGGAAGGCGCGCGGGCAGGCATCACGGCCAACGCGATCTGCCCCGGTTATATTGCAACCGAGATGGTGATGGCGGTGCCCGAAAAGGTACGCGAATCGATTATTGGCCAGATCCCCGCCGGTCGTCTGGGCGAACCAGAAGAGATTGCACGCTGCGTGACCTTCCTGGCCTCGGACGAATCTCAGTTCATCAACGGCTCGACCATCTCGGCCAACGGCGCCCAGTTCTTCGTCTGATCTGCAATCAGAATTGTGAAAACGGGCCGGTCCATTAGGGCCGGCCCATCCTTATCCCGTAAGATCGCGCGCGCTGCGATCAGCGGGAACCCAATACCCAATTCCACATCTGCCGGACCACCTTGCCACGCTCTTCATGAGCGCGCAGGATCGCCACTTGGGCGGCGGGATTTGTTGTCATCTCGATCATGGCAGCCGCCTTTCAATTCAGTTTTGCTTGACCTGATGTGAATATGAAGGTCACCTAAAGCCGTGACAAACGAAGTTTCCTGAACCTTCAGTTAAGAATTTCTTGGCTATGAGTGATTATCTGCCCCCACTTACCGCGCTTCGGGCTTTTGATGCCGCGGCCCGGCACATGTCCTTCGCGAAAGCGGCGGAAGAGCTGCACGTGACGCCAGCGGCCCTGTCCTTTCAGATCAAATCGCTTGAGGAGCATCTGGGCCGCCCTCTG
Organism: Ruegeria sp. CH2; assembly: GCF_056537065.1. Taxonomy (NCBI): domain Bacteria; kingdom Pseudomonadati; phylum Pseudomonadota; class Alphaproteobacteria; order Rhodobacterales; family Roseobacteraceae; genus Ruegeria; species Ruegeria sp. CH2. The sequence goes on from NZ_JBQFQV010000004.1 coordinate 171,493, forward strand.
TTCCGCCGTCTGAACCGCGCTGTGGAACTGACCGATGCGGGCCGCGCCCTGGCCCCCGGCGCGGCAGAAGGCTTTGCCACCTTGCAAGCCGCGTGGCGTGCCGTACGCAGGCAGGAGGATGACACCGGACTGACCGTCACCGCAGGTCCGGCGCTGACCGCAAAGTGGCTGGCGCCTCGCCTTTACGAGTTTGCCCGTGCGCATCCGGAAATCGATCTGAAATTCTCGGCCACGTTGCGCAACATGGATCTGGAGCGGGACGATGTGGACGTCGCCATCCGGTTCGGGAACTCGGCCGATGACGGGCTGTATTCCGTTCCTGTCAGAAAGGAATGGCTGACCCCGGTCATGACCCCGGAGCTGGCAGAACAATTCACCACGCCAGACAGCCTGCGCAACGCACCGTTGATCCATGACGATTCGATCAACTTTCTGACCCCACCCTGCGACTGGCCTGCCTGGTTCCGCGCTGTGGGTATCGATTTCACCCCCACTCATGGGGCGCATTTTTCCAACGCAGATCACGCGATTGACGCCGCTGTCGCCGGTGTTGGTGTCGCCCTTGGACGGCGCGCCATGATCCTCAAGGACTTGACCGAGGGTCGGCTGGTTGCCCCCTTCAAGGTCGCGCTGGAAACACAGGGCCGGTTCCGGTTCCTGTGCCTTCCGGGGGCCGAGAAACGTCCTCAGATCGCAGCCTTTCGGGATTGGTTCCTGACCGAGATTGAAAAGACCGCGCATATTTCGGATGAGTTCGACATTATTCCGATCGAAGAGGTTTCCGGATCATGACCAAAACGCGCGCAACAGCCATCGGCTTTGGGGCCGTACTATTATGGGCTTTGCTGGCACTTTTGACCGTCGGCTCTGCACCCACACCACCTTTGCTGTTGAACACGATTTGCTTTTCGATTGGTGGGGCGCTTGGGTTGATCTGGACAGCAGCAACCGGTGGGTTTAGCGGGTTGAAACAAGTCCCCTGGACGACCTACCTGTTCGGTTCATTGGGTCTGTTCGGGTACCACGCATTGTATTTTTCGGCCCTGCGTATGGCCCCTGCGGCCGAGGCCGGACTTATTGCCTATCTCTGGCCCCTTCTTATCGTTCTGTTTTCCGGCCTGCTGCCGGGCGAACGGCTTCGCGCTGGTCATCTGGTTGGGGCATGCCTTGGCTTTGCTGGGGCTGCTTTGATCATCACCGGAGGCGGAAGCGCCGGTTTTCAGGCGCAACATCTACCCGGGTATGCATTGGCCTTGCTTTGCGCCCTGACATGGTCAGGCTATTCGGTTCTGTCGCGCAAATTGGGGGGTACACCGACCAGTTCGGTTGCGGTCTTTTGTCTGATGGCTGCGTTGGCTTCGGGTCTGCTGCATCTGGCTATAGAAGACGCCGTGCTGCCTAACACGACACTGGGGTGGGTTTCTGTACTGGCGCTTGGCCTCGGGCCCGTTGGACTGGCCTTTTATATCTGGGATATCGGGGTAAAGCAGGGCGATATTCAAATGCTCGGAACCTCATCTTACGCGGCCCCGTTATTGTCGACACTTGCTTTGGTGATGGCCGGGATCGCTGCCCCATCTTGGGGGCTGGCGATCGCGGCCTTTCTGATTACCGGTGGGGCCTTGATCGCGGCCCGATCCAGTTTGAAATCTTAAGCAGACAGTCGCTCGATCTCTTCCTTCAGCTTGAGCTTCTGTTTCTTCAGCTGGGCGATGTGGAGATCATCGATGCCTGGCGAGCGTTGGGCTTGTTCTACTTCTAGACCGAGAGATTCGTGCTTTTTCTTCAGTTCTGTCAGATGTGCGCTCACGCTCATTGCGATCCTCCTTTTATACGTGTCTGAATGTCACGTAAGAAGTTGATCACATCGTTTCCACCCTGTCACGCTGCAGACGCACAGAATCTAAAACAAATCCGACAAAATCGGCTGGACATTGCCGGTCGTCGTCAAAACCCGGGCAGGGCAGCGGCCTTCCGGAGCACGGCCGAAACTGCATCCGTATAGCTTTCGCCGTCTTTTTCGTGACGTTCACCCGTGTGCACAATCAAAGGTGGGTGGAGGCGAAATGCCGCACGCCCTCCTTTGCGGGCGCGCAGAATGATCAGCTCAGCCTCTCGCCCTGTCCGTGGGCTTAGCGGCAACAACTCTACCGATCCCAGAAACCCCTGGCACGCTGCCAGCATGTCGGGCAGTCGATCGGCTTTCTGGATCATGTGCAGGTACCCTTTTGGCGCAAGGCGTCTGGCAGCCACTGCAACCCAGTCGGCCAACTGGGTGTCTTCGCTCAGGGCCACACTTCGTCCCGCATCCTTTGCAGGGCTGTGCGCCCCCGCCCGATAATAGGGCGGATTCGCAATGACGTGATCGAACTGGCGCTGCCGAAACGCCTCAGGCAAAGCGGTCAGATCAGCTTGGACAACTTCCAGCTCTATCCGGTTGATTTCCGCATTTCTGCGGGCCAATTCCGCATAGGCAGGCTGTAGCTCGATACCTGTCAGATGCAGACCGGGCACTCGGGAGGACAAGCAAAGAATGGCAGCCCCTGCGCCGCACCCCAGCTCCAACACGGACTGACCTGCGCTGGCCGGAACGGATGCGGCAAGCAATACCGGGTCGACCCCGGCACGATAACCCGACTGAGGTTGCAGCAATCGAACCCTGCCCCCCAAGAAATCATTGCAGCTGAGTTCACTATCGGAAAACCGGGTCATCGGCCCAGCGGAATTTCATTGTCGCGCATCACACGTTCGGCACGGGTCAGGTCTTCGGCGCGAACCATCAGTCGGCGGGGAAAGATTCCGATCCCACCTTCGAGGATGCTCATATTTACGTCCATCTGAAAGCAGTCTATATCCTCGCCTTCAAGGAGAGCGGATGCAAAGGCCAGGATCGTCGGATCGGTACTGCGCAATAGTTCTTTCATGGGGATGGATGTAAGGGCAAGGCGGGGCGGAAGTCGAGCCTTGTATCAGGAGAATGATGACCGTCGGCATGATCTCAAAACCGCATGAGCGCCTCGCTGATATATTGGCGGGTGAAATGGAGGCTGTGAATACGTTGATCCGCACCCGGATGGCGTCGGACCATGCCCCACGTATCCCCGAAGTGACCCAGCATCTGGTCGAGGCGGGCGGAAAGCGCCTGCGGCCGATGCTGACATTGGCAGCGGCGCGGCTCTTTGGCTATTCGGGCGAGCACCATGTACGCCTTGCTGCCACGGTCGAGTTCATCCATACCGCTACCCTTCTGCACGACGACGTTGTGGATGAGAGCGCGCAGCGGCGCGGACGCCCGACCGCAAATCTACTTTGGGACAATAAATCCAGTGTGCTGGTCGGTGATTACCTGTTTTCTCGCAGCTTCCAATTGATGGTCGAAACGGGTTCGCTGCGGGTTCTGGATATCTTGGCCAATGCCTCAGCAACCATCGCCGAAGGCGAGGTGCTGCAAATGACCGCAGCAACCGACCTGCGGACAGATGAAAGCGTTTACCTACAGGTCGTGCGCGGCAAGACGGCAGCTTTGTTTTCAGCTGCGACCGAGGTGGGCGGCGTGATCGCCGGTGCATCGGAAGAACAGATCAAGGCCCTGTTCGATTATGGTGACGCATTGGGGATCGCATTCCAGATTGCAGACGACCTGCTGGATTATCAAGGGGACAGCAAGACAACCGGCAAGAATGTGGGCGATGATTTCCGCGAACGAAAGCTGACCCTGCCTGTCATCAAGGCTGTTGCACAGGCCACGCCCGAAGAACGCGCTTTCTGGGAGCGTACGATCGAAAAAGGCCGCCAACAGGACGGTGATCTGGATCATGCGCTGGGTTTGATGGACAAATACGCAACGCTGGAAAAAACCCGGCAGGACGCTTTGGGCTGGGCGAATAAGGCAAAGGCATCTTTGGATGTTCTGCCCGATCATGAAATTCGCAGCCTGCTGCGCGAACTGGCCGATTACGTGGTCTCGCGCCTTAGTTAAGCTGCGTCGCACGGCACCACCAGTCAGGATGCGCCGCACCGATCTCATAGGCCGCGAAATGCGCGTCTTTCATTGTGGGATATAGGGCAAAACAGGTTGATCCTGACCCCGACATACGCGTCACAAGGACACGACTGGTCATGTTCAACTCGTCCAGAACCTGCTCGATCTCACGTGCAACGACCATGGCAGGTACCTGCAAGTCATTGCGTTGACCACGCAACCACAGGGCACAGGCTTCAGCGTCTTCAAAATCAGGGACCAGCTCAGGCATCGGCGGATTGTCTCGGGACGCCAGCGCGTTGAAAACGGCTCCTGTCGGCACCGGCACATTCGGGTTGACCAACAGTGCGGGTAGGTTCGGAAGGTTTACCGCCGCCAAACGATCGCCAATGCCTTGCATTCTGATCGCCCGGTTTTCGAGACAAACGGGCACATCTGCCCCCAGTGACAACGGCAGGTCAGGCGGGATGTCACGGCCCAGACCGCCCAGCATATTCAGCGTGGCGGCCGCATCCGATGACCCACCCCCAATACCTGCTCCGTGGGGCAGAGATTTGGTTAGGTCGATATGCCCGGTCCAACCGACACCTTCGGCCGCTTTCCAGACCAGGTTACGGCTGTCCATGGGCACGCCTTCAGCAAACTCCCCACTCACGTCCATAGTCAGCTCGGGGCCGGGTGTGAATGTCAACTGATCGCCGAGATCAGCAAAAACCACTAACGAATCCAACAGGTGATAACCGTCCTTACGACGTCCGGTCACATGCAGGGTCAGGTTGATCTTGGCGGGCGCAAACGCCTTAATTTCCATTTGCGACTTTCAAAGGTTCCGCACCTTCTTCGGCCAGAACGGCACTTAGTCCGACCTCGATCTTGCGTCGAATGCGATCTGGGTCAGCCTCGCCATCTGTGTCTTCGGGGTCAACAAAGGACAGCGCCCGCTTCCATTGGAACTCGGCCTCGCGCGCACGTCCAACAGCCCAATAGACATCCCCCAGATGATCATTGACGACCGGATCAACAGGCATCAGCTCGACCGCGCGCTCCATATGCTCGACCGCTTCTTCGTAACGACCCAGACGGAACAGAACCCAACCCAGACTGTCCACGATGTAGCCGCTATCCGGGCGGGCTTCGACCGCGCGTTGGATCATGTCCAGCGCTTCATCCAGCTTTTCTTTCCGTTCTACCAAAGAATAGCCCAAGTAGTTCAGCACCTGCGGCTGATCCGGATTCAACTCCAGCGCCCGGCGGAAATCGGTTTCAGCCTGATCCCATTGCTTCAGCCGCTCGTGGCTTATGCCGCGCGCGTAGTGCAGGAACCAATTCCCACCTGCCTGACTGTCCGTCAAAGCAATCGCAGTGTCATAAGAGGCAACCGCAGCCGCATAGTTTTCCTGACGACGCTGAAGATCTGCCAGAGAAACATGCACGCTGGGCAAATCAGGGTTTTGCAGCGCCAGGTTTTGCAGAACTTCGATGGCCGCATCGGTTTTTCCGGATTTATCCAGGATTTCGGCCCGTCCAAGTTCTGCGGCATGGTGGTCATTGCTGCCTGCCGGGACCATACGATAGGCGGCAACAGCCAGATCATACTGTTGCAGCTTGTCCAGCAATTCCGCGCTCAGCAGAATGGCGTCCACGTGGTCAGGGCGCAGAAAGCTCGCCAGTCGCGCGTAAAGCAGGACGTAGTCAGCCGAAGCCTCGCTGTTCAATGCGGCACCAACGGTAAAGAATATTTCCGCCATGCCATCCAGCGCAGAGCCCGCATGGGTGAACGGAAGCGTCTCGCCCGCGGTCAATTGGCCGGTATAGGCTTCAATGGTCGGATCGCTACCGGAAACAAACACATCGTCCAGAAATCGAATGGCGTCTTCGTTGCGATCCAGCTGTGACAGCACCTCTGTACGGGCCAGCGCGGCCCGACGCGAGAACCGCGCAACCGCGTCGTTATTATCCGCAAATATCACCTCGGCACCTTCGAAATCGCCGATAGAGGCCAATGCCATGGCTTTGTGATACAGCGCAAATTCCCTGAGGCCTTCCTGCGTGGCCACGGCATCGAACTGCTCCATGGCCTTTGTCATTTCACCTTGCCCCAGATGGGCCCATGCGATCATCAGTCCATCAACTAAAGGACCGATCCCCTGCGTTTCAGGGTCACGCGCCAGAAGTTCGTCAAACTTGCCGTCAGCAATCAAATTGGCCGAAATCGCCATGCGCGCGGCCTGACTGGGAAGGTTGGCTTCCTCGATCTGCTTTGCAACAGGCAAAGCACGGGCAATTTCCCCCAGCGCAAGGCGGGCGACAACAACGCTTTCCAAGAGCAGCGCGTTTTCCGGATCAAACCTGAGAGCCTGGGCGTAGTATCTTTCCGCCGCAGAATAGTCGCTTTCGTAGATCGCCTGACGCCCGGCCAGATATGAACCGGCACCCGAATCCGAATAGGCCGGAACTGCGACCGACGACATGAGCAGCACGGACAATGCCGCGCGACGAACCAGGGAAACCACCGAAATCCTGCCTTACTATCGTTGACTGACGGTTAAGCTAGGGCTTCGGTCGGCAAGAGGCAATGGCAGAGCCTTCACGACCCTGCCATTGCCGGTTTTTTGCTTACATGTTCGGATAGTTTGGTCCGTCGCCCCCCTGCGGTGTGGTCCAAGTGATATTCTGGCTTGGATCCTTGATGTCGCAGGTTTTGCAGTGAACGCAGTTCTGGAAGTTGATGACGAATCGCGGACCGTTGTCATCCTCGACCATTTCGTACACGCCTGCCGGGCAATAGCGCTGCGCCGGTTCGTCGAACTTGGGCAGGTTGACCTTGACCGGGATATCCGGGTCCGTCAGGCGCAGGTGGCAGGGCTGGCTTTCCTCGTGATTGGTTGCCGCAAAGGACACGTTGGTCAGACGGTCAAAGGACAGCGTGCCATCGGGCTTGGGATAATTGATCGGCTTGTGCTTGCTGGCTTCCTCGGTCGACTGGGCATCGTTCTTGCCATGTCCCAGCGTACCAAAGAGCGAAAAGCCCAATGTGTTGGTCCACATGTCCAGACCACCCAGCACCAGCGAAGGGATCATGCCCCACTTGGACCACATCGGCTTGACGTTGCGCACCTTCTTCAGGTCCTTGCCAATTGCGCCATTGCGGACATCGGCCTCGTAAGCGGTCAGCTCATCGCCTGAACGGTCAGCCTTGATCGCGTCATAAGCAGCCTCAGCCGCGGCCTTGCCCGACAGCATCGCGTTGTGGTTGCCTTTGATGCGCGGCACGTTGACCATGCCCGCAGAACAGCCCAGCAGCGCCACGCCCGGTGCCACCAGCTTGGGCATCGATTGAAGGCCGCCTTCGGTGATCGCACGGGCACCGTAAGCCACGCGCTTGCCGCCTTTCAGCAGCTCGGCCACCATCGGGTGATGCTTGAAGCGCTGGAATTCCATGTAGGGGTACAGGTGCGGGTTCTTGTAGTTCAGGTGAACCACAAAGCCGACATAGACCTGATTGTTTTCAAGATGATAGATGAACGACCCGCCGCCTGCGTTGCCGCCCAGAGGCCAGCCCATTGTGTGCGTGACCGTACCTTCCTTGTGCTTTGCCGGATCGATCTCCCAGATCTCTTTCATGCCGACGCCGTATTTCTGCGGCTCTTTGCCGGCAGACAAGTCGTATTTGGCGATGACTTCCTTGGACAGTGAGCCGCGCACACCTTCCGACAGGAAAACGTATTTGCCGTGCAATTCCATACCCGGCTCGGTGTTGGGGCCATAAGAGCCGTCCGCTTCCAGACCAAAGACACCGGCCACTACGCCTTTGATTTCACCGTTATCGCCGTAAACCAGTTCGGAACAGGCCATGCCGGGGAAGATTTCCACGCCCAGTTCCTCGGCCTGCTCGGCCATCCAGCGGCAAACATTGCCCATCGAAACGATGTAGTTGCCATGGTTGTTCATCAGCGGCGGCATCGGGAAGTTGGGGATGCGGATTTTACCTGCCTCGCCCAGCATGTAGAAATTGTCTTCATGCACCGGCATGTTCAGCGGAGCACCCTTAGCATTCCAATCCGGGATCAAAGCATCCAGCCCGCAGGGATCGAGAACTGCGCCAGACAGGATATGAGCGCCCACTTCCGAGCCCTTTTCCAGAACGACAACGTTCAGATCCGCATCCAGCTGTTTCAGACGAATGGCCGCCGACAGGCCCGCAGGACCTGCGCCTACGATCACCACGTCATATTCCATTGCTTCGCGTTCAATCTCGGCCATCGCGGGCTCCCTAGCTTACTTTCCGAATTGGCGCTGTCACTGCAGGATCTGCGCAATTTTGTTTCACGGCTGATTACATGGTCAGTAAGACTTTGGTCAATCGAAACACGGCGTAACAAGGGCGCTATTCGACACATCAGTCCTCTGGTGCATCACCCATCAGGTATCTGGGGCCGCTACCATGGGATTTTGCCCTGTCATCGGGGTTATAAAGCTTGCATTTCGGCAAGCTGAGGCACCCACACCCGATGCAGCCGTCCAGATTGTCGCGCAATCGCATCAGGGTATCGATTCGCTGGTCCAGATGAGTGCGCAACCGCACGCTTATGGCTTTCCAATCTTGTGGTGTCGGTGTTCGCTTTCCCGGCAAGCCCGACAAGACCTCGCGAATTTCAGGCAAGGTCAGGCCGAACTGCTGTGCGATCATGACAAAACTCAGCCGCCGGATATCCGCCCGCTGGTAACGTCGCTGCCCACCCGCATTGCGCCAGGGCGCAATCAAACCCTGTGCTTCGTAATACCGGATCGCTGAAACGGCCAACCCCGTACGTCGGGCCAATGCCCCGATTGCCAACCCTTCTGAAACAGCCATGTCGCCCTCGAAGAAATACCTTGACCTAAAGTTAGGTTTAGAAATTACGGTGAGTCGAAACAAGCCAAAAAAAGGAGATCCCATGATGGCAACGCTTGAACATACCAATTTCACTGTCAGCGACCCACAGGCCTCGGCCGCCTGGATGCAGCAGGTCTTTGGCTGGAAAACACGGTGGGAAGGACCCGCAATATCAGGCGGATACACGGTGCATGTCGGATCGGCCCACACCTATCTTGCGCTTTACAAACCAGATGCGCCGAAACCATTGGTCGAAAGCAGCTACGATATCGTCGGCGGGCTGAATCATGTTGGTGTTCTGGTCGAAGATATCGATGCAACCGAGGCCAAGGTGCGCAAGGCCGGGTTCGAACCCCATAATCATGCCGATTACGAACCGGGGCGTCGGTTCTATTTCAGGGATGACAACGGCATCGAGTTTGAAGTGGTTCAATATGATTGAGATGCTGTGGCTCTGCACGCCTTCAAAGCGATGGTGCAAGGGTGGGCAACCGGACCATCGCCATAGGCCACACCCGAAACAATCCCAGCGGCGCAATGTTGCAAATTGATCGCTGCACCTGCTGACACCCCTTGCAATTCACGTGGTATTTGGGTCAGGTAATCGTCAACCTAGGACTCGCCCCGACGCTTCTGTGCGGCGGGGCGAGTCAGTTTATGCGTGGACGTAGAGAGTATGGAAAAGATCCCGATGACGCCTGCGGGCAATGCCGCACTCGCAGCTGAGCTGAAGAACCTCAAATCCGTCGAACGCCCTGCGATCATCGAAGCCATCGCATCGGCGCGAGAACTTGGCGACCTGAAAGAAAACGCCGAATATCATTCAGCCCGCGAAAAGCAGGGGTTTATCGAAGGTCGCATCAAGGAACTGGAAGGTATCCTGTCACTGGCGGATGTAATTGACCCGGCAAAACTGTCTGGCGCGATCAAGTTTGGCGCAAAGGTTACATTGGTTGACGAGGATACCGACGAAGAAAAGACGTGGCAGATCGTCGGCGAATATGAAGCCAATATCGAAGCCGGCCTTTTGAATATCAAATCCCCCATCGCCCGCGCCCTGATCGGCAAGGACGAAGGTGACAGTGTCGAGGTGCGCACCCCTGGCGGCGTGCGCTCTTATGAAATTCTGAGTATCAAGTACGCCTGACCGGAGCGCATGTAATGTCGGGGCCCAAACCTGACCCGGAAACTGAAAGACCGACTTCGCTGGGCATCTATGACCGCCCAAAGGCACCGTCTGTCACCGAGATTGAGATTGCCGCACTGGTGCTCAGCCTGATTTGGCTGGTGGTGTCGGTTGTTTTTCTGGTGTTGCCAGATAAGGCGCAGAGCGGTGGTTTTGTTGTCACCTTTCTGGCCGTTTTCATGCCTGTGGCGATGATCTGGGTCGCGGCCACTGCCATGCGTGCCAGCCGCGTGATGCGCGAGGAAAGCGCGCGGCTGCAAACTGCGATTGATGCGATCCGTCAGGCTTATGTGGCGCAGCAGCAGCGCGCATCCAGCACCTACGAACCTACGGTAGCAAAGAAACTGGATGAGATCGCAGCCGCGACGCGAAAAACCGAAAGCGCGCTGGCAACATTTTCGACCAAGCGCACAACGCCCCCTTACGCCCCTGCAAAACCACTCGTTGCGGGTGCTCAAACCTCGCTTGAACTGGGCACATCTGCGGAAGAAATTGCGCCACCGCTGAGCACCGATATCTTTATCCGCGCCTTGAACTTCCCGGAAACTCAGAATGACACCGAAGGGTTCAATGCCCTGCGCGTGGCGCTGAAAGACCGCAAGACGGCGCAGATCGTGCAAGCCTCGCAGGATGTTCTTACACTGCTCAGCCAGGAAGGCATCTATATGGACGACCTGCGCCCTGACATGGCCCGGCCCGAAATCTGGCGTCAGTTCGCGCAGGGCGCGCGGGGTCGCGCTGTCGCCTCGCTGGGGGGTGTACGCGACCGGTCCTCGCTGGCGCTGACAGCTGCGCGGATGAAACAGGATCCCATTTTTCGCGACGCCGCCCATCATTTTCTTCGCCGCTTCGACAAGATGATGGCCGAGTTCGAGCCCACCGCAAGCGATGCAGAACTGAGCGCGTTGGGTGAGACCCGCACCGCGCGGGCGTTCATGTTGCTGGGGCGCGTGGCCGGGACGTTTGATTAATCAGGCAAAACGATCCAAGACATCTTGGTCGCGCTGCTGAAACCAAACACGTAACTTAAAGGCCCGGTTTTTTCTTCCCCCACAGGCCAAAATCCTTCGCGCTCATATAAAGCGCGGGCGCGGGGGTTTGTGTCGATAACGTCAAGCTGAACCACTGACATGTTTTGTTTCCGCGCTTCACACTTAACGGCATCCAGCAAGGCAGTACCAACCCCTTTGCCACGCGAGCCCGCGGCCACAAATATGCCATCCATCTGAAACACGCCGGGTTTCAGTTCGCGCTCCAAAATACTGAGGATGAGGGCGCGCCAAATGGCCCCAAGCCAGCCATAGACCTTTGCTAGGTCTGACATTCCGCCTCCGGCCAATGCACCATCGCGTGTCTTGAAACCTGCAAGCCCCAAAATCCGGTTTTCCTTGTCCCGTGCAACAAGCGCGAAATCCGGGTTCAACGAAGTTTCGAAGAAAGCCAGCCCCTTTTCATCCGGACCCATGACTTTGTTCAGTTTCGCCGAAAATGCCTGCCAGAACAGGGTCGCCACCAGTGGGCGTTCCGCATCAGAAAAACCGCGTGAGATCGTGATTTTCACAACCCAAAACTGCCATACGGGATAAACCGAACCATATCACCCGGTTGGATATGCCGGGCACCATCTTCTATTTCGACCAGCCCTTCGGCCCAGCTGAGCCCGCTAATCCGGCCCGATCCTTCTGACTTGAAGACTTCAACCCGGCCTTCCCGTATGCGCGCGCGCAGGTATTCGCGGCGGCCCGGTTTCTTGCGCTTTTCAAAGGCAGCGGGCACTTCGAACCCTTGCGGCTCGATCCAGCCTTCGCCAGACATCAGGCCCAGCGCCGGTCGCGCAAAGATCAAGGTGCAGACCAAGGCGGCAACGGGATTGCCGGGCAGTCCAAAGACTGGGGTTCCGGACCACAACCCCAAAGCCAGAGGGCGACCGGGTTTCAAGGCGATCCGCCAGTGTTGCATCGCCCCCGCCTGGCGCAGCAAGGCAGATACGTGGTCTTCGTCACCAGCAGATGCGCCACCACTCGTCAGTATCACATCTGCCTGTTCCGCAGCCTGATCCAGCCGTTCCCGCAGGGCGTCCCGATCATCTGAAACACGCCCCATATCCACAGGTACAAACCCCAGCCATTCGACCAGAGACAACAGCATCGGGCGGTTGGCGTCGAATATCTGACCCGGTCCGGCGCACTCTCCGGCGTCGATCAGTTCATCGCCGGTCGATACCACGGCGACACGCAGCGGTTTGCGCACCTTCACCTCGGCAATGCCCAAAGCGGTGAGCAGCGCAAGGTCAGCCGGTGTCAATCGGCGCCCTGTAGGCAGGGCCAGATCGCCTGCGGCCACATCCTCGCCCGCTTGCCTGGTATTTGCCCCCTTTTTCAGCGGGCCGTGGAATGCGATATGCCCGTCTTTAACTGTGACATCCTCTTCCAGAATAACCGTATCCACCCCGTCAGGCAGCGCGGCACCCGTCAGAACGCGCACTGCCTGACCCGCGGGAACATCACCGTCGAACGGGATACCGGCTGCTGCACGCCCATCGACCAGCGGCAGGACCTGTGGCCCATCTGAAACCGGACCAGCGAACCCGAACCCATCCACGGCTGTATTCGGCTGCGGCGGGTTGGAACGTTGGGCTGTCACATCTTCTGCCAGAATGCGCCCACTCGCTTTATTCAGCGCGACCACCTCGACCGAGGTAATCGGATGCAACCTGTCGCGCAAATAGGCTAAGGCGTCATCAACCGGCGTCCACTCCACACCCGCTGGCAGCGCAAAACAATCGTTGCGCAATGGTGGCGGGACTATGTTCGGCTTTTTCTGAGTCACACCCAATATCCAGCCTTCCTCTGCCGCTGAAACATCTAATTGCGCTTTCAACTCCTGCTCTGTCAAACGCGACAGAGTCAAGGCGATCAGTTCGACCTGCCAAGCATCCTTGATCCGCCCGTCCGGTGGCGCACCCAAGGTGAGCGACGGCCAGATTTCCACAAAGGCGATGGGTCTATCCAACGACTCGAACGGCCAGACCGCGACTTGTCCGGCAAAGCGATGGCGGAGCCTGCTCAGAACTGGAAGCCCCATCATCACCTGCCCACCGACCGCGCCTGCACCCGCCATCTGCCAGCAGGTGAAACTGCCTTTTGCCAAGGCTTCAACCGCACGACGGTCGGAAAACGGATTGGAATAGCCCGTCTTGGTTCGCGGCAAACCATCAATGTCACGCCCGAGGCCATTCATCCAAAATGGGCCTCTTCCTCCGAATTGTCGATTGATCCGGCCTGCCAAGTCAAAACGATTGTTCGTTTTCGGACCGTCCTCGACATGTTGTTCGAACCAGTCCCACAAGGTCAAGGGGTCATCCGTTCCGGTGATCGCGCGGGCAAAGCCCTTCGGGTATCCAAAAGGGAAATCGAACCCCAGAAACAGGCGGCGACCTGCCTTCAGTTCGGTGCGGATCAGGGCATCCAGCCACGCCTCGGCAAGCGCCCGGTTGCGTAGGTATTCAGGTTCCTGTGCCTGCCCTTCACGCACAATACAGACCCAGATCGCGTCTTTGCGCGGCGTTGGTCCGGTGTCATTTCCACCAGACCAGTCCACCATGGCAAAGGTCTGGAACGGGGTCACAAACCGACCTCATCCAATATGAAGTCCGCGATCCTGACTGTGTCGTTCAGGTCGAAAACCGGACGATCCAGTTCCAGCGCCGTGTCGCTGGCAACGGCACGAATAGTTTCGTTTTCAATCGCAATCAGAGGATTTCCCGCCTCGGCGCGAAACGCCTCGATCTTTGGGTGGCCTTCCCGCTTGAAGCCTTCAACCAGCACCAGATCAACCGGTGAAAGCCGCGCCAGCAGTTCGCCCAATGGCGGCTCGGGTGCGCCGCGCAGCTCCTGCATCAAGGCGACGCGCTGCCCCGACGCAAGCAACACCTCGCTGGCGCCAGCAACGCGGTGACGATGACTGTCCGTGCCCGGCTGATCCACATCGACGCCGTGATGCGCGTGCTTGACGGTTGAGACGGCAAAGCCCCGCCCCGTGATCTCGGCCACCAGCCGTTCCATCAGCCCTGTTTTGCCTGCGTTTTTCCAGCCAGTGACGCCGTAGACTCTCATACCTGCTCCAACAATGTCCGGGCGCGGTCCAAATCGTCAGGCGTATTGACGTTGAAGAACGGATCAAACGGGTCAGCCTGGAACAAAGCCTCGCGCCCGTCGTGTTTATCAGTCCACAGCACGACCTTGCGCAACCCGTCCGTCAGAGCCGCCCGCAGATCATCGCGCAGAGCCACGGGCCAGAGCCCAAAGGTCGGGTGCCGGTTGACGCGCCTGCCCCCACCGGATTTCAGCGCCTCGTCGCCCGTTCGCGGAGTAGTGGCCAAGACCAGAGGATGCACCTGCCCCGCTGCCGCCTCTTGCAGGCGCGCCACCAGATCACGCGGGAAGAACGGTGTATCTGCGGCAGCCGTTACGATGCTGTCGGCCCCCTGATCTGCCGCCCAATCGAGCCCCGCCAGAACACCGGCCAAAGGGCCAGCGAAGCCTTCGATCGAGTCAGGCAGAACGGGTAGCGTCAGATCGCTGAAACGCTCGGGGTCGCCATTTGCGTTCAGGGCCAAACCATCGACTTGCGGAGACAGCCGGTCAACGACATGGGACAGCAGGCTCTGCCCACCAATCTGCAATAGACCTTTGTCACCGCCGCCCATCCGGGTGGCCTGCCCGCCTGCGAGGATGACGCCGAGGGGTTTCCTGTTTTCATCACTCATTGGCTACTCTTCCGCCTGTGTTTCCTGTCTTCGGCCACAACCGTCGACGGATCCACATCACGAACCAACCGTTCCTCACCGGAAAGACAAACAAAGCGCTGTCCGCGCATCCGGCCGATCAGCGTAAGGCCTACCTCACGCGCGATCTCAACACCCCAGGCGGTGAATCCGGAACGGGACGCCAACACGGGAATGCCCATCATCGCCGTTTTGATCACCATCTCGGATGTCAGGCGACCGGTGGTATAGAGGATTTTGTCCTCTGCCGTCGCCCCCTCGGACAGCATCCAGCCTGCGATCTTGTCGACAGCGTTATGGCGACCCACGTCTTCCATATAAACCAGCGGGCGGTTTTCCCGGCACAAGACAGTCCCATGAATTGCCCCGGCTTCAAGATACAGCGACGGGGTGCGGTTGATCTTGGCCGCCAGTTCGTAAAGCCACGAGGTCCGCACCTGCACTTGCGGCAGCTGAACGCCCTCAAGGCCCTCCATCATGTCCCCGAATACTGTGCCCACAGCGCAACCACTGGTGCGCGTCTTTTTCTTCAGCTTGTCCTCGTACGAAGTCGCGCGTGCGGTGCGGACAACTACGGTTTCAAGATCATCATCGTAATCGACACGGGTAATCTCATCACTAGCCAGCAGCATGCCCTGATTTCGCAGAAAACCCAGCGCCAGATATTCGGGATAGTCGCCAATGGTCATCGCCGTCACAATTTCCTGCGCGTTGAGGAAGATCGTCAGTGGGCGCTCTTCGACCACTGAAATCTGGCTGACCTCGCCATTCTGATCCACACCCTCGACCGCACGGGTCAGGCGGGCCGCGCCCGGATCAGGAGCGATTACATAGTCTGACACGTCGGTTTCGGTGACCAATTGCAACCCCTCCACAAGACCGATACTGCTGCTGGCGTCACCATAGGATTTAGCCATGGCCTCTGCCACATCCAAGTCATACTTCTGGAAAGGTTTTCGCGACGGCACACCGTTTGTCTTCGTGGCTGTGCCTTTTGGTCTGTTGTTCGGTGTCTTCTCGACAGAAGCCGGGTTGAATATCGTGCAGACCATCGCCTTTTCCATCACCGTTTTTGCAGGCGCTGCGCAGTTTACAGCTCTGCAACTTCTGCAGGATGAAACGCCGACAATCATCGTTTTGATCTCAGCCCTGGCAGTGAACCTGCGGGTTGCGATGTATTCCGCATCACTGACGCCGTTTCTGGGTGCCGCGCCCTTGTGGCAGAGAGCATGTGCGGCTTACCTGATCGTTGATCAGTCTTACGCCTGTTCAATCGCGCAGTTCGAAAAAGAGCCTGATCTGACGATCCCCCAGCGAATGGCCTATTTCCTGGGTTCGGTCACTCCGATCACACCGCTGTGGGTTTTGGGAACCTGTCTGGGTGCCGTGCTGGGTGCTCAAATACCGGAAAGTTGGGCGCTGGACTTTGCCCTGCCGATCACCTTTCTGGCGATGATTGGGCCAATGATGCGTACGCTGGCCCATGTCATCGCCGCCCTGGTCGCCATTGTTGTTGCCCTGCTGACCGTGAGTGTGCCGTTCAATCTGGGCCTGCTGATCGCGGGCGCAGCAGGGATGATGGCCGGTGCGCAGGCAGAATTGATGCTAAAGCGGAACGCGCCATGAACCAGATCGATCAGACAACAATATGGATCATCATCGCGGGTCTTGCGGTGGGCAGCTATGCTTTGCGCTTTACCTTCATCGGTCTCGTCGGTGATCGCCCGATGCCGCCCTGGTTGTTACGTCACCTTCGATATACTGCCGTGGCCATCCTGCCCGCACTGATCGCGCCGCTGGTGGTTTGGCCTGCAGCCACCGAAGGACAACCGGATATCCCCCGTATGTCGGCCGCAGCGGTTGCATTGTCTGTGGGCATTCTAACCAAGAACGTGCTGGCGGCCATTTTTACCGGGGCGGCAACACTTTACATATTGCTGTATTTAGTTGGATGAAGCCGCGTCCAGCTGGTTCAGGCGCGCATTGTTGAACGCCAGTCCCTTCTGCAGGTCCGCGTCGTCGTTTTCACGGTACTCCGCCGTTTGAACGCCTTGCAAGGCCCCAAACTGATCCGACAGTTTGACCGGATAGAATGTGGTCGTGATCTGTTCGAACCCCGGAACCTGCTGCAACAGCTGCGAGGTAGAGTTCGCACAGAATGCACCAGCCACCGGGCCCATCTGCTTGGCCAGTTGCAATGCAATTTCGGCCTGTTGCGGAGTGACCTCGATCGTCTGGATGCGCGCATAATGTGTTTCGCGGGCGTGGCTGCTGCGATACGCACGTTCGACATTCGGGGTAATACCGTACAGCACATCGTTCCTGATCGGTACAACATCCGCCCGGAACGATCCTGCCGGGTCGAAAATAACCCGCTCACTGCCGCTGATCATCAACGACGTATGCGCACCCGAACCGGTTCGGGTGCTGATCATCGTGTACAAGGTCAGGGTCGATGGCCCCGGATCGCGATAGGAGCGGGACGTAATTTCAGTCTGATCCGCTTGCGGGCGCTGTGATGCAGCGCAACCAGCCAGCGTTGCGGCCACGAGGCACGCAGTCAATATCCTGAGCAAAGCCGCCCCCGAATTGCTTACGAGGCGAAAACTGCCAGGAACAGGCACAACAAGGCGATCGCGACCACACACCAAGTGGTGGCTTTGATGAAACCGTTGAAAGTTTTGGTTTGAACGTCGATGTTCATTTCGCCGTGCTTGTATTCAGCCATGAGTCTCAGAATCCCAATTCGCGTGTTTGACTTGTTGGATAATGGAAAACAAAACGCCTGTCACCACGTCATTCGCGCGCAGGGCGCGCTTACTTGAGGACCGAGCATCCGGGATACCCAAACCCCCACCGCCAGGGCAGGCCGCTGCACGGCCCGCCACCGAAACGAACCGCCCCATACATGGCATCCGCAGTGATCGCATGAATGGTGCGGATCTGATCAGGTTCCATATCGTAGCGATCAGCATATTCGTCGGCATACTGATCTCCATGCGCCGCAACACAGGCATGCAGGGCACCATCCGCCGCCAAACGCGCGTCATAGCTTTCCTCGGCCGAATCCGCGCCGCCAGCATTGTGATATGCCCGGTCGTGGATCACACAACAGTTTTCCCAAGGTGGATGTTCTTCAAAAATCTCACCAACCTGCGGGAATTGCTTTGCCACCCAGCGCCAGCTTGCGGACAACCCACCCGAACACCCGTCTGTTTCAAATGGTTGCAGCTCGGCTCCGTCGCTCTGGTCCATCAAGGCGCGATGGGCAGGCATTTCGAACCGGCGCATCAAGTCCTGTGCCAAGGCAACATGCGGAATGATGAGTAACAGCAGCGACAGATTAAGGGCTTTCATCGCGCATCGCCTTGGTGTCGACTTGTAATCCGAACGCCGTGGCCAGCCACAACATCAGCCGCTCTGCCGGTCCCATTTCGGCGCGCACGCGAAGAACCTCATTGGCCATAGCCGGGCGATCGGTAATCAGACCATCAACGCCCATAGACGCCATTTTAGACATTTGCAGCGGATCGTTTACTGTCCAGACATAGATATCCTTGCCGGCATCGTGAACCTTTCGGATCAGGCCCGGCGTCGCCATCCCTGCGTTAACGGCGACAAACTCGCCCTCCAACCCCGACAGATCACCAACGGCTGTGGCCGCCAATACACCCGAACGCCAGTCAGGGCGCAGTTTCTTCATCTTTTGGACAGCCGGGTACTTCAACGACATGGTGGCGACCTCGTCCTGCATCTCCAACTCTTCCACCAGTTTGATCACCCGGTTTTCCAGATCGATATCATGGCCATAGTATTTCAGTTCGATAAGAACCCTGGACTTGCCTTTGGCCGCCTCCAGCACATCACGCAGAGTTGGCGTGCGTTCCGAGGCGTATTCCGGGTCGAACCAGCTGCCGATGTCGATATCGGCCACATCCGCCATTGTGGCATCCCAGACCTTCAGATTAACACCCGCCAGCTTCATGAAATCGCTGTCATGGGCCACGATGATCACGTCATCCGCAGATTCCTGAACATCGATTTCAACCCAATCCGCGCCGTCCTCGATGGCTTTCAGAACCGAGGCCATCGTGTTTTCCGGCCGCAAGGCCGCAGCACCCCGGTGGCCAATGACCTCGGCATGATCCGGGGCCTGCACACGTTCCAGCAGACTTTGACCTGACCAAAGGCCAATACCCAACGCGGCTAGGGATGCACCCACTGTCACAAATACAGGCGCCCGAATTTTCCGGGGCTCTGGGTGAGCGATCTTTTTTCCGTCTGTATCGAAAAACCCGTCCAGCAAGACGGCCAGCGCGCCCAGCGCCGTTGCTGCCAAAACCAGCCCCGCCAATGACCACAGCCCAGCGACGACAAAGCTGAAGGTCAGGGCCAGCTTGAGGTTGCCGCCGTCCTGCACGGGTACGAAAGTAAACAAAAGGCTGGCCACTGCGGCAATCAAAGCGGCGATGACAAGGCGCATCCCCAGCCAAAAGGCAAGTTCGATCTTCAACCGCCCGCGCTTGCCCTCCATTTTCTGCGCACTTTGGGCAAACGCCGTTCGGGGCGCAGTTCGTTCGAAAAGGACCAAATGCAGGGCCAGCGCCCAGGCCGACAGACGGCGGATCAAAAGCCACGCCAGTACAAGAACAACCACTCCGATCAGAAGAGCCGCCACCTTGAAGGCGGGGGGGCGGAAGGTCAGGTAATAGTTGATGTCGTATTCAGTCAGCGTCCACCAAGCGATCAGGCCAGCGACAGCCACGAATGGCAGGGCAAGCAACAGGACACGCAGGATGAAACGCACGGCAAATCCGAACAACGCCGGGAAACGGGACAGGATCAATGCGAGCGCCGCACTGCCAGCACGCCAGGGATCCTGTTCGCCCATGCGCAGCGACCCGGCCATGACCGAGAACACAAAGACCTCAGCCAGCAGAAACAAACTCAGAACTACAACAGACGAGATAAACCCGACCGGAGACAGCAGGAACATGGCAATGTCCTGATCGGTCAAGGCCGTCTGGTCAGACAGAGAGACTGCCAGATTGACCGCCAGCGCCACCCCTGGCGCAATCAACGCCACAAGCAGCAACCGGACAGCGATATAGATAGGCACAAAAACCCGACGCCGGGCCCAGGCCCCCGCGTAGGCATGTGTTACGGCATGGAAATATCTGCTCACGCGGTCGCCTCCGAACTGATACATTCATTCAAAGGCGCGCAAACGTGAATTGCAAGTCAGCTGTCTTTCAGGTCTGCAGCTAGGCGGAACCCGATGCGGTTGGCTGGCTTGTCTTCAACCGATTTGGGAAGCGCACGCAACATCACGTTCAACTGGCTGACATGTTGCACCAGTTGCGTGCGGGCTCCGGTCCCGTCGGACCCGTAAAAGGTTATCATGTCGGGGTCGAAATAACCCATCCCCTCGATCCGCATTACACCTGCATCGCCACCGGTGAACCCCATCGCGACCTCATGATCGCCGTCCAGCGTCTGTTCGAAATTCTGGATGTACAGGATTAACCGCTCGTATGCCCATTGTGCGGGGCTCTTGCTAGCCACCGGTTTTTTCAACGTCTCGGGCAGTTTTTTGCTTCCGGATTCGGCTTTGGGATCGGCGTGCACCTCGTAACACTTTGGCAAAGCTGCGGCTTCTGCGGCCTCGGCCGAGGTTTCGATCTGGTCCTGCATTCGTCTACCCTTTGCGTTGATACAACCATGCCCCATCCGCGCGTTGCGTCCGGGTTACTGCACCAATGTGGTAGAGGTGATTTACATGTGCAACCGCCTCGACCAGCGCAAGGCCATATTCACCCTCGCGGATTGTACGTTTGAACAGCGGCATAAAGCAGTCAGCGGCAGATTTGGGCTGATCCAGATGATCCAGCAGCCGTTCCAGCGCGCCATGGTGGTTGTCAATCAGCTGCTTCATACGCAACGGCAGACCCGTGAAGGGCAGTTTGTGCCCACCCAAAACCAGATGATCGGGACGGGCGAGTACCTGAAGCCTCTCACAGGCCTCCATCCATCCTGACACTGGATCGGCCATGGGTTCGGTCGCATAGACACCCAGATTGGGACTGATCGAACTTAAGATCTGATCGCCGCTGAGTACCAGATTGTCATCGCGGCTCCAGAAGGTGGCGTGTTCCGGTGCATGGCCATTGCCCATATGAACGTCCCAGTCACGTCCGCCCATACGGATCACGTCACCCTGCTTGATCCCGGTAAAACCCAGCGGCATGGGATAGACCGTGTCGGCAAAATTAAAGGGCCGGTCCGCCATCCGTTTGTTCAAAACTTCGGATGCCATGCCCGCGCTGCGATAGAAACCCAGCGTTTCTTGCGGCCAGGTTTCCTGCACATCCAGCGTCAGCATCCGCGCAAACAGCCACGAGGTGCGGCTTGTCACCAGCTCGGCGCCGTGTTCCGTCTGAAACCATCCGGCATTGCCAACATGGTCGGGATGGTGGTGAGTCACCACCACCCGCCTGATCGGCTTGCCTGCAAGAGGTCCGGCCATCAATGCTTCCCAGATGCGCCGCGTCTTGTTCGAGGACAGCCCCGTATCGATCACCGTCCAGCTGTCGCCATCGTCCAGTGCGTAGATATTTACATGGTCCAGCGCCATAGGCAGGGGCAACCGCATCCAGAGAACACCTTGGGCAATCTCGGTGGCTTCGCCCTGCGCGGGCGGTTCAGACCACGGATATCTGATCCCCAATACGTGATCCCCGTCCATCAAACTGCAAACTCGTCCGTGCTCAGCGCGAAAAGGTCATCCGCCCCGTTCTGTGCCCGTGCCAAAAGGCCCGTATGTTCGGGCAACAGGGCGTTGATATAATACCGCGCCAGTTTCGCCCGCGGCCCCTCTGGGTCGGCAAGGGCTGCGGTCAGGTGATAATGCCCGCCCAGCACCCGGGCAAATGCCTGCAGATAAGCAACTGCGCCTGCAAAGCGGTTATTCATATCGTCCTGTGCCACCAGCCATTCTGTCGCCTCGCGCAGCGTTTCGGTGGCTTCCCAAACAGGGCCCGCCAGATCAGGCAGTGTTGCACGGGCGCGTTCAGCCTGGTCTTCAATCTCATCCAGCAAGTTCGAAGCAGCCTCGCCCCCGTCCATCATCTTCCGCGCAACAAGGTCCATCGCCTGAATGCCGTTGGTGCCCTCGTAGATCGCAGTGACACGCGCATCGCGATAGAACTGAGCTGCGCCGGTTTCCTCAATATATCCCATGCCACCATGCACCTGGACCCCGGTTTCAGCCACACGCATCCCGGTCTGAGTACCAAACGCCTTGCTGATCGGCGTCAACAGCGCGGCCCGCGCAGCCCAATCGGCGTCACCAGTGGCCTCTGCCATATCGATCGCAACCGCATTGGCCAACAGGATCGCGCGTGCTGCATAAACATCAGCACGCATATCCAAAAGCATACGGCGCACATCCGCATGATCGATGATCGTCCCGGACGGCGTTTTGCCTTGTTTCCGTTCCAGCGCATAGGCCACCGCGTGCTGATATGCACCTTCGGCCACGCCCACGCCCTGTCCGCCCACACCCAGACGCGCATTGTTCATCATGGTAAACATGGCCGCCATACCGCCATGTTCGGCGCCCACCAGCCAGCCTTTGGCCTTGTCATATTGCATCACGCAGGTGGGCGACCCGTGCAAACCCATCTTGTGTTCCAGCGAAACCACTTTCAGATCATTGGCCGCGCCAGGATCACCATTTTCATCAGGCAAGAATTTGGGGACAAGGAATAACGAGATCCCTTTGGTGCCGGGCACCCCATCGGGAAGGCGGGCCAGTACCAGATGGCAAACATTCTCGGTGAAATCGGTATCGCCCCACGAGATGAAGATCTTTTGACCGGTGATCGAATATGTCCCGTCACCGTTCGGCTCAGCCTTCGCAGACAGCGCGCCAACATCCGATCCAGCCTGAGCTTCGGTCAGGTTCATGGTGCCCGACCATTCCCCCGTCATCATCTTAGGCAGATACAGCGCTTTCAATTCGTCGCTGGCGTGATGCTCCAACGCCTCGATCTGGCCCTGAGACATAAGCGGTGCAAGTTGCAGCGACAGGCAGGCGGCACTCATCATCTCGTTGACCGCCGTGGTGATGGTCATAGGCAACCCCATCCCCCCGTATTCAGGATTACCACTGATCCCGATCCAGCCACCTTCGGCAATTGCCTTCCAGCCGTCTGCATATCCCGGAGAAGTTCGCAGCACGCCATTTTCAAGCCGTGCAGGTTCCAGATCACCGGGGCGCTGCAGAGGGGCCATCACCTCTTCGCACATCTTTCCAGCTTCGGTCAGGATCGCATTGACCACATCCCCGCTGGCATCAGCAAATTTATCCGTCGCAGCGACCTGGTCGAACCCGACCACTTGGTCCAGCAGGAACTGGTAATCTGAAATTGGGGTGCGGTAGGGCATGATCACTCTCGAAGGCTAACAATTCAGAACATATCGGCAGGCTTGGAATTGTGGGCAAGCGCCGGTAAGCGTATGAGCTTGGATCAATTACCTACTGTCCCTTATGTTTCAAGCAACCAAAACGCGGCGTCACCAGTTATGATCTCAACCGGCACTCAGGAATTGACGGCGGATCCCGGCGGTATCGCGCGGGCTGCAGAAATGTTGCGACAGGGCCTTCTGGTCGCTTTCCCGACCGAGACGGTCTATGGCCTGGGCGGCGATGCCCGCAACGGGCAGGCGGTGGCATCGATCTACGAGGCCAAGGGGCGGCCCAGCTTCAATCCGCTGATCGCACATGTCGCTTCGGTCGCCGCGGCGCAACGGTATGTGCAATGGTCAGATCAGGCCGAGCATCTGGCGCAGGCCTTTTGGCCCGGTCCGCTTACCTTGGTTTTGCCCTTGCGCGAAGGGCACGGGATTTCATCGCTGGTGACGGCAGGTTTGGATACGTTGGCCGTGCGCGTTCCGGCACATCCGACAGCGCGCGCGCTGCTGGCCGAATTTGATGGCCCGGTTGCAGCGCCTTCGGCAAACCCGTCGGGTCAGATCAGTCCGACCACGGCAAATCATGTCTGGTCGGGTCTTGGCGGCAAGATTGCGGCTGTTCTGGATGACGGGCCGTGCGATGTCGGGCTTGAGTCCACCATCATCGGCCTGGCTGGGGAACCTGCACTTTTGCGTCCAGGTGGCATCGCGCTGGAGCAGGTCGAAGAGACGCTGAAAACGCGACTGCATTTGCATCAATCCGGTGATCTTCTGACCGCCCCCGGCCAGTTGCAATCACACTATGCGCCGGACGCTCCGGTCCGTTTGAATGCCAAAACCCGTCAGGGTGACGAGGTGTTTCTGGGATTTGGGCAGGTAGAGTGCGACCTGAACTTGTCCGCCACTGGCAACTTGACCGAAGCGGCGGCAAATCTGTTTGCGTTTCTGCATCAGCTGAACGAAACCGGGCGACCGATTGCCGTTTCTCCGATCCCTGACACGGGTTTGGGGGCGGCAATCAATGACCGGCTGCGGCGCGCGGCGGCACCCCGTGACAGCTGATCACGCTCGCCCCGCGCTGGCAGAAAGGGTCAGCGGGTCCACGCCCAAAGAAGCCAACGCTGCCTCCCATTTCGCATCATCGGGCACATCGAAAACAAGTTTCGACGTTGCTTCGGTGGTTAGCCAGCCGTTCATGGCAATTTCATCCTCAAGCTGACCGGGCCCCCAGCCGGAATAACCCAGCGCCAGCATCGAGTTCAGCGGCCCAGTGCCTGACGCCAAATCCTCGAGCACATCAAGTGTCGCCGTCATGCTGAAATCCTCGGAAATCTGCATTGAATGCAGGTTGGCCTCGTAATCGGCGCTGTGAAGGACAAAGCCGCGTGACATCTCGACCGGCCCACCGAAATGCACAAGGCGTTCGCCGACAATCGGAACACGGCAGGCGATGTTCAGTTGACCCAGCAAAGTCTTGATCCGCAGGTCCGAGGGCTTGTTCACAATCAAACCCATGGCACCGTCGTCACCATGACTGCACACATACACCACCGAATGGTCGAATCGCGGATCTCCCATACCGGGCATCGCAATCAACAGTTTTCCGGTCAGGTCCATGGGCCGCCATCTCTTTCTCAGAACACCTCAACAATGGCCCCGCAGCATGTCTATTGGCAAGAGAACAACAGGTATTTTAGCGGATTTCATCCCAGTGAACAGAACGTGACTTGGAATCCGGGTCAACGCCGCGCATTTAAGAGGGATGAAGATGTCGATGAAACACACTGCTGTCGCCGCACTCGTTTGCCTGCATCTATCCGCCCCGGTTGCCGCTCAGGGTCTGGACGGCGTGGTTCAGCTGGATGTTCTGGATGGCGGACGGACTGCAAACGGCACTTATCTTACCGCCTTGAAGCTGACGCTTGAGGATGGTTGGAAAACCTACTGGCGCGCGCCTGGAGATGCTGGCATCCCGCCGGAAATCAACTGGAAACGCTCAAGCAATGTCGGGCGTGTTGAAATCACATGGCCTGCCCCCGATGTCTTCGATCAGAACGGGTTGCAGTCGATCGGTTACAAGAACCAACTGGTCCTTCCGATTGAGATTACGCCGCGCAACCCTGCCAAGCCGGTCCGATTGCAGGGCGAAATGGATCTGGGCGTTTGCAAAGAGGTTTGTATTCCGGAACGTCTGGGCTTTGACCACACACTCGACGCCAATGCCGGGCGCCATCCCGCGATTGCCGCCGCACTGGCGCAACGCCCTTATTCCGCGCAAGAAGCTCGCGTGTCCAGTGCCACCTGTCGTCTGACGCCGACTAAAGATGGTATGCGTATCGAAGCACGAGTGACCATGCCATCGGCAGGTGGTCATGAAGTGGCTGTGATCGAACCCGGCAATCCCTCCCTCTGGGCGTCGCAGCCGGTTGCGCAACGGCAAGGTGATACGTTGGTGGCCGAGGCCGAGATTATCAATGCATCGGGCACACCCTTTGCACTGGATCGGTCTGAAATCCGGATTACAGTTCTGGGCGCCAATCACGCAGTTGATATTCAGGGCTGCAGCGCAGGCTGAATTCATGACCCAATCACCAAAAATCGGTGCCCTGGCCGTTGTTCTGCATCAGGATCAGGTTCTTCTGGTTCAGCGCAGCAAGCAGCCCGACGCCGGGCTGTGGGGGTTTCCCGGCGGCCATGTCGAATGGGGTGAAACCGTATTGGAAGCGGCACAACGCGAATTGCTGGAAGAAACCTCGGTGATCGCGCAGTCGTCACATTATCTGAAAAATCTGGACCTTGTGCGCCGAACCCCAGATGGGCTGATCGTGTCCCATTACCTGCTGGTCGGGGTCGCCTGCCAGTATCGCTCGGGCACGCCAAAGGCCGGTGACGACGCATTGGATGCCCGGTGGTTTCCCGTCGATCAGATACGCCAGGGCAACCTGCCCATGAGCGCGCGGGTCATTGAGCTTATGGAATATGCCTTGCGTGCGGTTTAAGCATCTGCCGATTTCGTGAGGCGACCATAAAGCATGCCTGAGGCAGCAATGCTCAGAATCACAATCGGCACAGCTCCGGCAACAAACGCGCCCAGCCCCATTTTCAATGCGGCAATGCCATCATCACCGGGATAAAGACCTTGTAATATGGCAAGCGGTGCACCGTTGATGGCAGGCCAGATCATCGTCAAGGCAAACCAGACCCCAAGCATCGCGCCGGTTCCGGCCAACGCGCCACGAACAACCTTGTCAGGGGCCCGCGCCGCGCGGCGCATGGCTGTCATCGGACGTGCCACGTCATTGAGAACTCCCAGCAAGGCAGGCACAAGTACCAACACCAGCAACATTCCGAAACCAAGCCCGTAGACCAGTGTGATTACTGTCGGTTTCAGGAACTGCGCCTGTTGAGAGCCTTCGTATAGTAAGGGCGCTAGCCCAAGAACCGTCGTCAGCGTGGTCAGCATGACAGGTCGCAACCTGTCCGCCGTGCCATCCAGAATCGACGGAATCAACCCGCGATCCTGCTGGTATGCGTCGATCGTGGTCACCAAAACGATCGAGTCGTTGATAATGATCCCTGTCATGCCCAGCAGCCCGACAACCGTGAACATGCTCAGTGGCACCTCCCAGATGTAATGGCCCCAAATCGCCCCGACCAGGCCAAAGGGAATAATCGCCATGACCACAAGGGGTCGTGTCCAGCTGGCAAACACCCAGGCCAGTACAAGGTAAATACCGGTCAGGCACAGGATCAGACCATTGCGGGCCTCGGACAGGAATTCGTTTTCCTGTTCGCTCAGACCCGACATGCGCCACTCAACCTGCCTTTCGGCTGCGATATTGGGCAGGATCTCGTCCTGCATCACGCGTTCAATTTCGGCGGCCCGTGCCGGATCGTCTTCCGAAATGTCACCTGTTACTGAAACCACCCTCAGGCCGTTTTCACGCCGAACCGTCGAAAACCCGGACTTGCGTTCGACCGAAACGATATCAGCCAAAGGTACATAGACTCCGTCAGGAGAACGCATCAGAGTTCGTTCCAGAAAATCTGCTGTCAGTTCACCTTCGGGCAGTTCGACACGGATCTCGGCACTGCGCGGCCCGTCGGGGAAGGTTGCGGCCTCAATCCCGTTCAAACGGTTGCGCAAAGCCCGCCCCAGCGTTTCGATCCGAAAGCCCAGCGCCTGACCTTGTGCCGTCAGATCAAGAAGAAACTCTTCCTTGTCATATGCCAAAGTGTCCTCAAGCGCCGAGACTTCAGGAAACTTCGACAGCGCGGTTTGCAAATCTTCAGATGCGGCTTTCAGGACATTTACGTCCGAGCCATAGAACTGCACGTCGATGGCGTCGCCACCGGGGCCAGATCGCCAACCACGGAAGCTGATCACTTCGACCTTGGGGTGGCGCGGTACGAAATCCTGTAGCTCGCCCACAAACTCAAAACTCGAATAGGGGCGCAGATCGGCGTCGATCAATTCAATCGAAATACCACCCAGCACACTGCCGTCCTTGCCATCAGCCGCAGCAAGCGCACGCCCGGCATTGCCACCAACTTCGGCCAGGACATAGTCAATTGGATTTCGGCCATGACGCTCTTCGTAGATCCGGCCCAGTTCGTTGGTTGCGTCCTGTAGAATGCGCATCATTTCAAGCGTATCTGACCGGGTCGACCCCTCGCGCATGATAAACCCGCCGCTGACTGAGCTGCGTTCAGGTGCGTTGAAGAACCGCCAGTTCACGTCGCCACGAATGAACAATGCGACCTGACTGGCCAGGATGGCGATCATCAGCGCGGCGACCACATAACGCGCCCAGATCACCCAGGCGATCAGCGGGCGGAACAAGTGATCCCGAACCCAACGAAAGCCACGATTGACGACGCGGTTCGGCAGGTCGTACCAGTGTTCCTTGGCCGAATGCGCAATTGCGTGCGCCATGTGGTTGGGCAGGATCAGGAAGCATTCCACCAGCGATGCAACCAGAACGGCGATTACCGTGAAAGGGATATCGCGGATCAGTTCTCCGAAACGCCCTCCAACCAACGTCAGGCCGAAAAACGCAATCACCGTCGTTACCGTGGCGGCCAGAACCGGCATTGCCATTCGCCGGGCGGCACGCTCAGCGGCTTCCACAGGTGTCTCGCCCAATCGGCGTGCGCGATAATCGGCGTGCTCGCCCACGACAATGGCGTCATCTACGACGATCCCCAAGGTGATGATCAGACCGAACAGGGAAACCATGTTCAGCGACAGACCGCCCAGATACATCAGCGCGATCGCCGCCGACATCGCCACCGGAATGCCCGCAGCAACCCAAAAGGCAATGCGCGCATTCAGAAACAGGAACAACAGGATGACAACCAGCCCCAACCCCATCAGCCCGTTATCCACGAGGATATTTAGCCGGTCGGTAATTGCTTGCGCCCGGGTGCGGATCAGATCAATTCTCACACCTTCAGGAAGGCTGGCCTGCATCTCGCGGGCAACGTCCTCGACCGTGTGCTGAATACCTATCGCATCGCCCAGGTTCGACCGGTCCACTCTGATGGACATGGCCGGATTGTCGCCCACATAATAGCTGCGCTCGCGGGTGACGCCTTCAACCCAAATTCTAGCTATGTCACCAACCTTCAGCTTGGAGCCATCTTCGTTCGTCCTCAGCGCGATGCCTTCGATCTGTTCCGGCGTGCGTTTTTCAGCTCCTGCCCGGACAAGAGCACCCGCACCCTCAACATAGCCAGCGGGGTCGGTATTGACTTCGGCACCTATCGCTGCCGCGATTTCGGCCATCGTGATATCGTTTGCGACCAACTGCGCGGTGGTGACCTCGACAACGATGCGCGGTGCGGCAACACCCCGGATTGTCGTGCGTGTCACACCCGATGCGAACAAACGATTGATAAGCTCATCCGTCAGTTTCGCCAGCTGAGCAGTATCGGTCGGCCCCGTGATCACCACATCCGTCACCCGATCACGCCACGCACCACGTTGAATCCTGGGCTCCTCAGCGTCTTCCGGCAGATCTGTGACAGCGTCTACGGCGGTCCTAACATCCTCGACAGCGCGGGACACATCCCAGTTGGGTTCGAATTCCAGCCTGATCCGGGTCCAGCCCGGGTGCGAACTGGCCTCGGTACTGGTCACCCCTTCGACGGCCAGCAGCGCCGGTTCCAGCAACTGCACGATCCCGGCGTCCATGTCCTCGGGCCCGGCACCATCCCAGGTTACGGATACATCGACGCGTTCCAGAATAACGTCCGGAAAGAACTGTGCCCGCATGTTCGGGATTGCCGCCGCGCCAAGAACCAGCATGACAAGCAACAGCAGGTTGGCAACTGTCCGATGCCGCGTGAAATAACTGAGAATGCCGCCCGCCGCGCCAGGTATCTCGCGCATCATGGCGTTTATCCCCCAGCCCTGGTTTCAATACTGCGCACCAAAGACGTCGGCACACGAGCTTCGCGCAGCCGGGTTAGAACCTGCGTCTTTTCCTTCGGAGGCATCGCACTGTTCGCTTCGACCTGAGCTACAAGTTCGGCTCGTTTCTCGTCCGTCAGCTCGACCATTCCGGGGTCTGCACCCGCCTCAAACCGCAGGGGCCGCACCCGCACGCCTGACCCAAGCAGGGGGGTCCGCCCGACGACGACCTCTCGCCCTTCCAAACCGTCGCCCCGCAGCAGAACCTCGTCCCCCTGGCGGCGGATGAGTTGAACCGGCAGGCTTTCCAAACGGTCATCAGGGCCAAGCACCAGAACTGTTCCGGATGCATCAAGGGCCGAGGACGGCAACCGGTAAACTCCGGCAAGCGGTTGTTCCTGAACTGAAACCGTAACGAAATCCCCGGGTTTAAACCCCGATGCCTCTTGCAGACGGGCATAGATCAACCGCCCGGTCTGACCTTCACCGGCAGACCCGCTGTCGCGACTAATCTGGCCAATTGCGGTCAGATCGGTCCCTGTCACTTCGAGCGATATGGTGACCGGCGCGTTGATCAGACGATCACCGCCATCCAGAAGCCGCACATATTGCGCAGTTGACACCCGAAATGCCACCTCAAGGTCGTTGGGATCAACCAGTTCAGCCAGCTTTTCATTTGCCGATACCAGCCGCCCTTCCACAAGAGTCACATCCGTTAAAGTACCGCCAAAGCCTGCCCGGATTGTCATGTCGCCCAGATCACGTTCCGCAGCTTCCAGTGCAATCATGGCGCGGGCCAACAGGGTTGATGCCTGATCCACACGGGATTCAGCCTGTGCCAGCGCAATACGCCGCGCCAGTACGGCCTGTTGCGCCGCTGCGGCAGCCAGTTCGGCCTCTTCCACGCTAGCGGCGGCCCCCACGCCCCGAGATTCCAGATCGCGTTGACGTTGCAACGCCCTTTCCCGCAGTTCCGCCTGAGCCTCAGCCGATTTCAGCTCGTCCTGCGCCAGCAGCAACGAGCGTTCTGCATCGCGCTCTTCAAACTGAGCGTCCAAGAGGTCGGACTTGGCCCGATCCAGTGCGGATTGCGCATCTGCCGGGTCCAGTTCAACCAGCACTTCGCCAGCCTCAACAATTCCACCATCTTCAAAGTCTTCCGCCAGCGCGACAACGCGACCACCAAGCGCCGCGCGCAACTCCAGCCTGCGGCGGCTTTGAACCTCTCCGAAAGCTTCAAGATATGGGGTGACGGTTTCCGCCTCGGCAGGCCGAACCGAAACAGCAAAGATCCTTTCTCGAGCGGGAGGTGTCGCGTTATCGTGCGTCAAAGCCTCCTGAACGGCCCCAACGATCATCTGCACGGCAACAAACAACAAAGCCAGCGCCAGAAACGCCAGAAAAATACCGACAAGACTATGCCGCAGAAATCGCATCAATCAGTTACCCCGGTTGCACCACGCTGCCGTCCACAACATGTAGCTGGATCAGGAAATATGCCAAGCCACAAGGCGGTTATACGGAATGGAACGTATGACCAGTCTACTTCCGTCGCAGATGTTCGTCCAATCTGGGCATTATTTCCACAAAATTGCACGGGCGATGGCGATAATCGAACTGTTTTTCCAAAATACCGTCCCACGCGTCCTTGCAGGCCCCCGGGCTGCCGGGCAAGGCGAACAGGTATGTCCCCCCCGCAACGCCCCCCGTCGCCCGCGACTGCACCGCCGAAGTTCCGATCTTTTCCATCGAGATGATCGTGAAGACAGTGCCAAAGGCTTCGATCTCTTTTTCATAGACATCGCGATGCGCCTCGACGGTGACATCGCGCCCAGTCAGACCCGTGCCGCCGGTCGAAATCACGACGTCGATCTGTTCGTCCGCCACCCACGCGCGCAACTGATCTGCAATCTGTCTGCGCTCGTCCCGAATTATTCTCCGATCCGCAACAACATGGCCCGCCTTTTCGATCCGGTCCGCCAATGTCTGACCCGAGCGGTCCTCTTCCATCGATCTGGTATCCGAAACAGTCAGTAAGGCGATCTTAACCGGAATGAACTCCATGGTTTCGTCAATGCGCGACATGTGGTGTCAGGCCCTTTCCAGAATGGCAAGCCGGACCGCAAGGGCCGCAAAAATGCCCCCTGTAATCCAGCCCAGAATACGTGAGGCGCGCGGATTCGAGACCAGATGGCGCCCCGCGCTTCCGGCGAATACACCAACCAGCCCGTTCACCACGAACCCGCCGATGCCGATGATTGTGCCAAAGATCAAAAACTGCATCAGGACCGATCCCCGCGACGGGTCTACAAACTGCGGGATAAAGGCAAGAACGAACAGAATAACCTTGGGGTTCGTCAGATTGACAAGCATCCCATCCCGAAAGGACAACCGGGCCGGTTTGACGGGGGTCTCGGCCGACACTGCGCCATTTCGAACAGCACCCCAGGCAAGATACAACAGGTATGCAACACCAACCCAGCGAATGACATCGAACAGCCATGGCAAGGCCGCAACCGCCGCGCCGAGGCCCAGCCCAGCCAGAAGGACCTGTATCATTCCACCCGCGGATATCCCGGCACTTGCGGCAATTGCGGCGCGCGGACCTGATCGCAGGCCCTGACCGAAACAGAACATCATATCCGCGCCCGGTGTCAGGTTCAGCGCCAGCGCGGCGGGAATGAAGGCAAGCAGCGTTACCAACTCAATCATACAGCGACCTCGAACCAGTTTACCTTGGGACCAAGGTTGGCGATCCGGGTGCGGCCGATCGAGCCGCGATATCCCCAGCTGTCGTGAATATGGCCGCAAAACGTGAAACGGGGCTGTATCCGCTCGATCGCGTCCCGAACAGCGATCGAGCCCACAGCCATGCCTTGCGAGGTCACATCCCCATGGCCCTTGGGCGGTGAGTGCGAAATCAAGATATCTGCTCCGCTGCAGCGCGCCAGCAGTTCGGCGGCCTCACCCTCGGTCAGATCACAGGACCAATCACCAAACGGTGTGGGTGGAACACCGTAGCCAAGCCCGAACAGGAGCAATCCATCCACCGTCATTCCCGTTCCATGCAGAACATGCACACCCTCGGGCACAGCTTTGCCCAGATCCTCTGCGCTTTCTGCATTCCCGGGTATCAGGACCAGCGGCGCTGAAACGCCCGAAAGCATTTGCATCGCCTCGTCCAGACCCTGCCGCATATTGCAATAATCCCCTGCGCCGATAACCAGGTCGGCATCAGCGCTGGCCGCCACCAGATCAGCAGCGCGGTTGCGCGCCATATGAAGATCGGAAAACGCCAAGATCTTCATGACTCACCTCGCAGCCGGGCTTGTAACTCCAGCAGATCAGCCCAGGCCTGTCGCTTCATTTGCGGCTGGCGCAGCAAATAAGCTGGATGAAACATTGGGATCACAGGCAGGTCCATCGCCTGATCCCATTGGCCGCGCAATCGGGTAATCCCGCGCTTGCCCAGAACGGCCTGACAGCTGATATTGCCCATCACCACCAGAACCTCGGGCCGGGCCAACGCCACGTGACGTTCCAGGAAGGGCGTCATCATCCCGATTTCTTCGGGCTTTGGGTCACGGTTCTGTGGGGGCCGCCATGGCAGCACGTTTGTGATATAGACGTTCTGCCTGCGATCCAGATCAATCGCGGCCAACATGCGATCCAGCAACTGGCCCGCGCGCCCGACAAAGGGCTTGCCCTCGCGGTCTTCGTCGCGGCCCGGCGCCTCACCGATGATCATCACCCGCGCACCGGGCGTTCCATCAGCAAAAACCAACTGCCGCGCCCCGCGCTTCAGCTCGCAGTGATCAAAAGCTTCCATCGCATCGCGCAGCTGATCCAGTGACCCCGCCCCCTTGGCCGCTGCTTGCGCAACCGTTACCGGGTCGGTCTGTCCGGGCTTTGACGGGATGGCTGCCGCAACCTCTGCCTTCTTGGGTTTTGGTGAAGTGTCCGGCACCGAATATCGATCAACCGGAGCGTCCCCGATTGCCTCGGTCACGCCCAGTTCGACCTGCCATTCCAGCAGGGCCCGCGCAGAATAATAGTCCAAGCCCGATTCCATATGGATAATTTACCCGCCTGAGGGCTGATGGAAAGCGAATTGGGCTTGATCGGTCGCTCTGTCGCGCCGACCATCAGAGAACGATGCTCAGAACCTTGCGAATCCTCCTGATCGGGCTTGGACTGGTGCTTACCGGCAATCCGGCATTGGCGACGTTCCACAACGCACAGGGCCAGTGCCGTGCGGGCCAGTTCAAATGCGGCACCACCTGTTGTTCCGGTGGTCAAAGATGCAGCTTTGATGGGCACTGCATACCGCTGGGCGGCACCTATTGCGGTGGCGGGCGCAGTTGCGGCCCGTTTGAACGCTGCGTAGCGGGAGGAGCGCGTTGTGCACCCGCAGGCGTGAACAAATGCACATCGCGTCTGGATTGCCCCGGTGACAGTTTTTGCAATGGGCGCGGCGAATGTGAACGGATCACATCAGATCCGGGTACAGCCCCTCCTACGATATGCGAGGATGGCCGCACTTGTGCGCGCGGCTCGTCCTGTCTGCCGGGTGGGGGGTGTTCCCGTCCGGGATGGTTCCTGTGCGAAGAAACAGGCTCGCAGTGCCGTCCGGGATTCAAATGCTCGGACCATCAGGGTTGCGTGCCGATCAAAGCCATCGACTGCGGATACGGCAAATGGTGCAAACCAGGTGAACAATGTCTGCCCGAAGGCGGCTGCGAAAAACTGTCAGAGGGTTCTGATCCTTAGGTTGCTTTGCACCGCGTGGCTTTCTATAAGCGGCCCGATTGTCAGACAGGAGCCCGCCCATGCGTTTCGCCCATCGTCACCTTCTTGGCATCGAGCATCTGTCGCAATCCGATATCACCGAAATTCTCGATCTAGCCGAAACCTATGTCGACATGAACCGCCAGTCGACCAAGCATTCGGATGTGTTGTCGGGGCTCACCCAGATCAACATGTTCTTTGAAAACTCGACCCGAACGCAAGCAAGCTTCGAACTGGCTGGCAAGCGTCTGGGTGCAGATGTGATGAACATGGCGATGCAGGCCAGTTCGATCAAAAAGGGCGAGACGCTGATCGACACTGCGCTGACCCTGAACGCGATGCATCCCGACCTTTTGGTGGTGCGTCACCCGCATTCGGGCGCGGTCGACCTGCTGGCGCAAAAGGTCAACTGCGCTGTTCTGAACGCAGGCGACGGGCGGCATGAACATCCGACACAAGCTTTGCTGGACGCGCTGACGATCCGCCGCGCCAAAGGTCGCCTGCACCGTCTGAACATCGCCATTTGCGGCGATGTCGCGCACTCTCGTGTTGCTCGATCCAATTTGATCCTGCTGGGCAAGATGGAAAACCGCATTCGTCTGATCGGCCCGCCCACACTCGTGCCGTCGCAATTCGCCGAGTTCGGGGCCGAGGTTTATGACGACATGAACGAGGGTCTCAAAGACGTCGATGTGGTCATGATGCTGCGCCTTCAGAAAGAACGAATGGACGGAGGCTTCATCCCGTCAGAACGCGAGTACTACCACCGTTACGGCTTGAATGCTGAAAAGCTGGCGCTGGCCAAGCCCGATGCCATCGTCATGCACCCCGGCCCAATGAACCGCGGGGTTGAGATCGACGGAACCCTGGCTGATGACATCAATCGATCCGTAATACAGGAGCAGGTGGAGATGGGGGTCGCTGTCCGCATGGCCGCCATGGACCTTCTGGCCCGCAACCTGCGCGAGGTTGCATGAGCACTCTGATAGTCGCCCCCCATGAACGCGGCGTTCTGCGCCTGTTCACACTGGACATGCGCCCGGAAGAGGCAAAGTTCCTGCGCGAACCGGGTGCCGCCGATCAGGTGCTTGGCGTCGACGGGCTGGACCCCGAGCAGATCGACATTTTTCCGGTATCCGACCTCGAAGCACTTGGGCTTTACGGCTATCTGAACGAAGGGTGCGGCGTGTCCGAGGATCAGTTGGACCGTGCGGCGCTGGCGCAGATCGGCGGATGGGTCATGGTTCTGCGCAGCGCGGCGTTCAAAGACCAGGCCACGACCCTTGAACCCGATCCCCGGCTTCACCTGACGGGTCTTTTCACGGAAGTGGC
The DNA here is from genome assembly GCF_056537065.1 of Ruegeria sp. CH2. Lineage (NCBI taxonomy): Bacteria > Pseudomonadati > Pseudomonadota > Alphaproteobacteria > Rhodobacterales > Roseobacteraceae > Ruegeria > Ruegeria sp. CH2. The sequence goes on from NZ_JBQFQV010000004.1 coordinate 207,333, forward strand.
AACCAATTGGACCGGCGGTGTGATCGAAACCGAAAGTGCCAAGCCTTTCTCCGCCCCGCAAACCGCGCCGGTTGACAACAAACCGCTCCGCATAGGCTCGGCTGTTATGGCATTGGCAGTACTTTTGGTCACCGGAGGGATTCTATGGCTGATCCTGTAGTCTTTGCCCCGGACAAGGGCGCGTATATCCGCACCAATGCATGGCTAGCGGCGGCTGCCATGGCCGGTGCAATGGCTGTCTTGTGGTTGACCGGCAACCCTTATGTCTGGACCGGAGCACCCGCCGGCCTCGCCGCAATTGGCATCCGCGCGTGGTATCTGGCATCGGAAGAACTGGCTGCTAACTGGGAGATGACCGGCACTTTGTTGACCGGCCCCGGTCCCCGCAAAGTACCGCTGAATCAGGTCGAGGCGGTTAAAACCATGGGCAGTTTTGTCCAAGTCGTTACCAAAGGCGGCGACAAACACCTGATCAAGTATCAGGCCGATCCCGCCGCCACGAAGGCCGCCATCGAAAGGGCTGTTCCATGACTTCCGTTCTTTTCGCCAACGCCCGCCTGATCGACCCCGAAGCCGGAACAGAGTCAACTGGCTGGTTGCAGGTGAACAATGGCCGGATTACCGCCCGAGGCGAAGGAAGCGCGCCATGTACTGAAGGGCATATCGTAGAGTGCAACGGCAAGTGCCTCGCCCCTGGCATCATCGATATTGGCGTCAAGGTCTGTGAACCCGGTGAACGTCATAAGGAAAGCTATCGGTCAGCAGGACTTGCTGCTGCAGCTGGCGGTGTCACGACGATTGTCACCCGACCGGATACTCTGCCAGCAGTCGACACACCGGAAACGCTGGAATTCGCGACACGCCGGGCGCAGGCCGATGCGCCAGTCAATGTTCAGCCGATGGCTGCCCTGACCAAAGGGCGCGAAGGGCGTGAGATGACCGAGATCGGGTTTCTGATGGACGCGGGCGCGATCGCCTTCACCGATTGCGATCACGTCATCACTAATACCAAGGTGTTTTCCCGTGCCCTGACCTATGCGAAATCCTGTGGCGCGCTTGTGATAGCCCACCCGCAAGAGCCGGGGCTGAGCGCCGGGGCCGCAGCGACCAGTGGCAAGTTCGCGGCACTGCGCGGCTTGCCCGTAGTGTCACCGATGGCAGAGCGGATGGGGCTGGACCGCGACATTGCCCTGCTGGAGATGACCGGTGCCGCCTATCACGCCGACCAAATCACCACTGCCCGGGCGCTGCCTGCACTGGAGCGCGCCAAGCGCAATGGGCTGGACATAACCGCAGGGACGTCGATCCACCACTTGACGTTGAACGAGCTTGACGTGGCCGACTATCGCACCTTCTTCAAGGTCAAGCCGCCGCTGCGATCAGAAGACGACAGGCAAGCGGTAATTGAAGCTGTTCGCACCGGGCTGATCGATATCATCAGCTCGATGCACACCCCTCAGGACGAAGAAAGCAAGCGCCTGCCGTTTGAAGAAGCGGCCTCGGGTGCGGTCGCACTGGAAACGCTTCTGCCCGCGGCCTTGCGCCTGTATCACGCGGGCCAGCTGGATCTGCCGACGCTTTTTCGGGCCATGGCCCTTAACCCGGCCAAGCGGCTTGGACTGGACAGCGGTCGCCTGTCGAAAGGCGCGCCAGCGGATCTGGTTCTGTTCGACCCGGATGTGCCTTTTGTGCTTGATCGGTTTGCACTAAAATCGAAATCTCAGAACACTCCATTTGACGGCCAGCGGATGCAAGGTAAGGTCATTTCGACCTATGTAGCAGGTAATGAAGTGTTCCGGAGACCCTGATGCCCCCAATCGACAACTCAACTAGCGAACTGCTCCAATGGGCGGTGGTTGGATATCTGATGGGCTCTATTCCCTTCGGCCTGTTGCTGGCCAAGTTCATGGGGTTGGGAAATCTGCGCGAGATCGGTTCCGGCAATATCGGAGCAACCAACGTTCTGCGTACCGGCAACAAGACCGCTGCGGCGCTGACCCTGCTGTTTGACGCAGGCAAGGGCGCGGCAGCCGTTCTGATTGCGCGTGCCTTTGCGGGTGAAGATGCGGCCCAGGTTGCTGCACTTTTGGCGTTTCTGGGCCATTGCTTTCCGGTTTGGCTGGGCTTCAAGGGCGGCAAGGGCGTGGCGACCTTCCTGGGGCTTTGGCTGGCACTGGACTGGCGCGTCGGTGTTGCCTGCTGCCTTACCTGGCTGGTCGCGGCGGCAATCTGGCGGATATCCTCGGTTGGTGCACTGGCAGCCGCTGCGCTTTCCACAACCTGGGTGCTGTTGCTGACAAACGGGACTACATTTATCCTTGGGATAATTCTGACACTTCTTGTCTACTGGCGGCACAGCTCGAACGTTGCGCGGATCAAGGCCGGAACGGAACCCAGAATCGGAAAGCCGTGACCGCATCAGGCGCATTTCTGTCTGCGCTTTTTGCACTGCCCTTGGGCAGTTTCACCGGAACCTCCGGCGGTCGGCGCTATGTTGTTGTGCGTCAACTAATGGCGGGTGGTAAATCCCACAAGCTGGTCGCGCACGAGCTAGGCGGAACCGACTATATCAGCCTGAACCTGTATCAGACCATGGGAAGCGGCGCGTTGCTGCGACCCTGTGAAATGCCCGCAAACAAAGTCATCGCATTTGTTCTGAACTTAAGGCCGGATGCCTGAGGTGGCTCGGCAAAAAAGAACAGTGGCTCTATCACCTGCGCACAATCACAAATCATTGTTTTGAACGTGATCAGCCCGCTTCCCAGATCGCTATCGTGACGGTCAATTACGGGCCACACAGGACAACAATCTGGGCCTTACGGCGGCAATTATTGCGGTGCTGAACGGGCTCATTTCACGAAAGGTGAAACAATGAACAAGTTTAAATCTCTGATCAGTGGCGTGGCACTGTCTGTCACTTTGGCAACCTCCGCACTGGCGGCTGGCGTCGAAATCAACGCAAGCTCGACCGGTCTAGCCATGCAGGGTTATGATCCGGTGGCGTACTTCACCGCTGGCGAAGCGACAAAAGGCGATTACCGCATCACTGCGCTGCATGATGAGGCCCTGTACCGTTTCGCGTCGGAAGAAAACAAAGCTGCCTTTGAAGCCAACCCCGAAGCGTACCTGCCTGCATATGGCGGCTATTGTGCCTTCGGCGCGGCCATGGGCTTTAAATTCGACGGCGACCCGAACCACTGGAAGATCGTTGACAACAAGCTGTATCTGAACCTGTCCAAAGACATTCAGGAGCGCTGGGAAGGCGACATCCCAGGTTTCATCGAAAGCGCGAGCGCAAACTGGGAAACGATTGCTGAAAAATCTCCCGCAGAGCTGCAATCGCAGTAAAACCTGATTTTTTTCAGGCACAGCGGCGGCGGTTTTTCCGCCGCCGTATGTCATTGAAGACCTCTTGTCCTTCCCATCCGGCGCATCAAGTATCCCAATTCTAAGGGCAATGGCGTTTCGGTACTGCGTTACAGGTCCAGAATTGTGCTGCCGGTCGTTTGCCGCGCCTCAAGCGCGCGATGCGCATCAGCAACCTGATCCAAGGCAAAGCGCTGATCGACATGGATTTTGACCTCACCCCCCTCGACTTTGCCAAACAGGCGACGCGACATTGCCTGACACACCGCATGGTCCGCGATATGTGTAAACAACGTGGGCCGGGTGATCTTGAGCGAACCTTTCTGGCCCAGAATCCCAAGGTTGAACGGTGGAACCGGGCCCGAGGCGTTGCCGAAGGAAATCATCATGCCCAGCGGTTTCAGGCAATCCAGTGATCCTTCGAACGTGTCCGCCCCAACCGAATCCATCACCACGTCTACGCCCTGACCCTTTGTAATCTCAGCCACACGTTCGGCGAAATTCTCGGACCTGTAATTGATGCAATGCGCGGCCCCGTTAAACCGGGCAAGGCTGCATTTTTCGTCACTCCCCGCCGTTCCGATCAAGGTGATGCCTTCGGATTTAGCCCATTGGCATGCAATCAACCCGACCCCGCCAGCTGCCGCATGGAACAGAACCGTATCGCCCCGCTTCAATGGTGTGGTCCGGTGAAACAGGTATTCAACTGTCAGACCTTTCAGCATCATCGCTGCGCCGGCTTCGAATGTGATGCCATCCGGTAGCGGGCAAACCTGCGCTGCGGGCATCACACGCGCCTCGCAATATGCACCGGGCGGGGCTGCGGCGTAAGCGGCCCGCTGCCCCGGCTGAAGATGCGTTACCCCTTCCCCAACCGCTTCAACGGTACCCGCCGCTTCCATGCCTAAAGCATGTGGAAGATCAAGGGGATACAGGCCGGTGCGTTGATATACATCGATGAAGTTCAACCCGCAGGCCTGATGCCGAATACGTATCTCACCCGGACCGGGGTCGCCCACTGGCCTGTCTTCGATCCGCAGAACCTCAGGCCCACCAAATTCATGAATCACAACCGTTTTCGCTGTTTGCTGCATCCTGATCTCCTCTTGCCTGCCATCAAGCTAACATGACTGTGACACAGGGCAATCCGTCCGATGCCGGAGTATTGATCCAGATTTCGCAAATTTATGTTATACTGAGGTATGGCGTTGCCGGTTGGACCGGCCACGGGCAACTGAATGCCGGATCCGTTCCGCGGCGCAAGTCTCGCCAGGGAAGGGTGAAGAAATGGCTAAGACAATCGGAAATCCGATCAGCTGGGCAGCCCAGGCTCTGGGCGCCACAAGTGACCACGTCACCGAAAGCGTCTCGCAACTTGGCAGTGCAGATCCAACGCAAGTGCCAATGGTGCAGACCTTGACCCTGCAAGACCTACGGGCCTGCCTGAGGGCGGGGTATCAGGATTTTCTCGAAACCCGAGCGGATGTCGTATTCATTGTCCTGGTTTATCCGATCGCCGGGCTTTTGATGTTCGGCTTTGCCCTGAATGCCAATCTGGTTCCGCTTCTGGCCCCTCTGGTCGCAGGCTTTGCGCTGATCGGGCCTGTTGCGGCCGTGGGCCTCTATGAAATCAGCCGCAAACGTGAACAGGGCAGCGAGGTTCACTGGCTGGACGCATTTGGTGTGCTTCGATCGCCGTCGTTCGGAGCAATTCTGGTTTTGGGGTTTTACCTAGTAATGCTGCTGCTGCTTTGGCTAATGGTGGCGCAAAGCATTCACACCTACACGATGGGCCCCGAGGTTCCAGCGTCGCTCAGCGCATTTGCCACGCAGGTTTTCTCGACCTCTGCGGGCTGGGCGATGGTCATTGTCGGAACTGCGGTTGGGTTTGTTTTTGCCCTTTGCGCTCTGGCGATCAGCGTGGTCAGTTTTCCCTTACTGCTGGACCGCAAAGTGGGCCTACCGGTTGCTGTTGTGACATCATTCAGAGTGCTGCGTCACAACCCCGGAGTCATTCTGACCTGGGGGTTCATTGTAGCGGTGCTTTTGTTCCTGGGGGCTTTGCCACTGCTGTTGGGTCTTATCGTGGTGATGCCCGTTCTGGGTCATGCCACGTGGCATCTGTATCGCCGAGCCGTTGCGTGAACGCGCGGGACACGCCCGCGCATTCAAAACTCAACCCGCGATCTTCAGAACAATCTTGCCAATATGGCCCGAGCTTTCCATGCGCGCATGGGCGGCGGCTGCCTCGGTCAGATCAAACTCGCTGTCCATCACGGGCGCAACTTTTCCGGCTTCCAAAAGAGGCCAGACAGCTTCGCGCAGGTCCTGCGCGATTTGCGCCTTGGCCAGATCGCTTTGCGGGCGCAGGGTGCTGCCGGTCAGGGTCAGACGCTTGACCATCATCACGGCAAAGTTCAGCTCGACCACAGGCCCTTGCAGAAACGCGATTTGCACCAGCCGCCCATCCTCGGCCAGAGCTTTGACGTTGCGCGGAATGTAATCACCGCCGACCATATCAAGGATCAGGTTTGCCCCACCTTCGGCGCGCATGGCTGCTACGAAATCCTCGTTTCGATAGTTGATCGCCTTTTCCGCGCCCAGCTTGACGCAAGCCTCACATTTCTCATCCGACCCAGCCGTGGCAAAAACGCGCGCGCCAAAGGCATTGGCCAGTTGGATTGCCGTCGTACCAATTCCGCTGGACCCACCGTGAACCAAAAAGCGTTCACCTGCCTTCAACCCGCCACGCATGAACACGTTGGACCAGACTGTAAAGAAGGTCTCGGGCAGACACGCTGCCTCTTTCATTCCCATACCTGCAGGCACTGGCAAACAATGGGTCGCTGGGGTCGAAACGTATTCCGCATATCCTCCGCCCGGCAGCAGTGCGCAGACCCGATCGCCGACAGACAGTCCTTCAACCCCCGCACCAACTGAAACCACTTCGCCCGAAGCCTCAAGCCCCGGCAGGTCGCTGGCGCCCGGCGGCGGATCGTAAGCGCCCGCGCGTTGCAAAGCATCGGGGCGGTTCACCCCGGCATAGGACACTTTCAATACAACCTGTCCGGCCCCCGGCTTAGGGATAGGCCGTTCGGTCAGCTGCAAAACATCGGGACCACCCGGTTGAGTGATCTCAACAGCACGCATCATCTGGGTCATAAGCACCTCCTTTGCCCAATGCCTAACAGGCATCAGAGGCAAGGCCCAGCACCAAGACGCGTTACTTTCTGGGGTTCAACATGCCCGGCAGATCACCCCGCATCTTGGACGGCGCCCTCACCTGACCCGCCAGCCAGTTCGGAACTGCAAGAAAGGGTTTCAACACCGGGTTGTCACGCACCTGAGCCTTGAGCTTTTCGAACTCCATGACATTTGCGATCCGGCGATCCAGAAACTCCCACGTGCGCTGATGGTTCGGGCTGTCATCGCCCAGCCAGAACAGCAAGGTCGAGGAATAGACCCCCGACAAGGTTGCCCGTTTGGTGTACCAGTTCACATCTTCCGACGTATCGCCCAGCGTGTCCCAGATCAGATCGCAGGTTTGCCATAACGCCTTGGCCCCATCGGCCGCATATGCTGGCAGGGAAAACAGCGTCATGCCCCGGCGCACCAGCTCTTTGTCTTCAACAGCCTGCAACCGGAACCTGACCGCAGCGGCAATCCTGTCGCGGAATTTTAGCCCGCTCATGTCCTCGGACCTGAGGCGGTCCAGCATCACCTGATCGCCGCGCGCATGAAAGGCCAATGCCAGATCAACCGCCCCACGCGGGCAGATTGCACGTGCCAAACCGTCATCCAGACCACAATCGGAAACCGAGGCGCGAAAGCTGGCTTCCGACCAGCCGTCGAAAGGAACATGGTTCAGCATCGCGTCCAAAAGCTGCCGTTTTGCATCTTCATATGTGGTGGTCATGACGGTTCTCCGGTTGTCAGGCCCAGTACTAGACAAGTTAGGGCGGCTTTGCTATACGGCCAACTCCTGCAATTTCCTTGCAACTCTATCTAGAAAGGTGGTGACAACCACATGCAGGTTAGTGTTCGCGACAATAACGTCGATCAGGCGCTTCGTGCCCTGAAGAAAAAGCTGCAGCGCGAAGGCGTGTTCCGTGAAATGAAGCTCAAGCAACATTTCGAGAAACCGTCCGAGAAAAAAGCGCGCGAGAAAGCTGAAGCGATTCGCCGTGCCCGTAAACTGGCGCGCAAGAAAGCCCAGCGCGAAGGTCTGCTTTAAGATCTTTGATTTCGTCCAGCTTTGGATGACACTATTTGACGACCCCCGAGGCATGGCCCGGGGGTTTGTCGTTTCAGGGCTCGGATACAATCCGCCGACTCGTGGTTCAGGTTGTGCGGCAAGCTGCCAATTCCGTACAGGCAGTGTTTTGCCCGGCGCTTTGCAGCGCAGCGAATCTCGTCTCGGTAGCATCGCGCCGCCAAAACTCGCCTGATATGCACCGCCCTCTATCGCCCCCGACATCCCCGCCTCTAAGTGAGCCCGTCCGCAAGGACACAAACACAAACGGAGGCAAATATGTCGACTGCAAGTACATACGAACGCGAGATGCTGGCGCTGATAAACCAGGAGCGCACATCCCGCGGGCTCAACCCGCTGCAGCTTGAAACGCAGCTGAACGACTCGTCCGAAGATCACAGCACCTGGATGTTGAATACAGACACCTTCAGCCACACCGGTTCAGGCGGTTCCAGCGCAACCCAGCGGATGCAAAACGCGGGGTTCGATCTTGAAGGAAGCTGGCGCACCGGGGAAAACATCGCATGGCAGTCCGAACGCGGCGCGCCGGGTATCAGCGACGATGTCGCCCAGTTGCATCAAAACCTGATGAACAGTCCGGGTCACCGCGCCAATATCCTGAACCCGGATTTCAAGTATATCGGGATCGGGATCGAAACCGGTGACATGCAAGGCTTCGATGCCGTGATGGTCACGCAAAACTTTGCCGCAACCGACGCGGCTGTCATGCTGGACAACGGCAATACAAACGCCCCGCCCGTTCCTCCGACAACACCGGGCGAGGTTGCTGAGCCCGAGGAACCAGAAACCGAAACCCCGGATACTGACGTCACCGAGACCGAAGAGCCTGGGACCGAAACCCCCGGAACCGAGGAACCAACACCCGAAACACCGGACACCGATGTCACAGAGACGGAAGAGCCGGACCCCGAGACACCTGATACCGACGTCACTGAGACCGAAGAACCGGAACCTGAAACCCCCGGTACCGAGGAAACAACACCCGAAACACCGGACACTGACGTAACCGAAACTGAAGAACCGGAACCTGAAGCGCCGGATACTGACGTTACCGAAACCGAAGACCCGCAACCTGAAACGCCCGATACTGAAGTCGTCGATGGTGGTGAGCCGGAAGCCTTCTGCTTTGACATTCAGGCATTCCTGGATGAAATCGCCAGCTTCCTTGAAAACCTGCAAACGCAGTTTGACGAGTTTGATTGGCGCGACGACATGAATGACGGCACTGATGTGGCAGATGTCGACGATGTCGATACCCTGCCGACCATAGATACCACTCCGGAGACCGAGATTGAGCCTGTCGACACCGAAACGACCGAAGACGATGGCTGCGATGTCTTCATGATCAATATCTTCACCCATGACTGCATGATGGATGCAGCCTGATCACTTGAAATTGTGCGAGGTCGGCCCTGCCGGCCTCGCATGCGTTGCTCAGTAAATCTTTGGGACGTAAAGCTCGTCTGGCAATACCCGCCGCTCGTATTCAGGATTGTACCGCCGGTCAGGCAAATTGACCTTTTCCTGTGGCACGTCTTCGTAGGGGATTCTTGTCAACAGATGCTCGATACAATTCAGACGTTCGCGTTTCTTGTCATTGCCCTCAACGATATACCACGGTGCTTCTGGTATGTTGGTTCGAAACAACATGTCTTCCTTGGCCTTCGTGTACGCCTCCCAGCGAATGCGGGATTCAAGATCCATCGGTGACAGTTTCCACTGTTTCATCGGATCGTGAATACGCATGAGGAACCGCAGTTGTTGCTCTTCATCCGTGATCGAGAACCAGTATTTCAGCAGAATGATCCCTGACCGCACCAGCATCCGTTCAAATTCGGGAACGTCCTGAAAGAACTGTTCAACCTGATCCTCGGACGCAAAGCCCATCACTCGCTCAACCCCCGCCCTGTTGTACCACGAGCGGTCGAACAAGACGATTTCACCCGCAGCAGGCAGATGCGGCACGTAGCGTTGAAAATACCATTGGCTCTGCTCGCGGCGACTGGGGGCTGGCAGAGCGACCACACGGGCGACACGGGGGTTCAGGCGCTGCGTGATCCGTTTGATCACGCCCCCCTTGCCCGCACTATCACGGCCTTCAAACAGGATACAAACCTTGGCGCCAGTGTGCTGAACCCAATCCTGCACCTTGATCAACTCGGCCTGCAACCGCAGCAGGTTTCGGAAATAGACTTTGCGATCCAGCATTTCGGGGTGCTGGTCCCGATAGATTTTGCGGACTTCCATCGACAGCATAGGCTCGCTGAACTCGATTTCGAAGTCTTCATCCAGCGTGTCTTCCAATTCGGCCTCAAGCCAGTTCTTGGTGCCCCCATCGTTCTCGTAAGCCAAGATCAGCTCCTTCTCAGTCATCGGGTTCGAACCATATCGGGCCTGTGTAACCGCCTGATGTCATCAGATAAATCGAAGCCGATCCGTTGCAGCAGTCTATATCGGAAATCAGGGTCTGGACGGGTATATGGTCTTTTACCCGAATTTGTACGTCTGGCCCAAAGGATACAAGCACAAGAATTGACACGAGGCGCCAATCACGCGCTTTCAGGTTGCTTGCATTGCCTTGTTTTTGTGCGGCATGACTGGGTCCACAATTCAGACGAGAACGCCGTGACGTATTTCTTTTCGACATTGCCGGTCACTTGGCCCTGGCTGATCTTGATCACAGCGCAAGTCGCGGCGATGGGGCGACGAACCGGACTTGCGTATGCCCTGCTGGTTCTGTTCGTCAGTGTCGCCTCGGTTACCGGACTGATGTCACCGACAGCAATCGTGGCGGTGGCGCTTGGTCTGATCGTGGCCTTCTTCCTCCCTCGCCAGACAGGTCTGCTGGCTATTGCGGGGCATACGCTGTTGATCCTGTGGTGCCTGGCATTGGGGGCACATCTGTTGCCAGGATTCAACAATTTGAAACTGCTGGATCAGGTGCAGGCAAGTGCCTCGAGCACAAGTTTCACACTGCACCTGAATCTGGACAAACCCATGGTCTTCTTTGCCGTTCTTCTGGCTTGGCCCGGAATGCTGAACAGCCCAATCAAGACCAGAATAAAACCTTTGCTAGCGGGTTTTCTGATTCTGCCCGGCCTGTTTCTGCTGGGTCTATCGCTGCGCGCCGTGCGCGTGGACCTCTCAGCCCCTTATTGGTGGCTGGTATTTTGCCTGTCCAACCTGTTTCTGACTTGTCTTACGGAAGAGGCGTTCTTTCGCGGCTACTTGCAGTCGGCCATTACCTTGCGCCTTGGGGCAACAGGCGGTCTGGTCGCTGCCAGCCTGCTCTTTGGATTGGCGCATATCGGCGGAGGACCCGCGCTTGTGGTATTCGCATCCCTTCTCGGGCTGGGGTGCGGGTTGGGATATTTTGCAACCGGTCGGCTTTGGGTGCCTGTTGCGATGCATTTCGGGTTCAATCTGACCCACCTGCTGCTGTTCACCTATCCCGGCCCGTTATGACGGTCAGACCGGCAAGGCCGTGGTCTTGAACACGGTACGCAGCGCAAATGAACTTTGCATCTGCGCCACCCCAGGCAAGCGCGACAAGTATTGCCGGTGGATACGCGCGAAATCTTCTGTGTTTTCCGCCACGACCTTCAGAATGTAGTCTGCGGTTCCGGCCATCAGATGGCACTCCAGCACATCTGGTATTCGGGCCACCGCCTTTTCGAACACATCCAGAACCTCTTCGGCCTGGCCTTGTAGCGTGATCTCGACAAAGACGGTGGTAGGCACGTTCATTTTCCGCGCATCCAGCAGAGCCACATAGTTGCGGATATAGCCGTCAACCTCCAATCGTTGAACGCGGCGGTGGCACGCAGATGGAGACAGGTTGACCTGTTCAGACAGTTCCGAATTCGACATCCTGCCATTCTTCTGAAGTGCGGCCAGAATCTTTCGATCAGTCGTGTCCAGGCTCATTCCTGCAATTCCTTTGCGAGTTTTTTGAATAGTACGGGAAATTCTTCCAAAGAAAAGTCTACCGACACGTTTTCTTTCACAGAAATTGCGCCACGAAATGCACATAATTTAAGCAGCTTATGAACGGAGAGCCCAATGAAAATCGGTTGCCCCAAGGAAATCAAACCTCAGGAATTCCGCGTCGGGATGACGCCCAATGCTGCTCAGGAAGCGGTCGCTCGCGGACACCAAGTCCTGATCGAGTCCGGCGCGGGCATCGGCGCAGGCTTCGACAATGACGCCTATGTCGCCGCAGGCGCGCAAATTATTGACACCGCGGAAGAGGTGTTTGCCACCGCTGACATGATCGTCAAGGTCAAGGAACCGCAGGCGGTTGAACGCAAGATGCTGCGTGAAGGACAGTTGCTGTTCACCTATCTGCACCTGGCTCCGGACCCGGATCAGACGCATGACCTGCTGGAGTCGGGCTGTACCGCAATCGCGTATGAGACCGTAACGGATGCCAACGGCGGTCTGCCGCTGCTGGCACCTATGTCCGAGGTCGCGGGTCGTCTGGCCCCTCAGGTCGGATCCTGGACCCTGCAGAAGGCCAATGGCGGCCGTGGGGTTCTGATGGGTGGCGTTCCCGGCGTTGGCCCGGCCAAAGTGGTTGTGATTGGCGGCGGTGTCGTCGGGACACACGCGGCCAAGATTGCCGCCGGAATGGGGGCTGATGTCACCGTTCTGGATCGGTCGCTGCCGCGTCTGCGCTACTTGGACGATGTCTTTGGCGGAACTTTCAAGAACCAGTTTTCGACAGCAGGTGCGACCGCAGAACTGATCCAGGACGCCGATATGGTCATCGGTGCTGTTCTGATCCCCGGCGCAGCCGCACCGAAACTGGTGTCGCGTGCTCAGCTGTCGACGATGAAACCCGGCGCAGTACTGGTGGATGTCGCCATCGACCAAGGCGGTTGCTTTGAGACGTCAAAAGCCACCACCCATGCCGATCCGATCTACGATGTCGATGGCATCATGCATTACTGCGTTGCCAACATGCCGGGTGCTGTCGCGCGCACTTCGACCATCGCACTGGGCAATGCCACAATGCCGTTCATGTTGTCGTTGGCCGACAAAGGATGGAAACAGGCATGTCAGGACGATCCGCACCTGATGGAAGGTCTGAACGTTCATGCTGGCAAACTGACATACTATGCCGTTGGCAAGGCCCTTGGCATCGATGTTGTTTCGCCAAATGTGGTGGTCAAATCGTAAGTACCTCCACTCCTGAAGTTGCCTGTTGATGGCAATTCACAGGGTGGCGCGGTCGGTATCGAACCGACGGCTTTCACAAAAAAGGGCACCGCGTTTCTGCGCGGTGCCCTTTTCAATACGCGGAAGGGATGAATGCTCGCCCACACAATGAGCGCCAGCTGTCACCCCTGTTTTTGAATTTCGACCGAATGCGGATACGGAATCGAAACACCTTTGGCGTCAAACGCCTCTTTCACCACCTTCGTAAGCTCGAACTTGACGTCCCAGTAATCGGCTGCGGCACACCATAGCCGCGCAGTCAGATCGACTGAGCTGTCGCCCAGATTCGTGACCCGCACCCAGGGTTCAGGGTCGCTGTGAATGCGCTGGTCGGCCTTGGCCACATCCAGAATGATCTGCATGGCGGTATCTGCGCTGTCCCCGTAATCAATTCCAAACACCAGATCGACACGTCGTGTGTCATGGGCTGAATAATTGGTTATGATCGACCCCCATGCCTGACCGTTTGGAACAATGATCTGAACGTTGTCGGGGGTCACAAGCTCGGTCGTGAACAGGCTCAGGTCCATAACGGTTCCTGCCGTGCCACCGATATCCACATACTGTCCAAGCTTGTAGGGCCGGAAAACCACCAACATCACACCGGCCGCAAGATCACTCAACGTACCCTGAAGTGCCAACCCGACAGCCAGCGAGGCAGCACCCAGAATAGCGACGATACTGGTGGCTTCTATCCCGAAGATCCCCAGAACGGCGACCAGAACTATGGCCAGAATTGCCCACTTGATCACACTGGCGGCAAAATTCCCAAGTGTCGGGTCGATCTGTGGTGTTTTGTTGATCCGGCGGCGTACAACACTCGCGATCGTTCGGGCGGCGATCCAACCCAAAACAAGAACGATCAGAGCTTTCGCTGCATTCAAGGCAATGGGCAAGTATAGATTGGCCATACCAATCGCCTGCTCGGCCAAGTCGGCGGTTTGTTCCATCTCGAATTTCCTCGTGTTTTCTGTTCGTCAATTCTCATAAAACAGGCTCCGCGATTGGTGCGGAGCCCGATGTCGCGACGAAACGACAGGCCTACTTCTTCAAAGCGTCCCGGATTTCCATCAGGATGTCCAGTTCGCTGGGACCTGCGGGTGCCTCTTCAACCGCTTCTTCCTCTGCTTCGGCAGCGTCTTTGACCTTGTTCACCATTTTTACCAACATGAAGACGACCCAGGCGATGATCAGGAAATTGATGATCGCCATAATAAAGGCACCATAGGCAAAGACGGATGCGCCTGCTTCACGTGCCGCTTCAAGGCTGGCACCTTCGGCCACGTCGCCTGCAAGAACGGCGTAATTGTTCGTAAAGTCGATACCCCCTGTGAACAATCCAATAAGCGGATTGATCAGATCGCCCACCAACGAGGTAACAATTGCGGTAAACGCGGCACCGATAATGATACCAACCGCCATGTCCATGACATTGCCCTTGGCAATGAATGTCTTGAATTCTTCCAGCATAGCATCCCTCTTGTTTTCTAAGACCACGCTTCTGTTCACGCATGAGCGCATAGGAATTGTGCGTTAAACGCATGAATAAGGGTATGTTTTTTAGGGGAAAGCCACCCTATTTTTCCCCAAATGGCATTTCTCAGGAGTTACCATGTCTCAACTTGCGCCTTTTTTCGTAACCGACAGATGGCCTGCAAAAGATCCCAAGGTCCTTCAACTCTACTCCTATCCAACGCCAAACGGCGTCAAAGCCTCGATCATGCTTGAGGAAACCGGCCTGCCCTATGAGGCGCATCTGGTGACCCTGGCAGACTCGGATGTCAAAAGTCCCGAGTTCCTGTCGCTGAACCCGAACAACAAGATCCCGGCGATAATCGACCCCAACGGACCCGACGGTGCACCGCTGGCCCTGTTCGAAAGCGGTGCAATCCTGCTGTATCTGGCCGAGAAAACGGGCAAGTTCCTTGGCCAAACCGCAGCAGACAAGCACCGGATCACCCAATGGCTGATGTTTCAGATGGGCGGCATCGGGCCAATGTTTGGCCAGCTCGGGTTTTTCTACAAATTCGCTGGCAGCGCGATAGAAGATCCGCGCCCGCGCGAGCGTTACATCAACGAAGCCAAGCGCCTGCTGAACGTGGTGAATACGCAACTGGAAGGACAAGACTGGATCGCGGGCGAATATTCCATCGCGGATATCGCGCTTGCCCCGTGGCTGAATGCACTGGATTTCTATGGCGCGAAGGATGTCGTTGATTGGGACGGCTATTCCAATGTCGTCGCTTATGTTGATCGTTTCTTCCAACGCCCAGCGGTTCAGCGCGGCAAAGCCATACCGGCACGAGACTGATAACAGTTGAAAGAAACGGGGCGCCAAACCGGCGCCCCTTTCATCGATCAGCCGGGCAGAGCACCTGTCAGCACGTAACGCAGAATTTCGACCACCTGAGCAGGTTCTTCCGCCACGGCCAGTGCGGCGGCATCAACCTCTTTCAGCGCGTGCTGATGATCCGGGCCGTGCAGAACGATGATAGACTTGCCCAGTGCTGCAGCATAACCCGCGTCAAAGGCGGCGTTCCACTGTTTGTACTTGTCACCAAACCTGACGACGACAACATCCGCATCCGCAATCCCCTTGCGGGTTCGGATCGCATTGACCATCGCTCCCTTGTGGTCGTGCCAATACTTGTTCGGCTCGGCCCCCAGAATGGCCACACCACAATCATCACTGGCCGCGTGATCGGTAACGGGGCTGTTGAAGGTCACGTCCAACCCTTGCGCCCCATCGATGATCTGATCACGCCAGTCGGTGTGGATTTCTCCGGAAAGATAAACGTTCAGGCCCATGGCAAACTCCGATGTTGTTCCCGACCAATTTAAGGGTCCAACACCCAAAGCCCAACGCGAATTCCGGAAAAACCTTACATTTTACGAGCCACTAGGAATCGGCGGGCGTCACGTATTGGGAAACTGTCGCTCTCGATGATGCTGAACCCGGCGCGTTCAAGGGCCGCATCAAGATCCGCCTCAGGCAGGAATCGCACAAACGGAGCCTTACCAAAGAACTGCATGATCGGAAGCGCGAGACGAATAGCGTAATACTTCAGGCTCGCCGCGCTGGACGGCCGGCAAAAAGTTTTCGAAATAAACAGTCCGCCGGGTTTAAGGACCGAATGTATTTGGCTCAGTGTCAGATCCAGATCTTCGACCAGATGCAAAAGATTGAATGCCAGCGCCGCATCAAATGAACCCTCAGGCGGTCGATTTACATCAGCCTCGGCAAAGGTGACGTTTTCGATGCTTTGCGAAGCGGCGCTTCGACGTCCAACGGCCAACATACCGGGGGACACGTCGGTTGCAGTGATAGATCCTACATATCCGGACAGCTTCAGAGCAGTCATGCCTGTGCCGCACCCAAGTTCCAGAACATCATCGGATTTCTTCAGGTAAGACGCTGTCCGTTCCAGTGTATGCTCGTACGAAGCCATGTCTTTGATGGGCGAGCGGGCATATTTCTCGGCCACTCCATCCCAGAATTTCGCAGTGGTGGTCATTGAGGAGTCTCCTTTCGGCGAGAATTTATTCATGCGCAGACCGAATATAAATTGCCGAAATTTGCAGGTTTACTATACATTTTTGTATGAATGAGTTTGGCGATTTTGATTGGAACCACATCCGGGCCTTTCTGGCGACGGCTGAAACCGGGTCATTTTCCGCAGCGGCACGGCAGCTACGGCAAACCCAGCCTACGCTGAGTCGTCAGATAGCAGCGCTTGAACAGGACCTGGGCGTGATGCTGTTTGAACGGGCTGGCAGAACTCTTGAGATCACTCAGGCCGGATTGGAGCTGCTGGATCATACTCGCAAAATGGGGGACGCCGCCAACCGCATCGCGCTGACGGCGTCCGGACAGGCACAATCCATTGAAGGCCGGGTTCGCATCACCGCCAGTGACGTGATGTCGGCCTATGTCTTGCCCGACCTGCTGCGCGAAATCCGGGCGCAAGCCCCGCGCCTGCGGATTGACGTGATTGCCTCAAACGATATTCAGGATCTTATGCGGCGCGAGGCAGATATCGCGATCCGCCATGTCCGTCCTGATCAACCCGACCTAATCGCGAAGCTGGTACAGGAGGCGTCGGGGCATTTCTATGCAACCACAGAGTATCTCAACCGTGCGGGACGCCCGAAATCAAAGCAGGACCTTTCACGGCATGAGTTCATCAGCTTCGGCGACGACAATCAGATGATCGCCTATCTGAAACCGCTTGGCATTCACCTGACCAACGAGAATTTCCGGCTTGGGTCTCAGAACGGAATAGTGGCTTGGGAATATGCCAAACAAGGCTTTGGCATAGCGCCCATGTCGCAGACCGTCGGTGATGCGGCACCAGGTATGGAGCGTGTGTGCCCCGGGATGGAGGCTATCACATTTCCGATCTGGTTGACCACGCATCGCGAGTTGCACACCAGCCGCCGCATCCGGCTGGTCTATGACTTACTGACCAAGTTCCTGTCCAAATAAAAAACGCGCCCGAAGGCGCGCTTTCCATTGGAGCCTCAGAGCTCTAACCGCGAAGGACCCCACCCGTCGCCTTGGCAACCTTGGCAATGATCTTCTCGGCCACAGCTTCGATGTCTTTTTCCTTCAGAGTCGCCTCGGTCGGTTGCAGGCGCACTGTAATGGCAAGGGACTTTTTGCCTTCGCCAAGGCTGCCGCCGATGAATTCGTCAAAGACACGCACGCCCTCAATCAGTGCCTTGTCAGCGCCTGCGGCTGCGTTTACCAGCGTCAGCGCTTCGACATCGGCATCGACGACAAAAGCAAAATCACGCTCGACCGCCTGCAAGTCGCGCAGTTCCAGCGCAGCGCGGGTGGCACCAGATTTGCGGGGCAAAGGCACTTCGTCCGGCCAGATGGTGAATGCCATTACCGGACCTTTTATGTCCATCGCCTGCAAAACGCGCGGGTGCAACTCTCCGAAGACAGCCAGTACTTTTTTCGGACCCAGACAGATTTTGCCATGACGACCCGGATGCCACCATGGATCGCCGTCGCGCAGAATCTGAACCTTTTCGGGCGCGCCAACGGCGGCCAGAACAGCCTCGACATCTGCCTTGGCGTCGAACACGTCCACTGGGCGCGCAGCACCGTGCACATCCTTGGGGCCAGAACGTCCTACCAGCAGGCCGGTGATCTGGGTTTTCTGATCACCCGGCTCGCCATTGTGAAAGACCGGACCGACCTCGAACAGGGCGACATCCGCGAATCCGCGCGCCTGATTGCGGGCGGCAGCCTGCAACAGGCCGGGCAGCAGATCGGGGCGCATATGGCTCATCTCGGATGAGATCGGGTTTTCCAGCATGGTCGTAGTATCGCCACCACCGAACAAAGCCGCCGAAGCCTGATCAATGAACGTATAACTGACGCATTCGTTATAACCCAGCGCCGCGCAGGTACGGCGCGCCATGGACTGACGGCGCTGCGCCGGGGTCATCACCGGTTTCGGTATCCCCTCGGTCACGCGCGGCAACGGCCGGCCTTGCAGCTTGGTCAAGGAAGCAATCCGCGCGACCTCTTCCACCAGATCGGCCTCGCCCAGGATATCCGGGCGCCAGCTGGGGACATGGGCCATCTCGCCTTCCAGACGAAAGCCCAGACGGGTCAGGGTCTGTCGCTGTTCGCTTTCGGGAATATCCATCCCGACCAGAGACTGCACCCTTTCCGCATTCAGCTTGTAGGCGCGCGCATGGTTCGGCGCTTTGCCGGCCTCAACCACGTTGGAGGCTTCTCCGCCGCAGATGTCCAGAATCATCTGGGTCGCGTGTTCCAGCCCCTCGCGGGTGTACTCCGGGTCGACACCGCGCTCGAACCGATAGCGCGCGTCGGAATTGATCTTGAGCGCACGGCCTGTGAGCGCAATTTGCACATGATCCCAGAACGCGCTTTCGAGGAAAACGTTTACCGTTTCCTCGGTACATCCGGTTTCCTCACCGCCCATGATGCCCGCAATCGATTCCGGGCCCTTGTCATCCGAAATCACCATCATTCCGGGTTGCAGCGTGTATTCTTTTTCATCCAGTGCGACCAGCGTCTCGCCGCCTTTGGCGCGGTGCACCCGCAGGTTGCCCTGCACCTTGTCGGCGTCGAACACGTGCAACGGGCGGTTGTGATCGTAGGTCATGTAATTGGTGATATCCACCAGCGCCGAGATCGGACGCAGACCTATGGCCTTCAACTGATCCTGCAGCCATTGCGGGCTGGGGCCATTCTTCACGCCACGGATCAAACGGCCGGTGAAATGCGGCGCTCCGTCCAGCGTGTCCTCGTCGATCGTCACCTTGATCGGGCACTCGAAATCACCCGGAACAGGCGTATAATCACGCTGCTTCAACGTGCCAATTCCACGCGCGGCCAGATCGCGCGCAATCCCTTCAACCCCCAACGCATCCGGGCGGTTCGGAGTGATCGCGATTTCGATCATCGGATCGACTTTGGACGGGTCGTTTTCTGCAAGCCAGTCCACGAATGTATCACCCACTTCGCCCGAAGGCAGTTCGATGATGCCATCATGTTCATCCGACAGCTCCAGCTCACGCTCGGACGCCATCATGCCAAAGCTTTCGACGCCACGGATCTTGCCGACACTGATGGTCAGGTCCAGGCCAGGGATGTACATGCCCGGTTTGCAGACCACGACGGTGATCCCTTCACGCGCATTTGGCGCACCGCAGATGATCTGTAGCTCGCCCTCGTCTGTATCGACCTTGCAAACGCGCAGCTTGTCCGCGTCAGGGTGTTTCTCGGCGTGTTTCACATAGCCCAGAGTAAAACCTGCCAGCCGTTCGGCCGGGTTCACGATCTCTTCGACCTCAAGCCCGAGATCGGTCAGCACCTCGGCGATTTCATCAACCGAAGCATCAGTGTCGAGGTGGTCTTTCAGCCAGGACAGAGTGAATTTCATTGCACGGGGCCTTTTTTGGCAAACATCCAGTCGGCACAGGCAATGGCAAAGAATGCGCCGGGGTGCAAGCGCTGCGCGTCACGGATAGCTGGGGGTGCGGCCCAAAAGCTCATCCAACTGCCGCCCAATCCAGCCATGCGGGATGAAATGCCCGCCGGGATGCGTGTCCAGCGTCACCTGCCCCTGCGTGCAATCGGTCCATTCCACTCGGCTAAGCGTCAGGAACGGTTCCACACTCCAATCACCCCGCGGGGTCGCTCCGTTGCAATTGTACTTTTCACGCCAAAGCGAGACCGGATGGGTCGTGTCGCCATTCGCGCCATAAGGAAAATCCATCACCGTATCGCTGAGCCCGTGTACATGGCGCGCCTCACGCGGGGCTTCGGGGCAGTTTTCTGTCTGGCGAATGCTGCCCGCAACGGCCAGCAAAGCAGCGATGTCATTGCCCGACTGGCACACATAGCGCCACGCCATCGCACCGCCGAAGGAATAACCCGAGACATAGATGCGGTCAGGGTCAATCGGATAGCGCTTGGCCACGTCCTCCAGCACCCGGTCGGCAAAAGGCACATCATCCGAGCGTGCGGACCAGAAATTCCAGCTTTTGCCCAAACCGTTCGGGGCAACCAGCAGCACGCCCCGACGTTTCGTGGCCCCGGCAATCCGTTCGTGGTTCACAACCACGGTGCCCTGCCGCGCCCAACCATGGAAATGCAGCAGCACGGGCAGAGGTGTTTCACCATCCCAGCCATCAGGTTCTAGAACGTGATACGAGCGGTCACCGAGATCACAGGCAATAACGCCGTGGCATTCGGTTTTCCAGGGGCCCATGGCAAAGGCGGGCGCGGTCATCAGCAGAAGAAGGCAGAGCAATCGACAGATCATGCACCCGACCCTAACGGGGCATTCCGCCCTGTCACTTAACATATCGGTGTGGTCCGATCGTAGGCCGGGCTTCAGCCCGGCACCCACCCACCGCACATGGCGGGCTGAAGCCCGCCCTACGTCAGGTCAAAGCATCAAGCCGGGCCATAGCCAGACCGCGGAATGGCGATCAAACCTTTAGCTGGGCAGTTTGTGGTCACCAATTTTGTGTGTCGTTGAAACAGGGCACCTGCGGAGACAAATCGCCAGCCCGTCCGGGCGGTCTGGCGATGGCGCGGCGGCCTACCGGCCTTTGCTCCGCGCAAGCTATTTGGATGGCTCTTTGCTCAACATTTTTTGCATCCATCTTGGAAATCTGAATTGATGATGCTCCGCAAGTTCCGTTCGCATTATTCTCAGCAGCTGCGCATGAGATTGCTGAAGTTCCCTTGCTGCCGCCTTAGCTTTCTCGGAGTTTTCAGGGCTAGCATCACCCGCCGGAGGGAAAGCAACCTTCCACGCGCGAAACTTTTTGTCATGAGAACTAACTGCATTCCAGATACGATCTGACGCTATCAAAGCAACCTGATCGCGTGTGGTGTATATATCAATCTCTGCTTTCGATATCCCCAAGAAGCCCGCCAGTTGCTCGTCGGTGTATTCTTGCCCTTTGTAAGGCTGGGAAAGAAAATGTTCGTGCGTGAGGGTCAGATACTTGGCGAAAAGCTCTCTTTGCCTCTGTTGAAGCTCAGTTTCCCTTTCCACCATTTTTTGCCAACGGTAGACAACCGTAGCGACTATTATTGTCACTAGGCCTAGGAAAAACTGGCCGATACTCACCGACTCAAACCACCATGCAGGTTCGGCATATCCAGCGCCGCAAACCCGTAGTGGCGCAGCCAGCGCAGGTCGCTATCAAAGAACGCCCGCAAATCCGGAATGCCGTATTTCAGCATCGCCAGACGGTCGATGCCAATCCCGAACGCAAAACCCTGATAGACCTCGGGGTCGATCCCTCCAGCGGCGATCACCTTGGGGTGGACCATGCCGGAACCCAGAATCTCCATCCAGTCGTCGCCCTCGCCGATCTTCAGCTGACCGTTATCCCACGAACAGCGGATATCAACCTCGGCCGATGGCTCGGTGAAGGGGAAGTGCGAGGCGCGGAAGCGCAGTTCGACATCGTCGACCTCAAAGAAGGCTTTCACGAATTCTTCCAGAACCCATTTCAGGTTCGCCATCGAGATGTCCTTGTCGATGGCCAGCCCCTCGACCTGATGGAACATCGGCGTGTGGGTCTGGTCGTAATCGGCGCGGTACACGCCGCCCGGACAGATTACGCGGATCGGTGCACCCTGTTTCTCCATCGAGCGAATCTGGACAGGCGAGGTATGGGTGCGCAGCACATGCGGCGGGCGGTCATCACCCTCGGCGCGGTGCATATAGAACGTGTCCATCTCGGCCCGTGCGGGGTGGTGACCGGGGATGTTCAGCGCGTCGAAATTGTACCAGTCGTCTTCAACACGCGGCCCTTCGGCCACCGAGAAGCCCAGTTCAGCAAAGATCGCGGTCAGTTCCTCGGTCGCCTGGCTGATCGGGTGGATTGACCCCTGACGGCGCGGGCGGGTCGGCAGGGTGACGTCCAGCCATTCGGTCCGCAGGCGCTCATCCAGTGCAACATCGGCCAGCGCGGCTTTCTTGGCGGACAGCGCCGAGTTAATCTCATCCTTCAGGGCATTCAGCGCCGGGCCTGCGACCTGACGTTCCTCGGGCGTCATCTTGCCCAGCTCGCGCATCTTCAGCGCGACCTCGCCTTTTTTGCCAACAGCCGCGACGCGGATCGCCTCAAGCGCGTTTTCGTCGCCTGCTTCGGCGATTTGGCCCAGATACTTTGCCTTAAGATCGTCCATGACGGCCCTCTGAATTTGGTCGAGAACCTGCTATCGGCCCCGCCCCGCGAATGCAAGCGGGACGGTGCGCATCAATAGCTGTATTCGGGATAAATCCGGGTCAGGTCGCCATTCCAGTCGCCATTGTAGTGTTCCAGCAACTCATCTGCCGGAACCTTGCCGGTGTCGATGCTTTCCTTCAACGCGTTCAGGAAATGCGTCTCATCCGGGACCAAACCACCAGCACCAGGGCGCGCACGGGCTTTCAGGCCCGCCTCGGAGATTGCCACAACTTCACGCGCCAGATCATGCATGTTGACGTTGCCAACCTGCGCTTGAAGCCCGTCTTTGGCCGCCGCAACACGCAGCGCCTCGCGCGTTTCAGCATCCCAGCCCTTGACCAGATCCCACGCCGCATCCAGCGCGGTTTGGTCATAGGTCAGCGCGACCCAGAAGGCGGGCAAGGCGCAAAGCCGTCGCCAAGGGCCACCATCCGCGCCGCGCATCTCCATGAACTTCTTGATCCGCGCTTCGGGAAAGGCCGTTGTCAGGTGATCGGCCCAATCCGACAGGGTCGGCGTTTCACCCGGCAATGCAGGCAACTCACCCTTGAGGAAATCTCGGAACGACATGCCCAGCGCATTAATGTACTGCCCGTCGCGGTAGACGAAATACATCGGCACATCGAGCGCGTATTGGACATAGCGTTCGAATCCAAAGCCATCCTCGAACACGAAGGGCAACATGCCCGTGCGCGCATCGTCCAGATGTCGCCAGATATGGCTGCGCCAGCTTTTCTGACCGTTCACTTTACCTTCGAAGAACGGAGAATTGGCAAACAGCGCCGTCGCTACCGGCTGCAATGCCAGCGCCACGCGCAGTTTCTGTACCATGTCGGCTTCGGACCCGAAGTCGATATTAACCTGAACGGTACACGTCCGCCGCATCATGGCGCGGCCCATGGTGCCGACTTTTTCCATATAATCGTTCATCAGCCGATACCGCCCCTTGGGCATCAGCGGCATCTGGTCATGCGTCCAGATCGGCGCCGCGCCCAGACCGATGAATCCCACACCGATCTCATCGGCGATATCCTTCACCTCGCGCAGGTGAGTGTTCACCTCATCGCAGGTTTCATGGATCGTCTCCAGAGGGGCACCCGACAGCTCCAGCGCGCCACCCGGTTCAAGGCTGACATTTGCGCCGTCCTTTTCAAGACCGATCAGATGACCGGATTCACGGACCTCTCCCCAGCCGTGGCGATCCCGCAACCCCTCCAACACGGCGACAATGGATCGCTTTCCTTCAAAAGGCAGAGGTTTCAGCGTGTCCTTGCAATAGCCGAATTTCTCATGCTCGGTGCCGATGCGCCAATCTTGCTTGGGTTTGCAACCCGATTCCAGATATTCGGCCAGTTGTTCATGGCGTTCGATCGGACCGCCGCCGGACTGAGGGATGGACATGAACCGTGCTCCGATCCTGCTGTGTCTGTTTTGAAGGTCAAGTGGTGGTCGGAAATGGCGCCAGTGTCAATGCAACGGCAGATGCGCCGGGCGCGACGGTGTACGTTCCCAGATAACGACCGGATGCTGCGATTTGCCGTTGAGTTCCGACAGCATTTGCTCGGTTTTGAGGCCAGGCAGGTTTGAGAACACGTCGAACAACGCCTCGGCTCCTTCTGCATTCACAGGAATGTGAAGCGTTGGCTGGCCCGGCTGATCCAGAACCCAATGTGCGGGGTCGGAGGTCGGGTCAAGGGCCAGACGCTCAATTTCGCGGGACGCGACGATGCCGCCGTCCAAGGGGCCCAGATAAGTGATCTGACCTTCATCAATCGTCACGACACCTTGCCCGCCCACACCTGTTCTGAAGCGCGCGCGCTGTATGCCGATCACAGTCAAAGCCGCTGACACGACAATCAGAAACCAGCCTATCCAGGCCAACAGCCCACCCGGCCCGCTGATCCAGCTCAGACCAAGGATCAGGACAAAAGCCGCAACCAGAACCTCGCGCCAACGCCAAAGCGCCAGTTTTGCCTCGGGTCGGATGAAACTCATGAGAGCACCCTTTGCGGTTCCTGCAGCAAAGCGACCTTGTACCAACCCACCTGTTGGAACCCAATCGCCTCATAGGCACGGGCTGCAGGTGCGTTGTTCGCAAACAGGATCGCGGCCGCCGCGCCCTCGGATTTTGCTTTCTGCATCAATGCGGTCGTGACCCGTCGACCCAGGCCACGATTTCTGTTTTTACGTGGAACAAAAACTCCACCGACCTGAACTTGGTCGTGAACCCTGGCATTTACAGACGCCATGGCAACCGGCGCGTCGCCTTCCATCAGGACAATCGCCCTACTTGCGGTCAATTCCGCCTCGACGCGCTCTGCCGCCAGCTCACGCGCCTCTTCGCCTGCGGCCTGTCCAGTATCTTCGAAGTAATCCGCGAACCAAGTGTGCAGTCTTGACCGATCCTCGGCGCGCAAAGCGCGATAAGGAACAGGTGCCTCAGTCAGACCTCGCAGGTCACGTCGATAAAGCGGTTCATCGTGATTCAACCGGTACTTCGCCTGCCCCAATCCCAGAGCGCCCAACGTCAGCTCGACCTGAGGTGCATCTCCCGTCATACCCAAAACGGTTTCGCCTTCGATCATCCGCGCGAAACACTCGACAGCTTCGGTTTCGGCGTTGGGCAATTGAACCATCAGATAGCCCTTCTTGCCGAGCCCGAAGACACCCTGAACCTGATCCTCACCCCAGATGAAGTAGCGACTGGAATATTCATTCGCATTCAACCCCACCCCGTGGGCCGCCAAATTGCTGCGCAAAAACATTGAACTGTCAGGGTAGCGGGACAGAAACCTCTCAAGCGCCGGGGCATCCGATTGAACCGCCTCGCGAATCACGACCAATCCCCCAATGCCTGCTGCCACATGGTCAATGCGGCCACCGCCGCTGTATCCGCCCGCAGAATACGCGGGCCAAGACTGACCACATGCGCATAGGGTAAAGCCGACAGCCGCGCACGCTCAGCGTTGGAAAACCCGCCCTCCGGGCCGATGAGAATCGCCCAGGCGCGCCCTTTTTCATTCGCTGCCAGCCGCAGGGCCGAACCGACCTCGGCTTCGTTGCAGAACATCAACTGTCGACCTTCAGGCCAGGTCTTCAGCACGCGGTCCAGCCGCTGAAGGTCTGCCACCTCGGGCACGTAGGTTCCTCCGCATTGTTCAGCGGCTTCGATTGCATGAGCCTGAAGCCGGTCTTGCCGGATACGGTCTGCGTTGGTGAATTCGGTCTGAACTGGCAGGATGCGAGCCGCGCCCATTTCAGCGGCTTTTTCAACAATGAAATCAGTGCGCGCCTTTTTGATCGGCGCAAACAGGAGCCACAGGTCGGGGGGCAGCTGCAAAGGTTTGGTCTGCCTGACACAGGTCAGAGCTCCGCCGCGTTTTCCGGACTCGGCCACCTCGGCCAGCCACTCTCCATCTTTGCCGTTAAACAGCGCCACTGCTCCGCCAACCGGCAGTCGCATGACGCCAAACAGATAGTGCGCCTGATCGCGCGTCAAAGGAACCGATTGCCCCTGACCCAAGGGCTGCTCTACATACAGTCTGATTTTCGCACTCATGAGACCTACATATGCAAGGCAATGCCCCAACACCAGATGGTCAAGTCGCCGATGCCGTCACCGGCAACTGGGTCGACACATATGCCCCAGCCTTTGCCCGACCGTATCTGCGCCTCAGCCGCGCGGACCGGCCCATCGGCACATGGCTGTTGCTGCTTCCATGTTGGTGGGGGCTGGCGCTGGCCATCCTGCATGACGGTCAACCGCGTTGGGAAGATCTGTGGATTGCCCTAGGCTGCGCATTCGGAGCTTTTTTGATGCGAGGTGCCGGTTGCACGTGGAACGACATTACAGACCGGGAATTCGACGCACAGGTTGAACGCACACGCTCGCGCCCGATACCGTCGGGGCAAGTCAGTGTCCGGCAAGCTGCGGCCTGGATGATACTGCAAAGCCTTCTGGCGCTCGGCATTCTTCTCAGCTTCAATCAGGCGGCGATTGCCATGGGTGTGTTATCTTTGCTGCCGGTGACCGTTTATCCGTTTGCCAAGCGGTTTACCTGGTGGCCTCAGGTTTTTCTGGGGCTGGCCTTCAACTGGGGCGCATTACTGGCCTGGACGGCGCATAGCGGGTCGCTCGGCTGGCCTGCTGGCACGCTGTACCTGTCCGGCATCGCCTGGACCCTGTTCTATGACACGATCTATGCACATCAGGATACCGAGGACGATGAACTGGTCGGCATCAAATCCACCGCGCGCCTGTTCGGCACCGACACGGCGAAATGGCTGAAGTATTTTCTGGTCGCAACAGTATCGCTGATGGGGCTGGCCATTATTGATGCCGGGGTGCCTGACGCGTCAATTCTGGCGTTGGGGGTCGCGCTTTGCGGCCCCTGGGCCATGGGCTGGCACATGATGTGGCAATTGCGCGGGCTTGATACCGAAGACAACGCCAAGCTGCTGCTGCTGTTTCGGGCCAACCGCGATACCGGCTTTATTCCGCTGATCTTCCTTTGCGTCGCCTTGTTGCTCTGATTGCACCCGCTGAACGGGGCCTGTAAAGATCGGCGCAAACGCCTGAGGAGTGCCAAACCCAAACATGCGTCTGCCGTATTTTATCGCTGTTTCCCTGATCTTTCTTGTATCAGCTGGCCTGTCACTTCTGGCGGCCAGCTATGCTGTTACCGAGATCGAAGAATCATCGGAACTCGCTGTACGGCGCTCGCTGGACCTGAAAGGACACGATTGGGCCGAGGTCGAAGCCGATGGTTTGCGGGTGGTCCTGACCGGTACAGCGCCAGATGAAGCGACCCGCTTTAACGCGCTGACCGCTGCGGGAACCGAAGTTGATACATCCCGCGTAATCGACGAAATGGAGGTTATCGCAACTTCCGCCCTCGCAGCACCGCGCTTTTCGGTAGAAATCCTGCGAAATGACAGTGGAATTTCGGTGATAGGTCTGATCCCCGCCAGTGAGAACAGGGACAAGCTGATCCAACGGCTTGGCAATCTGGACAGATCTGTTGCCATTTCGGACCTGATGGAAACAGCAGATTACCCAAAGCCCAAAGGGTGGGATGCCGCAATATCTTACGCGTTGGAGGCCCTGACCCACCTGCCCCGCGCCAAAATTTCCGCCAGCCCGGATCTGGT
Organism: Ruegeria sp. CH2; assembly: GCF_056537065.1. NCBI lineage: Bacteria > Pseudomonadati > Pseudomonadota > Alphaproteobacteria > Rhodobacterales > Roseobacteraceae > Ruegeria > Ruegeria sp. CH2. Next base: position 235,084 of record NZ_JBQFQV010000004.1, read on the forward strand.
CAGGATCACGGCAATTGCCAACAGTCAGCAAGAAAAACAAAAACTGGAACGCGACCTGACGCGTACGGCACCGCCCAGCCTGCGGGTTGGGCTGGCAATTTCAGCACCTCGCCCGGTCGTCACTCCATTTACTTTGCGTTACCTGATCGACGAAGAAGGCGGGCATTTTGACGCCTGCTCGGCGCAGGATGAGAAGGCACGTGACCGAATCGTGGCCGCCGCGAAAAACGCCGGGTTAACGGGGCCTTATTCCTGCACCATCGCCTTGGGCGAACCATCGCCACGCTGGCCAGAAGCAGCCGAGAAAAGCATTCAGGCGCTGTTCCGGATAGGCCAGGGTTCGGTCACCATGTCAGACGCGGACATTACCCTGATCGCAGCGGAGGGAACCGATCCTGCGTTGTTCGACCGGGTTGTGGGCGAGCTTGAAACCGAGCTGCCTGCGGTCTTCGCCTTGCACGCCGTATTGCCCGAGCCTGAGACAACGAACCCAAATGGCCCGGTCGAGTTCTCGGCCACCCGCAGCCCTGAAGGGCTGGTGCAATTGCGCGGACGGCTGGGTGATGAAACTCTGCGCGACATGGTCGACAGCTACGCGCGCGCGGCCTTTGGATCCGATCAGGTATATACTGCCACCCGCATCGTTTCGGATCTCCCGACGGACTGGCCTGTACGTGTTCTGGCCGGTCTGGAGGCTTTGGGTCAGCTCCACAACGGCGTATTGACCGTAACACCCGATACGGTCGAACTGATCGGCCTCAGCCACGAAGAAGACGCCAAGGCCCGCATCGCAGGTCAATTGTCCGACAAGTTGGGCGAGGGGCAGGAATACACCCTGACCATCACCTATCAGCCCCCACCGGAACCCGAGGACGCCCTGCCCGACCCGGAAGTCTGCGAGGCCCAAATTGCTGAAATTCAGGCCACCAGCAAAATCGCCTTTGAGCCCGGATCGGCCACGATTGCATCAGACTCGCGCGATGTGGTGAACCAGATTGCGGATATCCTGCGCGACTGCGGTCCGATCCGTATGGAGATTCAGGGCCACACAGACAGTCAGGGCCGTGAAGAGATGAACCAACAACTCAGCCAGGCGCGGGCGCAATCCATTCTGAACGAGCTGCGCGGGCGGCGCATTCCTACCAGCAGCTACACCGCCGTGGGGTATGGGGAAACGCAACCCATCGCTGACAACGACACCGAAGAGGGTCGGGAAGAAAACCGCCGGATCGAGTTCCGTCTGATCCGCCCTGAGCCTGTTGAGGGTAGAGAAACAGGCCTTGAAGCGCTTGAGGCCGAGGCTGCGACTTCCGCAGAGGACCAAACCGACACGACCGCACCAGATGCGGATGCAGGGGACCAGTAAGTTGAACAGAACAGAATTCGTCATTGTAACTGCCATTATCCTGTTCGCCGCCTTCTGCATGGGCTGGTTTGCCAACTGGTTGGCGCACCGCCTGTCCCGAGTAAGTCAAAGCGACGTTGCCGATCTGGATCGGATGAGTCAGGAGTTGCACGAGGCCGAGGAAACCCGCGATCAGGCCATCACCTATTTGCAGCAACGTGAGGCCGAATTGACAAACCAGCTAACCCAGACAGAGGCCGAGCTGGCAGCTGCTATGGATGGCCTGCGGGCCGCGCGTCAGGAGGCCGAAGAACTGCGCGGACGGATCAACAACGCGGATTAAGTATACGACCTTGCGCCACCGCCCAAGTTTGCAAGAATAAACGGTCGCTAAATCACTACCACCGGGTCAGCGCGTCTTCGTCTTCGTCTTTGGCTGCGACCCATTCCGCACCAGAGTGGGTGATTTCCTTCTTCCAGAAAGGTGCGCGAGACTTCAGATAATCCATCAGATATTCCGCTGCCTCAAACGCATCTTTACGATGCGGCGCAGCGGTCGCCACCATCATGATCCTGTCTCCCGGGGCCAGTCGGCCATGACGATGGATCACCAGCACGTCACCCAATGACCACCGCTCCTTGGCTTCCTGGGCAATCTTGGTCAGCGCCCGTTCCGTCATACCCGGATAGTGTTCAATCTCCATCACATCCAGATCACCGCTTGCCAGGTCGCGCACAACGCCAGTGAAGGTGACAATGGCTCCGTTGGCATCATCCCCGGCGGCAAAAGCATTGGCCTCGGCGCCCAGATCGAATGCTTCCTGCTGAACAGCGATCCGCATCGCTCAACCGCCCGTCATTGGTGGAAAAAACGCCACTTCCCGAACGCCCGACAGCGAGGCGTCAAAATCCGACAACTCCTGATCCAGTGCAACGCGCAGGGCGGACAAATCGGCAAATGCCGCGGCATAGCGTTCTTCCCGCGCGCTCAACTCGGCCACCAGATCATTGACAGTGACTGCCTGCGTCTCGACTTTTTCCTTTGGCAAACCGATACGTTCGCGTACCCATGCAAAATACAGCACATCCATCCCTCAGATCTCCTTCAGATGTGGCATGGCTTTACGTAGGTAATCATAGCCGGTGATCAATGTCAGCGCCGCCGCAATCCACAGCAACCACAGCCCGATCTGGCCTGCCCAGAACATACCATGGATGTTCCAGCGCAGGTGATTCACATCTTCAACCTGGCCCGCGATAATCTGTTCTACCAGCGCGTCGTCCATGCCGAAACTCGCCATCACGGCATAGTGTTCAAAGATGCCCTGCGAGAACAGCACGGCGATGGCGATCATCTGCGCTGTTGTTTTCCACTTGGCCAGCTTTGTAACCTTCAGCGTCCCCGCCACATCGCCCAGATATTCGCGCAGGCCCGAGACAAAAACCTCGCGGAACAGGATCACGGTGGCGGGTAGCACCAGCCATGGCGTCCAGTGTTCGGTCGAATAGCCAACCAGAATCATCAGCGCGATCACCACCATTGCCTTGTCGGCAATCGGATCCAGCATCGCGCCCATCTTGGTTTCCTGTTTCCACGCACGGGCCAGATAGCCATCAAACCAATCGGTGATCGCCGCCGAAAGGAACAGGATCAAAGCGAACCAGTCCGCATAGGGCCGGGTGAAGTACAAAAACATTACGGCCAGACCGGGCGCAGCCAGCAGGCGTAGAACCGTCAGGATATTGGGCAAATTCCACTTCATGGCTTGGACCCTATATCGCCGGTTCAAGACAGAAAAGACAAACCGGTAAAAAACTACATCACTCACAACAGCTTGGTCAAAGCGCCGCAGGTCCGACGCTTTGCGCCTCGTGCACTTGGCGTTTCACGTCTTTGCAGTCAGATTGCCCGTCGACTGCAAAGTGGAACGTTCAGGATGACAGCGCATATTCAAACCGACGCCCGGTCGAACATGGTCGGCAGCCTGTGGATGGTGGCCGCAATGGCGGGCTTTGCGTTGGAGGATGCGTTGCTGAAAGCAGCATCGACCGCGCTTCCGATCTGGCAGGTTCTGGTTCTGTTCGGGACTGGCGGGTCCGTAATCTTTGCGGCACTGGCGTCGGCTCGCGGAAAACGTCTGATACACCCAGACGTTCTATCCCGCCCGATGAAAGTTCGGGTGCTGTTCGAAGTCTTTGGTCGGCTGTTCTATGTGCTCGCCATCGCGTTGACGCCCTTGTCCTCGGCCACCGTGATCTTGCAAGCAACGCCTTTGGTTGTGGTCGCAGGCGCGGCGTTATTCTTTGGTGAAGCGGTTGGTTGGCGGCGATGGAGCGCGATTTTTGTCGGTATGATCGGCGTCGTCATTATTCTGCAACCGACAGGGGACAGTTTTTCACTGCTGTCGATACTGGCCGTGTTGGGTATGTTAGGGTTCGCAGGGCGTGATCTGGCCAGCCGTGCGGCCCCTGTCACGCTTGGAACCGAAGTTCTGGGGTTTTATGGTTTCCTCAGCATTATCGTTGCGGGCCTTGCCTATCGGGTGTGGGAAGGCGCACCCATGACACCGGTTAGCACGCACACCAGCCTGCATCTGACGGGCGCGGTTATGATGGGCGTCATGGCCTATGCCGCGCTCATGAACGCAATGCGCACGGGTGAAGTGTCTGCCGTGACCCCGTTCCGCTATACGCGACTGCTGTTCGGTATCGGGTTGGGTATCGCCCTGTTCGGCGAAAGCCTGGACCGTACCATGTGGGTCGGCAGCGCGCTTATTGTGGCCTCGGGTCTCTATATCCTGTGGCGGGGGCGACAGGTCTAACCCTTGTCGTGGAAGAAATCATAGACTTTCTGAGCCAACCCGGCCGAGATTCCCTCGACCGCTTTCAGGTCTGCCAGATTGGCCCGGCTTACCGCTTTGGCGCTGCCAAAGTGAGTCAGCAAGGCGCGCTTGCGTGCAGCCCCGACGCCCGGAATTTCATCCAGCGGCGTGGCACCAACAGCCTTGGCGCGTTTCGCACGGTGGGTGCCAATGGCAAAACGGTGCGCCTCGTCCCTTAGCCGTTGAATAAAGTACAAGACCGGATCGTTGCGTTTTAGGGCAAAGGGGCGCTGGCCGATCCGGTGAAACTCTTCCTTGCCGTGGTCACGGTCGACCCCTTTGGCAACGCCGACCATCGGAATGTCTTCGACTCCGTGGGCCTGCATGATCTCGTGCACAGCGCTGACCTGTCCGGCACCGCCATCGATCAACAGCAGGTCGGGCCAAAGCCCTTTATCCCGATCCGGGTCTTCTTTTTGCAGGCGGGTGAAGCGACGGTTCAGAACCTCTTTCATCATGCCGAAATCATCACCCGGCGTCAGGTCGTCGCCGCGAATGTTGAACTTGCGATAGGCGTTTTTCATGAACCCGTCGGGCCCTGCCACGATCATACCGCCCACCGCGTTAGTGCCTTGGATATGAGAGTTATCGTAGACCTCAATCCGTCCCGGTGGACTATCCAGATCAAACGCCTCTGCCACCCCGCGCAGCAACTTGGCTTGGGTGGCGCTTTCCGACATGCGCCTTGCCAGAGACTCTCGCGCATTGCGCAAGGCACCTGCAACCAGTTCCTGTTTCTCACCCCGCAGCGGGACAAGGATTTCGACTTTGCGCCCGGCTTTCTCGGACAAAGCCTCCTGCATCAGATCGGCGTTTTCGATCCCGTCCGACAAGATCAACTGCCGTGGTGGTTCCTTGTTGTCGTAGAACTGGCCAAGGAAAGCCTCCATCACTTCGGCATGTGATACATCCGGGCCAACACGCGGATAAAAGTCCTTGTTGCCCCAGTTCTGGTTGGCCCGGATGAAGAATACCTGAACACAGGCCTGCCCGCTGTCCATATAAAGGCCGATCACATCCGCCTCGGTCACGCCACGAGGGTTGATGCCTTGCGCGGTCTGTACCTGCGTCAGCGCCCGGATGCGGTCGCGCAGACCGGCGGCGCGTTCGAACTCCATAGCCTCGGACGCGGCCATCATCTGTTCAGCCAGTTCCTCCTGCACCTTGGTCGAGCGCCCCGACAGGAAACGTTCTGCATCCTTGACGCTTTCACTGTAATCCTGCTCCGAAATCAAACCGACACACGGCCCGGAACACCGTTTGATCTGATAAAGCAGACAGGGCCGCGTGCGGCTGTCGAACATGGAATCCGAACAGTTACGCAGCAGGAATGCCTTTTGCAGCTGGTTCAATGTGCGGTTTACAGCACCCGCGCTGGCAAATGGTCCGAAATAGGCGCCTTTTTCCTTCTTCGCCCCACGGTGTTTTTTGATCTGCGGAAAGTCATGATCCTTGGCGACCAGGATGTTCGGAAAGCTTTTGTCGTCCCGCAGCAGCACATTGTATTTCGGTTTAAGCTGCTTGATCAGGTTCTGCTCCAGCAGCAGCGCTTCGGTTTCCGTTCTTGTGGTCAGAAACATCATCGAAGCGGTCGAGGAAATCATCTTCTCGATCCGGCCCGAGTGACCCGGCCTTGTATAGTTCGACACCCGCGCCTTCAGGTTTCGCGCCTTGCCCACGTATAAAACCCGACTGTCGGCATCCAGCATCCGGTACACCCCGGGTGAGCTGTCCAGCGTCTTTGCGTAGCGCTGAATGCAGGCATAACCGGTCAGGGACGATTCACTGTGGGTAGTCATGGGATTCCGATATGATTCTCTTATACTGGCTGCAATCTTGCGGGCTTCAGATCAAGAGAAAACAAATCCACGATTCCTGTGGATAAGTGTGAAGATAAGTTTTCACAGCCTTAGAATTTCCCTTGTTTCATTACCACTTCATTAACATGCACAAAAAATAGGCACATTATCAAGATGCTGATTTTTAACGATATTTTTTCACACATTTAGCAAGTGTATGAAAAAAAAGACATTTTTGTAACACGCAGGTAACACAAACGTGCGCGGTGCAAAACTTGCAGCGATATTGCTTATTCAACTCCCAGAACGTCCGGTGTTTTCCACCCCAGGTGTTGGCCGCCATCCACGCATATCAGTTGCCCCGTTACTGCGTGTGCATCCAGAAAATATCCCAAGGCGGCGGTGATATCCGACGGATTTGACCCACGTTCCAGAACAGTATTCGTTCGTTGCGCCTGGAAATGCTCAGCGCTTTGACGATGCCCCTGTACCGTCGGTCCGGGTCCGATGGCATTGACCCGGATTGCAGGGGACAGCGCCTGTGCCGAGGTACGGGTCAGCGTCCATAGCCCCATTTTGGCGATGGTGTAAGACATGAACTCGGGTGTCAGCTTGCGTACACGCATGTCCACCATGTTGATGATCAGACCGGTCGCAACTGGTTCGCCATTTTCGTCCGTGTCCGGGGCCAGCCCCTGCCCGGCCATGGCTTGGGTCAAAACGAACGGTGCCCGCAGATTGCTGTCGAGATGGCGGTCCCAGCTTTGGCGGGTCGCGGTGTGAACGCTGTCATATTCAAAGATTGAGGCGTTGTTCACCAGACAGGTGATCGGCCCGCCCAGAGCCTCGGCTGCTTTGGGCAGCAGGTCCTGCACCTCTGCCTCATCCAGCAGATCAGCCTGCAATGCCACTGACCGTCGGCTCATAGCCTGTACCTCCGCCACAGTCTCGTGCGCGGGGCGTTCTGAGGACGCATAATGAACGGCGACATCATATCCACGACCCGCCAGATAAAGCGCCATGGCCCGGCCCAGACGAATACCGGCACCGGTCACTAAAGCTCGGGTCATGCTTCACCTCGTTTTGTCAGATCACACCAGCAATACAGTGACATAAAGCGCATAAAGGAAGGTCAGCACCAGCCCCCAACCGCGAGAGATATCCTGCTTGAAGACAACAAAGGGAACCAGAAGCAGTGATGCGCCCAACATGACCCAAAGGTCAAAATGCAGGAAACCGGGATCAACCGGGATACGCCCGAACCAGGTTGCGATCCCGATAATGGCCAGAAGATTGAACATGTTCGAGCCAATCACGTTGCCAAGGGCCACATCGGCCTGTCGGCGCAAAGCGGCCATCACGGTTGTCGCCAGTTCGGGTAAAGACGTTCCAACCGCAATCAGGGTCAGACCGATAACCGTTTCACTGACACCATATGTCCGGGCGATGACCGTCGCATTTTCCACCAGCAGGTGCGCCCCCATAGGAAGGCCCACAAGGCCGAGGATCAGGTAAACCGATACCTTCCAGTAAGGCATGTCAGGATCCGCTTCTTCCAGGCCTTCAAGGTCGTCGTCATCGGCACAGGCTTCCCCACAGGCCTTGCGGTGCGCCTTTGCTTCTCGAAACGCATTCATCAGAACCAGGCCCAAAGCCGCCAGCAGGATCAGGCCGCTGACGACGGTGAATGTTCCACAAAACGCCAACCCTATGAACAGGGCCGTCGCCATCAGCATGAAGGCATAGTTCCTACGGCTGTCGCATTCGCTGGTATGGATCGTTGCCAGCATCGCAGGAAGACCAAGAACCAACAGGATGTTGGCCGTGTTTGATCCGACAACATTACCTAGCGCAATACCCGGTGCGTGTTCCTTGACGGCGCTGATAGCAATCAGCAACTCGGGCGCGGACGTGCCGAAGGCCACAATCGTAAGGCTGACGATCAAGGCCGGGACCCCCAAGCGCAGGCTCAGGTTCACTGCGCCACGCACCAAGGCATCGCCTGCCAGCAACAGGATCAACAGGCCAAGACCAGACAGCAGCCACGTGGTGATCAAGCCCGGCCTCCTTTTTTACAGGCACAAGGGCCTTTTCCGATGCGATAGCGACCGCATCGCGGACATTTCGCCGAGCTTAGCTTCTTTTGCCCAGGAAACCGCAGCTTGCCGAACATTGCCAATACGCCCATTGCGATCAGAAAAAGAGTGACAGCCTTTACGATCACGTCACAAACCGAAACGCGCGTAGGCTGCCCGCTCCTCTAACCCTGCGATAGCATCCTGCGCCAGGCTGGCCCCAAACCGGGTCCAGATCGGTTTTTTCACGCCATAGCGGCGAAATTTGACCTTGTCACCGAAACGGTCCTGCACCTTTGGCTTCAGATGGGCGATGCCGTCGATAAGCCCCAGTTCCTGCGCGCGACGCGCCAGCCAGACCTCGCCCGTGAACAGGTCAGCTTCCTGATTCAGCTTGTCCCCGCGCCGATCTTTGACGTGCGCAATGAAATTCTCGTGGATATCGCCCAATAACCCTTGCAGGCGGGCTACATCCTCTTTCTTTTCCGGTGAAAACGGGTCGAGCATGGACTTCGATTTCCCGGCGGTATGGACCCGCCGCTCAAATCCCTGCCGCGCCAGAAAGACATGCGCGCCAAATCCAGCCGAGATCACACCGATCGATCCCAGTACGGAACTGTCATCGGCCCAGATCTCATCCGCTGCGGCGGCCAGCCAATACCCACCGGATGCAGCGACGTCTTCAACAAAAGCGATGACCGGCACGTCCAGTTCTTCGGACAAACGCCGAATGCGCGCGCCGATCATTGAACTTTGGACAGGGGATCCGCCCGGTGAATTGATCTCAAGCGCCACGGCCGCAGGTTTTCCCTTGCGAAAGGCTTTCTCGAGAACCGGCGCAAGCGTGGCGTCGTTCAAGGACCCGCGCCCGGCCATTCCAATGGCGCCGGACAGGCGGACAACGGCCACACAGGGGTGTTTTTTGACGAACGGCAGGCTGAGCTTCATGGGTGCCGATGTAGAGTGCCACCAACCCGTAAACAAGAGACTCTTCGAACCTTGAACGCGACGTGAACCAAATTCACACACTCAATGGGCAAAAATGCAACGCACCGGCGTGGGTTAGCTGCGAATGCGCCAGCCAGTTTTGAAGATCCAGCCAATGACCGCCAGACACACCCCAGTAAAGGCTATGATGGCCAGCAAACTCAGGGCGATGGGCACATCCGCAAGCCCGAAAAACGACCAGCGAAACCCCGAGATCAGATAGACGACCGGATTGAACAACGTGATCGTCTGCCACAGAGGCGGCAGCATCGAGATTGAATAAAACGTACCGCCAAGGAAGATAAGTGGCGTGACCACAAGCTGCGGTACCAGAGACATCTGTTCAAAATTACTGGCCCATATCCCGATGATAAAGCCCAGCAACGAGAAGCTGAGACATGAAAGGATCAAAAACGCCGCCATGGCAAAGGGGTGTTCGATCCGTATGTCGACGAAGAAGGTCGACGTGGCCAGAATGACCAGTCCCACGAACAGCGCTTTGGTGGCCGCTGCACCGACATACCCAATCACGATTTCGATAAAATTCACCGGCGCCGACAGCAGCTCGTAAATGGTGCCCAGAAACTTTGGGAAATAAATTCCGAAAGACGCGTTCGAGATCGACAGCATCACCACCGACAGCATAATCAAGCCCGGCACAATGAACGCGCCGTAGGATACGCCCTCGACCTCCTGAATTCGACTGCCGATGGCGGTGCCAAAAACCACGAAATACAGCGAGGTGGAAAGAACCGGTGACAGGAAACTTTGCGCCAGGGTGCGAAAGAAGCGAGCCATTTCGAACCGGTAGATTGCAGCGATTGCGGTCCAGTTCATGCCGCCTCTCCGGATACCAGGTTTACAAATATCTCTTCCAGGCTCGATTGCCGTGTCTGCACATCGCGCAATACCAGCCCGGCCTGCGACACGTCATTCAACAGGGTCGTTATCCCCGTGCGATCCGCATGGGTATCGTAGGTATAGATCAGGCTATCCCCCGCGCCGTTGAGGGTCAGATTGTGGCTGGCCAAATCATCGGGAATCCTGGCGATTGGCTCAGTCAGCATGACGACAATCTGCTTTTTGCCCATCTGCGCCATAAGCGTGTCTTTATCCTGCACCAAAAGCAACTCACCCTTGTCAATAACGCCGACGCGATCCGCGATGGCTTCGGCCTCTTCGATATAGTGGGTGGTCAGAATGATGGTGACACCGTCCCGTTTTAGCTCGGCCACGATTTCCCACATATCCTTGCGCAGCTCGACATCCACACCCGCCGTCGGTTCATCCAGAAACAAAACACGTGGTTCATGCGCCAAGGCCTTGGCGATCAGCACGCGGCGTTTCATGCCGCCCGACAACTCCTTGATTGCGTTCTTGCGCTTTTCCCACAGCGAAAGCTTGCGCAGAATGTCCTCGATCCGGGCGTTGTCTTTGCCCAGCCCAAACAATCCGCGTGACAGCCGAACTGTGTTCCAGACCTTTTCAAACGGTTCCAGCGCGATCTCTTGCGGGACAAGCCCGATCATCCTGCGCGCTGCGCGATAATCCGACTGAATGTCGTGCCCGCCGACTGAAACCGCGCCGGATGTTGGCGTGGTTATTCCGCAGATCGTCGAGATCAGAGTGGTTTTTCCCGCCCCATTCGGCCCCAGAAGCGCAAGAATTTCGCCTTCTTCAATGTCCAGAGACACACCTTTCAGCGCCTCGAACCCATCGGCGTAGGATTTGCGCAGATCTCTGATGGATAAAATGGTCGTCATATCCGCTCCCCGTTCTGGCCCAGACCCTATCGCCCCGAACACAGGGATAACAGGCCCATTCCGCACCATGTGATGAACAACTGCCAAAAGGAAGACCGCCCGCGCCAGCAATCATCCGGCTTGCAATCCCGACACCAGCCAGCAAACTCTGCCGGAAACGGAGGGCCTTGATGCTGAACGGAATACGTGTTGTCGAACTCGAAGGTCTGGGCCCCGGCCCGTTTAGTGCCATGTTACTGGCAGATCTGGGCGCTGACGTGATAACAGTCCACCGCAAAGGGGGCGCCGCAACACCGGGTATGCCGGAACGTTCCCTGCTGGACCGGGGCAAAAGATCCATCGCACTTGATCTGAAGAACGCCAATGATCTGGATACCGCACTTCGCCTTATTGACACAGCCGATGCCCTGATCGAAGGATTCCGCCCCGGTGTGATGGAAAAACTGGGGCTCGGCCCGGATACCTGCCTGACCCGCAATCCAAAACTGGTCTATGGGCGCATGACGGGCTGGGGGCAGAATAGCCCGCTGGCCGACACGGCGGGGCATGACCTGAATTACATCGCCCTGTCCGGAGCGCTCTGGTATGCATCACGTCCCGGCCAAGCACCGCAGACCCCGCCAACTTTGGTGGGCGATATCGGCGGTGGGGCCATGTATCTTGTGGCAGGCGTTCTGGCAGGGCTCATCAATGCGCAACGCACTGGCGCAGGTACTGTCGTTGACGCGGCAATCTATGACGGCTCGGCCCATATGATGAACCTATTGATGACAATGCGCCAAACCGGCAACCTGTCTGAAACCCGGGGTCAAAGCCTGTTGGACGGTCCCCACTGGAGCAGAACCTACGCCTGCGCCTGCGGTGGCTATATTTCCGTGCAATGCCTCGAACCAAAATTCTACATGCAATTTCTGAGCTTACTGGGCCTCACAAACGATACCGAGTTTCAACGGCAATACGACCGTGATCTGTGGCCTTCGCTTTCACGCCGTCTGACCGATATTTTCGCCAGTCAACCACGCGACCATTGGGAGGCCCTGTTTCGAGGAACAGATGCCTGCGTTGCCCCAGTTCTCAGCCCGGACGAAGCCCGCTCACACCCGATGAACCTCCATCGCAACTGCTGGCAGGATTTTGACGGCGCATTTCAGGCAGCCGCCGCCCCACGGTTTTCAGGCCATGACTGGACCCCGAAACCCAGCCCCATGCGCGGCGAGCATACTAAAGAGATCCTCGCAGAGCTCGACAGCCTGCGCTGATCCGCACTTCATCTGGCCCAAAATATCCCGGGGGATGAATTGGCCGCAGGCCAAGAAGGGGGCTGGCCCCCTTTAACCTGCTTACTGCCCGCGCACCGTATCAATCATCAACTGAACATTCTCAGGATCGGCATCCGGCGTGATCCCATGTCCCAGGTTGAAGATGTGCGGCCCGTTCGAGAAAGCCTCGACAATCCGCCGCGTCTCATCCACCAGAGCCTGCCCACCGGTCACCATATGCGACGAGGCCAGGTTTCCCTGCACACAACCATCAACCTGTACATGTCTGGCGGCCCAATCGGGCGACACCGAGTTGTCCAGCGCGACGCAATCCACGCCCGTCGTCTTGGCAAACCCGACATACCCCTCCCCCGCCTCGCGCGGGAAACCGATCACCGGGATGCCGGGGTGACGTTCCTTGATGGCCTGCGTAATCACACGGCACGGTTCCACCGCGTATTTGCGAAACGCCTCACCTTTCAGGGAACCCGCCCAGCTATCGAAAATCTTGACCACCTCGGCCCCGGCGTCGATCTGAGCCGACAGATACTCGATTGTTGCCGCCGTGATGCGATCCAGCAGCGCCTCGAATAAGGCAGTATCGCTCTCTCGCAAAGCGTGTGCCGGTCCCTGATCGGGTGTTCCACGCCCGGCGATCATGTAGGTCGCGACTGTCCAGGGCGCGCCGGCAAACCCGATCAGCGCGGTCTCAGACGGCAATTCTCGCGACAGGATCCGAACCGTTTCATAAACGGGCGACAATGTCTCGTGAATCGCGTCCACCGGCTTCAACGCATCAAACTCGGATTGCCGCGTGATCGTCGACAAACGTGGACCTTCGCCGGTCACAAACCACAGATCCGCACCCAGCGCCTGCGGCACCAGCAGGATATCGGCAAACAGGATCGCAGCATCAAACCCATAGCGCCGGATCGGCTGCAATGTGACTTCGGCGGCCAGTTCCGGGTTATAGCATAAAGACAGAAAATCCCCGGCCTGGGCACGGGTGGCCCGGTATTCCGGCAGATACCGGCCCGCCTGGCGCATCATCCAGATTGGCGGCACATCCTGTACTTCGCCCGCCAGCGCCCTCAGCAGTTTCTTTGTCTCGGCCATATTCGCCCCCAGTCTTCCGGTTTTGGCAACGGGTCGTCCTTCGGCGGCAATTTGTCAAGCTCAGCCCCCATTGTCAGGGCAATGTGACGCGACTAAAGCTGTGCACATGACTTTGACCCTGCCCACCCCCGCATCGCCCCTCAGAATTGGCACCCGTGGTTCACCGCTGGCTCTGGCTCAGGCCTATGAAACCCGCCAACGCCTGAGCGATGCGTTTGATCTGCCCGAAGTGGCCTTTGAAATCGTCGTGATCAAAACAACCGGCGACAATCGCGCCATGATCGATGCGGATCGCCCGCTGAAGGAAATCGGCAACAAGGGCCTGTTCACCAAGGAAATCGAAGAGGCGATGTTGCGCGCCGAAATCGATATCGCCGTGCATTCAACGAAAGACATGCCTGTTGAACAGCCCGAAGGGCTGGTTCTGGACACATTCCTTCCGCGCGAAGATGTGCGTGACGCGTTCATCTCGCCGCGCCTTAACTCAATCCACGATCTGCCCGAAGGGGCTGTTGTGGGCACTTCGTCATTGCGGCGCCGGGCGCAGCTGCTGAACCGGCGGCCGGATCTGAAAGTGGTCGAGTTTCGCGGGAACGTGCAGACGCGGCTGAAAAAGCTGGAAGCCAGGGTCGCGGATTGCACTTTTCTGGCCATGGCTGGCATTCGCCGTCTGGGCATGGACGAGATTCCAGCCAGCGCCATTTCTCCGGATGACATGCTGCCCGCGATTGCACAGGGTACCATTGGCATCGAACGGCGTAGCAACGATATACGCGCGGCTGAAATGCTTGAAGCGATTCATCACGCGGAAACAGGATGGCGGCTGGCCGCCGAACGCACCTTGCTGGCCGCGCTGGACGGGTCTTGCGAAACTCCGATCGCTGGCCTGGCGGAACTGGACGGAGACAACTTAAGGCTGCGCGGCGAAGTCCTGCGCCCAGATGGGTCGGACACCGTGAACAGAGAAGTGACCGGTTCTGTCAAAGACGGGCCAGAAATGGCCCGCACGATGGCAGCGGAACTGTTGGAACAGGCGGGTCCAGGTTTTTTTGATTGGAAAAATTCAAATTAATTTAAGGCAGTGTGAACTTGATCACTGTGACCGCCGAGATTCTCGGGCATTAAAGTGACATACCGATGAGGAAGTCGGGTCAGTCTCGAAAGTATCGAAAAGTTTTCAGATTGCCGGTGATTTAATCAGTATTCGAGGGGGCGAGGCTGACCCCCGACTTCCAAAGGTAGCGGGTCGCTGTTGAACTCAACAGCGACCCGTTTACGTTGTATACATCCAACCTTCAGGAAATGGCATCAACCGCGTGACGGACGGCGATGCGTGTCTGTTCCAGATCCGCATCGGTGATCGCCAGCGACGGATAAAGCTTGCCCGGAGACTTGAAGATTCCATGGGCGCGCAGCACCGCATTATAAGTGGCGTTGCGCTGTGGATCATCGTGGTTTGCGCTGCGATAATCACGGCACTCGGCGTTGGTGAAATAGATGTCAAACAAAGTCTCGTCACCGCAAATCCGATGCGCGATGCCCGCTTCATTCAAGGCGTCCGACTGAATCTGCTGCAAGTGTTTTCCAATTGCGCGCAAACGCTCATACGCGCCTTCACGCCGCAAAATCTCCATCGTCTTCAGCCCAGCGGCCGAGGCGACCGGATTCCCCGAGAGGGTACCCAACTGCATCAGCCAACCTTCTTCCCCGACCTTCGACTTATCGAAATGCTTCATGATCTCGACGCTGGCACCAAGCGCAGCCAGAGGGAAGCCACCGCCCGTGATCTTACCCAAAGTGCAGATATCCGGTGTGACCCCGTATCGTTCCTGCGCCCCGCCATAAGCCAGCCGGAATCCGGTGACAATCTCATCAAAGATCAACAGCACACCATGTTGATCACACAGGGCTCGAAGGCCCAGCAAATATCCTGGCATTGGCGGGATAATCCGTTGCAAAGGCTCGACTATAATCGCGGCAACGTCGTCATTTTCATCCAGCAAAGCAGCGACGGCTTCCAGATCGTTAAAGGGCGCGATCAGCATTTGCTCGGCCACGCTGTCGGGGATACCGGCGCTGTCGGGAACTGCCTGCGGGAAATTGACTCTGCGGCTTGGGGCAAGGCTCATCTGCGCCTCGGCGCTCATACCGTGATAACCGCCTTCAAACTTCAGGATCTTGCTGCGCCCGGTATAAGCCCGCGCCAGGCGAATCGCATACATGTCGGCTTCGCCGCCCGACGCGACAAAGCGCACCTGCTCGCAGCAGGGAACGGCGTCGATGATGGCCTCGGCCAGTTCGATTCCTTTTCTGTTATTGGCAAAAAACGTCATCCCTTTGGGCAGCTGTTCCAAAACGGCTTCCATCACTTCAGGGTGGCCATGACCCAGCAGCATCGGACCCGACCCGATCAGGTAATCGACATATTCGTTGCCATCCTCGTCCCAGACACGGCTGCCTTCACCACGGGCGATGATGATGCCCGGATCAAAGTTGCCAAACCCCCCGGCGGGTAGAACTTCGTTCGCGCGAGCAATCCATTCGGATTGTGATTGGATTTTCAGCATCTCAGTCGATCTCCAGAATTGGGGTG
Source organism: Ruegeria sp. CH2 (assembly GCF_056537065.1). Lineage (NCBI taxonomy): Bacteria > Pseudomonadati > Pseudomonadota > Alphaproteobacteria > Rhodobacterales > Roseobacteraceae > Ruegeria > Ruegeria sp. CH2. Next base: position 250,903 of record NZ_JBQFQV010000004.1, read on the forward strand.
CCAAGGATATCGAGGTCCGGCACAACACCTAAACCCGGACCTTCGGGCGGAGCAATCCGGCCGTTTTCACGAATTGGTGCATCAGGACACAGACGCGGGGCCACGTAAGACGACAAGTCGCACGTGTTCATCAGAGAACCTTTCGGCGTCGACGCCGCAAAGTGAAGTGAAGCCGCAGTAATAATGTCAGACCCCCATGTGCATTCAGCGCAAATCTCGGCACCAAGATGCACGGTCAGATCCCGTGCAGGACGCATTGCTGACAAGCCGCCGAATTTCGAAAGTTTAAGCGCCACCGCATCCATGCAACCCAGTTCATACGCACGCAAAAGCGAGGCAAGGTCAAAGGCACTCTCGTCGATTTTCATCGGAAGACCAGTAGCCTGACGGACAGCGGCACAGTCTTCCAGCGTTTTGCAGGGCTGTTCCAACATCACGTCCAGATGTGCCACCGCACGCCCGGTACGGGTCGCCTGCAATCGCGATGCTCCACAATTCCAGTCACCATATACCAACGGCCCGGTTCCCACGGCTTCGCGCACTTTGATCAGCCGCTCGGCATCCGCCTGCCAATCTCCCTCGACACCCAGCTTGACCTGAAACTGCCGGATTCCGGTTTGAAAAGCGGATTTGGCAATACGCGCCATCTCGTCCGGTGCGATGCAGGTGATCGAATGATAGAGCGGCATATCCGCCTGCGTTCGCCCACCCAACACCGCATAAACCGGCAACCCTGCCGCCTGACCGAACAGGTCCCAAAGCGCGATATCGACGATCGATTTCGCGTATTGATGCCCTTGCAGAAACCCGTCCAGCTTGCGCATGGGAGAGTCTGCACCAAAAGGGGTGATCCCAAGAATTTCGGGCCCCATCTCAGCAATGGCACCTGGCACCCCGTCCGCATAGGCCGGCAGGTAATGCGGGATCGGGCAGACCTCACCCCACCCCCTGTGACCGGTGTCCGTTTCAAGGCTCAGGACATGGGATTTCACAGTGGCACAGGTCTTGCCTTCAGCCATATGGTACGTTTCGTGACTTGTCAGAACAACAGACCAGAGCGTTATCTTGTTGATTTTCAAGCGTATACTCCCACTGGATCACCTAATGTGCTTTCATCCGGATGAACGCCGAGCCCGGGTTCTTCTGGCAGGTGCAAATGGCCATCAACATTCCGAGGCCCACGCCCCCCGGCAATATCGACCGTGATCATGTCCTGACAGGCCCATACTGCAAGGCAGTTGTCATCCGGGATGGTCGCGGCCAGATGTAATGCTTCGGTATCGGCCAGAACCGTACCGCCAGTGGCCATTACGAATATGTCTATCCCATGGGCCAACGCGATATCCCGCATGCGTGCAGCCTTGGTCAGCCCGCCGACGCGGTTCAATTTGATCCCGAAAATCTGAGCCAGACCATCGCGGGCGATACGGGTTGCATCCTGCAAAGTCACAAGGCTTTCGTCCACTGAAACGGGTGACGGGTGAAGCCCCGAGATTGCAGCAATGTCATCCAGCGTCTCACAAGGTTGTTCGAACATGACATTCAGGTCCGCGCAGGTGCTCATCACACGCAACGCTTGCTGACGCGTCCAGCCACGATTGACATCGTAAAGAACGATCTCGCCGGGTCGCCGAATACTCTCGACATCGCGAACACGCGCGATGTCCCGTTCAACGTCACCACCGATCTTCACGGAATGGGCGATGTAGCCCCGCTGGCGGTACCGCTCTATGACCGCGCGCGTTTCGTCGACGGATTTCGCCCCGACCGAGGACGCAATCGGGCGCGGTGTCCGCGATCCACCCCCCATCAGATCGGCAATCGGCACACCCGCCGCCTGACCCGCGATATCCCAGCAGGCCATATCAATTGGGCTTTTGGCATAAAGGTGCCCGGGCAAGGCAAGATCCATCGCCCGTTCCACATCCAGAACCCGCCGCGGATCCAGGCCCAGAATGAACGGCGCCATCGTTTCAATTCCGGCGCGGATACCCGGACCATGGGCGGGCACATAGGTATGGCCCCATGGGGTCCCTTCACCCCAGCCAACAAACCCCGCATCGGTATCGATTTTCACGACTGTCGCGTCAAGCGTTTCGAATTTCAGCCGCCCGCCCGACAACCAATATGGATGCTCCAGAGGAAGGTCGACGTGAAATACTGTGATAGCTTTGATCTTCATGCGATATCCATCCGGGGCAGATCACCCATGCCTTCACCGCGCCACAGAACATAAGTCAGGATCTGCTGACCTGTGGTGACCATGGCATGACTTTGCCAGCTTGCGTGCAAGCGTGTTTGATTGGCGCCAAGATATGTTTCGTTCCCATTGACCTTGAACAACGCACCTCCGCCAAGAATGAGGTAGAGTTCTTCGGCCTGATGGCTGTGCCAATCGTAATTCAGGCCAGCCCCCCAATATGCGATGTAGCCACGCAGCAGGGTCGAGTGAAAATGTCCGGTAGGACCTAACAACTCATAATAGCCGTATCGGTTCAGGAAATCCGCACCAACTTCGTCTTCGGTGTAGGTGTGTTTCCAATGTGCCAGATGCGCCGTCGCTTTGACCGCCGCGATCAGGTCACGGGTTGGCGTGTCTTCAACAAGATCGAAGGCTGCCACCAGCCTCGTTGCGGGAATGGGTGCGGCATCCAACCCCGTCGGGGTCAGATCACCCGGCCAAGGCGCGAACGCAGCAAGGTCCGGATGCGCATGGTGCATTTGCCGGGCAGCTTCGAGAACATCGTCAAGCGTCATGGCATCACCACGATGTTGCCGGTGTGCTCTTTCGCGATGAACGCGGCTTGTGCTTCTCGGAGTTCCTTCAGCGCGTATGTCGCGGCAAGCGCTGGCTTGATCTCACCAGCCTCGATGTATGTTACGAGGTTCTTCATGACCTGAGGGTCAATGACGGTCGAACCGGTGAAGGTCAGGTCGCGCAGGTAGAATGTGCGCAGATCAAGTTCGACGATCGGGCCTGCAATTGCGCCCGAACAGGTATAGCGGCCACCCCGTTCCAAAATGTCGATCAGGTTCGGCCAGTATGGTCCGCCCACGACATCTGCGACCACACTGATCTTTTCTACGCCCAGCGCCTCGCGCAGGTTCGCAGGAGCGCGTGGCAGAATGACGTCAGGGCCAAGCCTGGCCACGTCCGCGTGTTTGGATTCGGATGCCATCGCGATCACACGCGCGCCGCGCCGTTTGGCCAGTTGCACAAGCGCACCGCCCACACCGCCGGAAGCACCTGGAACCAAAACCGTATCCTCGCCGGTCACATTGGCACGGGTCAACATGCCTTCGGCGGTGGAGTAAGAGCAGGAAAAAGTTGCCAGTTCAGCATCCGTCAGGTTCGAGGTGATTGCCACAGCATTCACCGCCAGAGTTGTCGCGTATTCGGCAAAACCACCATCCCGTTCCGAGCCGAAATAACCAGTCTTGTCCATATTGTCGGGTTCCACCGGATCGCGCAGCCAGCCATCCGTGATGACACGCTCGCCAATACGTGCCTGGTCAACACCTTCGCCGACGGAAACGATATGCCCGCAGATATCGGCCCCTTGAATTCGCGGGAAGGTGATCGGATTACCGCCCCAGGTGGGATCTTCTTCGCCAACCTCTTCAAACGCACCACCGGTCGTTGCGGCTGTGACCGTCTTGGAGTACCAACCCGACCGCGTGTTGACGTCCGTATTGTTCAGGCCACATGCCGCAACCTTGATCAGCACTTCACCCTCCGCAGGTTCAGGACGCGGCCAGTTATCGTGCCAAACTATCTGCTCTAAATCTCCATGGCCCATCGTGACCATGGCTTTCATTGTGGCGGGCAGGCTCATCAGGTGGTCTCCATTACTGCGTCTGTGCGGGGCTGCAGGCTGTCTGGATCGTAAGCGGGCTTATCCAGTACTCGGGCCGGACGCGGCTTGCTGTGAATCACGACCTCCAACTCGGTTCCCGCGTTTGCTGCTTCGGGCTTGATGTATGCAAAGGCCAATATCTTACCGACCGTGTGGCCGAATGCGACCGAAGCCGTCGAGCCTATGACACGCCCGTCCAGCGTCACCGCCTCGCCTCCATGGCCATCAATTTCGCCATCCGGCTCGACTTGCAGATAGGCACATACCCATGGCAAATCGGTGTTCAACGTCTTGTCCTTGCCCAGGTAATCCTTGTCCGTACAGGCAAAGCGCAGCACATCAGCTTCTGCCAACGTGACTTCGTTTGTCAGCTCGCCTGCCCCTTTGAAGCCCTTCTCCATCCGCATCACGTTCATGGCGAAACTGCCGTAGTCCGCGATGCCATACGCCTCGCCCGCAGCCCATAGCGCATTGTAGACATCAAGGCAGGAAGCGTTGGGCATATGCAGCTCCCAACCCAGTTCGCCCGCATAAGACATGCGAAACGCCCAGAGTTTATGATCGGCAATGGTGACCTCTTGCGCCGACAGCCAGCGGAACCCGGGATTGCTCAGATCAGTAGCCGTACAGCGCGCCAGAACTTCGCGTGATCTGGGGCCGTTCAGCGACAAGGCCGACCATTCGGACGACAGCGCATTGATCTGTACATCTTCACCCTTGCGATGATGCGCCAGATGATCAAGCAAGCGCTGTTCGAAGAACGCTGCACAGACCAGATAGAAGCGGTCTTCGGCCATGCGGACAATCGTTGTCTCTAACTCGATCCGGCCACGACGGTTCAACATATGGGTCAGCGTGATCGAGCCAACCTTTTGCGGCATCCTGTTAGCAGTCAACCGATCCAACAAGGTATAGGCATCGGACCCCGATACTTCGACTTTGGTGAAGGCGGTGACATCCATGATGCCGACACGTTCGCGCACTGCCTTGACCTCGGCCGCGACCATGTCGTCGGCAGGAGTGCGGCGGAAGGAATAGTGATCGCGTTGTTCCACACCATCGCGGGCGAACCAGCGGGGGCGTTCGAAGCCATAGACTTCTTCATGTACCGCGCCCTTGGATTTCAGCAACTCGTACAGTGGCGACGGCTTGATCGGACGCCCTGCAAGCCGATTGAAGTGTGGAAACGGGATTTCGTGCCGCAAGCAGTAATCTTCTTCCGCTTTGATCACTTGCCAGTCTTTGGTGGCATAGCTGCCAAAGCGGCGCGGATCGAAATCCCGCATCGAGATATCGGCAGCCCCATGCACCATCCAGCGCGCCAGTTCGCGGGCCAGACCCGGGCCCCAACCGATCCCAATCTGCGTCCCGCAACAGCACCAGTAATTTCGCACACCCGGTGCAGGACCGATCAGGGGGTTGCCGTCCGGCGGATGTGATATCGCCCCATGCACATCGCGTTGAATACCCAGTTCTGCAAAGATCGGCATCCGGTTCAGGCTTTCCTCTAGCCATGGCATTACCCGGTCATAATCCGCGTCGAACAACCAGTTCTCGTACTCCCACGGGCAATGATCATGCCAGACCGAGTTCGGATTCTCTTTCTCGTATATTCCGATCAGGCCGCGCTGCTGCTCCATCCGGATATAGCCCGAGACTTTGCGGTCATCGCGGATCACCGGCAGTTCCTTGTCCAAGTTCTGGAATTCGGGCACTGGCTCAGTCACGAAATAATGGTGCGTCATTGACGTCATGGGCAGTTGCAGCCCGGACCATTCGCCCATCTGGCGCGCGTAGGTGCCGCCCGCGTTCACCACATGCTCACAGATGATGGTGCCCTGTTCGGTCTCAACAATCCATTCGCCGTTTGCGCCCTGCGTGATGTTCGTCGCCCGGCAGCTGCGGAAGATGCGCACGCCCTTCTGGCGTGCCCCGGCTGCCATCGCCATGGTCACATTGGTCGGGTCCACATGCCCGTCATCCGGTGTATGCAGCGCGCCCAGAACACCTTCGAGGTTATAAAACGGATGCAGTTCAGCCACCTTCTCGGGACCGACAAGTTCGATATTGAAACCCAGCGACCGGCCCACCGACAGGGTATGGCGCAGCCAATCCATCTCATCCTCGGTATAAGCAAGGCGGAACGAGCCACAGCCATGCCACGTGACAGGCTGACCTGTCTCGGCCTCCAGCAGGCCGGAATACAAGCCGATGTTGTAATCGACGCATTTGCCCAGACCAAAGCTTGAGGTTGAATGCGTAATCTGCCCCGCCGCATGCCATGTACTGCCGCTGGTCAGCTCGGCCTTTTCCAGCAGAACAGTCTCTTCGCCCCAGCCTTCATGGGCCAGATGGTAGGCCAGACCAACGCCCATGACGCCGCCTCCGACGATGACCACACGTGCGTGTGACGGCAGTTCATTCCCGGACATGATTTTTCCTCTTCCCGAGTCGCTTTTCTGCTCGACAGGCTAATTCCACATTTGTACCATCGTCAATCATGAATGACACAAATGTATCATCAACTGTTCTGGATCGCCTGACCGAAGAGTGGGACGCCCTGACCCCTGAGGCGCAGAAAGCCGCGCGTTACGTTCTGGAAAACCCTACGGATGTAGGGGTTTCAACCGTGCGCGAAATTGCCGAGGCGGCAAAGGTCAAGCCCAACACATTCGTGCGCATGGCGCGGCAAGTGGGGTTTGAAGGGTACGAAGATTTTCGCGAACCCTTTCGCGACGCGATCCGAAAAGGGCGCGTGTCGTTTCCAGACCGCGCCAGATGGCTTCAGGACATCGGCAAATCCGGTGAATTGGGCGGGCTGTATGCCGATATGATCGGTGCCGCAATCCGGAATATCGAGGAAACATTTGCAGGGATCGACGCGACCCGCCTGAAATCTGCTGCCGAAATCATCTGGAATTCTCGCCAGATTTTCACACTCGGCGTAGGCGTCAACAACTCCAACGCGCGCAACTTTACTTATCTGGCTTCGACCGGGATGAAGCAGTTTCATGCAATCCCCCGCCCCGGTTCAACCCCAATGGACGATCTGGCCTGGGCCGATGAGCAGGACGTGCTGATTGCGATCACCTGTCATCCCTACCGCACCGAAGTGATCGAGGCGGTCAAACTGGCACGTCAGCAGGGCCTGACTGTCATCGGTATCTCGGACAGTCCGGCCAGCCCTGTGATCCGGAACGCCCATCACGGGTTTGTCGTCGCAGCAGATACGCCGCAGTTTTTCCCATCATCCGTTTCGACCATCGCGCTGCTGGAAACGCTGCTGTCTTTCGTGATCGCCGTATCCAGCGACGAGATCGTCGAACGGGTCGAACGTTTCCATCGTCGTCGCCATCAGCTTGGCATCTATGCGGAGGAACCCGAATGAACGCACCGCTGACCCACTCACTGGACGCGCGATATTATACCGACCCCGCCATTTTCGAGAAGGAGATGCAGGGGCTTTTGGCCCGAACATGGCAGTTCGCAGGCCATGTCGCGCAGGTTCGGGAAACAGGAGATTACTTTGCCTTCGAGATTGCCGGGCAAAGCCTGTTTTGCATTCGCGGGCGCGATGGCGAAATTCGCACTTTCTATAATGTCTGCCAGCACCGTGCGCATGAAATGGTCTCGGGCACAGGCAACACCCGCGTTGTCGTCTGTCCCTATCACGCGTGGACCTATGAATTGTCAGGTCAGTTGCGCGCGGGTCCAAATATCAAATCCGTCCCCGGATTTGACCGCAATGCGATCTGCCTGACGGCGGTCCGGACCGAAATCTTCAATGGGTTCATCTTCGTCAATCTCGACGACAAGGCAGCCCCGATGGATGACTGGTATCCCGGAGTACGGCAGGAAATCCGTGCATTCGTCCCGCATATCGACGAACTCGAGCCGCTGGAATGGGTCGAGATTCCGGAACACTGCAACTGGAAGGTCAGCGTCGAGAATTATTCGGAATGCTATCACTGCCCGAGCAACCACCCGACTTTCGCTGAAGGTGTCGTCAAGCCCGAAACCTACGACATCCAACCCGATGCAGGCGGCGGTTTCGTGCTGCGCCACACGACCGAATGTCAGAGCCTCGACAAGATGACTTACCCAATCGACCTGTCGGTGCCTCATGCGGGCGATTACCAGTCTTGGTTCCTGTGGCCGATGTTTTCGTTCCAGTGCTATCCGGGCAATGTGCTGAACACATATCACTGGCGCGCAAATGACACGGATCACTGCACCGTCTGGCGCGGTTGGTACACTGAAGGTGGTTCGGAAAGCGCGGTGATCCGGCAACTGGCCGTTCAGGACAGGGAAACAACGGTCGAAGAAGACATCCGGCTTGTGGAATCCGTGCATCGCGGCCTCAGATCCCGTGGTTACTGCCCCGGCCCGCTGGTGCTGGATCCGGGCTGCGGTGTGATGTCCGAACACTCAATCGCCAAGTTGCAACAATGGATGCGCGAGGCCGTGGAATGAAACCCACCCCAGGCAGACATAACCTGCTTGCCCTACCCTTGAGCGGGTAGATCAACCACGCTGATGCCCAAGGACTGGCACCCTTGCGAAATTGACCGGATTTTGCCCAAAGCACTTGGGTATATCGACATAGTGGACATGCCGGACCGGGTATACAGGTGCACCACCGGATGAAATCACACTACGATCCCGCATACAAACACCGCCTGACACGCTGACAAACCGGAGACCCGTAATGGCCGACTTATTTGACGAAGACCTGTTCCTGAAAGGGTTGGAACAACGGAAGAATACACTGGGCGCGGACTATGTGGAAAAGAACCTTGCAGCAGCAGATGATTTCACCCGCCCGTTTCAGGAAGCCATGACCGCCTGGTGCTGGGGTTTTGGCTGGGGGGATGACGTGATCGACGCAAAAACGCGGTCGATGATGAACCTGTCCATGATCGGAGCACTGGGAAAGATGCATGAATGGGAAATCCACTGCCGGGGTGCCATCACCAACGGGGTGACCAAAGAAGAAATACGCGCCATCATCCACGTGGTCGGGATTTATTGCGGCGTTCCGCAGGCGTTGGAGTGTTTCCGCGTCGCCCGCAAAGTGCTGGACGACAATTAGACGCCATCACAGACCTGCTTCGGCCAACAGTCGTGCACCTTCGTCATAGTATTTTCTGTTTTTGAAACAGCCCGGCCAGGCCCAGCGCTCTGCCGTGAAACCGGGCTGCAATTCCAGGATGCGACGGGCGTGCCGGCGTGCCAGTGACTGGTTGCCAGCGGCGGCGGACAACATGCATAACACAACCCGCGCCCGCACGCTGCCGGGGTCCACTCGCAAGACATTATGCGCGTGCTGCCATGCTGCCTTGTCTCCGGAGAGGGCAAGGGTCATGGACAGGTTCGCCTCGATCCAGATCGGCGGGTGCGGCGTTAACGCGAGGGCCTGCCGATACGTGGCTATTCCGTCCTCAAGCCGGTCATCATACATCAACAAGACACCATAATAGCCCAGCAATTCGGGGCTGCTGTGGAACCTCTCAAGTACCTTGCGCATCAGCTGGCAAGCCTCGGCAGTATGGCCAGCAACACTGTGGGTAAACGCTTCGAGTGCGGCGCAATAAGGATCCGCCGGGTGTTTTTCACGCATGACGGCGCAGTCGGCCTCGACCAGAGCCAGCGTTTTTTCCGGCGAATCTTCCATGCCCAACCGGATCAGATCCAGGCGGCAGAATCCGACAGCGATCCGCGCAGGCAGATAGTCCGGATCGCGCTGCAAACAGACCTCATACTGGCGGATGGCACGAAACAGGCCGTCCTTGGTCGTAAGGCTCTCCTGAATGCGACCATTCTGAAATGCCGTCCAAACTTCGGTGGATGTGGCGCGTGCTGACCAGATGTCGGACCAGTGACCATCCCGCAGCCGTAGTTGAAGCGCTTCGACAACTTTCATTGCGATTTCTTCAACGGCGTCAAACGTATCCTTTTCCCGAAACCGGAAACGTTCGGTCCATAGGCACACCTGATCCACGGTTGATGTTAATTGTGCCGCCACCCGCAGTCCTTCGGCCGCTACCACGCTGCCGCTTAGCATATAGCCGTCGACAGGCCCTTCTTGCCTGCGCGCATCACGCAATTCGATGACATCCGACAACGTACCCAAGAGGAAAAGCAATTCGTCCCGTATCGACGCCGCCGCAACGTTGATATTGTTATCGTCACCAATTACTTCAAACGGCTCGACTACAATTGCAGGTCTCTGATGCCCCCAATGGGATGGAAAGCGCGCGCCAACCGGGACAGGCGCATTTTCATCAAAGCCAACGTCCCAATACGCTTGCCGTTCAACTGCCAACCAGTCTTCAAATTCCGGGTCTGCAACATCCAACCCTTCCAGAAGCTCGGCGCGATCCGGTTGAAGCGGTTCATCAAACAAATCAATTTCAAGCGCTTTCAGGTCGATGGAGACATTCTCGCGCCCGATGTCCAAAAACCCCAGACCGAACCCGGCCAGATGCTTGGTCAGGACACTAAGTTCCTTGCGCAACGAGGCCGCACCCTGTGCAGGTGAGCTTTTGCTCCAAAGCTTGTCTTGCAGCCAGGCCCTGCTGCGAACAGCATTCTTAGACAACAACACCAAGGCGAGAAGCGCTTTCGCCTTGGTGCCGCGTGGTGTTGCATCCTGGCCGTCGTTGCAAATCACCTGAAACGGACCGGTCAGGAATATCTTGGTTTTTGCCTTACTCAAATAAACTCCTCAGGCAAGTTCAGATACTGCGATCAGGAACCACAGCCATAAACGACAATGCCACCCATCGCTTCATAGGCCAGCTTGCAGCACCATGACTCGTGATCGGGATTTGGGTCTGGCTCTTTATCGCTCAGATCAGGGATTACGATATGAACCTTGTTCTTGGAATCATAAACAAACTCCACCGCAGGATTACCGACATCAGCAAGGATTTCATGAATCTGCCGCTCAGCCGCGTCGCGACCCTCTTGTGACCCCAGCGCGTTGCTCCGGGCGGCGTTCAGAACTTCACACCCAAGATCCTTAAGTGTGTATTTCGGATTAATAGTCAAACGAGCCATACTAAAAGTCCTTTCTTAACAACCACAACCATTTGTATAACCCGTTACATACCTATCCGGAAACAAAAATGACCGACGCGCTGATTGAACTGGCCGAAAACGCAGGGATTATTTCCGGACCTTCTTTTGCTGAATTTCCCAAAAGTGCTCCGATCCACACCGCCTTTCGCATGATCAATTTGCGAAACGGAACAGTGCCACCCGCTGGCGCAATGAAACATCGCGTGTCCTTTGGCACAGCGCGTAACCGGAACGAAGCCGCGCGGCTTTCGGGATTCGAGGCGATCGAACGTTATGCGCTGCAATACAGCGCGGATTCGCCTGAAACCCGCGAAAGCCTGATTTCATCGGATGGTGCCACGCATGTTCTGCCAAATGATGCCCTTGCTCTGGGTGCGCAGGGCAGCAACGGACAGATCACGTCGAAGGGGGCCGCAGCGGGACCAACGCATGAGGCCGCTGCGCTGTGGGCGGTGCTTGAATGTCTGGAACACGCGCTTGGACCACACGGGTTCGACCAGGTGTTGCCCGAAACAGCGTTGCCGCGCGACGTGACCAGCTGGCTGAACACCTACCTGCGTCATCTGAGCGTTCACGTTCGGATGGTTTCGGGCGTCGGCCTGCTATTGCGTGCGGTCTGCGCCGATGCGGATGGCGGGCGACCAACCTATGGAACGGCTTTTTCCGCCGATCTGACGACAGGTGTCTGGCACGCGGCATGCGAAGCGGTTGTGTCCTGGCGCAACATGGTGACCCTTGACCACACCGGCGTGACAGATGACGCGATGAATGAGGAACAGGCGCGCTTGTTCCGACTGTATCGCGGCGCGCGAACCGATCGCCCGACAACTCCGGCATCCTTTTTCGATGTGGACGCCTGGCAGAGTCCCGACCCGACGCTGATGACTGTATTGACAGCGGCGGCCAACGCTGCCGGTCGCCCGATTGCCATATTCGATATGACCGCGCCGGAAATACCTTTGCCCGTTGTCAAAGCCGTGCCGGTTTGAAACCTTTGTCAGTGACTGAATTGGCGAGTTAGCGCCAGTTTGCCAGAGACCTCGGTTTCAGTCCGGTCCGCAAATTCAGAAATCTGTTTGCATCGTTGGGTTTCCGGCAGTCCACAAACGATGTCGCTTGGATCAACTGGCGGGACTTCAACAAATTCGACCCTTGTGATCGCGCGTGGATTGGCCGCCACTGTTATCAAAGGGCCAACCTCGATCAGGCCGGCAAGCGCATAACCCGACGCAGGCCGTGCGGTCGACCCTGTTCCCATGGTGATATCGTCCAGAAACCGCGGATCATCGTCGCCCGGCCCGAACTCAAGGCGCATGGGCATTCCCGCTTCACCGCGCGGATAACGCACCCAATCTGTCGGCACATTCACCGCATCCACGAAGAGTTCGGACATGTGAAACGCCCGAATATAAAGCCCCAGAGGATTCGCGAACGCCATCGCGCGCCCTGTCGGTGTCGCTGTGCCCCTGGAGAAGGCCAGATCAAGGGCTTCACCCGCCAACCCAGATCCCGCATGGCGACAATACAAATCCTTCCGGTCGGCAAAATGTAACACTTCATCAAGCCGCGCGGGCCTTCTGTTTTCACCATTGCCGACAACATATGGGAATGAGGAAAGATGCATTGTAGCGATCAGGTCGCTCAGGCTGTTCGTTTCTCTGATCATGAACAAAGCATGTTCGATATTCAACGGATGCTCTGGTGGGTGGGCAAAATCTGTTCCCACCAGTCTTTTGTGAAAACGAGCAATGCGTTGAGGCACATCCAATGCGCACCAGTCTGCTCGCGAAACCCCGAACAACTCTTCGCAGGAATATGAACATCTGGATACGGTTTCAACGACCGAAAGGAAGTGATCCAGATCGAACACTGCCATGGTTCTCCACCACTCCATCAGTTCGGTCGTAGCGACAAAGCGCTTCGGCCGCATTTTGCCGTCGGAACCGGGCCGTAAAATCAGCGCATATTCCAGAAATTCATTGTGCAGCTCAGCCCTGCTTGCCCAACCCTGATCCGAAAGACTGGCGGCCAGATCCTCGCCCAGACAATCCCGGGGCTCGCGCGGGTTGGCAGACCATTTGAACCCCGTCGATATCTGACCATCGACGATGTCGTCTGGGTCCATGACCAGGAACGGGCTCACTCCATTGCCATCAAAGAACCCTTCAATTCTCGAGTTCCAGTCCGACAGGGCGGCTTCACTCACCCCCCTATCGGCGCAACCTGGAGATTGAAAAACAGCCATCACCGAACACCGATCTGTATCTGAAACGCAGGGCTGATCTGCCATCAATACTTGCCACGGCAGTTCCAGCCTGGTTCGAGAGATCATCATCGTTGACGGGTACGTAAGCATCATGAAAAATCTCCCTCCGAAAAAATCTGAAACCTCATCCGCCCCAACCTGCCTGCTCTGGCAGGTGGCGGGTCCACCACAATTCAGGCGAACTATTGGCTACGTGGATTTCACTGCCAGAAGACCGTTTTCCCGAGATGCTGAGATGATCGCCGTCAAAGGTCTCAAGCGACACTTTCGATGACGTCGGTGATTTTGCCATATGCTCTGCCAGTATTCCGACCGCGATACGCTCACCCATCCGGATACTGTCGAAATAATCGCTATAGAAATGAACCCCTGCCAGATTGCGCCCAAGTGCAATATTCGCAGCCAGCTTGTTCAGCTCGCCATTCAGCGTCAGGCAGTCTGCACTGTCTTCCGGTCGGGTCGAGTCGATCAGGGTCTTGCCCCCCGCAGCTGGCACAAGGACCCGAGGCAGACCAGCCGCAGCCAAAGAAACCCGTAATCCATCCAAAGCGTGCGTTCTGAAGAAAGCCTTGAGCACTGTGATACATGCCCCGGCAACGGCACCATGAGCCGCGCCATAAGACGGGTGCATTGGCGACCCTTCGGGATAAGCAACCGGCAGCAGCAAGTTACGGTCATTTCGCGGCAAGCCCTTATGGGAAATGGCGTTATGCGCAAACCGCTTCACCGAAGGCGAGGCGGCGATTGCATCCATAAGGCTGAAACCTTCGCTTGTCGCCGCTTCGAGTTTTCCCAGATGGGTCGCGGCAAAAGGCTCGGCCGCGCCAAGGGTTGCGCCGTGACCGTTCGCCATCAAACTCGTAACACTGCCCAGCTTTTCCGGCCGGGCACGATTGTGCACCTGAAACGTCTGGCGTTTCGCGGCCCTCAGGGCCCGTGCCCCGGCTTCCGTCAACAGGGACAGTACGTGCGCGCCGCCGCAGGCAGAGCCTGGATCACGCACACCGGCATATCCATCCTCGGGCAAACCTTCATCTGTCGGCGTGCCCTGTCCCAGCATCAGCAGGCAGGCATTGAAAAAAGCCTGATAGATTCTGTCAAAATGCACGTAAGAGGCAAGGTCGCGCGGTGTTTCAATGAATTTCGTTCCCTCGCTCTCAAAGGCTTGTTCAGCCGTCGTGTCCGCCCCGTTCTGAACGTCCAGCCACTCAGCCCAATCCCGCAGATAGTCCACGCCCGCCGCCTGCGGCTGGATTTTCTGGTCGATCCTCAAAGCGCCGAAGGGAACAGCCCCGACGGCCATTGCCTGCGTCAGCTTTTGCTTTTGTCGGCGCGCTTGATCTGCTGTCAGTGGATCGTGGCCTTGTACCAGGAACTGCGACAGATACGGTCCCTGTGCACAGCCCTGTGAGCAACCGCGAAACAGGGTTTGAGGGGTCAGGCCGCCACCGTCCCGAACCCGCCGCGCCGCCGAAACCTTTCCAATCTCTGCGCCATCAGCGTCCCGAGGGCTGCCATCGCGACGGAACCATTCCATCTGACAAAGGGCACCCGCCACGTTGGCCGCATCACCGGCACCATCCCTGATGGATTCGAACGGCACATCCCGCAGATAGGCCATCGCGTAAATCTCGGCCATCTCCGCCGCCAACTCATCCGATCCAAGCCGGGGCGCGGGTGCAATTCCCACCCCCCCCGCGTCACATCCGTTGAGACCAAGCCGATGGCCCAGGATTGGCCCTTCCCACGCACGCCACCTAAATTCACCACCCTCTGATGGCGCGGTGCGGAAGGGCCCGGAATAGGCTGGCGTGTCGAACAACGCCAACCGATTGCCATGATTGTCGGTGCAGGTCGGATCCGCCACTTCTTCCAGAAACTCGGTATAGACCTGCGCGTCGACAATTCCGTTCACGTCATGACGCAAACCCTTCGAGAAATTCGTGGGCCATGTCCCTTCAAAAAGGTCCGATTCACCGTTGTGATCCT
The DNA here is from genome assembly GCF_056537065.1 of Ruegeria sp. CH2. NCBI lineage: Bacteria > Pseudomonadati > Pseudomonadota > Alphaproteobacteria > Rhodobacterales > Roseobacteraceae > Ruegeria > Ruegeria sp. CH2. Next base: position 266,098 of record NZ_JBQFQV010000004.1, read on the forward strand.
TGAAAACCTCCTGAGTGGAACGCGCCAACACACTCAAACGGCGCCGACCCCGGCCTACCTTTTGATTGGCTTCGTCAGGGTTCTGCCATGGTTCAGACGGAACGGTATGTTGCGACATGATGTTCTCCTCAACGACGAAAGAACGATTCGCATCACGGCGTTACCGGATCGTGACTTCCAAAAAGAGAATGTGTTTTCTATGCTTTTTCAATAAGTTGTTGGGTTCGCACTGGCGCACGGAACGCAATCACGCAAAAACTCGTGACCCGGTTCCACGTTGCAAAGCCAACCGAGCACTTGAACTCCGCTGTAGACTTGCCACGTTCAAATTCTCGTACATCAGGCCAGATGCCACAGGCAAGGCCCGCGATTCTAAGGATATTACGAACTGCATCGGGCCTGAAGAAAGTGAACCCGTACTTACAAATGGTGTATGCAAACCGGTGCGATTCCGTTCTATTTCAAAGAGTTCGGACAGATCTGCAAAAAAAACCAAACTTTGCGGAATTGACCTTGTATTTCCGTTGCTTGCACGGATATACCCGTCGGCGGAGACGTGGCCGAGTGGTCGAAGGCGCTCCCCTGCTAAGGGAGTAGGCCCGGAAGGGTCTCGAGGGTTCGAATCCCTTCGTCTCCGCCATTTACCAAAGTAAAAAATAATCATAAAAAGCAAAAGCTTATTTGAAATCAGACAGTGCGTTTCTGGACTATCGAGCGACGACAGCCCTTAGAAACAACCGCGTTCAGCCGCTGTTGCAACATAGGTTAGTATCAGGGATGCGCCTGACGTTGTCTTCAGAACCTGTACGTTGCGCCCAGCAGCGGGCCGGACTGGTCAAACCTGAAATCATTGCCGTTGATCTCATGATCGAAGGAAATATACCGGTAGCCGCCGCGGATCAGCCATCTGTCATTGATTTCATAATCTGCGGTCAGCAAAACTTGCCAGGTTTCGCTACCGCTCCGAAACCCGCCATAATCCACGAACCCGGTCCCTGACCATTTGTCAGAAATCCGAACTCTTGCACGGGCAGCTACGACCGGATCAGTCCAGTTGTCGTCGGTCGTCACACTTCGCCCAGCAGCGACCCCAGGTTGCAATCGGAACGTGGTTTCCGTGCTGAACCACCTGAACCCGCCTGCTAAGGCCACGCTGATCGCGGGTGTCTCATAAACATGGTAACCAACATAGCCGCTAAGAAATTGCGTGGTGGCAGAGGTATCCAAACTCGAAAACGCCGGGCCGGGAGTTGAGTTACTAAACGCCAAATCGGTGTAGTTGTAATCAGCAAGCAACAACCAGCGCCCGTTAGACGCTGAAATACTGCCCATAAACGCAAAATCCAGGTTTTCGAGAGCGTCTGAAAAACTCAACGTGCCGTCGATTGTTCCACTTGGTGTTGCAAGAGAAATATCCGTTTCGGCCATGAACAGATAAGCTGTGCCCGAAAAAGACCAATCAGATTGCTGGGCTGAAACAGGTGGCGCGATCAGTAACGCAACCGCAATCGCCAAGTTTTGCACCTTGCTTTTCATTAGTGACCTCGTTGCTAAAACTTATATTGCATTACTTGCATGCTTCACGGTTACACAATTTGTAGCCGTTTCCAATATCTCGATCGCTGTAGTGTCGTCGCGGTCCCTATCGAAATAGGGATAAATTCACATCAGACGTGCCAAAGGACGCTATTGTCTGACCCCCAAATTAATCGTGTGAAGGACAAACCCCACATTGAATGAACATTCGTTATTGGTTCGGAGCAACAGACGCGGTCAACAATTGCTTGGAATACTCGTGGCTTGGATTCCCCAAACGCAAAGTTTCCGAGGACATGACCTCAACAATTTCACCATTTCTCATAACTGCCAATTGCTCGCACATATGTGCGATAACCGGAAGATCATGAGACACCATCAGATAGGTCAGTCCGCGCTGTTTGCGCAGGTCAGTCAACAGGTTGAGCACTTCGGCCTGAACGCTGACATCCAAAGCTGACGTGGGTTCGTCCAAAAGCAAGATATCCGGCTCACCTGCCAAGGCCCTTGCGATTGCCACGCGTTGTCGTTGGCCACCGGAAAGCTGGTGTGGATACCGGAACCGGAATTTTTGCCCAAGTCCGACGTCATTGAGCAAATCGCTCACGCGTTTATCGATGTCCCCAAACCCATGCAGATGAATAGTTTCACTGAGGACCTGATCAACAGTGTGCCGCGGATGCAAAGACGCGTAGGGGTCTTGAAACACCATCTGGACGGTTCGAAAGAATGACCGATCCCGCCGGGACCCGGATATCGCCTGGCCTTCCACTCGGATTGTGCCCGACCATTGCGGTGCAAGTCCGGTTATTGCCCTCAGAATTGTCGACTTGCCGGACCCGCTTTCGCCCACAAGGCCAAAACTCTCGCCCTGCGCGACTTCAAGGTTTGCGTCCTTCACCGCATCGACCCGGTCGTGTGCATGACCAAACCAGACATTCAGATTGTTGATTTCAAGTGCCTTCATTTCAGCCCCTCACGCTCGGGGCTTCGGACCACGACGGATCGCGTGTGAGAACACTCAGGTGAGTGCATTTTTCGTCAAGGCGCGGCAGCGAGTTCAGCAAGCCCTGGGTATAGGGATGTTGGGCCTGATGCAGCTTGTCAGCCTCGCAAACCTCGACGATGCGACCCGAATACATGATGAGAACACGGTCGCAGAATTCAGACACCAGATTCAGGTCGTGGCTGATGAATATCAGGCCCATCCCCCGTTCCTTGACCAATCCGTCCATGATATTCAGCACCTGCCGCTGAACGCTGACATCAAGTGCCGACGTTGGTTCGTCGGCAATCAGTATCTTGGGGTTGGGAATCAACATCATCGCAATCATAATCCGCTGCCCCATACCCCCAGACACCTCATGCGGGTACGTTCGCATCACCCGCTCAGGATCACGGATTGAGACGTTATCCAACATCTCGATAGCCATCTTCTTAGCATGGGCCTTCGAGCCGGAATTGTGCTGAAGGTATGCTTCCATGAGTTGCTCACCAACGGTGACCACCGGGTTCAGAGAAAACTTGGGGTCCTGCATCACCATGGAGATCTGCTTCCCTCGCACCTCACGCATCTCGCGCTCGCTGAGCTTCATCAGGTCTCGGCCTTCCAAATTGATGTGTTTGGCCTCCACGATACCCGGATTTCGGATCAGGCGCAGAATGGCCCGTCCCGTCATCGACTTGCCCGAGCCGCTTTCGCCGACGATCCCCAGACGCTCGCGCCCCAGCGAAAACGACACGCCCCGCACGGCGTCAAACACGCCCTGACGGGTTGGGAAACGAACCCACAGATCTTCGATGTCGAGTAAGTTCATTGCCCACCGTCCTTTGGATCAAGCGCGTCCCGCAGCCCGTCACCCAACAGGTTGAAGGCCAGCGAAACCGTGAAAATTGCGAGCCCCGGCACCGTGGCCACCCACCAGTGATCAAGGATGAACCTTCGACCCTCGGATATCATGGCACCCCATTCCGGGCTTGGAGGTTGTGCCCCCAACCCCAGAAAACCAAGGCCGGCGGCAGCCAAAATGATCCCGGCCATATCCAGCGTGACCCGCACAATCAAAGATGAGATGCAAAGCGGCCAGATATGCCGGGTGATGATGCGGAGCGGCCCGGCACCCTGAAGGCGTATCGCGTTGATATAGTCGGTCGACCGGATGGTCAGGGTTTCTGCACGCGCCATACGTGCATAGGGCGGCCACGCCGTGAGTGAGATTGCCAGAACAGCGTTTTCAATCCCTGCCCCAAGCGCCGCGACAAACGCCAGCGCCAGAACAAGTCGTGGAAAAGCGAGGAAAATATCCGTGATGCGCATAAGGATCACATCCGTCCATCCCCCCACATATCCCGCAACAGTCCCGACCAGAAGCCCCGCAATCGGTGCGATGAGCGCCACAAGAGCTACGATGTACAGTGTAATTCGCGCCCCAAAGATCAGGCGTGACAGAATATCCCGCCCCAAGCTGTCGGTTCCCAACAGGTGCCCTTCAGCCCCGATGGGGAGAAGTCGGCTGGACAGGCTCTGAACAAAGGGATCGTGCGGCGCGAGAAAAGGCGCAAAGACCGCTGTCAGAACAAGGACGACAAGAATCGCCAACCCGACCATTGCCATCGAGTTTGATCGCAAAGTCAGCCAGCCTTTGTAGAAGCTGGCCAATCTGGCATGGCGGCGCGAAGTCGGCTCGTCGGTCAGCAGCCACTGGCGCAAGGTCATGTCGCTCATTTCGACCTCGGATCAAAGAAACGGTAAAGAAGGTCCGAGAATATGTTCAGGCAGATAAAGATCAGCCCGACCACAACGGTTCCTCCAAGAACGGCATTCATATCGGCGCTCAACAAAGCCGTCGTGATATAGCTGCCGATCCCCGGCCAGCTAAAGATGATCTCGGTCAGAACTGATCCTTCCAACAAGTTGGCATAGCTGAGTGCGATCACTGTGATCAGCTGCACCCGGATATTCTTGAAGGCGTGGCGCCAGATAACTTGTCTTTCAGACAGCCCTTTGACGCGGGCGGTGATGACATACTCGGCTGACAACTGTTCCAGCATGAAGGATCGGGTCATCCGGCTGATGTAGGCAAGCGAGTAGTACCCCAGCAATGCCGCGGGCAGGATGATATGGGACAACGCATTGCGGAAGACATCCCAATCCTGGGCCAAGGCACTGTCTACCAAAATCAGCCCAGTGCGTGAGGGCACTATGTCCTCGTAGAAGATATCCAGGCGGCCCGGGCCACCGACCCAGCCGAGTATCCCGTAGAAGACCAGAAGCCCCATGAGCCCCAGCCAGAAGATTGGCATTGAATACCCGACAAGCGCGACCACACGGGCGACCTGATCGATCCATGATCCGCGCTTGACTGCGGCGATCACACCAAGCGGAACACCCAGAAAGATTCCAATCAGAACGCCCAAAGTCGCCAATTCCAGCGTGGCAGGGAAGACGCGGGCAATATCCTGAGAAACCGGGCGGGCATTCAGAAGTGAATCGCCAAAATCACCGTGCAGAACATCCCAAAGGTAATATCCAAATTGAACCAACAGCGGCTTATCAAGACCAAGCTGTTGATAGACCGCATCATAAGTCGATTGCGATGCGCGTTCACCGACGATTGCCAGTACCGGGTCGATCGGCATCACGCGACCGATGATGAAGGTCACGAAAAGCAGACCCAGCATTGTAATTGCGATGGTGCCAAGAGTTTTCAGGATACTCTTGATCCAATGGATAAGAGGCGCCGAGCGGCGCCCCTCAGTTGGTCTTTCGGCCAGTGCCATTTACTTGGTCACCTGCCAATACGACGCCGATGTAATCGCCTGACCGGTTGAGAAATTCGTCACGTTTTCACGCAGGGCCGATTGCTCAATCTGCTGGAACATGATGACAAACGGCGAAGTCTCGCGGAACTCGGCCTGGATTTCCTTGTACATGTCAGCGCGTTTCGCGGTGTCGTTTTCGACAACAGCCGCATCCGTTTTCTCGGTCAGCCCGCCGGTATCCCAAGAATTCCGCCAAGCCAGCAATCCTGTGGCATTGGCTTCGTCCGAATTATCCGGGTTATAGGCAAAGGTACCTGCGTTCGTCTGCGGGTCGGGATAGTCCGGCCCCCATGCGCCAAGGTAAACATCCAGTTCCCGCGCACGATACCGCGCCAAAATTTGTTTGGCGGTCCCCACGGTGATGTTCATCGTGATGCCAACCTGACTCAGCGCATTCTGTAGCGATTGGGCGATTTCGATCCGTTCCTGCGCTTCACGCACACCAACTTCGATCTCAAGCCCGCTTACACCTGCTTCATCCAGCAGGGCCTTGGCCTTTTCCACATCAAAGCTAAACGGCGTCTCGTCAGAGGCACCGAGATAGGTTTGGGGCAGGAAATTCTGGTGGATCGTGTATTGCCCTTTCAGGAAGCTGTCGCGCATCCCTTCATAGTCAACCAGATATTTGAACGCCTGCCGAACCTGAGGCTTGCTCAGCTCAGGGTGTTTCTGGCTCAGCGAAACATACATCAGGCGGCCCTTAAGCTCGTCTGCAATCTTTACGCCGGCAACAGATGAAGCACCGGCAACATCTTCTGGGTTCAGGTTGCGCGCGACATCGATATCACCACGTTCCAGCAACAGGCGCTGGCTGGCGCTTTCCTGAACGTGACGGACAACCACACGCTCCATGGCCGGAGCACCCAAATAGAAATCGGGGTTCGACTTCAGTGTTACGCTTTCATTGGGTTTCCAGCTGACCAGGCTATAAGCTCCAGATCCAGCAGTATTGGTCTTGAGCCATTCATTGCCCAAGTCGCCATCCTTGTCGTGTTCCATCACCGTCTTCTTATCGACAATGCCGCCGATGGTAGCGGTCAGACAGTTCAGAACGAAGGATGTCGCATAGGGTTTGTCCGTCGTGATCGTCAGAGTGTTGCCGTCCGCGACAATCGTTTGTTCGACATTTTCCGGCGTGAACCCAAACTGGGTCAGGATAAAGGCCGGCGTCTTGTTCAGAATGATCGCGCGACGCAGCGAAAATTCAACATCTTCTGCCGTCACCGGATTTCCGGAGTGAAAGGTCAGTCCTTCCCTGATATTGAAGGTGATCGATTTGCCGTCTTCAGACACATCCCAGCTTTCAGCGATGTCGGGCTGATAACCAGCGTCCAGATTGAGCGGGTCGAAGTTGACCAGCTTCTGATAGACATTCCGGCTGACATCCGAACCCGCAAACTCAAAGCTTTCGGCCGGGTCCAACGTCGTGATGTCGTCGATTCGATGCGCGATAACCAGCATGTTCGGCGGCGTTTCGGCCATTGCCGAAGTCGAGGTCACGGCCAGCGCCAATCCTAGCGCCGCACCGGTAAGCAATCTGTTAAATGCGTTCATTTTGTCCTCTCTGTCATCAAGTCTTCACTAACGGTTACGAGCCCCAGGTCTTCTCAAGAACACGCAACCAGTTTTCGTGGCAGAGCTTCTTGATGAGCTCTTCGCCGTATCCATGGGTCACCATGGCATCTCTCAATCGAGGCAGCATCGAGATGTCCTTCACGTCGTCCGGCACGACCGCCCCGTCATAATCGGACCCAAGCCCGACCCGGTCTTCACCCATTATCCCGATCAGGTGGTCAAGGTGCTTCAGAACCTGCATCAACGGCACGTCGGACAGCATCCGACCATCCTCACGCAGAAACGCAGTGGCAAAGTTCAACCCGACCATCCCGTCGCTTTCCGCGATGGTGCGAAGCTGATCATCGGTCAGATTTCGCGCGTGCGGACAGATGGCGTGGGCATTCGAATGCGTTGCGACCAAAGGCGCATCCGAATACCGCGCTACATCCCAGAAACCTTTTTCATTGAGGTGGGACAAATCCAACATGATACCCAGCGCATTGCATCGCTGCACAAGCCGCAGTCCATGATCCGTCAACCCAGGGCCAGTATCTGGCCCCGATGGATATCTAAACGGCACACCATGGCCAAAAATGTTGGGTCGGCTCCACACGGGCCCAAGCGATCGCAACCCCGCCGCATGAAATACATCAAGCGAATGCAGATCTGCATCAATCGCCTCGGCGCCCTCGATGTGAAAAATGGCCGCCATCTGGCCTTGCGCCAAGCAGTCCCGGATATCCGAAACCGATCGAACCACTTTCAACGCCCCCAAACGTTCCAGTTCCAGCAGGATGGCAATCTGCCCCAGCGCTGAGGGCAGAGCATCTTCGGCATCAATATGATTGGGAAGCGGCAGGTCATAGCTGGGCCGGACCATTTCTTCCATTTTTGCATCGGCATCGATAGGCGAAGGCACCCAGACGGCAAAGAAGCCTCCGCCAAATCCACCGGCCGTGGATTTTACAGAGTCGATCGCGCCTTCGAGCCCGGTCAGGAAGCGGCCCGCTTCGGGCAGACCACCTGACGAGGCCAGTTTTGACAATACGTCGTTGTGCCCATCAATGATAAGAGGGAGGGTCCTCAAACTCGCTTTACCCAGATTAGTGTCATCTCGACACACGCTAACAGACGTAATCGTCATGATTGTAAAAAAACTTGATGAGTTTTACTCATAGAGCTAGTCGGAATCATGCGGGCGCCCAGCAATGAAGAAACCTCGCAACTGGCATTCTCTGCCGGAATACCAGGCGCTCCGTGCGCTCATGCAGTCTGGAACAACAGCCGCTGCCGCACGGCAGCTCGGCTTATCTCAATCCGCGGTCAGTCGCTCCGTCAGCAGCCTGGAGGATCGATTGGGCAGAACACTGTTCGAACGGGATGCAGGCAGATTGCGACCGACGCAAGAAGCCGTGAGGCTGAATATGCGATTGGATCCTTTGTTCGAGGCATTGGACAGGATCGATGGTCCGGGCGAAACTGTGCAGGAAACACTGCGCCTCGTTGCACCGCCCAGCTATGCTCATCGATACATCGTTTCCCTCATCGCCAGTTTCATTCGCGGGAATCCCGGTTTTTTCGTGAACCTTGAGGTGACAACGTCGGATATGGTCACGCTTGGCGTGCTTGAGAACCGATTTGATCTTGCCGTGACCGGGATTGAACAAAGCCGCGCTGGCATCAAACTTATACCATTTCGCGAGTCACCAGCCGTTTGCGTCATGCGACCCGAACATCCCCTGTCTGAACGCACCGTTCTGACGCCTTCAGACTTGCATGAGCAAGAGTTGATCGCACTGACGTATCGACATGGGCGGCGCGGGCAGCTGGACCGGTTGCTTCATCAAGTGCGCGCTAAACCGAGGATCGTTGCCGAAGTTTCAACCTCATTTGCCGCAGCCGACATGGCGCGCGAAGGATTGGGGCTGTCTGTTATCAATCCCTTTCCCGTCTACCATTACCGATCTCCCGACCTGGCATTTGTCCGATTTGAATCTCCAATGCGGTACCGGGGCCATTTTGTGGTCTCTGATCAAAAACCGGTTCCAAGGATCGCACGGGCATTCATGCGGCATCTGCGATTGAATACCCCTCCGGACCCTTTCTCTGACCCGAGGTAATGAAATCTTTCCAAAGGTCTTCAATGGCAATACGCCATGTGACCGCCCAACAGGGAAGATTTTGGAGGAGGGTCGAGGTACGGACCTGTCATGGCTACGTGCACAGTTTGGTATGTGTAACGTCCGCAAACGTGGTTTTCTTCGTCCTTATGTATCTCAGGCCGTATCACCCGGTATGCGGTTCGTTCAAAAGGCTCGTTAGAATCTCCGCCCAAAACCCGCTTCTGATTTCCCTACGTTTCCAGGCGAAGCTGGCCTATCATTCTCTAGCTCAAATCTTAGGAAGGAAAACCTAGATGGCGGATTGAGTGAAACTGCGCCCCGGCGAAACCTATTCCGGGAAACAGGGGTTCGATTACTTCGAAGGCATCGCCAGACAGACGGTAGGTAGCCAAGCTTTCTGCATGCATCTGCTCACGGTCCCGCCCGGAGGGCGCGCCAGGGCGCATAAACATGAGACACATGAAACCGCGATTTATGTGATTTCCGGGTCTGCTAAGATGTATTGGGGCGACAGGCTAGAACACGTTATGGAAACGCAAGCAGGAGACCTGATCTATATACCATCAAACACTCCGCACCTTCCGTTCAACGATGGGAATGAACCCGCAGTTGCAGTTATCGCACGCACGGACCCGAACGAACAGGAAAGCGTTGTTCTGATGCCGGAACTTGAAGACCTTGTACCAGGGTGACGCAAAATACCGTTGGGGACCAGCAGCGTATTTTTTTCGTCCCTAATGCTTCCAGAGTGGACCTGTCCCGTTTTTGTGCCGCCCCAAGTGCTCGTTTAAGCCACTTTCCTTTCGAATGCGACAGGGCTTTTCCAGCCCAATGCTGAGT